>DATLEY010000081.1:0-39478 GCA_035525215.1 Thermoanaerobaculia bacterium | reverse complement strand
CCTCCTCTTGCGGGGAAACCTCGGCCTCGAGAGTGGGAGGCAGACGACGCTAGCTCTCGGCGAGGGCGCGCAGTGTGCGCGTTGCGACCGCGATCATCGGTGCGTCCGTTGCGGGAGCCGAACGGATTTCGGCCAGGACCTGTTCAACCCGCGTCACCAGCTCCGCGCGGCGCGAGAGCCACGAGGTCAGCTGATCGTCGCTCGACGGCTCGGCGAGAGCCTTCGCCGCGATGATGCTCTGGTAGAGGAAGAGATCGTCGATCAGTCCTCCTACCGCGGTCTTCTGCCATGGAGTCTCGGTGCTGAAGCCGTGGGCGATTGCGCGAAGCCGGTCGAAGTCGAACCGGTTCCCCGCCGCGTAGTAGACGCGGCCCACTTCTTCGATCGGGTCGTCCTCGCCGCGGTGAATCCTGACGATATCCGTGAACGACGACAGGAGGTCGAGCGCAGCGAGCCGGCGGGCCAGAGCGGCGGGAACGCCGAGCTCCTCGAGCTCGGACGTTTTGTTTCGCCAGATCTCGCCCTCGCGGGCGGGAAGAATCGAGTCGAGAGCTTTCTCCAGAGCCGCGATGCGGGGGCGGAACTCCGCCTCGTGGCGGCTGATGTCGAGGCCGAGCGATCGCCCCTTGAGAAACCAGCGAGTGGCGCGCTCAGCGAGCCGCGCGACATCGATCATCAACCTGATCTGGAGGGAGGCTGGAACCTGGTTGTCGAGCTTCTCGATGTCGCCGAACATCGAGCGGGTATCGAAGGAGTTGCGCGCGATGGCATAGGCGCGCGCGACATCGGATGCCGCCGCGCCGGTCTCCTCCATCATGTGCGACACGAAGGTCGGTCCCACGCGGTTCACCATGTTGTTGGTCACGAAGGTCGCGATGATCTCCCGGCGCAGACGGTGCTGCTCGATCGACTCTCGGAGGCGCGTGCGGATCTGTGGGGGAAAGTAAGCCACGAGCTCGTCGACCAGGAGAGGATCGTCGGGTAGATCCGACGCCAGCAGGTCGTCGTAGATCGAGATTTTGCTGTAGGCGAGAAGGACGGCGAGCTCCGGGCGGGTGAGGCCGATTTTGGCGGCGACTCGATCCGCGAGCATCTCGTCGTCCGGGAGCGCTTCGATCTCCCGATTCAACTTGCCCGCTCTTTCCAGGTACCGCATCAGCCGAGTCTGGGCATCGAGCAGCCCGACTCCCTGGGCCTCGGTGATGGAGAGCGCCTCGGTCTGCTGGTAGTTGTCGCGCAGCACCAGATCGGCCACATCGGGCGTCATCTCCACGAGCAGATCGAGCCGCTCAGCCGCGGGCAGGTCTCCCTTGCGAATCGCAGAATCGATCAGGATCTTGATGTTGACCTCGTGGTCCGAGGTATCCACTCCGGCCGAGTTGTCGATCGCGTCAGTGTTGATCTTCCCGCCGCCCAGAGCGAAGGCGATGCGGCCACGCTGCGTGCAGCCCAGATTCGCCCCTTCGCCGACGACCAGCACTCTCAGCTCGTTCGCGTCGATGCGCAGCGGGTCGTTGCTCCGATCGCCGACCGCCGCGTGTGTCTCATCTTCCGACTTCACATACGTTCCAATTCCGCCGAGCCAGAGCAGATCGGCGCGAGCGCGGAGAATCGCCTGGATCAACTGATTGGGAGTGAGGGTTTTCGATCGGAGATCGAGTCTCTGGCGGACTTCGTCCGATACCTGGATCGACTTCGCTTTCCGTTCGAAGACTGCGCCGCCCCTGGAAAGGAGCTTCGAATCATAATCCGCCCACGTCGAGCGCGGCGTATCGAACAGCCTCTTCCGCTCGATCCAGCTGAGCTTCGGATCGGGATCGGGATCGACGAAGACGTGAAGATGATTGAACGCGCCGATGAGCTTCGTGTGCTCGGAGAGGAGCATGCCGTTGCCGAACACGTCTCCAGCCATGTCTCCCACTCCGACCGCGGTGAAGTCCTCCCGCTGGATGTTCTTCCCGAGCTCACGAAAGTGGCGCTTCACGGCCTCCCAGGCTCCCCGCGCCGTGATCCCCATCTTCTTGTGGTCGTACCCCGCCGAGCCGCCGGACGCGAACGCATCGCCGAGCCAGAATCCATACTCCGCTGAAACGGAGTTCGCGATGTCGGAGAACGTGGCCGTCCCCTTGTCCGCGGCGACGACCAGATAGGGATCGTCGTCGTCCCGACGGATCACCTGCGGAGGCGGGACGATGAATCTGTCCTCGTAGTTGTCGGTCAGGTCGAGAAGGCCGCGAACGAAATTCTTGTAGCAGTCGACCCCCTCATGAAGGAACTCCTCGCGGTTCGAAGGAGGATGCTTGAGAACGAACCCGCCCTTGGAGCCGACGGGCACGATGACCGTGTTCTTGACCATCTGCGCCTTCATCAGTCCCAGAACCTCCGTTCGGAAGTCCTCTCGTCGATCCGACCAGCGGATTCCGCCGCGCGCAACCTTGCCGCCGCGGAGATGGATCCCTTCGAAGCGCGTCGAGTAAACGAAGATCTCGTACATCGGCCGGGGAAGCGGCATCTCCGCGATTGCGCGTGAGTCGAACTTGAACGAGAGGTAGGGCTTCCGCGATCCCTCTTCGTCGCGCCGGTAGAAGTTCGTGCGCAGCGTGGAGTCGATGAGATTGAGATAATGACGAAGGATGCGATCTTCGTCGAGATTCGTGACGCCCTCCAGGTGGCTCTCGATCTGCGCGCGGAGCTGAGCGGCCCGCCCGGAGCCGGCATCCTGCTTCGCCGGGTCGAACTGCGTCGCGAACAGCTCCGCCAGCAGCCTGGTGATCCCGGCGTTGCGCGCCAGGGTCCCCTGCATGTAGGCCTCGCTGAAGGTCGTGGCCAGTTGACGCAGATACTTGCAGTAGGCCCGCAACATGACGATGAGCGGCCACTCCAGACCGGCGCAGAGAACGAGCCGGTTGAATCCGTCATCCTCGATGTCGCCCGTCCAGACGCGCCGGAACGCATCCTGGAACTTCGGTTCGAGAGCCTCGATGTCGTCGGGCACCGCCGAGGAAGCCAGCACGAAGTCGAGGATGCGGACGGTGCGATCCTCCATCTCCATTTCATGAGGCACCACGCTCTCCACCTTCAGCCCCATGTTCTCGAGTCTCGGGATGATGTCCGAGAGCGCGACGGGACGTCCGGAATGAATCAGCTTGCAGTGGAGTGAACGGTCAGTCTCGCTGCTCGTCCGGTAGAGATCGATCGTCAGCTCGCCGCCACGGGCCACGCTCTCGACGCGCCCGATGTCGTCGACCGCCTGCTCGGCCTCGTAGGCCTCCCGGTATCCCGCCGGAAAAATGCGCCGGTAGCGGCGATGGATGGCCAGACCGGCCTCCTCCCCATGACGCTCGATCAGCGCGGTCCGTAGCTGGTCGCTCCAGGTTCGCGCCGCTTCCGCGATCGATTCCTCGATCGAGTTGATGTCGAAGGGGGGAATCTCGCCCGGCGTCGTCCGGACGATGAAGTGCCCGCGCGCCAGAGGAGAGTCCGTCACGTACTGATGAAATGCGGTGACCGTCCCGTGGAACGTTTTCTCGAGAATCCCGCGGATCCTTTCCCTGACCTCCGACGTGTAGCGGTCCCGGGGGAGATAGACCAGGGCCGAGACGAACCGGTCGAACACGTCCTTACGCACGAAGACCGCGATGCGCTGACGATCCTGAAGCTGGAGAATTCCAATCGAGATGTCGAAGAGCTCGTCCTCGCTGACCTGGAACACTTCATCCCGCGGAAGGGTCTCCAGAATCTGGATCAGCTCCTTGCCGGAGTGCCCTGTCCTGGAGAGGCCCGCCCGATCGACGATGCGGCTGACCTTGCGGCGGAGCAGTGGAACCTGCCTCACGCTGCTGGAATAGGCGGCCGAGGTGAACAGACCGAGAAAGCGATCTTCGCCGATCAGGTTCCCTTCCGAGTCGTAGCGCTTGATTCCGATGCGATCCATGTGCACCACGCGATGGACCGTCGAGCGGTTGTTCGCCTTCGCGACGATGATCAGCTCCTTGCGGCGCGCAAAGCGGCTGAACTCCGGCGAGAACGGCACTTCGCCTCGAAGCTCCGATTCCGGCCGGACCTGATGAAGAATCCCCAGCCCCGACTCCGGAAGAATCTTCAGGAACTCGCGATCCCCCTCATGCATGAAGCGGTACTGCCGGTAGCCCAGAAAGATGAAGTGATCGTCCCCGAGCCATCGGAGAAACTCCTTCGATTCTTCGATCTCGTCCTCGGGGATGGGCGGATGGCTGCGATCGATCTCTTCGAGGGCCTCGTCGAGCCGGGCGCGCATGGCCCGCCAGTCCCTCACTGCCGCGTGGATGTCGGAGAGAATCCGCACGATGGTCGCGTGAAGCTCTTCGAGGGCTTTCTGATCGGTCTCCTGGTCGATCTCGAAGTGCATGAAGGACTCATGAAGAGCCGTTCCGGCACCTCCCTCGTACTTGCCGAGCACCGCGGTCCTGCGTCCCGCCTCGTCGCGCCGCACGTTGAGGACCGGATGAATGATCAGATGATGATTTCTCTCCGCGCGATTCAACTCGCCGGTCATCGAGTCGACGAGAAAGGGCATGTCGTCATTGACGATCTCGATGACCGTGTGGCCCAGTTGCCATCCGTGCTCGTTCTGCGTCGGATTGAAGATGCGCACCTTGGCCGTGCCGGGCTGGCGCTCGGCGCTGAACTCCCAGAGCGATAGAGCCCCGCCGATCAGCGCGGCCGGGTCGGCGATCAGATCGTCAGGCGCGACGAGCGCGAAGTACTGACGGATGAACCTCTCGACGCTGTCGGCTTCCTGCGGAAACTTCTGCCGCGCGGTCTCGGCAAAGCGGTCGATGAGCTCGGTCTTGCGCGGCTGCTCAGTGATGGTCACGAAACTCTCTCCTTGCTCGCGGCAGGCGCGGCGGAGCGATCTGAAAGGCACATCGCAGGGTCGTATTGCATCTGGGGAGCTGCAGGCCTGGAAGACTCCGGCCCGGCTCACTGCGTCCGGCGGCATAGGTTAGCACAAGGATCAGGGCACCCGGACCCCGCGCTGGAGGAGCCCGGAGGGGCCGCCGGTCGCTGGACGAGTCGAATTCGTCCCGATCCCCGGGTCAGCCACTCCGGGAGGGTGGCTTCGTTCCAATCGGCTTCGGCGGCTTTCTGACCGGCGGCCGGCGGATCTCCTGGCGCAGGGTGGGACGGTGGGACGGCTCCGGCAGGGAGAGGCGCACGCGTTTTCCGCTCCCCGCCGACCGATAGAGCGCCTCGATGATCCGGACGTCCAGAAGACCCTCCTCTCCGGAAGGTCCCGGCTCGCGGTCGTTCTGGATGCAGCCCGAGAAATGGAGGAGCTCCGGCGCGAACTGGTCCCGCTTGGGGAACTTCTTCGACGTCTTCTTTTCCCCGACCGTGAGCTGATGCTCGAGGGGCATCGCGTACTCGTACGCCGGCTCCAGTCGCAGGTCGCCCTTCGTTCCGACGACGCGGAGGGATGCGATGTCGGCCGAGCCGAAGCTGCAGACGAAGTGAGCGAGCCGCTCGCCGGGAAAACGCAGCGTCGCCGCGACCATCTCTTCCACCTTGCTGAAGCGCTCGTCCCCCTCACGCGACGCGCTCATCGCCGAGACCTCGACGGGCTCGTCCTTGAAGAGGTACCGCGCCGCATTGAGGCAATAGATTCCGAGATCCCAGAGCGATCCGCCGCCGGTCTCCTTCCGGACACGAATATCGCCCTTTCGAACATCGAGTCCGAAATCAGAGCTGAAGAACCGCGGCTCACCGATTTTCCCCGAATTGATCATCCGCACCGCTTCCAGGTTGGCCTCTTCGAAATGCAGCCGGTACGCGATCATCAACTTCACTTTCGCTTTGCGACACGCCGCGATCATCGCCTCGGCGTCCTTCACGGTCACAGCCATCGGCTTCTCGCAGAGAACGTGAACTCCAGCCCTCGCGGCGCGCTCGGTGTACTGGCGATGGAGATGATTCGGGACGGCGAGGTAGACCGCGTCGATCTCTCCACTCTCGCAGAGCGCGTCATACCCGTCGTAATCCGCGAGGTTCCGAACTCCGTATTTTCTGCCGAGCTGCTTCAGCTTGTTCGAATCATCGGAGACGAGCCCGGCCAGAACCGAGTTTTTCGTCGCGTGACCGAATGCCGGAAGGACCGCCACCTGAGCGATATGTCCGAGCCCGACCACGGCGTATCGAATCTTCTTCATGGGCAAACCCCGGTGCGACGTTCGTGCCGGGGTCCAAGGCGAGCGAAAAGGTCATTTCAGCCAGAGAGGCGAAAGATCAATCTCGACCGCATCGAAAGGTTCGGCGTGAACGCGGTCGCTTTCCCGGTGCGATCCGAGTCTGGTCCAGCCGTCGCTCTCGCGCCGAAAAACTTCAAGCGTCTTCGCTCCCGGGTCGATCAGCCAGAGCCAACTGACCTGATGTCGAGCGTATGCGGGCAGCTTGCGATGAAGATCGAGATCCACCGTTGAGGGAGACAGGATCTCGCACGCCCAGTCGGGCGCGATGTCCAGAGCGGGAACATCGTGCATCATGGGGAGAGTTTCGCGCCGCCATCCGGCGAGATCGGGAACGAGAATATCGCTCCCCAGATGGAGCTCGGGTTCGTAAAGAATCCACCAACCCGCGGGACCTCGTCGTCCGGTGTGAAATGCGTCAACGAGCTCGGCCGTAAGAAGCGCACCGACGTGTGCGTGCCGTGTGCGCGGTCGCGGCGAAGCATACAGCTCCCCCTCCACGATTTCGGCAACCTTGTCCTCCGGAACCTTGAGAAGATCCTCGTACGTCGCCGTCTGTTTGACGTTCACGTCGACATTTTACCTCGGTACAATCCGAGTTCAGGAGATCCAGACCGATGTCCAGAAAACAGAGCCCCGCAGACAACGATCTCTCGCAGATCCGTCAGATCGCGCGGGGAGAGGGGGCGCGCCAGAAGAGCCAGCCCCGCCACTCACAGCAGTACCAGCTGCACGCGCCGGTCCGGCCGACGGATGGAAGCGCTGAGAACCCCCCAGCGGGCCACCCGCTGCTGAAGAAGCGGAAACGCTGACCGATCGGTTGGTCAGGAATCGAGCGCGCGACGAAGGGTGCCGATCGGCACGCTGATCCGGATCTGTTCCCTCCCCTCCTCGATCACGATCATCATCCGCCCGCGGATTTTCATGACGCGGATCCGGTCGCGCCCTTCATTGATTTCGAGGAGGGGCACGTTCTCGTACCGGTCGAGCTCTTCGATGGCGGCGCGTAGTGCAGGACGCCAACCCTGGAGACCGTTGTTGACTTCGTAGCCGATGCCACCGATGTCGAAGCGCGTCATGCCGACCGCGGCCGTGGCGATGGAAGCCGGAACCCGGGCCCGGAACCGTCCCTCCGGAGTATCAACACGAACGTTGATGGTCCCGGACGAGGCCATCGCCTCGAAAACATTCCAGGAGATCGCGGCGACCGCCGCGGTCCAGATCAGAAACCCGGCGAGAACGATGATGGTGTGACGTCGCATGATCGGCTCCTGGAATCAATCGACCCAGATGTGGACTCGTGAATCGTCGGATGTGATGAAGGCGAGCGTTCCGCCGCCGGCAAGGACCATTTCCCGCACCGCCGCCGCGACATCCATTTCGCGATGGCGGCCGGAGAGAAGGGCGCGCAACACGCGCTCCGGCATGCGCGCCTCCACGGTGTCGCCGTCGAACCGTCCGCGCGTTCGCAGAAGAACGTGGCCGTCGTTGCGGATGGCTTCGATCGTCCCTCCGCGGGTATCGCGAACGACCCGCGCTCCGGAGTTCGAGGAGAGGGCCTCCCAGATCGCGGTCAGATCTTCGAAGCCGACCCTGGAGCGTCCGATCGAAAGACTGCAGCCGCTCCAGTCATGAGGAAGAAGAGGAGCGACGCGCATCACCAGCGACACGGGCACATTCATCCGCAGCCGGCTTCGTTCGCCCGATCCCTCCCGGATCTCGACGTGGAGCCACTCCGCGGCAATTCCGGCCGCCGGCGAAAGCACGACCCCGAAGAGAACCGCAAAGCTGAGCCGAGCCGCGCGTCCGATCATGTCTGTCAGAACGGACGGCGGAGGCGAAGGTTTCAATCGCGCAACGGGTCCGGCCTACGGAGTCGGCGCGGGGCCTTGAAACTTCTCTTCGTACCTGAGCGGCTGGCCGGTCTCCCACGGCTTGTAGGAGTTGATGAAATCGATCCGCTCGCCGATCGGAGGGTGGCTGGAACGCCAGATTTTGTAGAGCGTTCCCGGCCGCGGGACCCCGAGGTTTTCTTCCTGGAGCTTGATGAAGGCCACGGCCGCCGCCCGGTTGTTGCGGGTGATCTCCAGTCCGAAGCGGTCGGACTCATGCTCGTTGTGCCGCGTGAGCATGAGAACTGCCGGAGTGAGAACGAATGTGGCAATCCCGAAGAGAAGACCCATCAGGGGGAGAGAGGCGACGTCGGACAGCTCGGTGAAGCCCCACTTCTTCTGATGGCGCTCGATCAGCTTCGCCGCGGTGACGTGCACTGCCCAGAGGCCGATGATCACCAGGGCCGACGCGATCGCGATGATCTGCAGAACATGCCCCAGCACGAAGTGTCCCATCTCATGGCCCATCACGAAGAGCAGCTCATCCCGATCGAGCTTCGCGATGATCGTGTCCCACAGAACGATCCGCTTGGTCTCGGCGAACCCGGTCACGTACGCGTTGACGGCCTTCGTGTCGACGCTCTTCTCGACCTCGAATACCCTGCTGCCTTCGATCCCCGCGCGCTGCGCCAGATTCAGGATGTCCTGTTCCAGCGCCTTGTCCTTCATGGGGCCGAATTCGTTGAAGAGAGGAGCGATCCAGATCGGGGACACCAGGAGAAGAAGAATGATCAGCGGGATCGACGCCAGGCCGGTCCAGAGCCACCACCGCTTCGGACTCTTCCTGAGAAGCAGATAAGGAATCCATAGGACCAGCGGCGTCATGATCACGCTGACCATCAGCCCTTTGAGCGCGTCGCTCCACCACTTCGCCTGCGTCTGATTCGAAAGTCCGTACTCATGCTGCCTGGCGAAGCCGGTGTAATAAGCCAGCGGCAGATCGATCACCCAGCTCACGATGGTGAAGAGAATCGCGAAGATCGCCACCGTGAAGAACCACTTCTTTCCGATCCTCCGCGCCACGTCGCGAATGTGCGCCGAGAATCCGGAGAAGAGAAGCGCCAGTGGCACGACGATTCCCCACAGGATCCCTACCGCCCAGAGAACGTTGCCGGTGCGGTGATACCGGAGCGCTTTCTCGCTCGGCTCCGGAACCGGGACCGGGGCATTCGGGTCCGCGGGCACCTCGATCGGGCGCTCCGGCTGCCCTGACCTTTCCTCGGGAGCGGGGGTCTGCGCCGAAACCACGCGCGCCGCGATCACCGCGACGCCGATGGCCACCAGCGAGACGAGCACGATTCGCTTCATCACGATGGTTCTCCCAGGCTTCGATATTCACTGCGGTAATAGATGAGGGGACTCGATGGTCGGATGTCGGCGGCCACCACCTCGCCTACGAAGATCGTATGGTCTCCCCCGGGAAGAGAAGCGTGAAGCCGGCATTCGATCAGGGCCATCGCCTGCTCGAGGAGTGGCAGCCCGAGCTTTCCCCGTCGCTGCGGGACTCCCGCGAAGCGGTCCTCGGAGCGGCTGGCGAACCGATTCGAGATCTCTTCCTGTCCCTTCTCGAGAATGTTGACGGCGAATCGCTCCGCCTTGCCGATCACGTCGTGAATGTGTGTCGATTTCTCGATGCAGACGAGAACGAGGGGGGGCTGAAGCGAAAGCGAAGAGAACGCGCTCACCGTGATCCCATGGAGCGTGCCGTCGAGCTCTGTGGTGACCACGGTCACGCCGCTCGCGAAACAGCTCATCGCCTTCCGGAATCCGGCTTCGTCAATGGCCATGATCAGCTCGTCCATGCCGCGCATTATGACGAAAGTGGATCGAGCGCACGAGGGCCGCATCGGAGCCTCAAAGGAACATCGCCCCCAGCCGGGCGGTTGCTCCCGGCAATGGCCCCTCACGCCATCCGGCCCGTCGCCAGCGACATCATTCTCCGGGAGCGACTCGATCATCTGGTCGCCACGTTCGACGCGGGCACGATCACTCCGGATCCTCTGGAGCTGGTTCAGGCTCAGCGCAATCCTGCCGATCAGGAGATCGTGGCGCTGCTGGCCGCGGCCTTTGCCTATGGTCGTGCCGATGTGGTCGTTGCGAACGTGGGCCGGGTCATCGCGCGACTCGAGCCGTCGCCTGATCGCTGGCTCCGCGACCTCACTTCGGACGCGCGCTTCGACCGGAGCCGAGCCGCGCGCTGGCTTCGCGGATTCACCCACCGATTTCACAAGACGCCCGACCTCGTCGATCTGCTGGAGCGTATCGCTCTCGCCATCGACCGTCATGGCTCGCTCGGCGCGCTGTTTGAGTCGCTCTACGAGCCGTCCGATCCGGACATCGGTCCCTCGCTGACCCGCTTCGTGGGAGCGCTACTGGCGTTCGACGGAGCGTCCCGGCCGCCAACGCCCGCGCTGCGCTATCTCCTCGCCTCCCCCGCCGATGGGAGCGCCTGCAAGCGGATGAATCTCTTTCTTCGATGGATGGTGCGGGATCAGCCGCCGGACCTCGGTCTCTGGACATTCATCGATCCCGCCAAGCTCCTCATTCCGCTGGACACGCACGTCCACCGGATCGCGACCTTCCTCGGCCTCAACGAGCGGACCACGCCGGATTGGAGAGCCGCCCGCGCGCTGACCGACGCGCTCGCCAGACTCCATCCTCTCGACCCGGTCCGCTATGATTTTGCGATCTGCCGCCTCGGGATTCTCGACCTCTGCAGCCGCAGAAAAAAGAAGGAGCAGTGTGACGTCTGCCTGCTCAGGGACGTCTGCCGCTTCCCGCTCGTCTCTTGAAGGGGGAACCTTCCTCCCGGACCGGCGTTAGACCAGAATGCTGAATCCATGGATGGCCGGATCGATGCCGGCTGAAGGAACTGAGCCACGTATGAACGTTCGCATGAGGTCTCTCGGCTTCTCGCTCTCTCTCGTTTTCCTCGCGTCGTCGCTCATGGCAGCCGTTACCGGCGCCGTGATGAGTCAGGACGGAGCTCCGATTGAAGGAGCGAGGGTGTTCGCCCACGCGCCCGAGTCGAGCAGCGCGGAGATCGAACGTCTGCGCTCGGCAGAGCCGGGCCGGCCGCCCTTGGCGACCGCGACGACCGATTCGAAGGGCAAGTTCTCGCTGGACGTCGAGGAGGCCGGCGCGGTCGTCGACCTCGTCATCGTCGCCGATGGTTATGCGACCATCAGCCAGACCGCCGAGCAAAACCAGGATCTCGGCGCGCTCCCTCTCCAGAAGAATCCGCCCACGACCCTGCGAGTCGTATCCGCGGGTGGTCCTGTCGCGAACGCCGTCGTCTCGACGGGCGCTTTCACCGGCAAGACCGATGAAAAAGGAGAGATCGCGCTTCCGCTTCCGAAGAGCTTCATGGCGCCTCTCCGTATTTTTCATCCCGGATTCGCCCCCTACACGAGGGCAGCGTCCAGAGGTAGCGACATCCCGAAAACCCTGACTCTCGAGCAGGGCATCACGATCAAGGGGACCGCAACCGACTCGGCGAAGCGGCCGATCGCGTCCGCCACCGTTCGGGTGGACGGGATTCCGATGGGCGTCACCGGGGAGGATGGAAGTTTCAACATCTCGAGGGCTCCCTCGAACTGGAAGGAAGTCTCGGCGGTCGAAGCCGATCGCATCGGCGCTCTCACGCGAAAAGGAGGAGATCAGAGCTATGACCTCCGCCTGGTCAAAGGGGCGACGATTCAGGTCTCGGTGACGGACGCTCGCTCACGTCCTCTTCCGCAGGCTACTCTTTCGCTTTCCGAAGGTGGATCGCGCATGGGAGGTATGGTTCTGCGCTTCGGTCCCTCGAGCGGAGGAGAGCGCTGGATCACCGACGCGCGAGGGCGGGCGACGATCGGTCCAGTCGCCCCGGGTACCTTCTCGCTCGATGCCTCGCATCCGGGTTTCTCCTTCACATCGAACGACGTTCCGCTTCGCGCGGGAGAGTCCGCAGCGCGCGCCTTTGCCGGAGAGCGCCTGCCGGCCGTCGCGGGCCTGGTGGTGGACGAGGAAGGGCGCCCCGTGCCGGCGGCGATGGTGACGAGCGACGCGAACAACCTCGTCATGCAGATGCGCAGAGGATCGATGGCCTGGTCCGGGCCCGACGGCCGTTTCGTTCTCCGCGGCGCCCCGACCGGCGATGAGTTCCGCCTCAAGGCGACGCGAAAAGGACTGCCGGAGAGCGAAAGCGATCCGATGCGGCTCGCCGCTGGAGAGCAGAAGAGCAACGTGAGCATCGTGATTCCGCGCGGGATCACCGTGACCGGCAGAATCGTCAACCGTGATGGAGAGCCAGTCGCAAACGCCGAGATCCGCCCGGCAAAAGCCGCGGCGGGACCAGGCAGCGGCATGGTGATGCGCCGGATCATGATCGCCGGCGGAGTCGATGAGGAGCCGGCCAGGAGCGGTGCCGACGGGTCGTTCGCGCTCCAGCTCGCGCGCGGACGCTACGACATCACGTTCGGCGGGGAAGCGTGGGCGCCGAAGTCCCTCCGCGGAGTCGACGTCTCACCCGGCCTCGAGCCGATGGAAGTGACATTGGAGGAAGCGGTGGCGGTCAGTGGACGCGTGGTGCGCGCTGACGGCAGCGGAGTGCCCGATGTCAACGTCTCCGCATTCATGATGGGCACTTTTTCCAACCCTCAACCGTCGGTCACGGGGCCGGACGGTTCATTCACGGTGACCGGACTTCCACGCGGAACGGTGAACCTCAATGCGACGAAGCTCGACGATTTCATCCGGGAGATGAAAACGGTGGAAGCGCCGGCGACCAACGTTCTGATCGAGCTCGCTCCAGGCGGCGGCGTGCGCGGCCGCGTGGTCGAGAAAGGGACCAAGAGGCCGGTAGCCGACTTTCAAGCGGGGATTTCCGGAGAGCGCGGCGGACGCGGAATGAGAATCATGGGACCTCCCTCGCTCAAATCGTTCCGATCCGACGACGGGTCGTTCGAGCTGCAGAACGTTCCAGTCGGCTCGACGGAAATCGTGGTCGTCGCGCCGGGATTCGTCACGGCCCGCGTACCCGGTGTCACCATCGAAGAGGGCAAGGTGGTCGAGGATCTCGTCATCGAAGTCGACGCGGGAACGAAAGTCACCGGCCGGGTTCTCGGGCCCGATGGATCCCCGGTGTCCGGCGCCATGGTCAATCTCCAGGCAGAGTCCGAGATGCCGATGGGGATGCCGTTCGGTGCGGGATCGGGAAGCGCGACCTCGGATGCGAATGGAGAGTTCTCGATCCCGGCCGTGGAAGAAGGGGAGCGAAGCTTCCGGGTCAGCAAGGAAGGATATGTTTCGGATGTCCAGACTGTTAATGTTTCGGGACGCGAGATCAAGATCGACTTTCGGCTCTCCGCGGGGCAAACCGTTACCGGAGTCGTCGTCTCGGAATCGGGGGCACCAGTCGCTGATGCTTCTGTGAGCGCCGGGACCGCGGCCAGCGGTGCATCGGCGAAGAATGCGCGAACCGATTCGAACGGCGTCTTCCGGATGGAAGGCGTGGCTCCGGGGCGCTATACGTTCCGGGCTTCACATCCTTCCCATGTGACCGGCGAGATGCGCGACGTGGACGTCGCCTCGATGGGACAGGTTCGCATCACACTCGGAAGTGGCGGAACGATCCGCGGCCGGATCATCGGGCTGACGGAAGCCGAACTGGCAGCGGTGAATGTATGGGCCGAGGCAGGGAGCTCGCGCGGCCAGGCTTCCGCGTCCAGCGATGGCACGTTCCGGATGGAGGGTGCCCCGGTCGGAACAGTCCGCGTTCAGGCCCGCTCTTTCGGCGTCGGGTCGATGAAAGTGAGCGAGCCGCAAACGGTTGAAGTCGCGCCCGGCTCCGAGTCCTACGTCGACCTCGAGTTCAGCTCCTCCGGAGCGACGTTACGGGGTCGCGTCACGCGCGCGGGGCGGCCCATCGAGGGCGTGTCCGTCATGCTCAATTCGAATGATCGCACCCGCCCATCGCAGAGCAGCGGCCGGTCCGATGCCTCGGGGCTTTATGAGGTGACCGGACTGCAGGACGGTGAATACATGGTTCGAGCGTTCGACATGCGGACGCTGCAGACCTTCGAAGGAACGGTCACCGTAGCCGGCGCGGGAACGTTCGACATCGAGATGCGCGGAGGGAAGATCTCCGGCCGCGTCGTCGATGCCTCGACCAGCCAGCCGATCGAGAACGCGAGCGTCAGCGTGGAGCCTTCCACGGTGCAGACGACGCGGATGGGCGCTCTCCGAACGCGCACCGATGCGGCCGGAAGATTCACCGTCGAGATCACTCCTGGCAGCTACGCTCTTCGCATCGAGAAACAAGGGTACGGACATCGCGCCATGGATGTTCAGGTCCCGGAGAGCGGCATCCCGGATCTCGACGTCCAGTTGCAGCCATCCGCAGGCGTGAACCTGCGCGTGGTCGATGCGCGCGACGGTCGCGCGCTCCGAGGATTCATCTCGGTGAACGACGGGGCCGGAAGGCTCGCCTTCGAAGGATCGGTCTCGGCGGATACGCCCGAAGGCAGCTCGATCCCTCTCGCGCCCGGCGGCTACATGGCCCTCGTCAACGTCAACGGCTACGCGCCCGCGCTGATCCGACTCACCGCTCCATCGGCACTGCAGACGATTGCCGTTTCACCCGGCGGGACCTTGCACGTCGAGTCGAGCTCGGCGGATCGGCGACTGGCGAGAATCATCGACTCTTCCGGTCAGCTCGTCCGGCGCGGTTCCTGGCAGAACGATGGAAACTTCGTCCTCCAGCCGGGCGTGACCGCATACGGTCAGCTGGCCCCGGGAAGTTACACGCTCGAGATTCTCGAAGGGGGTGGCGGCGCGGACCGCGAGTCGTTCACCATGCTTGAAGGCCAGACGACGGTGGTGCGACCGTGAACCCTTTACGGTTCAACAACCACCGCTTCCATCGGCACCTCGAGCGGTTCGGGGGTCGCGGATTCGAGGCGCGAATACGCGGGCGAGGGCCGAACCTTGCGATGCTTCTCGAGCCGCTTGGCCAGATGGTGGAGCTCGTAGGTCAGCCGCATCACCGTTCGCCGGAGCTTGAACTTCACCTTCTTGAATGAGTCGAAGTCGTTGGTCCGAAGCATGGGAATGAACGTCGCCAGCTCCGCGATCCGCTTCCGCACCTTGTCCAGATCCTTATCCGCGATCCGAACCATGACCTCGTCACGGCCGTGCATGAGAACGGGCACCGCGCCGCTCATCTGATCGTCGAACCATCCCCAGACCTGGAGGATGTCGACGCGCCGCCCCTTCGAGAGGAAGCGGGTCTCCAGCAGGTCCTGCCGGAAATAGTCGAACAGCCTCCGATCGTCCACGCGGTTGAACTCTTCGTCGCTCAGGTTGCGTGTGTTCCAGACCGCGTACCGCAGGATGTCGTTGCGCGCCGCGCGGAACTGCCGGATCACCTCGTCCAGGACCGGGACCGGCAGGTCGGCGAATCCCTGCGCCTCCGGCGCCGTCGTCTCTTCCATCGTCTCCATCACGCCACTCCCGTGCTGCCGAATCCACCCGCCCCACGGACGGTCTCGGCGAGATCGTCCACCGCCTCCAGATCGACCGCGAGAACCGGCGCGATCACGAGCTGCGCGATGCGGTCCCCTCGCTGGACGATCCACGGCTCGCTCCCCAGATTGATCAGGATCACCTGAATCTCTCCCCGGTAGTCCGAGTCGATCGTCCCGGGAGCGTTGACGATGGCGATGCCGTGCTCCACCGCCAGTCCGCTGCGGGGGCGGATCTGCCCCTCGTACCCCGGCGGAATCGCCATCGAGATTCCGGTCGGAATCAGGGCGCGCGCGCCCGCGGCCACGGTCAGAGGAGAATCGACGGCCGCCCTCAGATCGAATCCTGCTGCGTGTTCCGAGCCCCTGGTGGGCAACCCCAGATCTTCGCAACGATTTTTAACAGCTATTTTAAACACTGATTTCAGCGATCTCTTTCATCTCTGATTAATGTGCCGGAATGTAGATCGGATCCCCGCTCCGGTTGTCGATGACCGAGCCGTAGGCGAGGACTCGCCCGCTTCCACCGACCACGTCGACCCAAGCATACCCGTTCACGAATGGCGGCGCACCGGCGAGCGCCAGGCTGATCTGATGCTGCTGGCCCGGAAGAAGAGAGATCAGCGTCCCCCACTGCTCGCGACCCCCCCCATCCACCACCCTCAACCTCACCAGAGCTTCCGCGCCGGAGATCTCCGCCAGTCCCACATTGGTTCTGAAACGATCGGAGGAGTGGAGTTGAGGGATCACCTTTCTGGGCTCACCGCCGCTGATCCCCTCACCGGTGTCGCTGATCGGAATCGCCTGGCCGTAGCTGCCCGGAGTCCAGGCCCGACTGACGCCGAGCCAGACGGAAGCCGCGGTATTGATGGCCAGCCGGCCCGTTCCGCGCTCAGCGCCGAAAAGAGCCGACAGAACGTCCGCCGAGAGAACCGATTCGCCGGCGGCCAGCGAAAGCCGTCGCGACTCCGGCTCGCGGCCGGTTTCGATCCAGGTGAGATCGAAGTGAGCCGGTGCCGACGACAGATTCGTGATCCAGAGGTCGCTCCGCCAGAAACTTTCTTGCGCTCCCTCCCCTCGGACCACGGCCGCCAGATGCGCGGTCCCGTCCCGGCGCGGACGCGTCGCCGGAATGAAAATCGCGTCGCCCGTCTGGTTGTCGATGATCGAGCCATACGCCGCGATGCGCGCTTCTCCGGAAACGACTCGAATCACCGCGCGGCCGGCCTGGACACTGGTACCCAACAGCGAGGCGACCTGCGCGTGGCTGTAGGGAGCAATCTCCACCGATCCTTCTTCAACCACGCGGCCGGCGCGATCGAAGACCTGCCATGAGACGCGCCCGCTTCTCCCCGCACTCTCGCTGAACCCGATGTTCGAGCGGAATGAGGAGTCATTTCGAAGCGCAATCACGTGAAGCGCGTCTTCGCCCGCGGCGGTGGTCTCCTCGACGGCTGGAATCCTCTGCCCGAAGGTTCCGGCTGAATCATCGTTGTAGGTCCGGCTCGATACCACGAGCAGTTCCGTTTCGCCTCGAATCTCGAGCGATCCGGCGCCGGTGGTCCGGAACTCTGACGCCACCAGATCAGCGAGCAGAATCTGCTGTCCGGGCGCGATGGCCAGCCGGACCGCGGAGAACGCAGTGGTCCCATCCGATCCGCTTGGAGTGAAGAAGGCCGCAACCGTGACCTCCGAGTCACCGCGATTGAGAATCGTGACGTCGGAAACGAACATTGTTCCGTGAGCGCCGGGAGCACGCCCAATGACCGGAACATGAATCACACCACCGGCGACCTCGGAGCGCGCCGCGATCGGCGTCTCTCCCTCGAAGGCGATCGAAAGGAACCACCCCATCAGCGTTCCGGCATCCGCGAATCGCGTGTCGGTCACTCTCAGCGTCCACTCCCCCTGAGCGCTCATTCCGGTGAAGATTGAAAAAGACTCGCGAGGCTCGATGTCGAGACCGTAGATCACCTCGATGTCTGCGACGCTCTCCTGATTCGGAAGCTGAAGAACCGCGGTCCGGCCATCCGGTGCAATGAGCTCGATGCGCAGATCACCGCGGAAGGGATGACTGATCCGCACGCCGACGCGCAGGCCCTCGATCCGGCGAGGGTCCGCGACGTAGCGCGTGGAGCGAATCCCTGCTCCGTCATTGTCGGGAATGGGGACCCCTCCATCGAGCGAATCGAGGCGCTTGAACTCCCCCCGCGGCGGAGCGCCGCAGTCCGACCCGTTGAAGATCCCGCGCGACGAGAGCGCCGCGCAGATCACCGCCCGATTCTGCGACTCGAAGAGCAGCGCATCGGCTTCGAGCATGTGAAGCCCGAGAGAGCGGAAGGTTGGACGCGGCGGAACGCCGAAGTGACTCTCGATCACGATCGTGTCGATCATCCTTCGCGCCGTCGAAACGCCCATGCGAGAGACTGCGTCGACGAAGATCTCGCGGAGCGCCGAGGACCAGATCTCACCGTTTTGATGTTCGGTCCCGGCCTGTTCGCGCGGGATGAAATCGTCCATGGTCTTCGCGCCGTCGACCCGGCGAAGGCAATCGGCATTCTCCGGGTATCCGCATCCGGTCGATGGCGATCCTCCGCAGCGCGCATCCCAGTCCCCGATGCAATAGGGATCGCGCCCCGACCGGAGGTTCTCCTCGTAGCTCGAGACGAAGGCCCAGTAATCCCCGAATCCTTCACCTGCGGCTCTCGCCTCGCTCGCGTACGACCCCGCAAAGACGAACGGTGCGATGCGGTCCTGAATCGCATGTCCGAGCTCGTGAAGGATGATATCGGGATCTTCCGCGTCATCGACCCCCCCGTCGCCGAAAAAGAGCGATCCCTCCCCGTCCGCGGCAAAACGATAGAAGGATTGATCGGCGCCGTTGGAGGCATGCGCGTCGGCCTGCAATGGGCGCGTGCCGATCGCGCGCGCCCCCGTGTATCCCAGCGATTCGATGTGACGCAGCGACTCGTCGACGTGGAAGAACGCCATCACGTCTTCGAATCGATCGTCCCCGCGATCGAAGATCAGAGTCCCGGCCGCGTCGGCGGGGACGGTCTTCGGAGCTTCCAGATCGACGATCTCGACGCGCGCGCTCCGAAGACCGGGGCCGTCGGAGAGGGTGATCTCGACATCCGAGTACGCCGCGAAAGGCACCGCCGCGGGGTCGTCGTCATGGTCGCGGAGATCCGGCCGGTTCAAGCGGCTCACAGGGTTCGACAAGAAGATCCGCGCCAGCGCCGTGGCGGTCGCATAAGAAGGCGTGATGCCGAGAAGGTCCCCCGAGTCCTCATCGAATTCCCACGTCAGGTGGCCGAAGGGGGGATCGTCCGCGATCCAGCTCCTGACGAAAACAATCCGCCCATCGCGGGCTACTGGGACTCTTTCGCTCCCCAGGATGGCGTGTCCCCGAAGAACCGGTGGAACCGAGTTCGTCGTCTGCCTGCGAACGACGCTTTCGAGAACAGGAAGCGCGGTGCGATTGGAGAGCGAACGAAGCGCCCCCTGTCCGTCGAAGCGGACGACGACTTCTCCCCCGCGCACGGCTTCTCCTTCGAAAAACTGCTGAAGCCGGACATGGCGCCCGGTGAGCGACTCCCTGACCTGCACCGGCTCGAGGCTCTCACGGATCGGGCGGGGCGCAACGTCCTCGCCGAGTTGCTCGACGACGGCGAGAGCCGCGAGTCCAGGCTCACCCGTCCACCCCGGAAGTGCGAGGCCGCGGATCTCCCCGACCCGGCCGTCCTCGCGCCATTGAACGTCTCCATCCACCCCGAGCCGAATCAGTGGCTCGCCGGGAGGCGGAAGCGCGCTCGCCGGAATCGCAAGAAGGATGAGGAGAACGAATCGTCGGATCATGGGTCAGGGGAAAACTGAGTGCTGAGTGGAGAGTGCTGAGTCCTGAGTGCTGAGTGCTGAGTCCTGAGTGCTGAGTGGAGAGTGCTGAGTCCTGAGTGCTGAGTGCTGAGTCCTGAGTGCTGAGTGCTGAGTGCCGAGTGGTGAGTAGCTGAGTGCTGAATCGAGGATGCAGCCGCGATCTTCTCCCAACAGCCCCCGCCGATCCGTTATTTTGGCCGTCGATGCGCCCGGTCCGCGACCACGTCGAAGCGGAGCGGGAAGAGTCACCGAAGGGATCAGGGTAGACGAGCGAGGGAATAGGGAGAACCCGCGACAAGGGAGAGCCCGGACCTAGCACTCTCCACTCAGTACTCTCCACTCAGCACTCAGCACTCAGGACTCAGGAGACTCAGCACTCAGCACTCAGCACTCAGCACTCAGCACTCAGGAACAGCACTCAGGAACAGCACTCAGCTACTCTTCGACCAATGTCGTCCCCGCAATCCGATCTCCCGACCGCCTCCCGCTCCGCGAGAAAAGCACCAGGATCAGCTCGAGCAGATTCCACCCCGGAACGATGAGCGGAAGATTCCGGGCGAACGATCTTCCCCAGCCGCAGCCGACGCCGCGCCCGGAGAGGATCTGAAGGGCCATCAGGCGCTTCCCCGGCGATCGACCCCGCCAGCCGTCGCGGAAGAGGATCCAGAGAAAAAAGATGGCCAGGGCGCCCCACCAGGCGAGCGCGATGTACCGCATCGGCGCGCCCACCTGCACGACGCCATAGCTGACCGCCGCGGCCGGAAGCATGAGGAGGATCGCCGGCACCAGGGCGTCGGCGAGAAAAGCCGCAATCCGAAGAAGGACGGGGGATGGATCGTTCCGGGCCAAAGGTCCTCTGGCACTGCTTCGCGAGCAGGTCGGGGGACGGAACGATAACCTTTCGCGGGAAAATCCGTTAGACGTAGTGGAGAGATGGCTTTGATCCGACGAATCCCGAATCTGATCCTGCTGGCCCTGATCGCGGCCGGCTGTTACACGCCCGAGTCACGCCAGGCCGTCCTCTCCCGGACCTGGAAGGCATCGGAGGTCACCCAGATCGAGGTGCGAGGTCACAACGGACGGATCCACGTCGAGGGTGCGGACATCCCCGAAATCCGCATGACCGCGCGCATCCGGCTGAAAGGGAGCGATCGCGAGGCGACCCCGGAGAAACTCATTCGAACGGAGCTCGCGAACGGGAGACTGCGCATCGAGGAGAGAGGCGCCCGCTCCGTGGTCAAGCTGCCGTTCCTCAGGCGTGACCGCAGAGTTGATTTCGAGATTCTCGTGCCGCGCCATCTGAACCTCCAGGCGCGAACCATCAATGGCCGCGTCGAGGTCGGTGGCGTGGATGGTGAGCTCGATCTCAAGTCGATCAACGGTCGCATCGAGGTCTCCACACCCCGGGGCGAGCTCACCGCATCGACGATCAACGGCCGCATCCAGGCCGAGTTCACCGAGCAGTTTCGGGGAGCCAGGCTGAAGTCGATCAACGGAGGGATCACCATCGAAGTGCCCCGTGATTCTTCGCTCGATCTCGACATCCGCCAGGTCAATGGCTCGTTCCAGACCGACCTTCCGGTCGTGGTCGAGTCATCAGGCCGCCGCTCGACCCAGGGCTCCGTTCATGGAGGGAAGTTCGCGCTCGAAGTCGAGACAGTGAACGGGAGCGTTCGCTTGAGACAGGCCGCGGCCGCCGTCATCGACGAAACCCCCGCGACCCTCGGCGAGCCGACGCCGAATACCTGAATCAGTCGCGGTGTCCGGCAGCAGGCGTTTCATTCCACCAGCGATTCCATCATCCGCAACCGGTTTCCCTCTGCGCCACGCGCGCGGGCCCGCCGGATCTCCCCCCCCGCTTCCCGCGAGCGTATCCCCGGCACCTCCGGAACCAGAAGCCGGTACTCGAGCGCCGCGATCGTCTCCGGCGGGTAGGCGTCGCGCCGCGCGAAGATCATCGCGACGTCATCGAACCCGACCAGGGCCCATTGATGCCTCGGAAAATAAACCTCCGAAGGCGGCAGCTTCTCGACGGCTCCGGTGATCCCGTTCACGGCGTCGACCGATCCTTCACGGAACTCCTCGACGGCGAGCGTCAGATCGTATTTCCGGAACAGTGCGTTCCACTTTCTGCTGTCTTCCCGCGCGGCCTTCATCTCCTCGAGAAAAGTTCGATAGAGCTCGTTGCGGCCGTCGGTCAGCACGCGGCGCTCGCCGAGCTTCCAGATCAGATATCCGCCGAATTGATCCGCATTGAAGATGTTCCCTCGCAGCCCGGTCGCCTCGAGCTGCCGGACTGCGGCCACGGGGAAGAGCGATGGGTCGGCGCCGAGTCCGATGCCGCGTCGCATCGGGATGATGAGGAGCGCCGCGATCGCAGTCGTCGCCGCCGCGACGGGCAGGACGCGTGATTTCCATTGAGCCGCCGCGGGCGCCAGCAGAAGAGGAAGGGTGACGAAGAAATAGCCCTGTCCTCGCACCCATCGGATCGCGAGCACGGTGAAGAGAAGAAAGAACAGCCCGCGAGCAGCCAGGGATGCCCGCAGCCGGAAGTCGGCCTCTTCTCGCTCATCGCGGGCTCTCCATTCGGCGAGGAGGAAGACCACTCCTCCGGCGATCGCCAGGTAGAGGAGTGGAAAGATCCGTGGAGAGCTCGGAAGCCATTCGAGATTCACGAATGACGATCCGGACGCGAGAGCGGTGAGCCGCAGGGGGTCGACGATCGCTCGCCATCCCCACGGATTGACGATGAGCGCGGCGGTGGTCAGAGCCACCGCGGCAAGCGGCATCCTCAAATCAGCGCGAGAGCGGGCTCCTCCGATCAGGCAGCCCATCAACCCGATCGAAGCGATCACCGGAGCGAGAAGCGCGGAGGGATGCACGTTGATCCAGACGATCGTCAGGAGAGTCAGAACGAAAACACGACGCGGCGTCAGAGCGTCCAGAGCGAGCGAGACCGCCATTGCCGTCAGTACGATCGCGAAAAGCTCAGGCCGGACGCCGAGGCGGTGGTCGGCGCCCGCGAACGCGATCGAGCAGAGGATCACCGCGGCGGGAAACGAAGCGACCGCCGTCGACCGGCGCAGAAGCCATAGAAAAAGAATCGCGACCACGACGGCTCGCATCACGCTCATCGCGGCTTCTCCTCCCGCGCGGAAGAGCGCCTCCAGGAGGATCTGAAAGAGCCATTGGCCGTTGTGCCACGGAATCGGATCCGAGGCGAGGGCGAAGGGATCGGTGGAAGGAAGGGCGCGATGCTCGAGGATCCACCGGCCCGTCGCCAGATGCCAGAACGCGTCGTAGCTCCGGATGGGCGAGAGTGAGACCAGGAGAAGGAGCGGAAACGAAAGGAGCGGGAAGAGACTCCTCAGGGAGCGAGGCCGCATTCTCTTCGGAGTATAGCGGGCCCGCGCTCACTGGCTGACGACATCACGCTGGCGGGGAAAGTGCTGCGGGAGAGAGAGCGCCGGAGACTAGTTGACCAGCTCGGCGGATTGCGAGGAGCCGACGTGCTCGAGCGGCCAGCGCTGATGGATCAGAGCGTCGAAGCGAGGGCGGATCACGCGCTCGAAACGCTCCTCGTAGTGGGGCATCAGCTCGAGGATGGCCTTACGGGCGCAGGTGACGAGGCTGGTCGCCTCGCGATACGTCATCGAGTCGTCGCCGTGAATGATGTTCGAGGTCAGGTCGACGATCATTCGCACGCGGCGGACCCGGCGCCTTCGCTCGAAGAAAGAGTTCGAGCGCAAATCGTAAGGTTCCAGCTTCTGCATTCGTTTCCTGCAAACCGCGACCGGGAATGGAGCATTCCGGTTTTTTGCAACAATTTGAGCCGCGTTCGGCAGGCCTGTTCGGGGTGTCGATCAGGCGTGCTCGCGGTCGCCCTCGGCCCAGATTTCGTCGGCGAGGACCGGGTCGATGCGGGACTCGTAATAACGGATCGTGGTCTTTCCGACCGTCCGCACGACGAAGTAATTCAGCGCGCCGCCGGAAAGCGCTCCCACCACCGGGACCATTCTTCCAAGCCGGTCGCCGAGCAGGCGGGACCCGACCTTTTCGGCGAGGAATCCTCCTTCGACCCGTGCGGATTCGAGGACCGCGGCCATCCCCTGCTTGCCGAGCCCCACGCCCGAGCCGTACGCAACGCAGGCCAGGGCCTCGGTGAATCGCTCCTTGGAAGAAGGCTCGTGACCATAGATCGTCGCGATGCCGAGGATGAGGCGAAACTGCTGATAGATGAGGTAGGCGAGATCGGCGCCGAGAGTCGCCACCGCCACGAGCCCCGAGGGGAGACCCGTCATCGCCCCCGTCGCCGCGCATCGAAGCGCGGTCCGCCGCGAAAGGACCACCGCCTGATCCTTCGGCTCGAATCGAGGATTGCTGCTGCGAAGGCGTTCGACTTCCGCGCGCAGCTTCTCGATGTCGATTTCCTCGAAGAGAGATCGGAACACTTCGACCAGAAGGCGATCCGCTCGGTCCTTCAACTGTCTGGTCTTGGCCATTCCCGCGCGGCTCCCTCCGCGCCCGCAATCGTGGTGGTGGTTCGAATTCTAACCGGACGGAGCGCTTAAGGCTTCGTGGGGCTCTCGGACCTGGATCCCTTCGAGCTGCTCTTGGCCGGCGCTTCACTCGCCGAGCCCGTTCCGGCGGATGCGCTCTTCGATTCTGACCCTTCGCTCTTGCTGCCGCTCTCGTTCTTGCCGCCGTCAGTCTTGCCGCTGCTCTCACCCTTCTTCCCGCCGTCACCCTTCCCGTAGTCGGTGATGTAGAAGCCTGACCCTTTGAATTGAATCGCCGGAGCAGACGCCAGCTTCCGGAGTTCCCCTCCGCAGCTCGGGCAGATCGTGTACGGCGGATCCGAGAACTTCTGAATGAACTCGTGCGTCTCGGAACATTCGCGGCACTGATATTCGTACAGCGGCATGATTTCCTCGTCTCTCAGATCACCGGTTCACCGGCCGCGGGCTCCAACAGGAGGGCGAGATGGACGATTCCGGTGAGAATCAGGGATCAGGGTAGACGAGCAGGAGAAGGGATCAGGGTAGATGAGCGAGGGAGCAGGGGAAAGGAACATCCCGGACATTCAGGGGAGAACCCGCAGCGAGGGAGAGCCCAAACTCAGCACTCAGGACTCAGCACTCAGCACTCGAATCAGCACTCACGAATCGAGGCGGACGGGCGCGTCGAGCTCCGCCGCGAAGAGGGAGCCGTTTCTGAAGTAGACGCCTGCGATGCCGCCGTCCCGGCGCCGGTAGTACCAGGAATCCGTCACGGCATCACCCCGGACCAGCCGGCGGCTCCACCCAGGCTGGGGGTGACCGAGGCGCTCGGCGACCTCTGACGAGCTCATTCCCCGCTTGAGCTTCGCCAGATCGTCGGCAGAAACGAAACGCTTCCGCTCCGCCTCCAGCAGTTCCGCCCGGACTTCCTCGGAGTCGGGCCTCTGGGCCAGGACGCTCTGATAGTACGGGATGGCATCCTCGTATCTCCCCTGTCCGGCCAGGTGGCGGGCGTACTCCAGCTCCATCTCCTGATAGGCCAGATTGGCCCGCTCATGGTCCGGAAAGCGAACGCGGAACTGGCTCAGTGAAGCGACGTAGACCTGGCGGGCCACTTCCTGGGCAGGACCGTCGGAGTTACGCATTTCCTTACGAGTCTGGAGAACGGAGCGCCATTCGCGCTGAACCGGCTCATCGACCACGGCGTCGCGGCAGCCGAAGAGGGCTGGAATGAGGAGAGAAAAGAGGAGCGCGAGCGTGCTTTTCTGCACCTAATAAAAGTAACATACCGGCCGACGGACGGTTGAAGCCGATCATTCGAGGCCCAGGGGAGGGATGTCATGACGTCGAGGGGAGAGGATCTCGCACAGCGGATCGAGCAGAGCATTCGCGAGGCGATCGAACGAATGGTCGGTGAGATGCGCTCGTCGATCGACGATGTCCGCACCGCCGTGGTGCAGCAGCTCGAGGCGGCGTCTCAGAGCGTTCAGGCGGACTCCAAGTCTCTTTCGGTCCGCTCCCAACTCGAGCAGATCCTGGCCGAGATCAATGAAACGGTCGACCCGACACCAGTCGCCGCGCCCGCCCCGGCGGCCTCGCCGGCCGACGGTTCCCGGCTCCGCCGCGCAATCCGCGCCGTGGAGCATGGCAAGAGCCAGGTCGAGATTCTGAATGCCCTCCTCGATCAGCTTCTCGAGTTCGGTTCCCGAGCCGCTCTGCTCATCCAGAAGGGTGATGCCTTCGCGGGATGGAAAGGTGCTGGCTTCGACGGGCACGGTGGACAGGATGAGAGCGTGAAGCGCTTCACGGCCTCGGTCGATGAGATCCCCGATCTTTCACGGCTCGTTCGCGAAGAGAAGGTGATCGCCACGAACGGAAGGAGCATCGCCGAACGTCTCGGCGCGAGCGCGCCGGCGTCGGCGCTGATCATCCCGATGGTGATCAAGGACAAAGTCGCGGCGGCCATCTATGTCGACGTCACGGAAGAGAGCGGAGCGGATCTCGACCGGTCGTCCATCGAGATCCTCGTCTTCGCGACGGGTCTCCTCATCGACACCCTGGCCATTCGCAAGAAGACGCCCTCTCCTTCGCTGAGCGCCGACGAGGATGGCGATGCCACGATGGTGATTCCGACGCCGGTCGCCGCTCCGCCCGAGCGGCCGGCTCCGCGAGTCGCGCCGCGGATGCCCGAACCGCCGCCCCGCCCCGCGCCGGTCAGTCCGCCGCCGGATGAGACGATGATCGTGACTCCCGCTCCGCCGACGCGATCGTTCGAGCTCGATTCCCCAGCTCCTCCTCCCATGACGTTCGAGCCATCCGGACCGCCCCCGGTGAGCTTCGATCCGCCGCCCATGAGTTTCGAGGCCCCGAAACCACCACCCCCCGCGCCCCCGCCCCCGCCCGCCACCACTCCAAAGGCGGCCGCCGCGGGTGAAGGGGACCGCCCTTCGACCCAGTACATTCCCCCACCCGGCGTCGTCGGCGGCCGGTTCGCGTCGCAGCAGGCTCAATCTCCCGAGGCCAAGAAGCACGAAGAGGCGAAACGCTTCGCCCGGCTCCTCGTCTCGGAAATCAAGCTTTACAACGAGGCCAAGATCGAAGCCGGCCGGAAGGAACGCGATCTTTACCAGCGCATGAAGGAAGACATCGACCGAAGCCGGCAGATGTACGAAGAACGGATCCCGGACGAGGTTCGCAGCCAGTCGAACTACTTCTATGACGAGCTGGTTCGCATCCTTGCCGACGGGAAAGCCGACCTGCTGGGCCTCTGAGCTCGCCGCGCGATCACGAGCCCTTCTTGCGACAGCCGGCGGGCTGACGTGGTTCCCGCATTTCAAACGATTGCGATGAGGATCGCGGCGCAGATTCTGCACTGATCGTCGCGATCATGGTCGACGAAACACGGCCCCCAGCGCCACGGGAGATACTCCTTCCCGTCACCCTGGCCGCTCTCTGCCTCGCCTTTCTCGCCCTGATGTTCTGGCGGCCGGATTTCGAGGGGGACGATCTCGCCCACACTGCGGTCCAGCCTCCCCCGGATCTCGCTCCGTTCGCCGAGCCCTTCAGCCGGGGCGTCGACGCCGCGCTGAATGGTCGCGACGAGGATGCCTATCGCGCCCTCTCGTCGTTCACGTTCGGAGATCGTCCTGTCGAGGCGTACCGCCTCTATTACCTGGCCACGGCTGCCCGCTCGATCGGCCGTGCCGATGAGGCGCGACGGATTCTCGCCGCGCTCTGGAGAACGCGCCCCGCCTTCGTGCCCGCGATTGACGCCGCCTCCACCCTGGCCGGAATCTACACCGACCGAGGCGCGGACCATCGTGCCGCCGAAACATGGGGAACGATCGCTTCGATGAGCGCGGACGGATCGATCGCCGCGGTGGCCCGCGAAGAATATCTCCGCACACGATTTCGCACGGGAGATCTGGGCGCCGTTCTCCTCGCCGCGACGAATCTGGTCGTTGAAAATCCGGCGGAGCCGCAGGCGGCTCAGGCAGAGGGGATCCTGCGCTCCGTCTACGGCATCGCGGCCGGCGCGCCGATTCCCCTCACCGCTGCTCAGAGGCTGCGACGCGCTGAGACTCTTCTTCAGGCGGCCAAGCCGAAAGCGGCGCTCGAGGAGCTCGCGAAAATCGACGGGAACGAGTTGACCGGAGATCTGAAGCCTCGCTTTCTTCTGGCGCGCGGCCAGGCGCTCCATCGAACCAGCCGGTATGAAGAGTCGGAACGGACGGTCGAGCCGCTCTTCTCTCACGCCTACCGATGGGCCATCCCCGCGCTCGAGCTGTCGGCCCGCAACCGCCAGTCTCTCGTCCGTTCGATCGACCCCACCACCTACAAGACCGTGACGGTCCGTGAGCGCGCAGGCACCCGCCTCGTCACTCGCAAGGGAAAACGGGTCCGCGTTCCAAATTACCGCAACGTGAAGAAGAGAGTCGAGCAGGTTGACGCGCAGAAAAAAGCTCTTCGAGCCCGCCATGAAGCAGTTTATCTCGAACGACTGAACGATCTTCGGAGTCTTCCGCTCGAGCCCGAGCTTCGCCGCGACGTTCTGGTCCGGCTGGTCTCTCATGCCACGGCCGTCGAGGACGAGCCCCTGCTTCGTCGATCTCTCACCGATCTCATCGAAGTGGCGCCCACCAACGACACGGGGCTGCAGTATTTCTGGGATACCGGATGGGCTGCCTACATCGAGAAGAAGTACGAGAAGTCGGCGGACTACTTCAACTTCATTGCTTCGACTTTTGGAAATCCGAACATCCGGCGCCAGGCCACCTACTGGTTCGCCCGATCGATCGAACGCCAGGGCAAAGGAGATGACGCGAAGGAAATCTATCGAGAGCTCCTGAACGTCGAGTACCGCGATCTCTACGCGCTCTTCGCTGAGGAGCGGCTGGGCGGCGGCAATCCCTCTCTCCGCACCGCGGCGGCCGCGGCCCCCGAGGTTTCGTGGGACAAGCTGGCGGAAGAGGAGATCCCCGACGAGCTTCGCCTGGCCTACGAGCTCAATGCTCTCGGGATCGCGCGCGACGCGCGCATCGAGGTTCAGAAGAACGCGTCGTTCTCGAATCGGAAATGGGCGGATTCGATACTGGGAGATCTCTATTTCGCGGAAGGAGCGTGGGATCTTTCTTATCGATACCTTCGCCGAGCGTGGCCCGAGCTGGCGACGCCGGAGCAGAACGCCGTTCCCTGGCGTTTCATCGAGATGTATTACCCGGTCCGTTATGAGGAAGAGATCCGGAGGCACGCGGCGAAGAACGAGCTCGATCCCTATCTGGTCATGGCGCTCATCCGCCAGGAAAGCGCGTTCAATCCCGAAGCGCGCTCGCCGGTGGGAGCCTCCGGCCTGATGCAGCTGATGCCGGCGACCGGCAGGGAGCTCGGATCGCGGCTCTACAGCACCTTCACCGAGTCGCGCCTGACCAACCCCGAGGTCAATATCGAGCTTGGGACGCACTACCTGAGGCGGGTGATCAACCTGCTCGATGGAAACGTCGAGCTGGCCCTGGCCGGCTACAACGGCGGCCCCTACAGAATCCGCAGGTGGCGGCGGGAGAGCCCGCAGAAACCGCTCGACGAGTTCATCGAGGGGATGCCCCTCTCCGAAACGCGCGGCTACGTGAAGCGGATCACACTGCTGCGATCGAGCTACGAGCGGCTCTACAGCCATCCCGGCACCGTGACCGACCCCCCGGCCGCGAGAACCGCCGAGGCGCGCTGACGCCCGAGGCAACCGCTTCTTCCGATTCACCAAGCCGTTTCGCGCTTCAAGAATGTGGACCCGGCGATTCAACCGATTGGAGCCGAGGACGGCCCATTGGCCTCGAATGGAGCTTGCAGCCGTTTGTCCTGTGAGCTTTACGGTTGGCCGGTGCGCGGCACCGCCATTGCTCGAAGCGTGAGCTGGCGTATTCGATGAACCGAAGGACCCGGATTCTCCATTTAATGATTGGGCTGCTGACGATCGTCCTGGTCGTCGGCGGCTTCACGTCATTTCAGAGAAAGCGGTCCTCCTTCGACCGGCTCGATTTTCACTGGATCTGGCGAGATGGGGTGATCCATGTCGATCGGGTCGACGCCGGCAGCGGAGCCGACCAGGCCGGCCTGAGGGTCGGCGACCAGATCTGGGTGGTCGACGGGATCGCGTCGACGGAGCTCGACGGACTGAAAAACCGGCTGAAGCGCCCCTCGCCGGTTCCGATGGTCGTGGCCCGCGACGGCCAGACCCTGGCGCTCCTCTACACGCCCCCTCAGCTCAAAATCGACCACGCCTACCTCTTTCTCACTCTGATCGGATTTCTCTATCTGGCCATTGGCCTGTTCACGCTGTTCCGGGGTGCGCGGGGGGAGAGCTCCCTCTTTTATCTGGTCACCCTCCTGGCATTCGTGGTCTACGTCTATTCGCCCGCGGGGGAGGACGACTCCACCTTCAGGGTTCTCTACCTGATCGAGGAGATGGCGCGGATCTTCCTGCCGCCGCTGACGCTTCATTTTTTCCTCCGCTTTCCCCGTCCCCTGACCGCCGACCGGCGGGTTCTGGTCGCGATCTACGCGATCCCCGTTCTGCTGGCGCTCTGGGTCGCCGACCTCTTCATCTTCGGCAACGTGATTCCACTCGCTTCGCTCGAGACATCGGTACGGATTATCGACCGGTGGGAGATGCTTCACTTCGCGGTCTACTTCACGCTTTCATTCATCGCTCTGGCGTACACGTACCGGACGGCGCCTGCCGCCGGGCAGCGGAAGCAGATCAAGTGGATCTACCTCGGGATGGGCGTCGGCTTCATCCCCTTCCTGGTCCTCTACCTGATTCCGTTCGTTCGAAGCGGAAGCGGATCGGGCTACACGACGATCGCGATCCTACCGCTCGCGTTGATTCCGCTGGCCTTCGCCGTCTCGATCCTCCGCTACAAGCTGTGGGACGTCGAGGTGGTGATCAAGGAGGTCCTGGCCTACACGGTGACCTTCATCTTCGGAATGATCGCGTTCTCGACGGTCAACGTCTTCCTCTCGAGTCTTCTGGAAGAGCATCTCGCGCTGGAGCGGAACTTCCTGGCCTTCGCCTCGGGGCTTCTGATCGCGGGCGTTCTGGTTCCGGTCAAAGGGAGGATCGAGAACCTCTTCGAGATGATTCTCTACCGCGATACCTACCGTCATCGCCGCGCCATGACGGATTTCGCGCGCGAGCTCTCCACCTTTCACGATCTTCATGAGCTGATCGAGTCGATACGCGAGCGTTTAGGCGCCGCGATTCAGCTCGAGCAGTTGAACCTCTACGTTCGCGAGGCAGACTCGCTGCTTCTGTTCAACCCGCAGCAGCCTCTCCCTCGGATCATCCGGGAATCGGAGCTGGGGGTTCTTCCGGCGGGCCGGCCGCTTCTGCTCGGCGAGCCGCGACTTCCGGATGACTCCGATCTTTCCCTGCAGCTGCTGCGATCGGGCTACCGTTACGTCTTCGCGCTTCGTCATCGCAACGAGCTTCAGGGTCTCCTTCTCTGCGGCAACAAGCGTGAAGAAGAGCCGCTCTCGCGCGACGACCTGCAGCTGGTCAGCTCGATCACGGCTCCGCTGGCCCTGGCCATCGAAAACGCGCGCCTTTACGGCAGGCTCCGCAGACAGCTCGATCAGATTCAGCTGTTGAAGGAGTTCAACGAGAACATCATCGAGTCGTCTTCCTCGGCGATCGTCGTCGTCAACGCGACGGGAATCATCCTGACCGCGAACCGCGCCTTCTGGTCGCTGATCGGCGCCACTCCCGACAGCATGGAACCGATCGACACGCTCTTCCCGCCCTACCTCGGGCTGCGGGACACCCCGGAAGGCTCGCGGGAAGTCTCCTTTCGAAACCGGCTCTCCGAGGAGAAGGAGCTCTCGATCACCATCGGGCCGTTCACCGCTCCCGATGCTCCGACGGGCACACGGGTTCTGGTGATCGGTGACATCACCGACCGGGTGCACCTCGAGCGCGAGCTTCAGGAAAAGGAGCGTCTCGCTGCGCTCGGCCTCCTCGCGGCGGGCGTGGCTCATGAGGTCAACACGCCGCTCACCGGGATATCCTCCTACGCGCAGCTTCTGCTGTCCGATCTCGCGGACGACGATCCGCGCTACGCAATCCTCAAGAAGATGGAGCTGCAGACATTTCGGGCATCTCATCTCGTCAACAACCTTCTCGACTTCGCGGCCAGCCGCAACCGGTCGGCGGCGGAGCGGATCGATCTGGCCGAAACGATCCGCACCACCCTCAGCCTTCATGAGGTCCTCTTCAAGGGTAAAGACATCCGCATTCACGTCGAGCCATCTCCGCCGTTGTTCGTGCGCGGCAACGTCCACGAGCTTCAGCAGGTTCTCACCAATCTCCTGCTCAACGCGCGCGACGCGGTAGAGCGGGGGGGCAACGTCTGGATCGCCCTTGGCACAGCGGGAGACAACGCGGTCATGGCGGTTCGTGACGATGGAAAGGGGGTCGCTCCCGAAGATCGCGAGCGCATCTTCCAGCCTCTGGTGACGAGCAAACGAGGACAGGGAGGGACGGGACTCGGACTCGCCATCTGCGAAAAGATCGTCAAACAGCTCGGCGGGCACATTGAACTCGAGAGCGAGCCGGGACACGGTGCAACATTTTCGGTCGTTCTGCCGTTGTGGGAGACTACGAAGGTTCATCCGGACGCAGATCAGGAAGGGGAGCGCGAGCCCGGCGCCACGCCCAGAACATGAAGATTCTGATCATCGATGACGAGGAAGTCCTCCGGGACGTTCTCGATACCGTCCTCCGGCGGGAAGGGTTCGACGTCGTCTCGGCGGCGAGCGGGGAGGAAGGGCTTTCGATGCTCGACAGCGAGGACGTCGACCTGATCATCCTCGACATGATGCTCCCGGGCATGAGCGGCTCCGAGGCGCTGCGGGTCATCCGCGACACAAACCCGGAGATTCCCGTCGTCATCATCACGGCCTATTCGTCGATCGACGGCGCCATCGAGGCGATGAAGCAGGGCGCTTTCCATTACATCCCCAAACCCTTCAAGAACGAGGAAGTGGTCCTCACCGTGAACAAGGCGCTCGAGCAGCGCCGCCTTTCCAGCGAGAACCAGCGGCTCAAGGCCGAGCTCTCGGAGCGCTATTCCTTCTCGAACATCATCGGCAAGAGCGAGCCGATGAGAAAGATCTTCGAGCTGATCCGGCTGGCCGCCCCCTCGCGATCCAACATTCTCATCGCCGGCGAGTCGGGAACGGGCAAGGAGCTGGTGGCCAAGGCCATCCATCATGCCTCGCAGCGCGCCAGAATGCCTTTCGTCACCGTGAACTCCGGCTCACTCCCTCCGGAGCTCCTCGAGTCCAACCTCTTCGGCCACATCAAGGGAGCGTTCACCGGCGCGATCGCCACCAAGCGCGGTCTCTTCGAAGTCGCCGACGGCGGATCCATCTTCCTCGACGAGATCGGAACGATCAATCTCGAGACCCAGGCCAAGCTCCTTCGAGTCATTCAGGAGAAGGAGTTCATGCGCCTGGGGGCGGTCGAAACGATCCGCGTCGACGTGCGCATCATCGCGGCGAGCAACATCGAGCTGACTGAGCTCGTCGAGGCTGGCCAGTTCCGCGAAGACCTCTTCTATCGCCTCAACGTGATCAAGGTCTCGCTGCCGCCCCTCCGCAGGCGGCGCGAGGACATCCCGTTGCTCATTTCCCATTTCCTCCAGAAGTACTCCGAGGAGAATCGGAAGAGAATTCGCGAAGTCACTCCCGACGCCATGAAGATCCTGATGGAGTACGCGTGGCCCGGAAACGTCCGGGAGCTGGAGAACACCATCGAGCGCGCGGTCGTCCTTTCCACCGGTGACCGGATCGGCGTCGAGCTTCTCCCCGAGTATCTCCGCTTTCCGCGCCAGAGCGACCAGCCGCTGATCATCGTTCCGCCCGACGGAGTGGCTCTCAAGGACGCGGTCTCGCGCTACGAGCGAAACCTGATCCTTCAGTCCCTGGAGCTGGCGAACGGCGTCCAGAAGCGCGCAGCCGAGCTCTTACAGGTCAAGCCGTCGACCCTGAACGAGATGATGAAGCGGCTCGGCATCCATTGGCGCTCCGGCGGCCAGACGACCAGCGGCTCGTCGGCGACTCCGAACGCTCCAGCCGGCGTCGCGGACTGACCGGAGCGCGGATCTAGAGACCCGGGGCTCGCCTGACCCCTCGAGCGAAGCAACTCATTCGCACCCTACTCGAGGTCCGCGTCACTCCCGCCCCGGCCGCCCAGATCCTTCACACCCTCTCAGGATGACGGGGGGGCGGGGGTCATTCAGAGTGGGGGAACTTCGCGAGCGCCGATGGAGCGGCGATGACCATCGAGCACGACACTCGCAGCGGCACGGGGGTCATTCAGAGGCCGCACGCGCCAGCCGTGCAGAGTATGAGATGGCGTCGCGGCCGAAGAATCTCAGCCGCGAGAGTCGCTGTCGGGTTCTTATGCACGTCCAGACGCGTTCGTAGGATGCGACTGCACCGGCAAAAGAACCCGATGACGGTCTACGCATTCTGAGATTCTTCGGCCGCGAGACCAATCTCCCCACGACTCCGGTCTCCCGTGCGGCCTCTGAATGACCCGTCCCCCTGGGGCTTGGCGCATTTTGACTCTCGTTCCCTTTCACAATTCGCCATTCTGCATTCTGCATTCTGCATTCAGCCTCAGCCCCCTCCTCGGACGTACAATGCGCCCCAGAAGTCGTCGAGGAGGAATGCATTTGGCTCGAGCCGTTCGGACGTACGCGCTTCTGATTTTCATCGTGGCTTCGGCCGCGATCGGCCAGACCGCTCCGTCTCCCGCTGGATTTCTCGGTCGCGAGATCGGCGAGCGGTTCACCCCGCATCACCGCATCGTCGCGTATTTCGAAGCGCTGGCCGCTGCCCGTCCCGACATGGTCACGCTGACGCGGTTCGGTGAAACGTGGGAAGGACGGCCCCTCCTCTACGCCACGATCACCTCGCCGCCGAATCAAGCGCGACTCGACGCCATCCGCTCGTCCAACAGGGCCCTTTCGGATCCGCGCGTGACCGCCCGCGCGGAAGCGCAGCGAATCGCCTCCTCCAATCCGTCCGTGGTCTGGCTCGCCTTCGGAGTTCATGGCGACGAGTCCTCCTCCGCCGAGGCCGCGATGCTCGTGGCCCACCGCCTGATGAGCGACGAGCCGGCGGTCCGGTCGATCGTCGACGACGTCGTGGTCATCCTCGATCCGCTGCAGAACCCCGACGGGCGCGAGCGCTACGTCAACTGGTTCGAGAGTCGCGTCGGCCGAGTCGCGAATCCAGATCCCGAGGCCATGGAACATCACCAGCCGTGGCCGGGTGGAAGGTTCAATCACTACCTGGTCGACATGAACCGCGATTGGATCTGGTCGACCCAGCCCGAGTCGAAAGCGCGCGTCGCCGCTTATCTCCAATGGAAGCCGCAGGTCTTCGTCGACTTCCACGAGATGGGCTACTCCACCAGCTACTTTTTTCCTCCCGACGCCGATCCCATCAACATGAACATCGACCCGGAGACCGAGAGCTGGCTTCGCGCATTCGGGACGGCGAACGCGGACGCCTTTTCCTCTCGCGGCTGGCCCTTCTTCGTCGGCGAGCGCTTCGACCTCTTTTATCCCGGATACGGCGACTCGTGGCCCTCGCTTCAGGGGTCGATCGGAATGACTTACGAGATGGCGGGTCACGGTCTCGCGGGACGCGCCATCGATCGTGAGGACGGAACGATCCTCACGCTCGCGGACCGCGCCGAGAAACACTTCACCACGGCGATGGCGACCCTTGCGCTGGCTGCTTCGCGCAACGAAGATCTGGTCCTTCACACCTACGACGTGGTCAGCCGACAGATCTCGCGGCCCGAGATCACCTATCTGATCCCTCCCGATGCATCGAGCGCGCACGAGGCGGCTTCGATGCTCACGCGACAGGGCGTCGAGGTTCATGTTCTGAATGCGCCCCGAACCGTGACCGCTTCCCCGGTTCTGGGAGGAAACCCGGTGCAGCGTCTTCTGCCGGCGGGGACCATCGCCGTCTCGACGAAGCAGCCCCAGGGGGCCATCGTCACGACGCTCTTCGAGAAGTCGCCCGCCCTCGAGCCCGCGTTCCTCGAAGCGCAGCGCCAGCTGATCGAGGCCGACGAGCCGGACGAGTTTTACGACATCACGGCCTGGTCTCTCCCGATCGCGATGAACCTCACCGTTCTCGAAATGGGAGGGGCGATCCCCTCCTCCTCGCTGGCTCCTTACTCACCTCCAGCCGCCCCTCCCGTTCCCGCTCAAGGGCGGTATGGCTGGATCGTGGACGGCCGGGACCCGGGACGATACCGGTTCGCCGGAGAGCTCCTGCAGCGCGAGGTTGGATTCAGCGTCGTTGAAGCGGAGTTGATTCATGAAGGAAAGACCTTCGCTCGCGGAGCACTGCTGATTCAGCGTCACAACAATGACGGCAACGTTCTGCAGCAGGTTCAGGCGGCGGCCTCCGATGCGGGAGTCACCGTCGAGCCGATCGAGTCCGGCTGGAGCGGTGGACTCTCCCTCGGGTCTCGTCGCGTTCATTTCGTCCGCGACCCGAAGATCGCCATCGTCGGCGGAGCGGGAACGGCGCCGACCTCCTATGGCGGTCTCTGGCACACGTTCGACCAGAACGCGCGCATTCCTCACACGTCGCTCTCTCTCGAACGGCTGCGCAACGCCGACCTGTCGAAATACCGCGTGATCATTCTCCCCGACGGAACCGGCTACACCTCAGTCCTCGGGAAGAGCGGCCTGGATAAACTGAAAAGCTGGGTCGAACAGGGAAATACGTTGATCGCGATTGCCAGGGCCGCTCGTGCGCTGCGCGGAGAAGAAACGCCCATCTCGCGGACCAAACTCTGGGCTCCACCCGATCCAAAGGATGGTGATGAGGACGCGGAGGCGGTCAAACGTCATCATGATTACAGCGTGCCTGGCGCCGCGTTCCGCACGGAAATGAACACGCGCAGCTTTCTGACTCTCGGGCTGGAGTCTTCCCCTCCGGTCCTGGTCGACGGAAGCGACGTCCTGCTTCCGGTTCCATACGGGGTCGACAACGTGATCAGGATTCCCAAAGAGAATGCCTTGCTCGCGGGGTTCGCATGGCCCGAGTCGGTTGAACGGCTCTCCGGCTCCTCCTGGCTCGTCGTCGAGAAGGCTGGACAGGGTCGGGTGATCACCTTCGCGGGCGAGCCTTACTTCCGTTCATTCTGGAGTGGAACGCTTCCGCTTCTCCTCAACGGAGCGTTGTACTCGCCCAGCTTCTGAACCGATCCGGCAGCCGCGAAACATGCGAGTTCTCTTCGCCTCAGCCGAAGTCGCTCCGTTCGCCAAGACGGGCGGGCTCGGCGACGTCTGCGGGGCGTTGCCGCAGGCGCTGCGAAAACTCGGTCACGAGATCACGGTGTTCTCCCCCTTCTACCGTGAAGCGCGCGTCTACTGCGAAAGGCGAGACATCCCGCTCGAAAATCTCGGCCAGGGATTGTTGTCATGGGGAACGATCTCCGGCGAGTTCAGGGTTCTTCGCGCGACCATGCCGGGGAGCGACGTGCCGATTCTCTTCATCGAGAACGACACTCTCTTCGACCGCCCGGGTCTGTACTGGGGCCGCGACGACGGAGTCGATGACAATCTGGAGCGCTTCACATTCTTCTGCCGGGCGGTGATCACGGTCGCCGAGCGCATCGGATTGAGCTTCGACCTCGTTCACGCGCACGACTGGCAGACGGCGCTCCTGCCGATCTATCTCCGGTCCGCGCTCCGGGGGACGGATTCGTTCCGCGCGACTTCGTCGATCTACACGATTCACAATCTGAACTACCAGGGACGTTATGGCGCGGATCGCTTTCCGGTTCTGGGCCTCGATGACCGCTTCTGGTCTCCGGCAGCCCTCGAGTACTTCGGCGACCTGGTTCTGATGAAGGGGGGAATCGTCTTCGCAGACCGCGTGACCACGGTCTCTCCCACCTACGCGCTCGAGATCCAGACGCCGGAGTTCGGCGCCGGATTCGATGGGCTCCTTCGCTCACGCGCAGATTCACTGACCGGGATCCTCAATGGGATCGACGTCGAGGAGTGGAATCCCGCAAGCGATCCTCACCTGGCCAGCCCGTTTCATGCGGATGACCTGAAGGGAAAGGTTGCCTGCAAGCGCGCGCTGCGAAAGGAAGCAGGCCTCGCTCCGACTCCGCGCGCGCCGGTGCTGGCCGCCATCTCCCGTCTCGTGGAACAGAAGGGCTTCGATCTTCTGGTTCCCCTGATCCCGCGGATCGTTGCGGCAGGCTTTCAGATCGTGATTCTCGGGACCGGCGAGCACGAGCTGGAATCTGCGCTGGCCGGTTACGAGGAGACCTTCCCCGGACAGGTGAGAGTCTGGACCCGCTTCGACACTCCGCTGGCCCATCGAATCATCGCCGGCTCCGACGCGATCGTGATCCCTTCGCGCTATGAGCCGTGCGGATTGAATCAGCTCTATTCCTTTCGTTACGGAACCGTCCCGCTGGTCCGGCTGACGGGGGGCCTGGCCGACACCGTGACCCCGTGGGACGGATCGAATGCCTCCGTGGCCACTGGATTCGGTTTCGAGCACGCGAGCTCTGCGGCGCTCTGGCAATCCATTCTGGTGAGCAGAACGGCGTGGAGCGACCGCCGGCTCTGGCGCCGGATTCAGAAGAATGGGATGCGGAAGGACTTTTCGTGGGACGCATCTGCCGCCGAATACGACCGCCTCTACCGCTCGACAAGGCTCTGAATTTCGTCCCATTCGAGGGTCAGTCTGCCGCGCCGGGGTGACGGAGAGTCCGCCGAAGGAGCTGGAATCTGTTCGTTTCCGGGCGCCAGGTGCGTGGCACCGACCCTGCAAAATAGAAGAGTCGGCAGACACGGCAACCCGCCGCGAAAGGAAACGACGATGGAAATGCTCACGATCACCGCGGTGGTCCTTCTCGCCTCAGCGGCTGGAGCTGGAATCACGGCGGTGCTTCTCCGCCGGCTCACTCTGGTCATGGCCGTTGCGTCACGCCGAAACCGCCGGCGCTGAACCGAGAATCCGCAAATGAATGAAAGGACGCCCTCCGCGGCGTCCTTTTTTTGTTCCTCGAATCACGTGACAATGCCGGCGCATGAGCAAAGAGAACGATTACGAAGCAGCCGAGCGCGAGATTCTCGCCATCCTCGATGACGAAGGGGGATTCGAGCTCGACACCATCGCCCGGATGGCCACGGTGAGCTCCGTCCTGGCCGGCAGATTCGAGACCTTTTTCTGGACCGGCTTCTACCGCGCTCAGGGGAACAATCTGATCGTCGGACCCTACATCGGGACGGTCGGCTGCCTCCAGATTCCTTTCGGCCGGGGCGTCTGCGGGACCGCTGCCCAACGGAAGGAAACGATCATCGTTCCGGACGTCACGAAGTTTCCGGGTCACATCGCGTGCGATTCGCGCTCGCGCTCCGAGATCGTCGTTCCCGTCTTCGATGGATCGAAGGAGCTGATCGCAGTCCTCGACGTCGACTCGGAGGAGCTGTCGGCATTCGACGAGATCGATCGCGCGGGCCTGGAGTCGATCTGCGCGAAGGTCTTCGCACGTAACCAAGTGCTGAGTGCTGAGTCCTGAGTGAAGAGTGCTGAGTGAAGAGTGCTGAGTGCTGAGTGTGCTCCCTCCCAGCGAGGTTTCCTTTCCCTCGCTGGTCTACCCCGATCCCTCCCAACGAGTGCTGAGTCCTGAGCTCGGGCCCTTCCTCGCCGCGAGGCTCCCTCCGCCCTCGCTCCTCCCGGCGTGGAAACTCAGGACTCAGCACTCAGGACTCAGCACTCAGGACTCAGCACTCAGGACTCAGCACTCAGCACTTGGTTACGTGCGAAGACCTTCGCGCAGATCGACTCCAGGCCCGCGCGATCGATCTCGTCGAATGCCGACAGCTCCTCCGAGTCGACGTCGAGGACTGCGATCAGCTCCTTCG
>DATLEY010000078.1:0-6912 GCA_035525215.1 Thermoanaerobaculia bacterium | reverse complement strand
GCGCCGGAGGTGGAGTCGCCTTCGCTCTTCTCGGGAGACCTCGGGAGGACGTTCGAGGATCGCGGACTCGGCCTCACCCTGCTGGTCGTCTTCGTCCTCGGGCTCGCGCTCAATCTGACGCCGTGCGTCTACCCGCTCATCCCGCTGACGATCGCTTTCTTCTCGTCCCAGACCGGCGGCCGGTCGCGCCGCGTGGCGCTCGCCTCGAGCTACGTCCTCGGGCTCGCCGCGATGTATTCCGCGCTGGGCGTCTTCTCCGCCCTCTCCGGGATGCTCTTCGGGGCCTGGCTTCAGCTCCCCGCGGTCCTGATTTTCTTCGCGCTGCTGATGATCCTTCTCGCTGCCTCGATGTTCGGCGCGTTCGAGATCCGGGTGCCGCACTTCATCTCGGACCGGGCGGGCGCGCGCGGCGGGCTGGCCGGCGCCGCGACCATGGGACTTCTCGCCGGGATCGTCGCGGCGCCCTGCGTGGGCCCGTTCATCATCTCGCTCATCGCGCTGGTCAGCCAGAAGGGGAGCGTGGCTTTCGGGTTCATTCTCTTCTTCGTCCTCGCCCTCGGACTCGGACTTCCCTATCTCTTCCTCGGGATTTTCTCGACCGCAGCGGCCAGCATGCCGCGATCCGGCCCATGGATGGTCCAGATCAAACAGGCGTTAGGATTCGTTCTCATCGCGATGGCCTTCTATTTTCTGCGCCCTCTTCTCGGCGATACCGTCTACCACTGGGGCGTCGGCCTCAGCCTCCTGGTGGGAGCGCTCTTTCTTCTCCTGATGAGGCGGAGCTCTCAGGGAGCCTTCGCGCTGCGGGCCGTGCTCGGAGTGACGCTCTTCGCGGCGAGCCTCTTCTTCCTCTGGCCGCGCGCCACCGGGCCGGCAGTGCAGTGGGCCTCCTACGACGAAGCTTCGCTCGCCGCGGCGCGCGTTCAGGGAAAGCCGGTGATCATCGATTTCTACGCCGACTGGTGTCTTCCCTGTAAGGAGCTCGACGCCCGGACCTTTACCGATTCCGCCGTCGTCTCCGAATCGAGCCGCTTCGTGCGGCTCAAGGCCGACCTCACTCGGCCGGGTCCCAGCACCAGCCGGCTGACCGAGCAGTACGCAATCCTCGGCGTTCCCACCATCGTCTTTCTCGATTCATCGGGGAAAGAAATCGCCCCCGTGCGCCTCACCGGCTTCGAGAAGCCCGAGCCGTTTCTGGAACGGATGAAGAGCGTTCGGTGAGGGGTTAGTTGCCAGTTCCCAGTTCCGAGTACCTCATCCTGAGCGCGAGCGAATCTGGGTGTGCGGGACGCGAAAGAACGCAGAGTCGACATAGACACGAGAGCGTTGATTCGCTCATGAGCCCCGCGAAGGCGGGGCGCTAGATGTGACAGCCCCGGCCGTCAGGCCGGGGTCGTTCAGCCGGGAAATAAGTCTGAGAGCCCGCGAAGGCGGGCGGCACCGGCGGTCGCACGAGCGTGGGCCCAGCTCTCTCACCGTGCACCAGCACCGCGTCTTTCCCGTCCCGCACCCCCAGATCCTTCGCTCACGCTCAGGATGACGCACTGGGAACTCGGAACTGGGAACTGGGAACTGGGAACTAACAACTAACAACTACAGTGGCAGCCTGATCTTCGGATCCTCTTCGCGGGCGCGATAGAGGATCGCGACCTTTCCGATCGTCCCGACCAGGGAGCTGGCGGTTTTCTCCGCGAGGCGAGCAGCGAGATCCTTGCGCGTTCGCGCCCCTTCGACCTCGATCCGCACCTTGATGAGCTCATGGGCTGCCAGCGAGCGGTTTGCCTCGGTGGTCAGCTCTTCGGTGATTCGTGATTTTCCGAGCCTGACGATCGGCTCGCGGTCGTGGGCGAGGCCGCGCAGATACTGGCGCTGCTTCGACGAAAGATCCATCCGCGCTATCGGTTGGAACCGCCGGTGGCGCCGGAAGCGCCTTCGGCGGGAAGGTTCTTCCCCGCGGGGGGGTCGCTCTCGGCGAGGACCGATTTCGATGCGCGCGACGTCGGAAGAGTGAAGGACCAGAGGGCTTCCTTCCGTTTTCCGGTGTCGCGGTCGAATCCCCAGATGGCGACCTGGTAGCGTCCGCCGGGGAGCGGATCACGGACCACGAGGGAGATGGTTCCGTCGCGGGGGTCATAGGAGAAAGGGGTCCGGTTGAGGCCGAGAATCGAGAGCTGGACCGACTCCGGATCGAGCGACTCGAAGTCGGCGATGCGCGCGGAGATGACCGGGCTCGAAGGCTCGAACGTCCCGCCGCGGGCCGGGGTGGTCTCGGAGAGACGGAGATCGCCCACTCCCAGGTGCTTGCGGAAGGTGGCGAACGAAGTGTTCTGGTAGATGACGAAGCGGTTCATCCGGAAGGGATTGCTGTCGCGCGACACCGCGCCGAAATTGCACGTCAGCCCCGCGTCGTAGCCCGCTTCCTCGGTCGCTTTCACGACGGCCTGGTTGTAATCGCCGTACGGATACGCGAGAAAGCGCACCGGCTTGCCGGTTTTCTCTTCCAGGATCCCCTTGCTCTCGAGGAGCTCCGCCCTCAGGGCTGAAGGAGCCCGCTTCGTCAGAAACGGGTGGCTGTTGGTGTGGCTCTGGATGTCGACGCCGTCGGCCGCCATCTCGACAATCTGATCCCAGCTCAGCGCGTAGGCGCTCTTCCCGATGAAGTTCGGATAGATGAAGACCGTGAAAGGAAAGCCCATCTCCTTCAGTACGGGGTAGATCTCGGTGTACGTGCACTTCCAGCCGTCGTCGACGGTGATGACGACCGCGTTCTTCGGAATGGTCTCGAGCTTTCCGGTCACGTAGTCATAGAGGTCCGCGAGGCTGATCACCGTGTATCCGGTGTCCCGGAGGTAGTCCATCTGGAGACGGAAGTCTTCCCGGGTCATCGAGAAGAAGGTGTCGCTCGGCGATTGAACGATGTGGTAGGTGAGGACGACCGGATTCGTTCCGGTCTCCGCGGAGAGCGGGAGGCAGACCAGGAGCAGGGAAAGAATCAGGGTTGGCAGAATGCGGGGGACCATCGTTCGACTCCCGTGGAGCGGCTTCGTTCTGACTGCCGCCAGGTGCAAACGCGGTTCCACTCGCAACGCCAACCCCCCGCGGCGATGGGATCGCCAAGCCGCTACCACTCGTCGGGCCCGATTGCGATCGGTCACATCTCGCGTCCGGGCGACCTTGTCCAGTATCTCTCAAGCAGCGCCCGCATGAAAGAGGTGGCGGCAGGAATCTCCGGGCGAACCCTGCCGTTGGAGGGCGGCGGCGCGGACTTCGGTTGTCTGTCCGGACGCGCTGAGTTAAATTCCGCTTTTTCCCGGAGGTTCTTCCCGCATGTCCGACCGCGTTTCGCGCAAAGCGATCAAGCACGACAAGTTCGTCGAGGAGATGGAGACCGCGTACATGGTCGCGCGCCGCAACGCCCCCATCGTGATCGGCTCGCTCATCGGTATTCTCGTCCTGATCGCGCTCCTGGTCGGCGCCGCGCTCTACTTCGCCCGGCAGGAAAAGGTGGCGCAGCAGAAGCTGGCGGAGGCGATCGAGGTCATCGAAGCGCCGGTCGCAGGGGCCGAGGCTGAGCTCGCTGAAGGAAGCTACCGCTCCGAGGCGGAGAAGATCGCGAAGGCAGAACCGATGTTCCGTGAGGTCACCAGCGAGTACGGCAGCCGGGATGCCGCGGATGTCGCGAATCTCTATCTGGCCCGGATCGAAGCTGGCCGGAATGAAATCGCTCCTGCGCGTGAGAAGCTGGAAGAGTTCATCGACGATCATCCCGACCACATCCTGGCCCAGTCGGCGAGGGTGAGTCTTTACGAGATTCGACTGGCCGCGGGGGAAGCGGCGGATGTCGCGAGCGAGCTCGACGAGCAACTGGCGGGCGGCAAGCTCGCGCTTCCCGCGGATGTCGGCCTTTCGCTTCTGGCGAGGGCCTACGAAGCGGCGGGCCAGCCGGCTCAGGCACGCGAGGCGTACCAGCGGATCGTGAACGAGTATCCCGATTCGCCTTACACGCTCGAAGCGCAACGACGCCTGGCGCGCGGGTAGGCGTTCCGTTCGTTGCGTGGCGGGCGGCCTTCCGTGGCGCCGGCTTTCAGCCGGCAAGCGGGCGTGAGCCCGCCTCCCTCTTGCGATCTGGCGGATCAACTCCGGGCCGGATTCTGGCTTTGGCGATGAATGCGAGAAAAGATCGTCGCGTTCGACGGAGGACATCACGGGAGCGAGGAAACATTCGAACAGCAGATTCAGTTATTTACATGAATACCGGCCCGTCCGTGCGAGGCGACACGCTGTCTCCCCAAAGGGAGAATCGCGGCGGCCGCGGCTGGGCCGGCAATCGATAACATAGAGTACCGTCAACATTTAGGTTGTGGAGCGCAGTGGCATCCAGGCCGCAGGGGCTACGCTCAGCGAAATGGCCCTGCTCAAACGCCCACTTCAGGCATTACCTTGAATTACGGAGGCAACCATGATGGGAGCTCGAAACGCGCGTGTGACCTTCCTCGCCCTGACCGCCGCGGCAATCCTCGCTACATCGGCACGGGCTCAGACGGTTCAGGAAGCGATCGAGGTGACCATCGAGAATGTCGACGTTGTCGTGGTCGACTCGAAGGGCCGCCCGGTAACGGGCCTGACGCGAGATGATTTCGAGCTCATCGTCGACGGCGATCCCACTCCAATCGCCAACTTTTACGAGCAATCCACCGGGGACGCGGAGCTCGCAGGCGCCGACCGGGGCGTAGCGACTTCCCCTGAAGACCAACTCATCAGTGAAAAGACAGTCCTTCTTTACTTTGACGCAACCGCCTTCGGTCAGCCATTGAGCCGAGGCCGTCTGATCGATGCGACCAAGACCTTCGTGACCGATCTCCTGGAAAACTGCAGTTCCTGCCAGGTGGGGCTCTTCTCCCGGCGGGGAAGAGAGCTGCATACGCTCGCAGCTCCCAGTCGCGATGCCGTCCTGATCTCGAAGCTGCTGGACCAGGAAGTGAAGGTGCAGCATCGCGCGGCCTGGGCGCAACACACGATCTCCCGCACGATGGAGAGCGATATGTTGTCGTACCCGATGGCGCGCCATCGGGTACGGCTGCAGCACGACGTTCTTTCACAGCTCGTCGCCAGCGCGATTCCTATGCCTGGCCGGAAAATTCTCGCGCTGGTCACGAACCAACCCCTTCAGTACTTTCCCGACGCCTCGAGAGACCAACGGCTGGCGGCTGACCACCTTGGGTTGGAAGGTGACGCGGCTTTCGATCGGCCATTCGCCTATGGTCCCGACGCAGGCCGTTTCTCATCGCTGGTTGCGCTGTGCAATGCCGCGGGTGTGTCCGTCTATCCGATCATCGCTGGCGGTCTCGCTGAAATGGAGAGCCTCATTGAAAGAGGCTCCGATTTCTCCCGCCCTGTGATCGATCAGCGGCTCAGCCAGCTCACCTCGGGTGTTCGAGGTATCGCGGACGCGACCGGAGGAAGGCTGCAGCATCCGACGAATAATTTCGTTCTTCCTTTCGCGCATATCGACACCGAGCTACGGTCTTATTACTCGCTCGGATTCCGTCCCTCCGGGAAGTCAGCGTCGATCCGCGTGCGAGTTCCTGGCCGCGACGTCACCGTCCGTTCCAGGAGAGCTCTGGTCCAGCTGTCAGCCGAGGAAATCGCGCGAATTCAGACGCGATACGGCTTCGATGGAGATGCAGGGGGTCCCGTTCGGCTCGAAGCGAGAGTCCTCTCGCGCCTGAAAAAGGGACGCCACATGATCGCGACCGTCGGGTTCAACTTCCCTATCGAGCAGATCACCTGGCTCCAGCGGGGCGACGAGAATCGTGCCGATCTCGAGCTTCTCTTCAGCGCGATCGACGACGCGGGACGCGCCTCGGCGGTCAGCGACACGCCCCTCGTTCTCCGCCGGGACGCCGATGACTCCACCGAGAGCTTCAGCGACACGATCGAAGTCGCATTGCGCGATGCCTCCCAGGATCTCCTCGTGGTCCTTCGCGACACCAAAGCGGAGACCACGTCGTGGACGACGGTGCGGATCGAGTAATCCGACAGCGATCATCGCGGCTGAGATTCTTCGGCCGCGTCGCCACACTCTTTTGCGCGATGGACGCGGCTGTCACCCCGAGCGTAGCGAGGGGCCTGGGCGGCGGGAAACGGTCAACGCGGAGGCTGGCATCGGCGGAGAAAATGAAATTCGCGGTGGATTGAATCGGAGCGTGGCTCGAGGCTCCCCGCCGAACTCCGCTCCCGCGTCAGGCGCGTCCCGCCCCTCCAGGCTCCTCGCTCACGCTCGGAGTGACAAATGGCGCACCCGGGTCATCCACCGTCGCTCGCGACGTTCCCTACTCTGAATGCCCCCCGCCTTTAGGGGGAACCTACGGCCGTGCTGTTGTCGTGGGAAGGGCTGGGCGGCGAGACGCCGCCCGCCACTCTGAACCGGCTGCGGGGGTCATGCCGTGCGGTTGTCGTGTGAAGGGCTGGGCGGCGGGACGCCGCCCGCCACTCTGAAAAACAGAACCAGTCGCGCGGTTCCGACTTTGCCGGGCTGCGGAGAAGAAAGAGCGGCGGCATAATCGCTGCAACCTTCCGAGGACAGCCCAGGAAAGGATTCAACCATGGCCGAACCACAGCAGCCTTTTCTCACCGACGTCCAGGAGCTCCGCCGTCGCGCCCGGCAGCACATCGAAGAGGGTGCGGTCACCGGAAGCTACCGCGGGGATCGGGAGACGATCATCAAGCTTCTGAACGAGGCGCTCGCAACCGAGATCGTCTGCGTGCTCAGGTACAAGCGGCATTACTTCATGGCGCAGGGGATCCACGCCGATCCGATCGCGGCGGAGTTTCTCCAGCACGCCACCGAGGAACAGCAGCATGCTGACGAGATTGCGGGACGGATCGTTCAGCTGGGCGGCTCTCCGAATT
>DATLEY010000041.1:0-10916 GCA_035525215.1 Thermoanaerobaculia bacterium | reverse complement strand
GCGGCGCGCGAGCGCGTCGCCGTTTCCCGTCAACGACAGGATGGTGTGGGTGCGATCGAGTGTACGACGCGCCCCCTCACCCCGCAACAGAATCGACGGCTGCCGAGGAGAGGGAATGGAGAATTCCACAGGGTGTGGGGGCGGCGGAGAATGTTGAATGTCGAATGTTTGAATGGTGAGAAAGGGCGTGGTGTCATTCAGAGTGGGGGCACGTCGCGAGCGCCGATGGAGGGGAGATGACCCGGACTGAATCGCGAGCGGGTGAGTCAAAAACCGTTCACGGGCACGGGCACGTTCACGTTCACGGGAAGGAAGCCCGCGAAGGCGGGCGTCAGATATGATGGACGTGTATGAGAACCCGACAGATCATCGCGGCTGAGATTCTTCGGCCGCGAGGCCAGTCGTCCCGCTACTCGGGTCCCCCGTGCGGCCTCTGAATGACACCGTCTTCCCGCGGGACCCCTGGGAATGAGCGTGCGCGTGCCCCTCCGCGTCCAAACAAACGGGACCCCGAGGGATCCCGTTTCGTGAATCGATGATCGAGTCTTACATCTTCGAGGATTTTTTCGCGAAATTCTGGAACATGTCGCTGGTGACCGTGCCGGAGATGGTGACGCCGAGGGAAGTCTGCTTCACATTGAACTGGCGGATCACGTTGACGAGCTCGGGCTCACTCTCCTGCGCCGCGAGACGCCATGCCGCCAGAACTCCTCGGGTCGCGTCCTCCAGGAGCTGACGGGTTTCCGGATCGCTGGAGAGAGCGGTCGCGCCGAAGTAGAGCTTCTCGCCTGACTCGGTGGTCCAGAGGCCGAACGCGGAGACCTTTTTCATCGAGGTCATCAGCATCTGACCAGGATGGTCCTGCGTGCCGCTCCAGGGATCGTTGCCGCTGAGACGCGCGGCGCGCGGGACGTCGACCAGAGCCCATGCCGAGGCGCCCGCATCGATGTGCGGGAGATCGGCGGAGAGGGCGCCGGCGACGCGAAATGCGCTGCCGCCCTTTTCTGCGTTTGCGAGAGCCTCGATGACGGCCTCCTCACTCCCGGCTACGATCCGATTCCCCGACAGGAAGGCGACCGCGCCCTCATGATCGGCCTCGACCTTCTCAGGAGCGACGTAGTAAGCCCTGTTGCCGCTGTTGCGCTTGACCGCTCCATGCTCCTCGATCAGCGCGATCATTTTGGCCTGATCGAACCGACCTTCGAGAATGACCAGCGGGTTTCCGCCCTGCATGGCGCCCTTTTTCGGAGCGAGCGCGAAGGTGACCGTGTCGATGTCACGAGTCGGATCGAGGCCGATCTGCGCCAGGAGCCTGGCTCCTTCGCCGTCGATGGTCATTCGATCCGTCTGCGCGAACAGCTTTGCCGCGAGAGCGCCCGAGCGGACCTGATCGATATGCGCGACTCCGACGGCCGCGGCGTCGACAGGCACGAGGGAGAGGCCGTCGTCGCCGGCCATGGCGGCGGCGGGGACCAGAAGAAGTGTGAGGAGAGAGAGGAAACGGAGACTCGAGCGATACGTCATGTCAAAACTCCTTTCGGTGAAAGACGAAGCCGGCCAGCGCCAGGCAGGCGAGACCGAACAGGGCGGTAGAGATGAAGGGGGAAGCGGTCACGGTTCCGGTAACCTGCACCGGAGCTTCACCGCCCGACACGAGGGCGATCGTCGCGCGACCCAGCTCCGCGGTCTTCGGCAGAGCGACGTACAGGCCGTGAATCACGCGCGCTTTCCACAGCTTGTCCACCACCGCTTCGATCTGTTCGTGGCTGACGAGCATGGCGGAGAAGAAGAAAAGACCATACGAGCCCATGATCGAGACAGCAGTGGACGAAGTCACGGTCCCGATCAGGAAGGCGAATGCCAGCAGGGTGGCGATGACCAGCATGATCACGACTCCGGCGAGGAGGAATCGTGGGTGCACGATTCCCGTCTTCCAGATCACGATCAGCCAGATGGTGCCGAGGAGGTAGACGATGTTCGTCGCGGCGAGGACCAGCCCTGCGACGTATCGCGCCAGAAGAAGCCGGACGCGACCGGTCGGCCGGGACAGATAGAGATCGATGGTCCCCTTGTCCTGCAGGCGAGGGACGAGATGCGCCGTAGCGAAAATCGCCAGAAACGTTCCGATGAGATAGAGGAAGGCCGCGAAGCTGGACTCGAACCCGAGGACGAGCTTGTCGAGGTCGACGCGCTGACCTCCCATGTCGACCTCGTTGCCGAAGAGCTTCGCGCCGGCGAGGGCGCCATCGACGATGTCGAGATTCACCGCCAGCCCGAAGATCAGGATGAAAATCGAGGAGAGCAGGAAGTAGCCGATCAGTGTCCAGCGGGCCGCGGCCTCGCGAAACACTTCTTCGATGTGGACCAGGAGAACTCTCACTGCCGGCCTCCGGTCTGGACGTTGGCTCCAGGATCATCCGTCCGGATCAGATCGACGAAGACGTCTTCGAGGGTCGAGCGCACCGGCGCGACCTCGTGGAGTTGAACGCCGTTCAGCCGGGTCCGGTCGATCAGGGCATTGAGATGCTCGACGTCGCGCACGGTCAGCAGAAGATGTCCGTTCTGCCTTTCCACGACCGCGCCCAGCTCCGTGTAAGCGTTCGTGAGTGATTCGTCCATCGACGAGGCGACCAGGCGGTATCGAGGCTCCCGGCGAGTCAGCTCGTCGATCCGGCCAAGCGCCGCCACCTTGCCTTTGCGGAGCATGGCCACGCGGTCGCAGGTGAGCTCGATCTCGGAGAGCAGATGCGAGTTGAGAAAGATCGACTTACCCCTCTTCGCTTCATCCTTCAGGAGATCGCGGATCTCCCGGCGACCGACCGGATCGACTCCGTCGGTCGGCTCGTCCAGGAGGAGAACTTCCGGATCGTGAATCAAGGCCGAGGCGAGCCCGAGCCGCTGCGTCATTCCTTTTGAAAACTTCTTGACGCGAACGTCGGACCAGGAAGCGAGCTTCACGCGCTCGAGCAACTCCGGAATTCGGGCCTTCAGCGTCGTTTCATTCATCCCCGACATCCGCCCGAAGATCGACAATGTCTCCCGCGCGGTCAGATATCCGGGAAAACGATGTCCTTCCGGCAGGTAGCCGACCTTTCGCCGGCTGGCAGGGTTTCGAACGGAAGTTCCGAGGATGGCGGCCGAGCCGGTCGTGGGACGGGTGAGGTCGAGGAGGATCTTGACCGTGGTCGTTTTTCCGGCGCCGTTCGGTCCGAGTAGACCGAACACCTCCCCCCGGAACACCTGGAGGTCGATTCCCTCGAGAGCCGTGACGCTGCGACGGCTCAACCGGGAACGGTACACCTTCCTGAGGTTCGTGACTTCGATCGCGATTTCCGACATTGCAGTAAGTGATACGGCGTGGACAGGCCGGGAGTTTCAGCCCGGAAGACGAATCTTGTCACAAGCACTTTGTATTGCAAAGTATATTCCGCGGGTGCGGGGGAACGACGAGGAATCAGCAGAGCGCCAGGCTGGGCGAGGGGCGGAACGGGTGGATCTCGGGGATGAAGAGTCCGCTCTCCGTGAGCTCGGCGGCGGTCCGGCCACGCGAGAGAAGAAACCCCTGGATGAGGTGAATCCCCATCCCGAGCAGGGTCCGGAGGTCCTCGGGCTCCTCGACTCCCTCGGCGACGATCTGCGCGCCGACCGAGCTGCCGAAGCTCTGAATCGAAGCGAGGATCGCGCGGCGGTAGGCGTCGCGGCTGCAGCCGTCGACCAGGTAGCGATCGATCTTCAGATAATCAGGCCGGGCGTCGATCATCATCTTGTAGTTGGAGAGTCCGATCCCGACGTCGTCGAGGGCGATGGCCATCCCGGCACGGCGAAGCTCCGCGAGCGTGTGAGCGAAGCTCGGGCCGTCCCAGTATGGAGAGTGCTCGACGATCTCGACGACCACCCGCGACGGCTCGATCCCGCAGGCCTCCGCGGCTCCCTGCAGGAACTCGGCGAAGTTCTGATCGCGGCTCATGGTCGAGGCGTGGATGTTGATGTCGATGTTCAGATCGGAGGGGAGGGTGGCGGCGGCCGTCAAGCCGGCCACGGAGCAGGCACGATCGACGGTCGCCTCTTCTTTCTTCAGCCTGACGTACTCGAAGAGGATGTTGGGCCTCTCGAGATTCGTACCGCGTGGGCCGCGCGAGAGGCATTCCACCGCGGCCATGCGACGCTGCCCATCACCCATGTCGAAGATCGGCTGAAGCACGCAGCGGATACCGCCCGGCGCAAGCACGACGTCGAGAAGTTCGCTGTGTCCGTTCACCGCGCCGGCACCACGCTGAAGACGACCTGGGCCAGCTCGGCCAGCGGCTTCGGTTTTTGAAGGAAGGAATGGACGCCGTAGCGATTTGCCGCGGCTTCGATCTCGGGAGTGCTGTACGCGGTCAGCAGAATGACCTTGGTGTTGGGGTGACGCTCCCGGACGGTCCGTACGATCTCGAGACCTTCGGATCCATGAATTCCGGTGAGCCTCAGGTCCGCGATCACGACATCGTACGAAAGGTGGGTCATGAGAGCTTCGGCTTCCTCGAGCTCCTGAGCGCAGTCCACACCGTATCCGTGGCGGACGAAGTAATTCTTGATGGCGAAGGTGATCGACTTTTCATCGTCGACGACCAGCATGCGGAGGGGGGCGGGCGTATTTGCGAGTACTGAGGACATTCACTTCCTGTCAGCGCAACGGGGGTGCCACGAGATGGCCGGGACGCCATTACAGCCAAGTCTCAATAGCTTCGTCGTTTAGCTCTGGTGTCCCGATCTGGAGCGCGTCGAATGATTCTGGGTTTCGGACCGGGATTCTAAAATCTGGACGACTTGATCCCGTACCGCTTGATCTTCTGATAGAGGGAGCTGCGAGGGATGCCGAGGCGGCGGGCGGCGGGCTCGACCTTCCCGTGCTCCTCCTGCAGAACGCGCTCGATGTGAAGCTTCTCCACGTCCTCGAGCGTAAGGTTCGTATCGATGCCGGCCCGGGTCGTCGCGACCGTGGACTCGAATCTGAGGAGGTCGACATCGAGGAGGGGAGCGTCGGCAAGGAGGACGGCGCGCTCGATCACATTCCGGAGCTCGCGGATGTTGCCCGGCCACGAATAGTTGCGCAGCGCGCGAACGGCGTCGTTCGAGAAGCGAATCTCGGGCTTTCCGGGAGCGTGAAGGCGGAGAAAATACTCGGCGAGAAGTGGGATGTCCTCGGGCCGGCTCCGCAGCGATGGGATGGTCAGCGGGATCGTGTTGATCCGGAAATAGAGATCACTGCGGAACCGCCCGTCCGCGGCTGCCTGCGAAAGGTCGTGATGGGTGGCGGCGATGAGGCGGATGTCGACGACCTTGTCCTTGACGTCTCCCACGCGGCGAAATCGTTTCTCCTCGAGGACCTTCAGCAGCTTGGGTTGAATCTGCAGGTCGACGTCGCCGATCTCGTCGAGAAAAGCGGTCCCCTTGTGGGCCACTTCGAGCAGACCCCGCTTCATCTGCACGGCGCCGGTGAAGGCTCCCTTCTCGTGCCCGAACAGTTCCGTCTCCAGAAACTCCCGGGTGAGCCCCGCGCAGTTCAGATCGACGAAGGCCTCGCCCGAGCGGGGTCCGTTCTGATGAAGCCATTTGGCCAGAACGCCTTTTCCCGTTCCCGTCTCTCCATGAAGAAGGACCGGGCTGTCACTATTGAGAACCTTGCGCACCTCCTGCTCGAAATCGCGGATGGTCGCGCTGACGCCGAGAAAGGGGTTGAGCGCCTCGCGGGCTTCCCGCGATTCACCCACGATTCGATTCTTGCGGTTCCGCTCGTTCTCGAGAATCCGCTCGATCAGAACCATCAGAGCCGGCAGCTCCACCGGTTTGGTCAGGAACTGATCCGCGCCTTCCTTGATGGCCCTCACCGCGAGGTCGATCGTGGCGTGGCCGGTCAGAAGAAGGATGGGAACGGAAGAGTCGGTCGCCTTGAACCAGGGCATGATCTGCAGTGCGTTCCCGTCGGGAAGCATGTAATCGATGATCACGATATCGGGGCGATTGAGCGCGAAGGCCCCCTGAGCCCGCTCGCAGCTGTCGACCGCCTCGACCTCGAAGTTCTGGGTCTGCAGGAACCGCTGGATGCCGAAGCGGACGCCCGGCTCGTCGTCCACGAGGAGAATCCGAGTCTTGGACACGCGACGACTCTACTCTGCCCTCTGCCGGTGGGGAAGAGGAGCGGGAAGCCGGGTTCAGCGCTCCCGGGGGAGGAAGACCGTCATCAGCGCGCCCCCCTCGGCGCGGTTGGTCGCCTCGATCCGTCCTCCATGCTCATCGACGATCCGCTGGACGATCGAGAGACCCAAGCCCGTTCCGCCTCGACGCTTCGTGAAAAAGGGCTCGAAGATCCGGGGCAGATCGCCCTCTGGAAATCCCGGCCCCGAGTCGGCGACGCTGACCGCGACCCAGTCCGCTCCCGATCTCTCGATGGTGGCCGCGTGCACTTCGACTCCTCCTTCAGGTTTCGAGAACTGAATGGCGTTATCGATCAGGTTCTGAAAGACCTGCAGAAGCTTGCGACGGTCCATCGGGACGGGAGGGAGATCCCGCGGCACGCGATTGACGATTTCGATTCGATTCCGCTCTCCCGTCTTCGCGCATACGCGGACCGCCTGCTCGACGACTTCCGAGAGGCTCCCCTCGTGAAATTCGAGGGAGGCCGGCTTGCCGTAATCGAGGAGCTCCTGCATCAGATCGCTCAGCCGGCCGATCTCTCCTCGAAGAACCTCGAGGAACTGCCGGGCGTCATCGTCGACGGCGAAGCTGGCCTCGAACGCATCGAGGGTGGCCGAGATTCCGAAGATCGGGTTGCGGACTTCATGGGCGACTCCGACGATGAGCTGCCCGACGGTCGACATCACCTCGTTCCTGCGCGCGGTTTCCTGGAGCTCGAGAAGCCGGGTGATGTCGCGGGCGAAAATGATGGAGAGATCGGACGCAGGGGCGTTCGGGGCGGTCGAAAGCAGCGCCTGGGAGATGGCGAGCGACCAGGTCCGGCCCGTAAAAGCGTCGTACGCTTCAGCCGTGGTCTCTTCCTCCTTTCCCGTGACCAGGCGAAGCATCGTCGCCCACGGCTCATGGTCGGCAAACTCCTGGAGCATGTGGCCTGCGACGTCGGAGAAGGCGACGTCGCCGAAGAGGTCCTTGGCACTGCGGTTCAGTCTGACGATCTTTCCGGCGGAGTTCGCGAGGAGGATCGGCGAGGTGATCGCATCGAAGGTGAGTTGCCATTCGCGGGCGCGGTTCCGGATGGTCTCCTCGAGGCGGGCGCGAGCTTCCTCGTTTCGCCTCCACTCGGTGACGTCGCGCCCCGCGCCTGCCAGACCCACCACTTTTCCCTGGGCATCCTCGAGCGGGACGGCCGTCCATTGATATGGGATGGTGTTTCCGTCCCGAGCCAGAAGAAAGGTCTCGAACTCGGCATAGCCGCTGGCGAAGGCGGTCATGATCGCTTTGGCGAAGACCGGCTTTTCCTCCTCGCGGAAGAGCTCGAAGCCCTGGCGATGCTGCAGCTCGGCGGCGGAAAATCCCGTCGCGGTCTCGAGTTTTCGATTCCATCGGACCAGCCGGGCCTCGACATCCAGCGTATACAGGATGTCCGGAATCGTCTGCATGGTGTTCTCGAGCTCGGCGAGCGCGCGCGCGAGCTCCACCTCGCGCTCCTTCTCCCGACCTGCATCGGTCACGTAGAGCGCCCAGCGCGCGGCACTGGAATCGCCGAGCATCGTTCCGTCGATGTGAACCAGGCGCGATCCGCCATCGCGCATCCGAAGAAAGGCCTCGGCGTTCTGGAATGAGATCCGTCCGGCGGCGAGCGCCTCGACGCTGTGCGCGGGCGAAACCTCGTGAAAAAGCGTTCTGGAATCGCGTTCCGCGATCAGTTGCTCGATCGAGCCGTACCCGAGGAGGAGCGCGAGAGCGGCGTTCGCAAAAGAGAGCGCGCCGTCGGGCTCGACGTGGCAGATTCCGATCGGAGCTCGAAGCAGGGTTTCGTTGCTCAGCGGATCGGTTGGGGGTGATGCCTTTCGTCGTGGCAAGACAGGACGAATATAACCCTCTTGGCGTCTGGTGTAGAGACTCCCTTACGACGCCTGGACTCCGACGCCGGTTCGCAGCTCTTCGGCAGCGGGCGCGCCGGTCCGAATCTCGTGGAGCCTGAAGAAGGGCCCATCGGGATTCAGTCTCTTCATGATCGGCATGGCGACGTTGAAGACGGGGATGTCGCCCTTGGTGCGTCCCTCCGGGCTGCCATGATGGGCGTGACCATGAAAGACGACTGAGGCGCGGTATCGATCGATCGGGTCTTCCAGCCGGCTCGACCCGAGGAAAGGCGCAATCTCGAGCGGCTCTCCCTGGATGGTCGCCTGAATCGGAGAGTAATGGAGCAGCACCACACGCTGTTCCGTGCGCAGACGTGACAGCGCGGACTCGAGCTTCAGCGCTTCCTGGATCGTCTCCTGAACGAGAGCCTTGAGACTCGCTTCTCCCCAGGCGGTGAGCTCACGCCTCCCGAATCCTCCAACGAATCCCTTGGCTCCCGCGAAGCCGACCCCCTCGATCTCGACGGCTTCGCCATCGAGGACCGTGACGCCGGCTCCTTCGAGCATCTGATGGACCGTGTCCTGATGTCCTGTCTCGAAGTCGTGATTTCCTAGGACCGCGAGAATGCGGCTGCCCTTCGCCGGTTCCATCTCCTCCAGCAGAACCTCGATCTCCTCGGGAGTCCCGTAGTTCGTGAGGTCACCGGCGAGAAGAATCACGTCGGACATTCTCGCGGCCTGCTGAAAGAGCTCGCGCAGTTCTCCCTGCGAGCTTCTTCCGCAGTGAATGTCGCCCACGGCGGCGAGGCGTAGAACGGTTCGATCCCTCAACTCACTTCTCCTGTTCGATCGCGTCGGTCCAGTGTTCGATCTCCTCGGCGGTCATGCGCCCGAACGGAAGCATCCGGGCATCGATCATCGCTCCCGCCTCCACATCGCTGAGGTACTGAGCTCGCGAGAGCACCGGCCCCCGGCAGAGCTCGAGGGGCAGCGGGTCGTCGTTGATATCCGCGGCAAGCCTGTCCGACATGGTACGCATCACCCATGCCGGGACGATGTCCTGACGGCTCGGATAAATGTAGCCATTGAGGATGAGGTGCGCGAAGAGAACTCGCCAGTGTGTGCCGAACCGGCGGACCAGCCGGTGCCAGTCCAGATCCTTGCCGCAGGCTTCGATCAGGTGAGCCACGTCGGCGCCGTCGTAACGCTCACGCTCCATGATGAACGCCTTCGACCAGATCGATTCCTCGGGCGGCACGATGCCCACCTCGCGTCCGAACACGATCGCCGTCCGCGCTTTCTCGAACCAGATCCCGTCCACCGGCGCCACCCCGTTCCCCGAGCTGTAGATGACGTCGACGAACTTATCTCCGAAGTGAGCTTTCCCGAGCCAATGAGGAAATGTGAGCTCCGACCGATAACCCGCTTTCTCGAAAGCAGCGAGAGCCGGTTCGACGTGCTCCCCCAGGACGAAGATATCGAAGTCGTTCGTCGGCCGGATCAATCCGGTATACCGTTCGACGGCATAAGCGCCGCCGACGAGAAATGGGATTTCCGCTTTCTTCACGATGTCGATCGAGTGGGCGTAAAACGTCTGAATGTTCTCGTCGAGATCGAGTCCTGTTCTGATGACGTGCATACGGCAGAGTCCGCCTGGCTTTCCGTACCGATGAGATTTTCCGGTCCGAGGAAGGTGAAGGGTGCACGCGTTATGCCGGAACGAGGGCCGGCTAACCCTCTGCGTGTCCGCAGGTTAGGAGCTGATTTCCGGACCGAGGCCAAGACGTTTGCAGAGTCGGGCGAGCTCGAGCTGCTCCTCGGTGGAAAGGGCGGCGAGCTGAGAGACGATCCGCTTCACATGCGCCGGAAACAGGCTGCGGATCATTCGCTCGCCGGACTCGGTGAGCGCGATCGTCACGTACCGGCGGTCCGCCTCTTCCCGGGTGCGGCTGACCAGTCCTCTCTTTTCCAGATTGTCGATGACCAGCGTCAGATTCCCGGTACTCCGAAGAATCTTTTTGGCGAGGATGGTCTGAGAGAGCGGGCCGAGATGGTGGAGCGCCTCGAGGACGCCGAACTGGCTCTCCGTGAGCCGCGGGCCCGCCAGATGCGCATTGACTCGCCTCGAGATCGAGTCGGCGGAGCGCCGTAGTTTGATGAACGCGTCGAGAGCGAGCATCTCCGCGGCCGGTCCTTTGTGATGAGTTCCCATCGAAAAACACCTCTCAGCTCCGAGTGATGAGCGAATGGCGATTCTGGCTGTTTACTTCCGCCTGAGCATCCAGAGCGCCAGAGTCAGAAGGATCGAAAGAATCACGGACGTGGCGAGTGGGACCATGCAGGTGAAGTTGCCTCTCCGGATCACGAAATCGCCAGGCAGGCGGCCAAGGCCGAGGCGCGACGCCGCCAGAAGAATCAACCCTCCGACGACCATGACGACCCCGATGATGATGAGGGTGCGAGCGATCTCCGGCATGAGCGCAGTGTAGTGGAGTTGCCAGTTGCCAGTTGCCAGTTGCCAGTTCCGAGTTCCCAGTTGAGCGACGTCAGCGGAGGTGAGTCGTTCAGAGTGGGGGAACGTCGTGATCGAGGGTGGAGCGGAGATGACAGGTCGGCGTGACGGCGGGTGGGGGTCATTCAGAGTGGGGGAACGTCGCGAGCGCCGGTGGAGCGGAGATGACCCTGCCTTAATCGCGGGTGGGTGAGTCAAAAACCGTTCACGGGCACGTTCACGTTCACGGGAAGGAAGCCCGCGAAGGCGGGCGGCACATCGTTGCCCCTCATCCCCGACCCTTCTCCCCGAATGCGATTTCATTCGGATCGCGATCCGGACGGGGAGAAGGGGGCCCGCCCTCCCCGCGGTGTCATTAGAAG
>DATLEY010000040.1:0-21313 GCA_035525215.1 Thermoanaerobaculia bacterium | reverse complement strand
AGCACTCTTCTCCCATGAATAAGAAATCTAAGAAAAAAACGTCCGATTCTGCCCAGTTACGGTTGATGGGGGAGCCGGCGGCCCGCATTCCGATGACGGACATCGAGAACGTCCCGGTCGCGCGGTTCGCGGAGAAGGCGTATCTCGACTATTCGATGTACGTCATTCTCGACCGCGCGTTGCCGCATCTCGCGGACGGGCTGAAGCCGGTGCAGCGGCGCATCATCTACGCGATGTCGGAGCTGGGTCTCTCGGCGGCGGCAAAGTTCAAGAAGTCGGCGCGCACCGTGGGAGACGTCATCGGCAAGTATCACCCGCACGGCGACTCGGCGTGTTACGAGGCCATGGTGCTGATGGCTCAGTCCTTCTCCCTTCGCTATCCATTGATCGAAGGGCAGGGGAACTGGGGGTCGCCGGACGATCCGAAATCGTTCGCGGCCATGCGCTACACGGAGGCGAAGCTGACACGCTTCGCCGAGGTGCTGCTGAGCGAGCTGGATCAGGGGACGGTCGATTGGGGCCCGAACTTCGATGGAACTCTTCAGGAGCCGAAGCTGCTCCCGGCGCGGCTTCCTCACGTCCTCCTCAACGGGGCCTCCGGGATTGCGGTCGGCATGGCGACCGACGTACCGCCTCACAATCTGCGCGAGATCGTCGGAGCCGCGATCGAGCTGCTCGAAGATCCGGACGCCTCGATCGCGACGATCGGTAAGCACGTTCCGGGGCCCGATTATCCGACCGACGCCGAGATCATCACGCCCAGGGCCGAGATCCGGGAGATCTACAAATCGGGACAGGGATCGGTTCGGATGCGGGCGCGGTGGGAACGGGAGGAGGGCGACATCGTGATCACCGCTCTTCCTTACCAGGTCTCGGGCAGCAAGGTTCTGCAGCAGATCGCGCAGCAGATGCAGGCGAAGAAGCTTCCGATGGTCGAGGATCTGCGCGACGAGTCCGACCATGAAAGCCCCACGCGGCTGGTGATCGTCCCGAAGTCGGTCCGGATCAACGCGGACGAGCTGATGGCGCACCTCTTTGCCACGACGGATCTCGAGCGCAGCTACCGGGTCAATCTGACCATGATCGGCCTCGACGGACGGCCGCGGCAGTACGCGCTGAAGGAGATTCTGCTGGAGTGGCTGGAGTTCCGCGTTGCGACGGTCCGGCTGCGATTCGAGCACCGCCTCGCGCAGGTCGACCGCCGGCTGCACGTTCTCGAAGGGTTCCTCACCGCGTTCCTCAATCTCGATGAAGTGATCCGCATCATCCGGAAGGAGGACGAGCCGAAGCCGGTCCTGATGAAGCGGTTCGGCCTCAGCGAGGTCCAGGCCGACGAGATCCTGAATCTTCGGCTGCGCTATCTCTCGAAGCTCGAGGAGATGAAGATTCGCGGCGAGCAGGCGGAGCTCGCCGAGGAGCGGTCCAGGCTGTCGAAGATTCTGGGATCGCGCGCGAAGCTGCGGGGGGAGGTGCGGAGGGAGCTGGAAGCCGACGCCGAGGCCTTCGGTGACTCACGGCGCTCGCCGATCGTGGAGCGCGAGGCCGCCCGCGCCATCGATCCGACCGCGCTCGTTCCCTCGGAGCCGGTCACCGTGATCCTCTCGGAGATGGGGTGGGTCCGGGCAGCTCGCGGCCACGAGATCGATCCGTCGGGACTCGGTTATCGCGCCGGCGACTCGTTCCTGACCGCGGCTCGCGGCCGCAGCAATCAGCTGGCCGTCTTCCTCGACTCGACCGGGAGGAGCTACGCGCTTCAGGCGCACACGCTTCCCTCCGCGAAGGGACATGGCGAACCGCTCAGCTCCTCGCTGCAGACCCAGGCCGGCGCCAGTTTCGCGGGTGTGATCATGGGGTCTCCTGACGAGCAGTACCTGGTCGCGACCAGCTACGGCTACGGGTTCGTGGTCCCATTCGAGGAGATGATGGCCCAGAAGCGGGGGGGGAAGACGATTCTGAACGTGGCGAAGGGAGCAAAAGCTCTCGCGCCGTGGCGCGTTCGCGATCATCAGAAGGACTTCGTCGCCGCGGTGACGAGCGAAGGGCGCCTCCTCGTCTTCCCGGTCTCGGAGCTCCCTCAGATGAGCCGGGGAAAGGGAGTGAAGATCGTCACCGTCCGGCCGCAGGCGAAGGATCTGTTGATCGCCGCGGCCGTTCTGAACGGCGACGACGAGCTCGTCGTTCACGCCGGGAAGCGCTACACGATTCTCCGCGCCGCCGATCTCGCCGATTACGTCGGCAAGCGCGCCCAGAGAGGGCTCAAGCTTCCGCGCGGATTCCAGAGCGTTCAGAAAGTCGAGATCGTCCGCGGGAGCGCGAGCGTGAATTGAGAGAGGGTCAAAAGCTGAACGATGAACGCAGAATGTTGAAAGTGAACCAGTGCGCGGGCGGCCTTCTAATGACACCGGGCCCGCCGGTCAGCGGGAAGGGCGGGGGTCATTCAGAGGCCGCACGGGAGGACGAGGTTGAGAGACGATTGGTCTCGCGGCCGAAGAATCTCAGAATGCGAAGGCCGTCATCGGGTTCTTATGCCGGTGCAATCGCATCCTACGAACGCGTCTGGACGTGCATGAGAACCCGACAGCGATCCTCGCGGCTGAGATCTTCGGCCGCGAGACCAGTCTCTCCCCAACTCCGGTCTCCCGTGCGGCCTCTGAACGACCCGTTCCCTGCTGGGGCGTGCGGCCTCCGATGACGACGCTTTGCACCGCCGGCGGCTTCTCTTTCAACATTCAAAATTCAACATTCTCCATTAGCCGCTCTTCCCTGCGAACACGATCGTCCGATACACCAGGGCGACTTTTCCCTCCGCGTCCCGGTGTCTCTCCCAGGCCGCGCGAACCGACTCCACCAGCCGGTCCCACGCCTCTCCCTCCTGAGGAAGATACGAGGTGCTGCGCATGCGGCCGATCAGCCCTTCCATCTCAAGCGCCTGCAGGTGAGGGAAGACGATCTCTCGCGTTTCGACGAAGAGATCGGAGGCGAGAAACGGAGCCACGCTCGAGAGGCGGTTCTCCGCGGGGTGATCATTGGAAGCGAGACGAACCGCTTCTCCGAACGACGCCGTGAAGGAGTCGGAGTCATCCCGTTCGTTCCACACCAGCGCAAGGAATCCGCCGGGGCGGAGCACGCGGTGAAACTCCCCGAGACTCCGCTCCGGGTGAAACCAGTGAAATGCCTGAAATGCGGTGACCAGATCGATCGAGCCGTCCGCGAAGGGAAGCGATTCGGCCTCCGCATCGACCGCTTCGACTTCGGGACCGAGCCGCGCCCGCATCTCGCGATTTGGCTCGACCGCGAGCACACGCGCACCACGGGCCGCGAGCATTCTCGACGAGATGCCCGTTCCGGCGCCGACGTCGGCAACCGTCGGAGCGGGTGAGTCTGCCAGATTCAGGATCGCTTCGATGGCCGCCTCGGGATAGTCGGGGCGGAAGCGCGCGTAATCATCAGCCCGGGAAGAGAACCGGCCTGCGGGATCCATCTCGAAAAGAGCGCTCGGCGACATGGCGTACTATTCTGCCGCGATTCGCACCCGAGGTCATCCAATGAATGTTTGCCGGCTCGTACTGTTGATTCTGCTTCTCTCCGCTGCCTGCGCCACCCGCCCCCCCGTGCCGGAGCCCGCACCTCCTCCCTCGGCGGAGGAACTGGCCCGCGTGACCGAACTCAGGGACTCGGCGGCCGTTCGAGCTGCCTTCGCGCACGTCGACGCCCAGCGCGACGAGATTCTCGCGGAATGGCGGAGGCTCACCGAGATCAACGCCCCGTCGGGACACGAGGGAGAGCGGGCAGCCGCCGTCGAAGCCATCCTCCGGCAGTCCTCATCCGTCAGCGTGTCGCGGGATGACGTCGGGAACCTGATCGCGACTCGAAAAGGGACTGGCTCCGGCCCGACCATAGTCATCGACACCCATCTCGATACGGTCTTCCAGCCTGGTCTCGAGATCGTGAGCAGGATCGAGAATGGACGGCTCCACGCCCCGGGAGTAGGCGATTCGACGCGGAACATCGAGGCCATGCTCGCGCTTCTTCGCGCGCTGGATGCTGCCGGAATCCGCACTGCGGGCGATCTGTGGCTGACGTTCACGGTCGAGGAGGAGACGAACTTCCGGGGGATCGATCATCTGCTGGAGACGAGAGGGAACGAGATCGATCACTTCATCGCGCTCGACGGCGGATGGTCCGGATTCACTTATGGGGGCATCGGGACGAACTGGTACCGCCATCATTTCATCGGTCCGGGGGGGCATACGCGGTCCAGGACTCCCCCTTACTCCGCCGCTCTGCCGGCGGCAAGAGCGATCGCGCGCATCTACGAGCTGAAGGTTCCGACTTCGCCGCCGAGCAACCTGAACATCGGAATGCTCGGCGGAGCGGACGTCGTCAATGCGAAAGCGGCAAACGCGTGGTTTTCAGTCGACCTCCGATCGACCGACAACGCGGTGATTGTGCGGCTGGAGAGGGAGATCCAGCGGATCCTCGAGGAGGAGGCGCGTCGTGCTGGAGTGACGCTTCGGACCGAGGTCATTTCCACTGCTTCCGCGGCGCAGATCGCAGGCCACCGCTCCTCGCAGATCGTGAAAACGACGGAAGCCGTATTTCGCGCCATGGGCTTCGAGAATCCGTCGATCACGCCGACCGCGTCGAACCACTCCAGCGCGGCGCTGCGAAAGGGAATCTCGGCGATTTCCACGGGCGTCGCTCCCTGCAGCGACGCGCATGCACGGACCGAGAATTGCGAGATCGAGCCGATTTACCGCGGAACCAGGCGACTGATTCTCCAGGCGCTGGCGCTCGCGGGATTGGCGGATTGAGGCGCTCGATCATTCGGATCTGAATTCCGCCACGACCGGTCCATGGTCGCTGGTGCCGACTTCCCTCTGCACGCGGCATGAGATGGCGCGGCAGGCCAGCGTTTCGGAGACGAGCATGTAGTCGAGCCGCCAGCCGATGTTCCTCTGCTTCATATTCCGCCATGGCGCCCACCAGGTGAAAAGCTCGTCGTTGTCCGGATCCATTGCCCGGCCCAGGTCGACGAGGCCGGTGTCGAGAATCTGCTTCATCAGATCCCGTTCCTCGGGGAGCTGACCGATGACTGGCTTTCGCTCTTTAGGATGCACGTCACGGTCGGTGATCGCGACATTCATGTCCCCGCAGAGGATGAGCTGGCGCCCCCTCGCGTGCGCGGCAGCGGCGTACGCGGCGAGCTCGCTGAGAAACGCGACTTTCGCCGCGTAGTCCTTTCCTCCATTCGGGACATAGATCGAGGCGATGGTCAGCTCGCCGATATCCGCCTGTACGATCCGCGTCTCGAGATCGAACGGCGGGTGACTCAGAACGGCGGGCTCGGAGAACCCGGCGGTCCGAATGTGCAGACCGACGCCGGAGTATCCTCCGGCGCCATGCCAGTAGCAGGCGTAGTCTGGAAGGCCGCAGCTCTCCGGAATCTGATCCGGTTTTGCCTTGATCTCCTGAAGACAGACCACGTCCGGCCGCTCCGCGGTGACCCACTCGGCGAACTGGGCCTGCCGGGCCCTGATTCCGTTGACGTTCCAGGTCGCGACTTTCACGGATCCTTTTCCTTTCGGGATGAGGGTGAAGCCCCTCGCTTTCACCAGCGGTGATAGGCGGGATGACCTTCCTTGACGGCAACGAAAGTGCCACGGCAGATGGCGGTGACTTTGCCTTCCGCCTCGAGGCTGGCTTCGACCACGGCACGATCAGCGGTGGACTCGGCGACGTGCGCGCGGATCGTGATCGGTCCGTCCATCGGCGTCGGCCGTTTGAGCTTCACGTGGAACTCGGAGGTGACTGTGCAGGGAGGTGCCGGCGATCCCGCTTCCTTCATGAGGTGATGCGCCGCAGCCCAGTTCGAGTGGCAGTCGAGAAGAGCGCCCGCGATGCCTCCGTTCAGCATGCCCTCGAACGCCTGATGATGATCCTCGGCTTTCCAGGAGGCGACCAGCTCTTCCCCCTCCGGGAAACTGCGAAGGCGCAGACCTTTCGTGTTCGCTGGTCCGCAGCCGAAGCATCGATTCTCGGGCGCGTAAATCTCCTGCAGGCTCTTCATCGCCGACCTCCGGCCGGCGACAGTATCGCGAAGAGCCAGCGGCGTAAACGGCCCGGCCGCGAGGCAGGGGTCCGAGCCCGGAATCAGAGGATTGCGGAGAGACCAGCCCCGATGGCCACGACGACCGATCCGATCACGAGGAGGGGAACGATGGCCACGAGAAGCGTCACCAGCGCCGGAATGATCACGATGAGCGCCAGTGGAATCGCAATCGCCAGGATCAGCAGCTTGATCATGACGGCGAACAGGAAGGCGGGCAGAGCGAGCACCTCCACCAATCCCTTGGCCACGATCATGATCAGAATCGCGGGAATGGCCAGAACTCCGATCAAAAGAAGGAATGTAAACAGGGCAAAGAGCTCGAACATGACGAACCTCCCTCTCACGGATCATACGGAGGGTTGCGAGGAGAGTTGCGCACGAGGGTGACAGTGGCCATTCCCAGTTCCCAGTTCCGAGTTCCCAGTTCCGAGTTCCGAGTTGTTAGTTGTTAGTAAGCGGGCTGATGCGCGGTCTTCTTGGATTGATCAGAGAACCAGCGCGCTTCGCGCGCCAGGGGGAAAGTGGCGGGCGGCGTCTCGCCGCCCAGCCCTTGGTGACGAAGAACGTCCTGAAAACCAGCGCGCTTCGCGCGCCAGCCGGCTGCAGAGTGGCAGGCGGCGTCTCGCCGCCCAGCCCTTGGTGACGAAGAACGTCCTGAGAACCAGCGCGCTTCGCGGCGCCAGCCGGCTGAAAGCCGGCGCCACGACAGTGAGAACCCGGGGCCACGAAATCGTCGTCAGAACGTCAGGCGGTACGCGATCGAAAAATCGCGTCCGGGCAACGGCACGAACTCCTTGAGCGGCGAGACGTGATTCCTCGCCAGCTCGTCGGTGAGATTGTTTGCGCGAACCGTGAAGTCATGGACGGTCTCTCCGAGGAAGAACCGGTAGCCGAGCGCGGAGTTGAGCATCGTGAATCCATCCGTCGGCTCCTCGAACGCAGCCACGTCATTCTGGGAGAAGGTGTGCCGGATCTCGCTCATCGCCCACCACGAAGCTCCGGTGTAGCGGAGGCCGGCGGCGACCCGCATGGGAGGGATGCGTGGGAGGTTCTCGCCTCGAGTGAGCCGCGCATTGACCCAGTCCGCGGAGAGCTCCAGAACGAGATGGTCGGGCTCACGATGCCACACCTGAATATCTCCGTGGGCCTCGACGCCCCAGAAGCGGGCATCTGCCTGTTCGTACTCGATCAGAGTCAGCTCGTCGATCTCGAGACCTGTGTGATGCGGGTAAATGAACCCGTCGAAAGAATTGTAAAAGGCGCTGATCTCCCCTTCGAGGATTCCTACTTTCCGATTGAGGCCGAGATCGAACCCGAGGCTCGTCTCGGGTTCGAGGTTGGGGTTGCCGATTTCGAACGAGAAAGTGGCCAGGTGGGGTCCGTTCGAAAAGAGCTCTTCCGCCGTCGGCGCGCGAACTCCGCGGCTCAGAGCGGCATTCAGGGTGTAACCCGGCGCGAGCTTCCAGACCGCCCCAACGGATCCTGAGAGTCCCCGGAAATCTCGCTGGAGCGGCGTACCGGGCGTCGCGCCAGCCCCGTCGGCATCGATGCTCTGATCCTCGTAGCGCGCGCCGAACTGGAAATCGAGCGAGCCAAACGTTCGCTCTTCGAACAGGAAGAGCGCGAAGGATTCGGTTTCGCTGGGCGGGACGAACGCCTCGGCTCCGATGGCCTGGAAATCACGGAAGCTCATCTGCAGGCCGAGCGCCCCCCGGAAGCCTGCGACTTCCCGGTGGGCTGCTTCGATCCGCAACTCGAGGCTCTCGTTCGCGAACGTCGTTCCGACTTCTTCACCTTCCAGCTCTTTGTGCTCGTAATCCGTCGTTCCTGCCCGCAAGCGCAGCGACCGGAAGAACGGGAAGGGGTTGAGAATCTCGCCACGGAGGTCGAGTCGTCGTTGATTCATGTCGATGACCACATCCTCAGCGTGCTCGTCCTCCTCCCACGGAGCAGAGCGGAGAGCGGAATGCTCTTCATGCTCATCGTGATGGGCGTGAACGGGGATCCCGTACGTCGACTCGAAGTTCCCGAGAGCCAGGCCGAGGTAACCCCGCTCGCCGATCCACGAAGCGCCGGCGCTGAAACTGGTCGATTCGAGCGCGCTGTTGATGAGGGTGCCGTCGTCCTCGTCGTCGTGATCGCCGGTGGAAGGGATCTTCAGATCGTCGGTATGGCGCAGAGAGCCGGCCAGGGTCCAGGAGAAGGCCCCGGTCGATCCCTGAAAGGAGCCGGCTCCCGACCGCTCGTCGGCGACGGTTCCGAGCCGGAGATCGACGGTTCCCGTCAGGGGGACGCCCGGGCTGACGCTCGGAATCCGCTCGTCCCGGACGTTGACCAGGCCGCCCACGGCGTTGCTGCCGTAAAGAAGAGTCGCCGGGCCCCGGACGACTTCGATGTGCTCGGCCGTGATGGGATCGTAAGTCACCGCGTGATCTGGGCTGACGTTCGAAGCGTCGCCGGTGCCGATTCCCTCTTCCAGGATTCGAATCCGATCTCCGCCGAAGCCCCGGATGACCGGGCGGCTGGAGGCCGGGCCGAAGTACGTGGACGTGACACCGGGTGATTTGGAAAGTGTCTCGCCGAGCGTCGGCTCCATCCGCAGCTGCAGCTCCTCGTGAGCAAGGACCTGAGTCGGCTGGTACGTCTCGCCGGCGATGCGCGCATCCGGGGCGGCCGACACGACGATCTCTTCACGATGCACGGCGGCATCGAGAGCGACGGCCGCATCCGCCGTGCCCCCGGCAGTCACTTCGACCTCAACGACGGCGGAGCCCCACCTCGGACTGTAGAGCTGCACGAGATATCGGCCGGGCGGGACGTTGTCGAATCGATAGGAGCCCGATGCATTCGTTCGCACCGAGCGATTCATCTGGATGAGCGTCGCCTCGACGTTTGCGAGCGGGGCTCCCTCCGATGAGGTGACTACGCCTGTAATGGCGCCTGAAGTCTGTGAGTAAAGAGATGAGGCCGAAAAGAAAAGCAGGAGCGCGAGGACGCGCGCTGTCACGATCATGATGGATTGTCTCCCGCATCCAGTGGATGCAACCCGGCTGGCCGGGCCCGCGGTGGGTTACGCGAGGGAGAGCGCGGGAGGGCCGCGCGTCGAGCGAATGGAGCTGTAGCCGTTGCGGGGAGAGATGGAAGGGAGGACGGGGCCGAAGTGAGCGACGACTGGCCCGGGGCCGGATTCGAAAATTACGGAAAGATGCGCGCGCTGGTCGGACGCCCGGCAGGCCAGGCACGCGCCGACGCGCGCCGACTTCGTCTCGTCCGTGGAAGTAATCGTCGTGCCGGCAGAAAGGATCTCGTGAGAGTGCCCCAGGAAAGGAACGAAGAGAGTCAGCGCTCCGAGAAGCGCAAGAGTCGCGGCGACTCGACTTCCAGGAACTGCTGGAGTGGCTCTCTTCATTGATCGGCAGGCCTGATCGCGACGGCGAAGCTGATTCCGTGCCGCTCGAAGCCTAGGTTCTCGTAAAAGCGGTGAGCGTCGGTTCTGCGGGAATTGCTCGAAAGAACGAGCTTGTAGCAGCCCGCCTCAGCCGCTTTCTCCATGGCCAACTCCAAAAGCCTCCGGCCGATTCCCGCGCGCCCGCGGCCTCGTCGACTCTGATCTCCATCACGTTTTCGTGACACTCCCTTTTGAACAGCTCGCCATCCGCAGGCGAGCGGCGACGATCTTGCTAATGTGGTTCGCCGCAACTATGGAGGATACAACCGTATGAAACGGACTCTCATGCTTCTCGCTCTCTCATCTCTGGCGGTCACACCCGCCTTCGCGCAGTCCCGCTCCGTGGACCTGACCGCATGGGTCACCTGGGTCGATCCGAGCGGACACAACACGTTCGAAGACTTCGATGGAACGGACGACCTCGATGTGCGCCTCGATACGGCCCAGGGCTTCGGTGTCGGTCTGAACGTTTTCCTCTCCAACAGGATCTCGGCGGAGTTCGCCGTCTCCCTGTTCGAGCCCGACGTCGAGCTCGCGATTTCCAATCCCGCCCTCGCGCCCCTGGTCGGATCGCTCGAGATGATGCCGATCACGGGAACGCTCCAGTTCCACTTCAACCCCGACGGGCGGATCGATCCGTACATCGGAGCTGGCGTCGCCTATGTTCTTTTCGACGAGATCGCCGACTTCGACGATGTCGATCTCGACGCCATTGATTTCGATGACGATTATGGCTTTCTCGTCAATGCCGGCGTCAGCTTCGACATTACGCCGAATTTTGCCATCAACCTCGACGCGAAGTACGTTCCGGTCGAGTCGGCGGCCCGTGCGGTGGTCGGAGGAGTTGGAAGCGATGCGCTGGACATCGAGATCAATCCGCTGATTCTCTCCGTGGGCCTGTCGTTCCAGTTCTGATTCTGTTAGTTGTTAGTTGTTCCGAGTTCCGAGTTCCGAGTTCCGAGTTCCGAGCTCTGAGCTCTGAGCTCTGAGTTCCCAGTTTCCAGTCGCCCCGGCAACTGGCCTTAACTGGCAACGGAAACTGGCAACTGGGAACTGGGAACTAGCAACTCGGAACTGGGAACTGGGAACTGGGAACTGGCAACTGGGAACTGGGAACTCAGAACTCAGAACTCGGAACTGGCAACTGGGAACTCGGAACTCGGAACTGGGAACTGATCGAAATCGTGGCGAGCGCTACAGCAGAGGCGGCCAGCGGTATCGCCCTTGCAGAACTGGCTTGCGACAAGGAGGTCATTCAACATGAATAGAAACATCAAACTGCTGCTCATCGCAGCCATGGTCCTGACGCTGAGCGCGGCGTTCGGATGCAAGCACTCCGGGACGGCAGTCTCGTCCGAGGGGCACGTGATCAACGCCAACATCGTCGCGCCGTCCGATCTCTCGGAGGGCGAGACCGAGCAACTCAAGGTCACTGTGACCAACCGGGGGTTCAACAAGCTGAGCGCCTTCGTGATGGACGTCGAAATGCCGACTGAGCTGATCGTGATCAGCCAGACCCAGAGCCCGGGAGTCGAGTGGACCGAACGAGTCACGGCTGGTGGGCAGAAGGCCTATCGCTACACCGTCAACGAGATCTCGGTGGGCTCCAAGGCGGAAGTGAATTATCACGTTCGCGCCGCGTTCGGCGCCCGCAACGAGACGGGCGATCTGAAAGTGACCGCGTGGTCGGAACAGCTTCCTGGCGACCGGCTGATCGAGACGAAGCGCATTCGCTTGCGCCGATGAGATGCAAAATCAGCCTGCCTTTCGCCTGAGGCGGCCCTCGCCGTCTCAGGCTTTTTTTTGTTCCGGCGGCCGTGGCGCCCTGCTCACCGCGGCACCGACGAGCATGGACGCGAGGCCTGCCACGAATGGTGACGGCACCAGCTGCACCATCGGGGTGAGAACGCCGGCGGCGAGCGGAATTGCCAGAAGGTGATAGAGGGCCAGGACAGACATGCGGGAACGCGCGCCCCGGCAGGCCCATTGCGCGAGCTCGAAAAAACGGGCGATCGATTTTCCATCTCCGCTTCGGAGCTCCGCGTCGCCGGGAGACGATTCGCCTGCCGGAAATCGAATATCGAGGTCGGCCCGCGCGCAGGCGCGAGTGTCATCTCCATTCGAAGCCAGTGCGACCCGATGGCCGGCATCGCGCATCGACGAGATCAGCCGCGCCTTCGCGAGATCATCCAGGTTTGCCGCATATCGCCGGGTGCCCGATGACGTCGCGAGAGCGGCTGCGGTTCCTTCCGCGGCTCCAGTCGCCAGGGTCGTGGCGATCCCGAGGTGATGCAGGCGTTCGATCCCCTCGTGGATGGACTCGCGAATGGGGAGTTTCAGGGCGATGGCTCCGATGAGACGGGAGCCTGAAGCGACGAGCAGCACGGTTTTCCCTTCGTTCTCGAAACGCTCGACTTCCGGCTCGATCACTTCCAGGCCGGAGATCAGGTCCTGAAAGCCTTCCCGCGATCCGAGCCGCGCTTCGACGAGCGATCTGTTCCCTGATGCCGGCGTGCGGTCTCTGAGAGCTGCTGCAATGCGGGGATCCTGGCCTTGTGAGGCCGCGAGCGCGGTTGCGAATAGTTCGTCGCTGGTCGTTCCATCGAGAAGAACGTGTCCGTCGACGCTCATGGTACCGGGCGCGATCCCGCCGCGAGCCGTGATCACGAGCTCGTCGATCGCGTCGGCGCGCTCGAGCACCTCGAGGCCGGCGACATCGATCTCTTCTCCGGCCAGCGAGCGAATCGCACGCCCGGAAAACGCGGTGAAGACCCTGGCGAATGGGGAGATTGCAGCAACCATCAGAACGGAGCCCGTGGCGAGCGCCGCCTGAGCCCAATAAAGGCTTCCGCGGGCAAGCCAGACGGCCGCGACTGCGATCGCCGCCACGAGCACGGCAGTACCCCACCGCAGTGCCGCGCTTCCCGCTTTTCTTTCGATGCTCGCGTTGACCACCATGGTGGGCGTTCCCCTCGGAAGCGTGCGCTGTCGTCGCACCCGAGCAGCGTCCAGCGCAGCGGACCCGAGCAGAACGGCCAGAGTCCAGGCGGTAGTCGCATAGAGAAGCGGGGCATCGGAACCATCGATTCTGAGGATCGATCCAGCGATCGACGAAGCGAGGAGGAGAAGAACGGACAGCATGCCCAGAAGCCGTGTCGTCGCCGCCCCGCGGACGATATCCCGGAAGGCTCCCCGGAAAATGGGTAACGGGAGGAGAGCAACAGATGCGATCGTGATTGTCGCGAGCAGGGCGTGCGCCAGTCGCGGAGAAAGCTCCAGAAGTGAGCGGTCAGCCTCGCGCTGCAGCATGCTGGCGAGAGGAGCGATCGCGCCGTCGGTCGACAGAGCGGCGATGCTGGCGGCCGTTGCGCCCGCGACCGCGATCAACACGCGCCAGACGAACCCCGCGCTTTTCTGTCTCTCCGTTCCGGCAGCGATCGGATCGGCTGCGACCCAGCCATGAGCGCCGATCAGCCGACGCACCGCCTTGACCTCGGTGCGATCGGGATCGTAGATCACGACGAGCTCGCGCCTTTCCACATCCACGCTCGCGTCGAGCACTCCATCCATGGCCAGAAGCGAGCTTTCCACCCGGCTCGATTTTTCGACGGAGAGCTCCGTTCCCTCGAGCGGAAGAACCCGGTGCACGCCCGAGACGGATTCCGATGAAAGCAATGCGTAGATCGCCGACTGGTCGATTCCTCTTCCCCGCACCTCGACCACGCGCGTCGCCGGATCGATGGCCACGTGATCGACTCCGGCCAGCCGTTCGAGCTTTCGGCGGATGCGGAGGGCGCAGCTTCGGCAGTCGAGAGCTGGAAGAGAAATGAGCAGCGGGGATGGGGGATCCTGGATCACGATTCATTCTCGCCGGGCGGAAACGACGCCGGCCGAACCAGAACCCACCGCACCCCGGCGAGCTCGGCCAGCTGCGTCGAGCGGACCTTGACGATCCCGAACTCGGCGGCGACGAAATAGCCGCTGGCGATGACGAAGATCGCTGCGAGGACGAGATAGAAGGTGTTCATGAATCGCGGCGTATTGTACCGACAAGGACCGGGCTCGGGTTCATGGGGCGAAATCGCCGGCAGCGGCAGGATCAGCTCAGACGTCTTGCCGCTTTACCCATAGCTCCTGCACGAGGACCATCGCCACGGCGAGCAGCGGTTCGGCGATGAGCGCGCCGGAAAAGCCGAAAACCAGCATGAGCGCCGGCACCGTGAGGATGGTGAGGGCCGGAGGGATATGAACCCTTTTCTTCAGAAAAAAGGGGGTGAGGACATTTCCTTCAAGCTGCTGAATCGCCACGAAAGCGATGGCGGTCCAGACGGCTTTTTGGGGAGAGTCCACCAGGGCCATTCCCGTGGCCAGCAGCCCCGACACGACCGGTCCGAAGAACGGAATGAACTCGAGAAGGCCTGCGATCACTCCCAGGGCCAGCCAACCGCTGACGCCCAGCCCCGCAAGGACGGCACCGCTCAGGACTCCGACGATGGCCATGACCGTCAGACGCGCGAGCATCCACTGGCGGAGAGTGTCTCCGAGCTTCCCCAGCACTTCGGCTGCTCGCTTTCGTTTCGCCTGCGGAATCATTCGGAGAAAGCCGTCGCGGTAGAGATGCGGCGACATCGCCAGGAAGAGGGCAACGAAAATGATGATGATGACCGCGGTGATCGCGTCGACTGCCGCCGTCGCAACGGGAAAAAGGATGGAGCGAAGATGGTCGAGGTTCTGCGTCGCCATCTGGCGAAGGGCGTCCGAGCTTCCACCCCTCGGCGCTGGATCTGACTCCCTGGGCGCCTCGCGGTCCTGGGAAGCGCGCTCTCGCGGTTCCTCTTGCGGTCCGGCCCCGGGTGGGGTGTCCTGTCCGTCCGCATCCCCACCCTCGGAAGTGAGGACCCCTCCAGCTTCGACTCCCGCGTTCGAGGCCACCTCGGCGCTGATCTGCTCCACCGAAACTCCCGTTCGCTTCTCGACCTCGCCCAGCAGGCTCGGAATCCGGGTTCGAAGCTCGCGGGTCTGCTCCTTGAGCATCGGGCCGATCGCGAAACCGAGTCCGACGAGAAGACCCAGCGCCAGCAGGACGATCGATGCCGCTCCGATCGAGCGCCGGATTCCGCGCTGTTCGAGCCAGTCCGTCGCACGGGAAAGAACGATCCCGACGAGGAGCCCGAGGAATCCGGCGATCAGGATCGGGCGGACGATCCATAGGAAGTGGAGAGCGATCCAGACGCCCAGAACGATGGCGGCAGCGCCGAGGATCCTGGCGCCGCTCCACGCTCGGGGGGTCGAACGTTCCGAGTCCACGCCTTACGACCTGAGCAATGGCGATGCCGTGTGGGTCGGGCCTCCGTGGCGCCGGCTTGCAGCCGGCTGCTCCGTTTGCGCTTACGCTCCGGTGATCTCCCCCAGGGCTTTCCAGAAACCGGGATAGGACTTTCCGACCACCTGGGGCTGATCGATGGTCACTCCTCCGCGAGCGAGGCCGGTGATCGCGAACGCCATTGCGATCCTGTGATCGTCGTGAGAGTCGAGGATCACCTCCTGCTCATGCCCCCATCCGTTTTCAACGCGGATCGCGTCTTCGCGCTCGTCGACTGTTGCTCCGAGTTTCCGAAGCTCCTGCGCCAGCGCGGCGATTCGGTCGGACTCCTTCAGACGGAGCGTGGCGATATTCGTGATTTCGACGGGGGAGGAGGCCAGGGGTGCGAGGGCGGCCAGAGTGGGGACGAGGTCGGGCGTGGCGTTGCAGTCGAAGGAGCCGCCGGCGAGGGCTGTTTTCACTTCGACGGTCGCGCTGTCGCCGGCGGTCTCCACCTGCGCCCCCATCCGCGCGAGTATCGAGAGAATGGCCCGGTCGCCCTGCGCCGACTCCGGCCGTAGATTCGTGACCGTGACGCGGCCTCGCGTCGCGGCGGCGGCGGCCAGCCAGTAGGAAGCCGATGACCAGTCCCCCTCCACGCGGTACGGCTCGCTGCGCTTCAGCGGCCCCCGGATGGTAAACCGGCCGCCGGCCGTCTCCTCGACGCGCGCGGAAAAGTCGCGGAGGATTCCGGCGGTCAGATCGACGTAGGGATGCGATGAGAGGGAGGCGACTCGTATCGCGAGGCCGTCAGGCAGTGTGGCACCCGCCATCATCATCGCCGAGACGAACTGGCTGGAGCGTTCTCCTTCGACTTCCGCTTCGAACCCCCCCCGCATGCGCCGCCCGCGGATTCTCAGGGGAGGGAATCCTTCCCGCTCGACGTACTCCGCTTCAGTCCCCAGCATCCTCAGGGCTTCGACCAGATCGTGGATGGGCCTCTGATGCATGCGGGTCTCCCCCCGGAGAATGAACCGGCCGGGAGTGAAAGCGAGCCAGCCGGTGAGGAAACGCATCGCCGTCCCGGCGTTCCCGACGAAGAGCTCGACTTCACCGGCGGTCATGCTCACCCGGTCGCCAATGGTGACGCTGTCGCGAAGCGAGCCGCGGATCTCGAATCCGATTTTGCGGAGAGCATCCAGCAGATAGCGCGTGTCATCCGCGTCCAATGGCGCTTCCACCGTCGTTTCGCCGTCAGTCATGGCCGCGAGGAGGAGAGCTCGCACGCTCAGCGATTTCGAGGGGGGCGCGGCGAGGGTCGCGTTCACCGGTCCGCTCTTCGAGATCTTTCTCATCACCCGTCGGGTCCGCCGAACTCGAGCACCAGGCCGTCGTACGCGAGGCGGAAGCCGTCGGGGAGATTCTCTTCGACGGCCCCGTGATCGATCTCGTGGGCGAGATGAATCAGGTAGGTCGTGCGCGCTCCGATCCGCCTGGCCGCGGCGATCGCCTCATCGATGACGAAGTGAGTCGGGTGGGCCGGGCCGACGCGCAGCCCATCGAGGGCGAGAGTCTCGACGCCCTGGAGCAAAAGCTCCGATTCGGGAGGAATCCCGTTGGTGTCCGTGATGTAGGCGAACGGGCCGATCCGGTAACCGAGGATGGTCCACTCACCGTGGGCGACGGGAATGGGCGTGATCTGAATTCCTTCGTGCTCGAAGGGGGCGTCGATCTCCCGCAGATCGATCTGCGGTTTTCCGCCCCCGACCTGAGTGTTGGAGTCCCAGATGTAACTGAACGCGCGACGGATCGCCCTGGCGGTCATGGGGTTGGCGAAAGCGACGACGGGACGGCGCTGAAAAAAGTTGAAGGGCCGTACATCGTCCAGTCCCATCAGATGGTCGGCGTGGGAATGAGTGAAGAGAACGAAGTCGAGTCGCTCGGCCGGACTCCGCAGGAGCTGGGTGCGGAGGTCGGGCGTCGTGTCGATCAGAAAGACTCGATCGTTCGCTTCGATCTTCACCGACTGGCGCAGCCGTTTGTTCCTCGGGTCTTCCGAACGGCAGACCGCGCACCGGCATCCCACCACAGGAACGCCCGTCGATGTGCCGGTGCCGAGAAAGGTGACGCGCATCAGACGATCTCGAAGGTCCATTCGCCGTCCGGCGCGATCGAGAGAGCTTCTCCCTTTTCGAACCAGGCGGGGAGCACCGCCACTTTGGGGCGCTCCGGCGGCACCAGCAACTTGTGATGAAAATGTCCGAAGACGACCAGATCGATCCCCTGCTGGCGTTTCTGTTCTCCGTAGGCATCCATCAGCTCGACCGGCAGCCGGACCTTGTGTTTGAAATTCGACATGGCCAGCTTCTTCTCGACCCGGTCGACGATTCGCCGAGCCATCCGCCGCGGCACCATCTTCACGGCGAGTTCCATGAACCTGTTCTTGGAAAAGGATCTCCAGAAACGGTAGGGGAGATCCCGGTCGTTGATCATGTCGCCATGGATCACGTAAAAGCGCCGGCTTCCTGCCTGGATCTCCTCGAAGTCCACGACCCGCGTGATCGCTCGCTCCGCGGCCGATCCCCGCACGAAGAAATCCCGGTTTCCTTCGACCCAGATCACTTCGGTTCCTGCCTCCCGGAGAACGCGCAGCCGCTCGAGGAATCGCTCTACCGCCGAGGTCATGAACTTCGGATTGCCGATGTAGTAGTGAAAGACGTCTCCGTTCAGGTAGAGGGCTTTGGGATTCAGCAGGGCCAGCCGGTCGATCCAGGCGACGATCTTCTGTTCGTCTCCCTCGCCCAGTCCGATGTGTGAATCGCCGATGATCCAGATCTTGCGCTCTTCGTTCATCTCGATCTTCCGGAGAATAGCAGGCGGGGTCAGACCGCGGTGTTCAGACCCGCCCGCGGATCTCCCTCATATCCCTCTTCGATCGTCCGGATGGCCTCCTCGGCGCCCTCCGGGAGCTTTCGGGGAACCGCGATCTGCACTTTGTAATAGTGGTCCCCGTACTCGCTTCCCTTTCCTTTCCTGACTCCCTTGCCCGTGAGCCTGAAGGTCTGGCCTCCCTGCGTGCCTGCCGGAATCCGCGCCCTGACCGGTCCGTGGATCGTGGGGATCTCGATCTCGGCGCCGCGCAGCGCCTCGCCGATCGTGATCGGGATCTCGGTATGAATGTCGGATCCCTTCTGGTGGAAGAAAGAGTGAGGACGGACGCGGATATGGACAATCAGATCGCCCGGCTTCGCTCCGCCCGGGCCAGGCGATCCTTTCCCCGCGAGCCGGATGCGCTGTCCATCGCGGACTCCTTCTGGGATCCGGACGCGGACGTGTTCCGGCTCGTTGGTGACGCCGCTCCCGCCGCAGGAGCGGCAGATGGAGTTGCCGACGTGGCCGAGGCCGTCGCAGGCGGAACACTCGCGCTGGCGGCCGATTCCGAGCTGGACCGTCGTTCCTCGTACCGCGTCCCGGAACTCGATGCTCGTTTCGGCTTCCAGGTCGGTGCCGCGCCGGGTTCCGCCGAAGCCTTCCTGCGAAGCGGAACCGCCACCGAAAAGGTCGGAGAAAATGTCGCGGAAATCACCGGAGCGCGGCCGGCGGGCTCCCCCTCCACGCGTGCGCGCGCCCCCTCCGAGATCCTCGAAATCAAAATGGAATCCCGCGAAGGGGCCGCCGGGCGCGAAGGGATCGCCGCCACCGCCTGAAAAGGCTTCCCGCCCGAGGCGGTCGTACTGCTTTCGTTTTTCCTTGTCGGAGAGGACGGCGTAGGCTTCGGAGGCTTCCTTGAATTTCGCTTCGGACTCTTTATCGCCGGGATTGACGTCGGGGTGGTATTTGCGGGCCAGTTTGCGGTAAGCCTTTTTGATCTCATCCTCGGAAGCATCCTTGCGGACACCGAGAATGTCGTAATAGGTGGGATCAGCCATGACTCGGTGGAGTGGATTGGGAAGTCGCTCACCGGCCCGCCAGGCGAGCCCGGTCGCGCGAATCCTTGTGGTAAAAGCATACTCAAAGTTGGTGAGCTACGTGCAATCGATCGAAGCCCTCGACTCGATTCGCCCACCACAATCGATGCCATGATTCGCGCTTCCGCCCTCAGAAACGTTCTTTCACTGGTCCTCGCTGGAGGCATGGGGGAGCGGCTCTATCCGCTCACGCGCGACCGGGCCAAGCCGGCGGTTCCCTTCGGCGGCCGCTATCGGATCATCGATTTCGCTTTGAACAACTTCATCAACTCCGGGTTTTACAAGGTCAAGGTCCTGACTCAGTTCAAATCGAGCTCTCTGATCGAGCACATCACGCGCGTGTGGCGCCTGGTGCCGGAGGTGGGGCAGTACGTCGAGATCGTTCCCGCGCAGATGCGCCGCGGGCCGTTCTGGTTTCGGGGAACGGCGGACGCCGTCTACCAGAATCTCGAGCTGATTTTCGACGAGCAGCCGGAGCAGGTCTGTGTCTTCGGCGGGGATCACATCTACCGGATGGACGTGCAGCAGATGCTCGAGTTTCATCTCGATCAGAAGGCAGACCTGACCATCGCGACGATCCCGGTGCACATCTCCGAGGCTCATCAGTTCGGGATCGTGGAAGTCGACGAGAGCCATCGAGTCATCGGATTCGTGGAGAAGCCGAAAGAAGGCGCGAAGACGATTCCGGGCCGTCCGGATATGGCCCTCGCCTCGATGGGTAACTACATTTTCAATTCGAACGTGATGATCGATGTGCTCGAGCACAATGCGCTGCGGGATGCGGCGCATGATTTCGGCAAGGAGATCGTGCCCGAGATGTATCCGCAGATGAACGTCTTCGCCTACGACTTCGCGACCAACGTCGTTCCAGGCGAGACGGAGGCAAGCCGGGGATACTGGCGCGACGTCGGAACGATCGATTCATACTTCGCCGCTTCGATGGACCTGGTGGCCGTCGCGCCGACCTTCAACCTCTATAACCAGCGGTGGCCCATCCTCTCGGCGAACCTGCAACTGCCGCCCGCGAAATTCGTCTTCGCCGACAACGAGACGCAGCGCCTCGGCGTGGCCACGGACTCACTGGTGTCCGACGGCTGCATCATCTCCGGAGGCACCATCAACCGCTCGATCCTCTCTCCGCGCGTGAAGATCAATTCGTACTCCCTTGTCGTGGAATCGATCCTCATGGATGGGGTCGAGATCGGCCGGCATTCGCGGATCCGGCGCGCCATCATCGACAAGGGCGTGCGGATTCCGCCGAACACGGTCATCGGCCATGACATCGAGGAGGATCGCCGGCGCTTCACGGTCGCCGACTCGGGAATCGTGGTCGTGCCGAAGGGAATGGTGCTGTGACGATGGATCAGCCGGACAGGCGGCCGGACGGACGAGCGGGTGATGAGCTTCGTCCCGTGGCCATTCATCCCGACTGGGTGAAGCACGCCGAGGGAAGTGCGCTGATCGAGATCGGCGACACCAGAGTTCTCTGCACGGCATCGATCGAGGAGAAAGTTCCGCCCTTCATGCAGCGCACCGGAAAAGGGTGGGTCACCGCCGAGTACGGGATGCTGCCTCGAGCGACCAACGAACGGTCGCAGCGCGAAGCGGCTCGCGGCAAGCAGGGGGGGCGCACCATGGAGATCCAGCGGCTGATCGGCCGCTCGCTCCGCGCGGCGATCGACCCCGAGCTTCTGGGAGAGCGGACCGTCATTCTCGACTGCGACGTCCTGCAGGCGGACGGCGGAACGAGGACCGCTTCGATCACCGGCGCCTATGTCGCCCTCTCGCTGGCCCTGGCTCGCCTCTATCTCAATCGCCGGATGGCCAGCTGGCCGGTCCGGGATGCCATCGCCGCCATTTCCGTCGGAGTCGTGGGTGGGGTCCCCTCGCTCGATCTCAACTACGAGGAAGACTCCCGCGCCGACGTCGACATGAATGTCGTGGCGACGGGAAAGGGACGCTTCATCGAGCTCCAGGCGACCGCTGAGAAAGGGAGCTTCGGAGACGAGGAGATGTCCATACTCCTCGACTATGCCCGCACCGGCATCCAGACCCTGATCGAGAAGCAGAAGGAAGTCCTCGAGCCGGTGACGGCCAAGGTCGACGCCTTCGCCTTCGAGCGCCTCAACAAGAAGTTCAAGTGATGCGGTTGTTAGTTGCTAGTTGTTAGTTGCTAGTTGCTAGTTGCTAGTTGCTAGTTGCTAGTTGTTAGTTGTTTAGTTGTTAGTTCCCAGTTCCCAGTTCCCAGTTCCCAGTCCGAGTTTTCAGTTGCCAGTCTGTGGGTTAATGGGAAGCTATGATGATTCAATCGATTTCTGATCTGAACAGCTCAACTAACAACTGTCTGGGAACTGGGAACTGGGAACCGACTAACAACTAACAACCAACAACCAACAACCAACAACTAACTGGGAACTCGGAACTCGGAACTCGGAACTGGGAACTCCCTCACTCGATCGCCCATTTCTCATAGAGGTTCTCTG
>DATLEY010000147.1:0-11716 GCA_035525215.1 Thermoanaerobaculia bacterium | reverse complement strand
TGCGGATCTCACTCCGTTGAAGACATCCTCCGTCTCGCGGTTGGCGAACGAGCGGATCATCAAAGCATGGTAGCACGGCTATCATGCTAAACACCGAGGCCGATGAGCTATTCCGCGGGGAAAAAAGGGCCTGCCGTCGATCCGGACACGATGACGAAGAGGCCCCCTTCGGGGGCTTCATTCCCGTGAACGTGAACGTGCCCGGTTTTTGACTCACCCGCTCGCGATCAGGGCAGGGTCATCTCCGCTCCACCCGACGTTCCCCCACTCTGAATGACATCACCCGCAGTCATCGTGAGCTGTTGCCCCTCATCCCCGACCCTTCTCCCCGAATGCGATTTCATTCGGATCGCGATTGTGCTGCGGCCTCTGAATGACCCCCGCCCACGGTTTACAATCGGCGGCGGGACGAGATCCACGCTCACCTCTCTGGGGTGCAGCTGCCGTCTTCCCCTGCCTGTCCCTCCGCAGCAAGCGCCACTTCGCCATTCGCTTTTCCGGTCCGGAGGTCACGGTCGCGCATCTCGTCGACGATGGTCGCCTCCCAGAGCGGGACGCCGTCGAGATAGGCGGCGCGTCCGAGCGCGTGCGCGGCCACCGGCGCTTTCAACAGAAAGAGAACGATGAGAAGGATGGCGCGGGTGATGACGCCGGCATCCGGCATGTGGATCGCGAGGCCGAGAGCGAGAAGGCCGACCCCGAGAGTCAGGGCCTTGGAGGCAGCCGACATCCGGATGTAGAGATCAGGCATGCGAACGATGCCGAGCGCGGCGAGGATCAGGAACGTGCAGCCCATGATCAGCAGAAGAGCCGACGCAACGCTCATCGGGAGCCGCTCCTTCTCTCGATATATCTGGAGAATGCGACGGTCCCTGCAAAGCCCACGAGAGCGAGAACGATCGCAGCGTCGAGAAAGACAGCGAGCGAGGTCGCAACGCTGTAGACGATGATCATGCCGACGGCGATGACCGCCAGAAGGTCGAGGGCCACGACGCGGTCGGGCGTCGAAGGGCCGATGGCAAGCCGGATGAAGGCGAGGAACATCGCCAGGCACAACATGCCGAAGCAGATCTCGATCACGGTCATCGCGTCAGCTCCAGAATTCTGCGCTCCAGCCCTTCCTTGATCAAGCGACGCAGCTCGTCGGCGTCCGCCGCATAGACCGAATGGATATAGAGCACCGAGCGATCCTCGGTCACGTGCAGGGAGAGCGTTCCCGGGGTCAGCGTGATGAGGTTCGCCAGCAGGGTGATCTCGATGTCGCTCTTCGCATCGAGTGGAATCGCCACGATGGCCGGCCGGGAGTAGTGCCTGGGCGTCAGGATGTCCCAGGCCAGGCGCAGATTCGCCTCCACCAGTTCGCGCACGAAAACGATGAGCAGCCGTACGAGGCGTCCCACCTTGTACGTGTAAGTCTCCGCTCCGGTCGCCCGGCGCGAAACATAGATGGTGGCGAATCCGGCGAAGAACCCGATGACGAGAGTTCCCACCGTGATGCGGCCGCTGGCCAGTGCCCAGAAGAGAGCGAGCACCATGTTCGAGAGGAGCCCCGCGGCCGCGCTCATCGCAACACCGCCTCGATGTACGCGGAACGATCGAGCAACTGGTCGGCTGCGTCGAGACTGACATTGAAAAGCCAGCCGGCTCCCAGGCCGATGGCGATGGTCAGGCACGCGAGCACGGTCATCGGCCCGGTCATCGAACCGGGAACGGCAGGCTCTCCAGGACCGGATGACTCCCGTTCCCTCCCCTTCCAGAACGCCTCGTTCCAGATCTTGCTCATCGAGAAGAGAGTGAAGAAGCCCGTGATGACGGCGACCGCCACGATGAGCGGCTCGCGCCCTTCGACGCCGGCGCGGATCAGTCCGAGCTTCGCGAAGAACCCCGAGAGCGGGGGAATGCCGGCCAGAGAAAGGGCGGGAATGAGGAAGAGCACACTGAGCAGAGGATGGGATCGGTGAAGCCCTCCGAGATCCTTCAGCTCTCCCGTTTCCCGAAGCCTCAGCACGACTCCGCTCGCGAGGAAGAGGTTCGTCTTCACGATCATGTGGTGCACGACGTAGAAGATGGACGCGGCCAGCGCGAAACGCGTGAAGAGGCCGAGTCCCATGATCATGTACCCGATCTGACTGATGATGTGGAACGAGAGGATCCTGCGCATCTCGTTCTGCGCGAGCGCTCCGAGCACGCCCGTGATCATGGTGAAGCCGGCGATGATCAGGATGAGGTTGTGGGTGAAGTCGATGTCCTGCACGAATAGAAGAGTGAAGACACGGAAGAGTGAGTAGACCCCGACCTTGGTGAGAAGCCCGGCGAAGATGGCCGAGGCTGCGGGGGGAGGGGTGTGGTAAGACGCGGGGAGCCAGAAGAAGAGAGGAAAGACCGCGGCCTTGATCCCGAACGCGACCAGAAAAATCATCGCGATCGCGACGATCATGGTGGGAGAGCGCACCGAACCCAGACGCTGGGCCAGCTCGGCCATGTTCAGCACGCCGGTCACCCCGTACAGCATCCCGACCCCGGCGAGGAACAGCGCCGACGAAATGAGGTTCAGCGTCACGTACTTGAACGCCGACTCCATCTGCGCTCTCTCCCCGCCGAGGGCCATCAGGACGAACGAAGAAATGAGCATGACCTCGAACCAGACGTAGAGATTAAAGAGGTCTCCGGTCAGGAATGCTCCCGCCACTCCCATCATGAGAAACGAGAGGAGCGGGTAATAACCGAACGCCTCGCGCCGCCGGTCGATGGAAGCCCGCGAGTAGACCACGACGGCCAGCCAGATCACGGAGGAGACCAGGAGCATCAGAACCGAGAGCAGATCGGCCACCAGGACGATGCCGTACGACGCCGGCCAGGAGCCGACTTCAGTGACCGCGATTCCGCCGCGCCGCACGATCACCAGCAGAGCGATGGCATTCAGAAGCATCGCGACGGAGAATCCCGTCACGATTGCCCGCTGCACCACGGGCGCACGCCAGGCCAGCAGCGAGACCACTCCGCCGAGCATCGGCAGAATGATCGGGAGAGTGAGGAGAAGGTTCATCGCTCCGTCTCCCTCATCTCGTCGAGATCATCCGTCCCGACGCAGTCGTAGGTGCGGTCGAACAGGACCAGCGCGAAGGCCAGCACGCCGAAGCCGATCACGATGGCCGTCAGAATCAGCGCCTGCGGAACGGGGTCGGCGATCGCTCCGGGGATCCTTTCCGTCGCCGCGATGATCGGCGGACCGCCGCGGACCAGTCCGCTCCCCGACGCCGCCACGAAGATGAGCAGATTCGTTGCCTGACCGATCAACGCGAGTCCGATGATGAGCTTCAACATGCTGCGCCGAAGCAGCATGTAGAAGCCCATGGCGTAGAGGGCGCCGACGACGATCGGGAGGACCGTCAGCATCAGTCCCGCCCTTCCTGCTGCTCGGCAAGCACGGTGATGATCAGAACCGTCGATCCGACGACCGTCAGATAAACGCCGATGTCGAAGACCACGGGAGATCCGAGTGCCAGCCCCGAGCCGTCCCCGGCCGGAAGACTGGCCCAAAGACCGGTAAGAAACGCTCCGCCTCGAAACATCCCCGGGAGTCCGCTCGCCAAAGCCAGCAGCAACCCCCCGCCGATCAGCAGATGCGGATCGAGCGCCATGGCTCGGCGTGCCGCCGGCGCGTCCCAGGCGAAGATAAAGAGCGCGAACGCGGTCGAAGCCAGCAGCCCTCCCGCGAATCCGCCGCCCGGCAGGTTGTGTCCCCGAAAGAGAGTGAGGATCGAGAAGAGAACGAGCAGCGGAATCAGGAACCGGGCCGCGGTGCGAAGGATCAGAGAGCTCACGCCCGCCCCCTCACCGGCCGCAGCCGCAGAAGGGCCAGCACGCCGACGGCGGCGACCGCGAGAACGGTGATCTCCCCGAGGGTATCGAGTGCCCGAAAGTCGACGAGGATGACGTTCACGATGTTCCGCCCGTGCGCCTGCTCCAAAGCGTTCGCGGCGTAGAACCGGCTCAAACCCGGATCAGGACTCTCCCTCGCTGCAACCAGGACAAGAGCGGAGATCAGCGCTCCCGCCAGGGTGCAGATCACGATGTCGCGACCTCGGGTTATCGGGTCGGTCAGCAGGGCGTAGCGAGGGAGCCGGTAGATGACCAGAACGAAGATGATCACCGTCAGAGTCTCGATCAGGAACTGGGTCATGGCGAGATCCGGCGCGCTGAAAAGAATGTACATCAGAGCGACGGAGTACCCGACGACGCCGAGCGCTGCAATGGAGCCGAGGCGTGATCGCGACCGGACCGCCGTCAACGCTCCGGCGAGAATCAGAGCGGAGACGAAGAGCTCGTGCGCCAGGGCGTCGTGGATCACGAAATTGAATCGAAACGCGTCCGCCGTACCGATCGCCGCGACATTGAGCACCATCAGGGTCACGATGATCACGAGCAAATAGACCCGCAGATAACCGTTCTGAAGGATCCGCGCCTGCCATTCCGCGAAGCGGAGCGACATGGCTACGAACGATTCCCACGCGGCGGCCGGTCCGAATCTCGAGAGGTGCTCCAGCGAGCTGCGAAGACGTAGCCAGCGTTGCCTCGTGTGAAAGAGCACGACGCCCGCGGCCGTGGCTGCGGCCGCGATGAGCAGCGGAACGTTCACTCCATGCCAGAGCGCGACCTGCATTCCTCCCGCGTCGGGATGCACGGCGGCGGCGGCAGGATCGAGCAGGAGCCGGGTGATCCAGTACGGAAAGAGGCCTAGCGCGATTCCGGCTGAAGAGAGCAGCAGCGGCGGCATCCACATCAGTGGAGGGGGATCGTGGGGGACGGATGTCTCGTCCGATTCAGGCCTCTTCCCGAAAAAAGGCTTGAATGCCACCAAAGCCGCCGCGGCCGCAAGAAACATCGAGGTCCCGTACACCAGCCCCTGAAGAAAGAGGCTCCACGCTCCGCTTCCCGCGATCGCGAGAATGACCATCTCCTTTCCCGCGAAGCTGAGCACCGGCCCGAACGACGCGAGCGAGATCGCCCCGAGGACCGCGGCGATGGCCGTGAGCGGCATGGTGCGGCGCAAGGCTCCCAGCCGGTCGACGTCGCGGCAGCCGGTCTCATGGTCGATGATTCCACCGACCATGAAGAGAGCCGCTTTGTAGAGCGCATGCGCGACGAGGAAGACGATCATGGCCTGCACTGCCGCCGGGGCCCCGATCCCGATCAGCAGGACCATGCTTCCCAGAGCGCTGATCGTCGAGTATGCGAGGATCTTCTTGATGTCCGACGCGAAGACCGCCAGGAAAGCGCCAGTGACCATGGTCACGATTCCAGCCGCGCCGAGAAGGAGGGACCAGGCCAGCGTTCCTCCGAGCAGCGGAAGGAGGCGCGCGAGCAGAAAGACGCCGGCCTTCACCATCGTCGCGGAATGAAGGTAGGCGCTGACCGGCGTCGGCGCTTCCATCGCCGCGGGAAGCCAGAAGTGAAACGGAAACTGCGCGGACTTCGTGAATGCTCCCACGGCGATCAGAAGGAGGATCGGAACATACGAGGAATGAGCCCTGACCAGGTCTGCCTGCGCGAAGATCGCGGTCAGCTCGAAGCTCCCCGCAACCGAGGCGAGCAACACGAACCCGGCGAGCATCACCATTCCGCCGCCTGCGGTGACGAGCAGAGCGACCAGCGCGGCACCGCGCGCTTCGGCACGCTCCGGTTCCGAGGCGATGAGGAACCAGGATGAAATGCTGGTCAGCTCCCAGAACATGAAGAGCGCGATGAGATTCTCGGCGCAGACCATGCCGATCATCGAGACCATGAAGAGCGACAGCCAGAGAAAGAAGCGTCCTGGATTACGCTTCCCGGCCATGTAGGAGCTCGCGTAGAGATAGATCAACAGACCGACGCCGCTGATCAGAATCCCGAAGAGAACCGACAACCCGTCCAGCCTGAATGACAGCGAGAAGCCGAGAGACTCGGCGCCGAAGGGGAGACGGACGACCCTTCTTCCTCCTTCCACCGCGAGAGTGACGAACAACCCGAGAAAAAGAAGCGGAAGTAAAGCGTAGGCTCTCAGGAAGCGATGGGCCGGCAGTGCGCCGGAGCTCATTCCACTTCCTGTTCCATGGCCATCCGGGCGAAGTCGGTGCGCGTGAAGATTCCGACTGCGGTGTGAACCGGATGCGACATTCTCGTGGCGACGGTCATAGACGCTCCCCTATGAAGACGAGGCTATCACGCCGTAAGGACGGAGGCCTGGCTCGAGTGACGTGCGAAAGGATGAATCGTCAGCGACGACTGGCAGGTGCGCCGGCCTCGCTCGAGAGCAACTTCCACTGGCGGAGGACGAACATTCCTCCCCCGGTCGAGATCGGAGTCCAGGCCGCGCGGGTCATCGGCGCGATCTTTTTGCAAGAACCGCTCCGGATGCCGAACCCGATATGCCCACAGAGAGGGGGCGGCGACTTGCCGCCCCCTCTCGAAGGAATCAGAGTCCGAGAGGCATGACCGGAACTCCCTGATCTTCCACCGCAACGATGGTGACCGGGTCGCTGGTCTCGTTGTCGAGCACCGAGGCGTAGGCGAAGATCGGTGAGCTGGCGGAGAAGCTGAGCGTCGCCGCAACGAGGTTTCCGGCGGGAAGCGCCAGCCATTCCCCGAGCGGTTTCTGCGAGTGCTGCATCGGTCCGAGAGTCATCGTGACGTGATCCGCGACCTCGCTCCCATCCGGCGCGTTCAGATCGATATGAACGGTCACCGTGTGCGCATGAGGATTGAAGAATCCGATGTTGGTGCGGAACGCGCCTCCCTCGGCGTCCGATCCCGTGACTGCGAGTCCCGGAATCACCCCGCGACGAATCTCCGCGGCGTGCGGGAGGCCGGGGAAAAACTGTCCGATCGTGCCGTTCCCCGCCGCGCGCCGGTCATCGAAGATCCGCGAGCTCGCGACGAACCAGTAGTTACTGGTGAGACGCGCCGCCCCGAACCCGGTCGTTCCGAGAAGTCCCTCCCCAACCACGTCGTTCAGAATCATCGTTCCACGCGGCGGGATGGTGAACGAGGTCGAGTCCGTGGCGAACAACGATGGCGTGCCGGAGCGGTAAAACTCGAACATCACCGTGATCTCGTCGGTGAATGAAGGATTGAAGATGCGCGAGTCGGTGACGAAAAGCTCTCCGTTCGCGCCATTGGCCCGCCCGACGGCGGCGAGTGAGACTTCCTCGACCGATCCGAGCTGCCCGCGGACGGCACCGGCGGTGAAGGCGGGAGTGTGGACGTTCACGTAATGCGACTCGGGACTCGCGGCGATCGCCATTCCGACTTCGGCCGGAATCGTGATCGTGCCACTGAGCCGTCCGTTCATGAACTGGTGAGTGCTGGACATGAGGCCCACCAGAACCCCCCCCGCCACCCCTTCGGTGCCCGTGTGGATGTGCGCTCCCGTGAAGGAAGTTCCGATTCCCTCGACCACCACATCGAACGTGAGCTGCGTGCGCGAGTCGTCGAGTGTAATCAGAAACGCGCCGCTCCCATTCTCATCCCCCGGCCCGGGAGCCTCGCGGTCCCCGCTCATCGGCCCACCGAACATCGTGGTGTCCTGGCTGGAAAGCTGCCCGCGCAGCGCGCCATTGGGAAACGTGGCGTTGTGCAGATTGATGTAGTAGCTGGAGGGATTGGCGAGGATGGCGCTCGCCACTGCCGGATCCACCGGGAGGGTGACCGACGCGCCATTGACGAAGGGCATCGAGCCGCTGGCGAAGCCGATCAGCACCGGTCCGGCAACGCCGGCAACACCGGTATGGATGTGGGCCGCGGTCACCGACATGATTCCCCCGACCACCGTCGTGATCGTGACCTCGGTTCGAGCTTCGTTGAAAACGACTGTCGAATGGCCGAAGGCCTCCGGATCACCAGGATCCGGCGCCTCCTGTGATCCTGTGAGGACGGCACCGAGGGTCGAAGCAGTGACGGTGGATGCGGCGAAGACCAGGAGAGTACAGACGAGGGCGAGGCGTTTGATCATGTTTCGCTCCTTCTAGTTGTGGGCTGCGTCACAACTTAAGCCGCCGGCAGGAGGGCGTCGTGACGTGGATCACTCGAAGAATGGAAGGGGGATCAGGGGGTAGGGATAACGAGCGAGGGGAGTCACAGGGAAGAGGGTAGCCGAGCGAGGGGGGAGGGAAAACCGCTGAGAGCGCGTGCGGCCTTCGAATGACACCGCGGGGAGGGCGGGCCCCCTTCTCCCCGTCCGGCACGTTCACGTGATGAAATCGCATTCGGGGAGAAGGGCCGGGGATGAGGGGCAATGCCAAGCCTGCGAGCGTCGAGCCAAGACATCGCTAAATCATTTGCGTTTTCTGCCGCCCGCCTTCGCGGGCTCGAACTGCACGGGGCCTCCCGGACCCCGGGGCTGGGGCCCCGGGCTGTCATATCTGCCGCCCGCATTCGCGGGCTCAGTACCAGTGAACGTGCCCGTGCCGTCGAACGGCTATTGACTCACCCACTCGCGATCAGAGAGGTCATCTCCGCTCTCTCATCGTCGCGGGGGGCGAGGTTCTCGACGGCACCGGCTCTCCCGCCGTTCGCGCGGACGTCGGCGTGCGCGGCGACTCGATCGCTGCGGTCGGCGATCTCACCGGAGCGATCGCGAACCTGCATCACTCTTCTGCCTGAACCACGCGATGCCAAGGAAACGATTGACCCTGGCAGAGTGCGAGCGTAGGATGACCTGCTTCATTTTATATGTAAGAAAATCACGGAATGGCCCCTTCAAGGATGTTCTGCGGGGACCGGCTCGAAATCGAGTCAGCGCCGCCGCGAACGCTCACAAGCTCAAAATCCGGCACAATGACGCTAACCGCAGGAATCATGATGATCGGCCGCGCGATCTCTCACTACAGAATCACCGCGAAGCTCGGAACCGGCGGCATGGGCGTTGTTTATGCCGCGGAAGACACCACTCTCGGTCGCGCGGTCGCTCTGAAGTTTCTCCCCCCCGAAACCGCGCGGGACGAAGCCACACTCCATCGCTTTCAACGAGAGGCCCGGGCGGCCTCGGCGCTGAATCATCCGAACATCTGCACCATTCACGCGATCGAACAGCACGATTCGGAGCACTTCATCGTGATGGAGCTGCTCGAAGGCGAGACTCTGGCCGAGAAGATGCGGAATGGTCAGATCGGGATCGGCGTCCTTCTCGAATACGCCATCCAGATCTCGGATGCCCTCGAGTCCGCCCATTCGAAGGGGATCGTCCACCGCGATCTCAAGCCGGCGAACATCTTCGTCACTTCCCGCGACCAGGCCAAGATCCTCGACTTCGGACTCGCGAAGGTCGAGCAGGCGAAGACCGCGGCCGAGGCCGACGGGAAGACAGCCGTGCGCGAGGAGCTGACCGCCGCCGGAACCACGCTCGGCACGGTTTCGTATATGTCTCCCGAGCAGGCTCGCGGCCAGCTCACCGACGCGCGCAGCGACATCTTCTCTCTCGGGACTGTCCTCTATCAGATGGCGACGGGAGCCCTCCCGTTCCAGGGGGAGACCTCGGCCGTGGTGTTCGACGCGATCCTGAATCGAGATCCCGTTCCGCTCACGCAGCTCAACGCCGCCCTTCCGCCCGAGCTGGGACGGATCCTGATGCAGGCTTTGGAGAAGGATCGGAACTTCCGCTACCAAAGGGCGGCGGAACTGAAGACCGCGCTACTGCGCCTCCGCCGCGACCTCGACTCGGGCGGACGGCGTGCGGCGGAGGCGGCGAGCAGCTCTTCGGCGGCCAACCCCGAACGATCCCTCGCGGTCCTCTACTTCGAGAACCTCAGCGGTGTGAAGGAGGACGAGTACTTCCGCGACGGGATCACCGAGGACATCATCAATGAGCTGGCGAAGATCAAAGAGCTCAGGGTTTTTTCACGCGCAACGATCGTCCCGTATCGCGACAAGCCGGCGACACCCGGCCAGATCGGCCAGCAGCTCGGAGCCTCCCACGTATTGACGGGAAGCGTGCGCCGCGCCGGTAATCGGCTGCGTATCGGTGCTCAACTGGTCGACACGCGTACCGATTTTCCGCTCTGGACCGAAAGGTACGATCGCGAGTTGAAAGACGTTTTCGAAGTGCAGGACGAGATCGCGCGAAACATCGCAGATGCGCTGCGCCTAACGCTTTCGCCCCAGGAACAGCAGGCGCTTGCCGCGAAGCCGACCGAGGATCTTCAGGCCTACGACCTCTATCTGCGCGGGCGGAACTACGCGCGCAGATTCTCGCGGCAGGATTTCAATTTCGCCCTTCAGATGTTCGAGAATGCCGTCTCACTCGATCCCGAATTCGGGCTGGCTCATGCAGCGATTGCGAACGTATGCGCCGCGTACTACTACATCTTCGATCGTGATCGCGTCTGGGCCGATCGGGCGATCGCCGCGAGCGAGAAGGCCATCAAGTATGGCCACGGCGCGCCCGAGGTGAGAGTGGCGGAGGGTTGGGTATCCTTTCTTCACGACAGGTACGACGAGTCCGTCACGCGCGTCCGAGAGGCGATCGAGAAGAACCCCGATACCGAGGGGGCCTATTACCTGCTCGGCCGCGCGCTCTTCTCCGCCGGGCGCTATCAGGAGCTCGCCGACATCGCCGACGAGGCGATCGCACACTCCGGCGACAACTACAATGCGATGGTCCCAATCAACAACGCGCTCAAAGCCCTCGGGAAAAAGGACGCGGTCCTCAACCATACCCAGCGCACGATCCAGATGTTCGAGGGACAGTTGAAGAAGGTTCCAGAGGATGCCCGCGCGCGCGTTCTGCTGGCCGTCAGTTACGCCGACATGGGGCGAGCGGAGGAAGCATTCGCCGAGGTGACCCTCGCGATGACCCTCCGGCCCGACGACGCTCTGATCATGTACAACGTCGCCTGTGTCCTCTGCGCGCTCGGGAAGAAACCGGAGGCGCTCGCCGCGATCCGAAAGGCCTACGACGCCGGATTCCGCGACCCGAACTGGGCGCGGCATGACACCGATCTCTCGCTGCTTCACGACGAACCGGAGTTCGACCGGATGTACCCGCCGTCTCCATGAGGGCTAGTCCCTGACTCTTCCGACCTCGAAGATCCTCATCAGTTCTCCGTCGGCGTCGACCATGTGATCGTCAACGGCACGCCCGTCCTGCGCGACGGCAGGATGACCGGTGAGCTGCCGGGAAAAATCCTCAGAAAGACCGAGTGATGCTCCTCTGGCGCCGGGCGCGCTGTCATCCTGAGCGTGAGCGAAGGATCTGGGCGCGCGGGCATGGGAGAGACGCGGAGATGGTGTAGGGCGTGAGAGCGTTGGATTCGCTCGTGAAGGTGCGGCCTCCGCTCCGCAACGCTTACAGCCCGCTACGCAGGCGCCATGGAGGATTGGATAGACTTCAGTCATGGAAATCGCTGTCGGGCTGGTTCGCGCGTATCTCCAATTGAATGGCTACTTCACCGTCACCGAATACCCGGTGGTGCGGAAGATCGGAGAGGGTCGTTACCGCTCGCTGACCGACGTCGATGTGGCCGGTTACCACCTCCCCTACGGCGAGCCCGACTTCGCCACGGATCCCGTTCTGAAGGTTCCAGCCGACAAACCCGATATCCTGATCGGCGAGGTCAAGGAAGGACTCGCTGCGATCAACGCCAGCGTCGATGATCCGGAAGTCGTCGCGAAGATCCTCAAGCGTTTCGCCGGATGCGATGTAAATGAGGCGGCTTCGGCCGCGCGGAAGCTTCTCGCAGAC
>DATLEY010000135.1:0-53343 GCA_035525215.1 Thermoanaerobaculia bacterium | reverse complement strand
GCCCCGCCGCCCCCGGCCCGGTCGCCATCCACGCGCCGGCACACGCCACACCCCCGTACCGCCGGCCCCGGGCCGGTAATTGCGCCTGCCCCCCGGTGCTGTCGCGCTGATGGGGGGGGCGGCGAGACGCCGCCCGCCACTCTGAAAGCCGGTGCCACCGAGCGTCTACTGGTCGGTCTGGATCGAGTAGATAATCGCCCTCGGAAGGTTCAGCATCTCCTGCCAGCAGCCCTTGAGAATACATTCGTTGAAGTAGACCTTCGGAGTACCGGTCACATTGATCTCGCCGCGCATCAGGAGAGCGCCGTAATACCAGGCGTTGCCCGAGCCCGAATACCCCCCCTCGTTGTAGAGAATGCCGTTGAGGAGAGGTGTGAGCCTGACCAGAGCGCCGAGCTCGTCAAACCCGTTGGTTGTGCAGTTCGCCGGGTTCGGCGTGGCGGAGCAGTCGACGAAGGTGTTCTCGCCGGTCCTGGTCTTCGGCCGGTGCGTCTGAGCGTCGGGATCCTCCCACCCGAAGATCAGGGCTCCGTCGGAGTCACCGAGGTCGGGATAGATCATGTTCAGATACGGCTCATGGGGCTCGGAGCAGTCGTTGACGAAGTCCGTGCACCCCTCGTAATAGGGAACGGGAAGCCAGAACGTCGCGGCCACGCCCGTGCTCGGGATCACCACGCTGCGCTGCTTGACCACGAGGTCGAAGAAGTAGTTCTCGTTCACGTCCTGAAAGTCCCACGCGCCGTTGTCGCGCCCGATCACCTTGAACGCTCCGGCCTCGACGACGAAGGTATCCGTGTCGAGATCGACCTCGCGGAAGCCGACGTCCCGGAAATGCTCGCCGGGCATTGGATAGACGTCGACCGGCACGATGGTGCCCTGGCCAGAAGAGCCGAACGTGGTCGCGTTCATGTAGATGAATCCCTGTATCTGGAACGTGCCGTCGGGCCCCTTCGTGTTCGCGTTGATGTCCACAGCCGGGGTCAGGGTGCCAGTGCCGCCGTACTGCGGATTCTGCGCGTTCGCACTATCGAAAAAGTAGAAGGCCGGACCGTAGTCGTTCTCCATGGCATTGAGCCACCAGGTCATCGGCTGCGAGACGTTGTCGAGTGAGACGAATTCCCCCGCGGAATAGCGCAGATAAATGATGCCGCTGTCCGGCTCGGCCGACTGGGCGATCTCTTTCCAGAACTCGTAATCGATGGTCGGGAAGGTGACTTCGACGAAGTTCGGCGATTCGGTTTTCGTCTGGTTCTTGAAGAAATTCGAGAAGTTCTCTTCCTCGTCCATCGCGGGGGTGTTGTACTTGTAGGGATGGCCTGCCGGAAAATTCGGTGTCGCGAGGCCGGCGTTGTCATAGGTCAGCTCGGACCGCGACCGCGCATGGAACCAGGGGTCGTCGATCGTTTTTCCCAGCATCTCGTGAAGCCAGAAATAGCGGCTGTAGAGATCGGAGGGGCGGAGCGGATATTCGGTGGATCGAACGGCCGTCCATTCCACGGTTGCATGCGTGAAGCTGTTGCCGATGATTTTCGGCCAGTCGGCCGTGGCCGGCGCGGCCGTTCCTGCGGGGACCGTTCCGCCGGCCGCGGTCTCATACGCGAAATCGCGAAGCTGCGGATCGGCGATCAGCGCCGCTTCCGGCGGATGAACGCGCGCTCCGGCTGGATATACGGTCGGGTTCGCCGGATGAGACTTCCAGACGTCGGTGCTGTCGTAGCCGTGCTCGAAATTGATGATCTCCTGCGCGTCGAACCACGGCATTCCGGTCGCGGGTCGCGCGACTTTCAGCGGCTCGACCGACGTGATCTTTCCCCAGTAGACGTGGAAGTTTCCCGAGCTGGCCAGCGCGCCTTCCGTCTGGATGGGGCCCGTGGCGCCCGGAAGAGGGGCTTCGCCGACCACGATCTTGACGGAGCGTCTGGAGACCAGGTTGCCGGAGGCGTTAGTCTTTTGCGCCGTGACCTTGATCGTCGCGATGCCGTAACGCTCTCCTCCCTCCCAGAAACCGCCGTTGAGTGTTCCGCCGATGATCGGCGGGGCGTAGACGCGGATCTCCGTGATCCGCGCGTCGGCGTTCGCTCCGAGAAGCGTAATGTTCAGATCGCGAAGGTAATTGATGGCCACGTTTCCGGCGGCGGCGTTGATGATCACGTCCGCGTTCTCTTCGTTCCCCCAGAAACGATCGTTCTCGCTCGGCTTGAAGGGGGTATCGAAGAGCATCGCGCTCCCCAGAGGCTTGTAGCGGCCGGTGTACCCGCCGACGGTCCTCTCGGTCTTGAGAGCGACGTTATTGGGAGGAAGGATGTCGAGAGCCACGGCCCAGTCGGTGTCCTGGAACATCTCGACCACCGCCCTCGCCCCCGCCTCGGCCACGGCCAGGGTCTGGGCGTAATTGCGCTCGTTGACCGAGATCGCGCTCTCGGTCTCGGAGATGGCCACGAATCCGAGGCCGAGGAGGGTCAGGCCCACCATGACCATGAGGCTGACCAGGAGAGCCGAGCCTCGCTCGTTTGGGTTCGTCTGTCGCGTCTGATTCGTCATGGCTTCCTCTTACTGAATCGTGCAGCTCTGGGGAACGTCGCCGGTGGCGATTCCGCAGAGGAGCACATCGCTCTGGACTCCGACCGTTCGGAGACACACGCTGGTGAATGGAGAAATCGTCATCGGTGTGTTGCCCTGGGTGGAGAATGAGACCCTAATCGCCAAGGTAGCCCCCGCCGCAATAGTGACGTTCGAGCTCGGTTGCGAGCTCGTCCGTCGTGTGGTCGCGTTGACCTCGACATGGGTTGGAGCCGGGCCGGCAACTCCGCCGTATTCAACGTTGTTGATCGTGTGCTGCGGGTGAGGCACCAGGTTCCGGTTCCACACGATTTGAAGCGCAGTGCTTGCCGACTCGATGACGAGGGCCTGATCGCTGACATTCTGTACATTCAGGATGACCTTGTTGCTGCTTATCTGCGTGAGGCTTGTGCTGATCGTGGGGCAAGGCGGCGGCGCCTCGTCCATCACGTACTTCGTCAGGGAGACACCGCACCCTGACGCATCGGTGTAGATCGCCCGGATCGTCGCGATCTCGTCTTCGTCGAGAGGCGGAAGTCCGAACGTCTCACTGGTGTAGGGGCCGGCCCCGTCGACGACCTGCTGAGAGCCCGGGATGATCCCTCCTCCCTGCTCAACCCAGAATTCGATCCGATCGACGCCCGGATTCGAGGTCGCGATTGCATCCTCCGGTCCATTGACAATGTATGGATCGTCAGGGTCGCTACCAGTCCCGGACAAGGCTCCGGGGACGACCAGGTCCACCACATTCGTGAAGTCACAGGGATAGATGACGTACAGCGAGTAGGCTCCCAGGTTGCCGCACTGGAGAGCGCGGACGCGAAGGCGGTAGAACACGAGATCGCCGCCAATCTGGGATTTCAGGCCGGTGATCAATTTCGTCGTGACGCCGCCGGTGGTATAGATCGGCGAGAGTGCCGATGCCGTCCAGGCGCCGGACACGGTGAGCTTTTCGTCGATCTGGATCTCGTAGTCATTGATGAAGATCGAGGGTCCGGTCGGATCTCCTTCGTTCTTGGTGACGGGAGCCCAGCTGAGCGTGAGCTCGCAATTGACGCCAGCGCAGCTCGAGCTGTCGATCACCGCGCCGGTGACCTGCGCCGGAGTGGCATCCGACTCGGCTCTGCCATCGAGCGCGGAGCTGCCCACGGCCGGGAAGTAGGTGCTCTTCCCATCGGTGACGCCCGACTCGTTGTAGGCGGGCGTGGCCGCGCACTCGTCAACAGCCCGGATCCGGTAATAGTAGGTCTTGCAGTTAGCGGCGGCGGCGTCGGTGAACTTCAGCAGCGCGCCGACGTAATCGGGCTGCGTGGAGGAAAGCGCATTCAGGATCTGCGTCGATTCCGCGGGATTGGCGGGATCGAAGGTCGCGATTTCCCCGCGGTAGATTTCGTAATTGACGTTTTCCTTGCCCGGGATGGTCTGCTGGTCGCGGTTGCTGAAGTCCGCGCAGGCCAGGGACATCTCGGCCGGATCGTTCTCGGTGACGGGTGAGAAGTAGATGTCGACCTGATTCGCGAGCACCGGATATGTGCCGCTCGCTCCGCCGCTCATCTCCAGGGTCGCCGGTGCCGCCGGGGTCGTGCGGTTTCGCGGAACGATTTGCGCGAAGTTGTCCGAGGTTGCGAATCCGAACTGGTTGATCGCCTGGACTTTGAAATACCAGGTCACATTGGGGACGATGTACTTCGAGACATATCCATCGAGGTTGTTTCCCATGTCCTCGAGGTAGGTGTAGTCGCTCTCCGAGTCGTCGTTGTCGTAAAGGATGTTGTACGTGAGGACCTCGCCTTGGGGTGGCTGGCTCCAGGTGGCGTATACGACTTTGCAGCTTCCGGCGCAGACCGTTTTCATCTCCGGCTTCCCCGGGGCAAGCACGCTCAATTCCTTCATGCCGCGACGCCCGAGGTTGCGGGGAACGATCATGGTCTCGAGCTCGAACTGCCGGTAGTTGGGCGCCACCGTGTCGGTGGGATGGACATAGTTCTGATCGGGGAAGGCGCTCATCCCGACGAGCCGGACCTGGATCGCGCGAATATCCCTCCGGACGATACGCTCGGCGGTGTCGCCGGGATTGGCGCCGTCGTACTCACCCGCTCCGAGAACCGGAGCCAGTTCGGTGTTCGCAGCGGTGTCGCGGAAGTAGGTGAACTCCATGCTGCGAATGTTCTCGGCCAGCGCCGTTCCGCCGTCGGGATTTCCGGCCGCGTCGATCGTGTAGCGGTAGAGCGTGTAGGGGGGGTTCGCGTTGGTCAGGTCGACGCCGCTGATCGTGATCGTCTCCTCGACGGCACCCGACTGAGGATGAACGTTCCTCGGGATCGCCGTGTCGGCGTAGAAGATGATCGAGTCGTTGTTCTTGGTGGTGTCGGCTGATTGCAACGCGTACGTGACGATCTCGTCGTTGCCCGTCGTGACGACCGGAAAGAATTCACTCTCGAGATCTTCCTCGCGGCCGTTGTCATTGGCTGCGTCGGTCTCGAAGTCCAGGTTTCCGCGGAGTGTGATCGCGGACGCTCCCATGTACTCGACCTGTTCATCCGGCTGCTGATACTGGAGGATGGCTTTTTCCTGCCACTCGACGTCGTTGTCTTCGACGGTGGCCGCGGACCCTTCCGGCCAGGTGGGAGGGCTCCCGCCGCTGGTGCCGGAGTCGATGCAGGTGTAAGCGTGGCCGTTGGGGGGATCGGGCTGAATCACGTTTCCGATCTGATAGGTCGTATTCGGCAGCCAGGACTGAATTCCGACCAGGCCGAAGGGGCGGCCGTCGCGGTCGTAGTCGAAGCCGGTCATCCGGAGGTCCGAGACCAGGCGGTCGAAGGCCACGCGGGTGCTCTGCTGAAGGTCGCTGTTCTCGACCGAGGACTTGAAGACGCGGTTACTCCGATCGTAGATCATCAGCGCGGCGAGGAAGATGATTCCGAACACCGCGGTGGCGACGAGGACTTCCGCGAGGCTGAATCCGGCCTGTTTCGAAGAGTGGACTCTGGGGACTCGATTTTTCATGATCAGGCTCCGGATCAGGCGACGTTGCGGTTCAGTTTGACCGTCTCGAAGACGACGTTGCGGCGGCGGACCGACTCATCCCACTCGACCACGACCTTGATCTGCATCACCTGCGTCGTCGTGAGATCGTCCACGTCCGTCAGTTGGCGTGGAAGGAAGACGAGTGTGATCTCGGCATTCAGAAACGGCGTGTGGGGTTTGTCGACCGTCGGATCGGGGATCAGGGCCTCCCAGCGTTCCAGGTACCCCTCGGCATCGTTCGTCAGATCCGACGTCACTCTCACGATGCTGTCTGTGTAGGTCACTCCGGCCACGATGTTTTCCGCCGGGTCCTCGGCGAGCTCGAACGCGTTGATCAGCCGAGCGACGTTCATCGATACGAGGTCCTCCGTCACGTTCGTGCCGACCGCCACGGCGCGGGTCATCTGCTTTCCGCTGTAGACGTTCGAGCGCCCCATGAAAAAGAGCGTCACGATCGAGAGGAGCACGCTCGCCAGAAGGCCCATGGCGACAATCACTTCGACGAGGTTGTATCCAGCCTGACTGCTTCGTTTCGGTTGCATCATCTGTCCTCAGATCGTTTTGACGGTTCCGACCGTGTTGATCTCGATCGTGATGGAATTGTTGGGAATGTCGGCTTCGGTCTCGATGACGATCGTCCCCGCCGTGGCCGTGGTCCCGTTGTTTCTGAAAATGAACTCGGGATCGTCATCGCCATCGCCGTCCAGGAATGTGGTCGAGGCGAACGTGATCGGCTCCATCATCGTTTTCTCGGAGACGACGTTCCATGTCGTACCGAGGTCGGGAGAGGCCTCGATCCGGTACGTCCCCGTCCCCGGCACGATGGAGATCTTGGTGAAGCGATAGGAAGTGACTGCTTCCTGGCGGGCTCCCCGGACATCGCTCGTGAACTGCCGCATCGCGGATTTCATCCGGTTCGACTGATAGAGCGACATGAAGTTGGGAACCATGACCAGCGAGAGGACGCCGACGATGGCGACGACCACCAGGAGCTCGATCAGGGAGTAGCCGCGCTGACTGGAGAGAGATTCGGAGGGCCGTCGTTCATTGCTCATACGGCCGGGCCTTACTGCGACCGAGGTGCCACAGCGGCCTGATGGTTTCAAACTGTTTACTGATAAGGACTTATGGCGAGAGAGCCCGAAGAGACCCCTCGGCAGGGAGGCTGACAGTGTTACAAAAGGTAACAGTCTAGCGGGGGGGGGCTGGATCGCCCGGTGGAGCGGAGATGGCCGAGCAGAAACTCGGAGCGGCGCAGGGGTCATTCAGAGGCCGCACGCGCCAGCTGCGCAGAATATGAGATGGCATCGCGGCCGAAAAATCTCAGCCGCGATGATCGCTGTCGGGTTCTCATACACGTCCAGAACGCGTTCGTAGGATGCGACTGCACCGGCACAAGAACCCGATGACGGCCTTCGCATTCTGAGATTCTTCGGCCGCGAGACCAATCGTCTCTCAACCTCGTCCTCCCGTGCGGCCTCTGAATGACCCCCGCCCTGCCCGCGGTGTCATTCGAGTCGCCGCGGCCCTACGATCTTCATTCCATCGGCACCCCGCGCAAGGGCGCCACGGCCTCTGTGGTGAGCCGCGGCGAGAATCGGGCGGATCGCATCGATCGGCATGCCGTCCGTGGGCGAGCGGAGAAGCGCCCTCTTGAAGAGACTGCCGGGGAGGGCCAGAAGCTTCGGATCGAGGTAGACCGCGTCGCCGGTCCGGTTGTCGACGACCGAAGCGTAAGGGAAGACGAATCCCTGGACGTCGTTCAATGGATCCTCGACGAAGAACTCGATGGTGCCGTGGTTGACCGGTGTCGGCAGAGCATCCTGGACATGGCCCTGGGGCGGAACGATCAGCGGCATGGTCGCGATGTTGTTGCCTTCGTCATCGAAAACGACGATCTCCAGCGTGATGCTGGCGCGGCCGGTGTTGAGCGCGCCGACGTTCGTGCGATATCCGCCGACTCCGGGCGAGCCGAAGTTCCGGACGCCGGTGGCGAGAGCGCTGATCTGATCGAGATCGTAATCGAGCAGGCCGGTCATGGCTCCGTCGATTCCCTGGCCGAGCGTTCCCTGGTCGGTGAGGTTGAAAGCCCGCGAATGCACGATGAAGGATCGCTGGATCTTCTGGAGACCGGGATTGTCCTCGGGGAGTGCGGCCACGAGGAGTGAGCCGCGCCCTTCAGAGAGGAGGAACGCATCAGCGAGGAGGTTGTCCGAGTAGATCGTCGTGTTCGGATCGACGACGATGTCGAATGCGTCGCCGACGCCCCCTCCGGAAGGGATGAACACGAGGGTGACCGTCAGCTCATGAGGCTGGGGATTCATGAGGTGAAAATCACTGACCCAGAGTGTGCCTGCATTGCCCGGCGCATGAGCCACCGCCGGAATCGCGTAGACGTCCTGAATCTGAGCGGCTGCGGGAACGGAGGCGAGAAGAAGGAAGATGACCGGAATGATCCGGCGAAGCTGCGAGAACTTCATGGTTGTGCCCCTTTCGGGGTACCGGCAGATTTGAGAACGGGAGCCCGGAAGGGGGCATTCCTGACCGGCGACCGCAGCGGTGAGTTTTCCGGGCTCGCCACCGCGGAAGAGGGTCTGCTAGTCTCAGGAGCCAGATGAAACCTCGCCTCAGTGACCGCGTTCAGGGGTTTGCTCAATCCGACATCCGCCGGATGTCCCGCGAATGTGAACGTGTGGGCGGGATCAATCTCGGGCAGGGGATCTGTGATCTCCCCACCGAGAGCCTGGTGCGGGAAGGAGCGATCGACGCAATCGAGAACAGCCTCGCAACCTACTCGAAGTTCGAGGGGATCGATCCCCTCAGGGAGAAAATCGCCTCGAAGGTCGCTTCATACAATCAGTACGAAGTCGATCCTGACAGAGAGATCGTCGTCACGGTCGGCTCCACGGGAGGCTTTGCCTGCGCGGCGCTGGCCACGCTGAATTCCGGCGACGAGGTCATTCTCTTCGAGCCCTACTACGGCTATCACCGCAACACTCTCAAGGCTCTCGGCGTGACCTCCCGGCTCGTCCCGCTGAATCCGCCCGACTGGGGTTTCGACGCGGAGCAGCTGCGGGCCGCTTTCGGTCCGCGGACCCGCGCCATCGTGATCTGCACACCCTCGAATCCGTCGGGAAAAGTGTTCAGCAGGGAAGAGCTCCTGACCGTGGGTCGTCTCTGCGAGGAAGCCGGCGCGTGGATCATCACCGACGAGATCTACGAGTACATCATCTACGACGACCGCAAGCACGTCTCCGCGGCATCTCTGCCGGAGCTGCGTGATCGAACCATCACGATGTCGGGTTTCTCGAAGACGTTCTCGGTCACGGGCTGGCGGATCGGGTACGTCACGGCACCGCCCGAGGTCGCCGCGGCGATCGGACTGATGAACGATCTCTTTTACGTCTGCGCTCCGACGCCCCTGCAGTGGGGGATCGCGCGGGGCCTCGATGTCGATGCGTCTTATTACGCCGCGCTCCGGGACGACTATGAGGGCAAGCGGAACATCCTGGCGGATGCGCTGCGGGCAGGCGGCATGGCGCCGTTCATTCCGCAAGGCGCCTATTACATGCTGGCGGACGTGAAGGCGCTCGGCTTCGGGAGCTCTCGGGATGCGGCGAACGATCTGCTGGCGACGACGGGCGTGGCATCGGTGCCGGGTACTGCGTTCTTCGATTCGCCGGTCGGGGAAACGCTGGTTCGATTCTGCTTCGCGAAGGACCCGGCTCCGCTCGAAACCGCATGCGAGCGGCTTGGCGCATACCGGCGGCTGCGGGCCCGATAGCGGGGCATTTCGCGATCGGTTAGAGTTCGCTGCGCTGAAGGAGATCCAGACCGATGCAGGACTACCACGAGCCCAGAACCGGCGAAAAAGCGCCGAACTTCAAGCTTCCGTCGACCGAGGGGAAGGAGCTTTCGCTCGCTGACTTCAAAGGGAAGAACGTGATTCTCTACTTCTATCCGAAGGACGACACGCCGGGGTGCACGGCCGAGGCATGCAGCTTTCGCGACCGGAGCGACGAGATCCGCGCCCGGAACGCCGTCGTCCTCGGAGTCTCCACCGACTCTCTGGAGAGCCACGACGAGTTTCGCGGCAAGCACGATCTGAACTTTCCGCTGCTCTCCGACCGGACCGCAGACGTCGCGAAGATGTTCGGCGCCTGGAAAGAGAAGAATCTCTACGGGAAGCGGACGTGGGGAGTCGCCCGGACGACGTTCTGGATCGGCGAGGACGGGAAGATCCGGAAGATTTATCGAAAGATCGATCCCGCGAAGCATGGGGATGAGGTTCTTGGGGATTTGGGATCGTGAGTAGTTCCCAGTTCCGAGTTCCGAGTTTCCAGTATTTTGTTCACAGTTGGAAGTTGTAGCGCAGCCCGGTACAGTGGCCAGTCGCCGCTTCCGAGTTGAGGGCTACCTGAGTCACATACTTCTCTAGCGCAGGCTTGTAGTCAGGCCGGCGAGCATCCTTCTGATCTCGACCAGTTCGAAAACCGCAGCCGCGAGCTGGTCGCTTGAAACGTAACGGAGCCGCTCAGCGACGATGAGAAGTGTGTGGAGTTCAGCCAGGCTCCCCTTTGAAATCATCAGGTATTGGAGAAACTCCTTTCGATGCCGACGCGCTTGACCTTCTGCGATATTCGCGGGTATGGACACGACCGCCCGTCGTATCTGGTTCGACAGTGCGTAGATCTCGGTCCGGGGAAAGGTTCTAGTGAGTTCGTAAATCTTGGGAACCAGGTCGATTGAGTGCTGCCAAACCAGCAGATCTTCGTAGCCCTTCATCCCTACAATTCTCGACTCGCACACTCCCTCCTGACAACGGGGCAACAAGATGTCCCTGACGTCGGCTAACTCTGACAAGCAGAGTCGCCGGCAAACCGTCGACTCCAACCGGATTCCACCAACTGAAGAGTACCAACTCGGAACTCGGAACTCTCGGAACTGGGAACTGGGAACTCGGAACTCGGAACTGGCAACTAGTTCGAGACCGGGCCAAACCTCTCCACCAGATCCTCCGCGACCAGGGCCGCGTTGAGCGCTGAGCTTCGGCGGAGGTTGTCCGCGGCGGCCCAGATCCAGACTCCGCGTGGATTCGCCTCACCCATGACCACGCTTCCGATGATGACGTGATCCTTGCCGGCGCCATCGATCGTGGAGACGGGGTCTCCCTGATCCACGACGTAGAGACTCGGCGCGGCGCCCAGGATCTCCCGGACTCTCTGTTCGGTCACTTCTTCCCCGAGCTGAGCGAAGAGGGCGATCGAGTGGCCGTGAAAGAGAGGGCCCTGCAGAAGCTGGAGGGAAAAGGAGAGGCCATTTCCCAGGATCGATCGGGCGGCGGCGGAAGCCCTCTTCTCGACCGCGGAGGCATCGGGCGGCGGATAGATGGCAAACGCGGCCTGTCGACCGAAGACGTCGGTCGAATATTTCTCGAGGTTGAGGACGTGAATGGTCTGCTGGAACAGTTCGTCGATGCCGTCCTGGCCGAGCTCGGAGGCTGGCCGTGTCACGCTCGCGGCCGCGGTTTCCACGGAGAGCTTCCTGCGGAGCGTGTCGATCAGGAGAACGACCGGGACGACGAATGGATCGGGTGAGGTGAGCAAGCCGTCGTCGACTGAAATCTGCAGGCTGTTCACGCCGGCGATCACCGGATGGTCAGCCTGCTCGAGAGATCCCGACGAGAGATCGATCGCGATGAAGGGTTCTTCTCCAAGACGCGCGATCCATTGTTCATTCACGCTGGCGGGCCCGGTGAAAAACACAAGATCGAGGTCTGAAAACGCATCGTCGGAGGCTGGCGTGATCACCATCGCGGCGCCATCGAGCTCTGTGAGCGTACCGCTGGCATCGCCCACGGTGTCGAGCAGCGTGATCGTCGCCGAGGGGAAATTCCGCTCGACGAGGATCGTGGCCAGTTCCTTCGCGATCAGAGTCGTCGGGTTGACGATTCCGATGCGGTAGCCGTCGGCAGGGGAGCGTCGAAGAAAGCTTCGGTCAGGCATGAAGAGTCCGAACCAAGAGTCAAAAGATGAACGCAGAACGCAGAACGAAGAGAGTCAGAAGACGAACGCAGAACGCAGAACGATGAATTTTGAAAAGAGTCAAAAGACGAACGCAGAACGCAGAACGCAGAACGATGAATTTAGAAAGAGAGTCAGAAGACGAACGCAGAACGCAGAACGCAGAACGATGAATTTTGAAAAGAGTCAAAAGACGGATGTAGACCTGTGCTTTCTGGACAAACGACTTCGCATTTGTGGTCGTGGACGTGTTCGTGATTGCTCCCAGCTTCCTTCGACCTTCACTCCGGCGGTCAATCATCGTTCTGGGTTTGTCTTTGATTCTTTTCTAAGTTCTGCGTTCTGCGTTCTGCGTTCGTCTTTTGACTCTCTTCGTTCTAAGTTCTGCGTTCGTCTTTGATTCTCAACAACCAACAACTCACGGAAGAGTGTCATCCGGATCGAAGCCCGCCGCTGTGGCCGCGGCGGCTCGTTTCGAGGGAAAGGCGATCGTCCAGAGCCGGATCAACGGCCCGGAGCTCACGTAGGTGATCGCCGCGATGAAGAGGAACTGAGCCGGCCACCGGAAAAAGAGCGCCAGCACCAGAGCGAAAACGAGGAAGTACATCCCCGAGCGCTCTTTCTGCAGGCTCGCGTACTTCTGACTTCTGTATCGAACGGTGGAGACCATCGAAAAAGCGAGGCAGATCACCACGGCCAGCATGACGGCGGCAAAGCCGCGGTCGCGAACGGGCGCTGGAGCGTAATTGATGATCGCTGCAAGAGTGAGCGCGGCGGCGGGAATGGGGAGTCCCACGAAATAGCGATGATCGGTCTTGGCGGTCATGATGTTGAACCGCGCGAGGCGCAGCGATCCCCCCACCAGAAAGAGGAAGGCGATTCCTCCTCCGAGGCGGGGAAAGACATTGAGCGCCCAGGCCCACACGAGGATGGCCGGGGCTGCGCCGAAGGTGACGACGTCGGCCAGGGAGTCGTACTCCTTGCCGAACTCGCTCGTCGCGTTCATGAGGCGCGCCACCAGACCATCGAACGTGTCGAAGATTGCGGCCACCAGCAGCGACCAGCAGGCCAGCCGGAATTGATTGGCAGCTTCCCCCGGATCGCCGAGCATGCTGGAGTGCATGCCCCGGATACTCAGAAGGATGGCTGTGAAGCCGAAGAAGATATTGAGCACGGTCAACGTGGTCGGAATCACGTAGACCCCGCGCCGCAGATTCATCCGCATCTCGCCGCGGTTCAACTCTGGTCTCCGAGATGCGCGAGAATGGTCAGACCGACCTTCACCTTGTCCCGGACGGCGACCTTCACCACGGCCGTCGCTGGAAGGAAGATGTCCACGCGCGATCCGAACTTGATCATCCCGATCCGCTCGCCGCGTGCCACGACATCGCCCTCCTTCTTGTCGAACACGATGCGGCGGGCCAGAAGGCCCGCGATCTGCTTGAAGGCAAGCACGCTGGAGCCCTGTTGCATCACGATCAGATTCTGCTCGTTCTCCATCGACGATTTCTCGGCGAAGGCCGCGATTTTCTTTCCGGGGTTGTAGCGGTAGTGAATGATGCGGCCCGCGATGGGCGCGCGGTTGACATGCACGTCGAAGACGGACATGAAGATCGAGATCTGACGAGTCAGACCCGGCCACACCGCGCCATCCTCCACGTCCTTGATCTGAATCACCGTGCCGTCCGCCGGTGAGATGACGTCGATCTCCTGATCCGAGCCGCGCCGGACCGGATCCCGGAAGAAGTTCAGCAGGAACGCGGCGACGGCCCCGAGGAGGATCGCGGCGATGTACCACTGGGTGAGGAGCGCGATGGCCGCCAGAATGATCACCGGGATGATGAACAGCCATCCCTCCGGCGCGAGCGGAAGTCGTTTCATGTGGCGGTCGCCCTCAATTCATGACTCGGAGATCCGGACTGATTCCCGGCGGTCGCTTCCATATGCAAAGGGGGTTCCGCTCGTGAGGCCCTCTAGAATCGGGGCCCCCATGAGCCGCGCTCCTTATTTCCCGAAACTAAACCACGCGCTTCGCGCGCTTACCGGCTACAAGCCGGCGCCACGGAGAACCACGCGGGTCAGGCCTGGGCAGACGCGTGAAGGCCACGCACGCGGGCGGCCATCCGGTCCTTGAGATGAAGCTTTCGCTTCTTGAGGGTCTTCTCTTCGACTTCTTCTTCGGGGCTGAGGCTCTGTTTGGTGGCCAGGGCCGCGAGGCGGCTTTCGTACCGCCGGTGCTCCTCGTTCCATGTTCGATACTCAGGGTCTTCATCGAGGAGCTGCGTGTAAATGTCATCGCGGTCAGCCATGCCAGTTACCCTCCTTCTGAGTTTTCAAGCCACTCGAACGGATTCTAGCACCGTGTCTTCACCCCGGAGCAAGGCCGCGAAACGCATGCGTATAATCGCGCCCAATGTCCCGGCGGACCCTGATTCTGTTGACGCTTCTGGTTGCCGTGACCCCTTTCATCTCCCCCTTTCAACGCAATCTCTTCGTCGGAGACGAGACCAAGTACGGGCAGGTCATCTGGGAGATGAGGGAGAGTGGGTCGCTGCTGGTCCCTCAGCTCGAGGGACGTCCCTACACGCATAAGCCCCCGATTCATTTCTGGATGATCTGGGCGCTGACCTGGGTCTTCGGGACCGAGTCGATTTGGCCGTTCGTGATCCCCTCGCTCGCCGGCTTTCTCGTTCTTCTCTGGCTGGTGGGAAGACTGGCCGCCGAGCTCTTCGGCGCGCATGAGTGGCTGAGCCGCTTCATCCTCGCTTCGTTCTGGCTCGTGTGGGGTCTCGCGCAGACCGCGCGGATGGACATCGGATTCACGGCCGCGATCACGGCTGCGGCGCTGCTGTTCTGGCGATGGCTCGAGTCCGATTCGAGTCTCGAGCTGAATCTCGCGGCGGTGCTGATCGGCATCGCCATCCTGATCAAGGGACCGATGGCCGCGGTGATCATGATGGTTCTATTCATCACCGAGGTCGTTCGACGAAGGAAGCGATGGCGGGGATCTTGGTGGATGGCGCTGATGATCGCCGCGGCGATCCCGTTCGCCTGGGTGATCCCGGCCACCATGGCAGGAGGGGAGGAGTACTCCCGCGAGCTGCTGATCGATCAGAACGTCGGGCGTGCCGTGAGCTCGTGGACGCACGCGGCGCCTCCCTGGTTCTATCTGCTTCGTTATCCCGTCACATTTTTACCGTGGTCTCTCGTGTCCATCCCCGCGATTCTCGCGATCTGGAAACGCCGAGGCGAGGAGGATTCGAAAGGATCGCTTCGCTTCTGTTTCACCTGGGTGCTCGCGGTCATCGCGCCCTTCTCTCTGCTGAGCGGAAAGCTCGACGTTTACATGGTGCCCGCCATGGTCCCAATCGCTCTCCTCACCGCTCGATACCTCGGGTCCGACCGGAGGGACGCCCTGGAAGCATGGGGGATCCGACTGAGTCGCGGCCTTCTCATCGTGTTCGCCCTGCTCTTTCCACTGGCCATCACACTGGCACCCCGATTCGTCGACGATCCGGCGGAAGGGGCGATGCTGGAGTTGCCCGTCATTCGAGGGCTCTTCTGGCTCACGGGCGGCGCCGCGCTGGCCGGGCTCGCGCTGCAGCTCGCGCATCCCAATCGAAATGCGTTGCGGAGTGCGGTCATCGCCGCGCTGGTCACTCTGGTTCCCCTCAGCTATATAGTGACGGCCCTCATGCCGGTGGCCAACGATGAGGTGTCGAGCGAGCCGCTGGTCCGGGTCCTGGCTGAACAGACGCTGGATGGGCGCGAAGTCGGACTTCACGGAACGCCTCACCTCTGGGCGCCGGATCTTCCCCGCTCCCTCCGCACGGCGCGGTTTCTTGGAGCGGGCGCGCTCAGGGATCCGGCCGGAGAAGCGCCCCGGATCTTAGCGACGAGACGGGACAGGGCCGATCAGCTGGGGCCGGGACTGGCGGGATATCGCCGCGTGGGTGAGGTGACGCTCAAAGGGAAGGAGATCGATGTCTACCGGAGAGACTGAGCTCTCGCGCACGACGGATCACCGAGGGCTCAAGTTGAGCTCCATCGGTTTCGTCCTGCTGCTCGCGCTCGCGCTGGTCTGGCCGGCCCCGGTCCTCTGGATCAACGAGATGACCGTGGACGCCCCGCTCGCGATCGACGAGCGCGCCTTTCTGGGACGCGAGGCGCCCCAGTGGGATGTGGTGTTCTGGGCCATCGCCGGCATTTACGTCCTGATGCTGTTTCACGCGAAGACCCGCGAGGTCGGGATGGCCTGGGGGGAGTTCGTTCGCGACTGCCGGAGCTTTCCGAAGAGCGTGCGGGCGAAGTGGAACGGGCTTCGGAAAGGGCGCGCTGCCCTGCTGGGCGCGATCTCCATCGCCGTCGTCGCGGCGATCTGGATCTTTCTCGATGCCCCGCTGATCGGGATTGCTGAAAAGGCTCATTCAGAGGGTGTACGCGATGTGATCCGGATCTTCAATCGGCTCGGGGGAGGGATGAACCCCCTGATGATCATCGTCTTCTTCGCGCTGGCCGGGATGTTGTTTGCGCACCCCCGGTGGTCCCAGATGGCAATCGCCATGGCCGCCGCCGCGGCCGGAGCTGGAATCATGGTTCAGATTCTCAAGGTGATCGTGGGGCGCACGCGGCCGGAGCTCTGGCTGGGCCCTTTCCACCACGTCTTTCCATCGGCGAGCTCGTTCCCGAGCGGGCATACCGTCGGTGCCTTCGCCATCGCCGGGGTCATTCTCTTCAGTGCGGCCCACGCGGGACTGCGCCTCTTCGCGTTGGCGGTGGCATCCGCGATCGCCTTGTCCCGGGTGCTCACGTTCCGCCACTGGTTCTCGGACGTCGTCGCGGCGGCCATCCTCGGACTGGCCTTCGGCTGGTTTTTCGCGACCGCGGTGCTGCAGCGCGATGATCGTGAAGCGACTGCGAGCGACGCCCGGTGACCCGTCAGGCCTCGAGCTCGGCGAAGTTCACCGATACCAGGCGCGAGCAGCCCGCCTCTTCCATGGTCACGCCGTACAGGACGTCGGCGGCTTCCATGGTGCGCTTCGAGTGGGTGATCACGATGAACTGAGTGTCGCGGGACATTTCTCTGAGAAGGCGGACGAAACGCTCGTTGTTGACCTCGTCGAGCGCGGCGTCCACTTCATCGAGAATGCAGAAGGGGCTCGGCTTGTAGCGGAAGATGGCGAAGAGAAGGGCGAGGGCGGTCAGCGCTTTCTCGCCGCCCGAGAGGAGGCTGATGGACTGGGTCTTCTTGCCGGGAGGCTGTGCGACGAGCTCGATGCCACTCTCCAGCACGTCTTCTTCGTCGAGAAGCTGCATGTTCGCGCGTCCGCCGCCGAACAGCGCTGAGAAAATCTCGCCGAACGCCTGATTCACCGCGGCGAACGCCTCGCGGAACAGCTCGCGCGAAGTCGCATTGATCTTCCGGATCGTCGAGCGAAGAGATTCGATCGACTGGACGAGGTCGTCGCGTTGAGTCCTGAGGAAGTTTTCCCGTTCCTCGAGCTCCTGATGCTCTTCGATGGCCAGGACATTGACCGGCCCGACCTTTTCGATCTGATCCGTGAGCCGCGCAACCTCCTGCTCCAGCTCGGCCCGCGCTTCTTCCGACTCGGGGGGCGGCACTTCCGCGAGCGCGTCGATTCCGGCATGGAGATCCAGAGCGATCTGTTCCCGCAGCGAGTCGAACGACGAGCGGGCACGATCGAGCCTGCGCTCCGATTCGAAGAGACTCTCCCGACGGGCGTTCCATTCGTCGCGGGCGGCGACTGCCGACTGCTCGACGGCGGCGAGGCGGGTCTGGAGGTCGGCAACCTCCCCTTCGAGACCCACTCTCCGATCGCCGAGCTCGGTCAGATGAGTCATGGTGGTCTGCAATTGCGCGCGTGAATCCTCGACGGCTCTCTCCGTCTCCGAGCGGCGGGCGCTGATCGTACCGACCTCCTGGACCAGCTGGGCATGACGGGAGCGGAGAGACGAGACCACGCGTGAGAGGTTGTCATGCTCCCGTCCGACGGCGTTGACGGTGCCGATCGATGTCTCGAGCTCGACTCGGGAGCGCGAAGCGGAGTCCGTGATCGCTTCGAACTCCTCGCGGGCAACACGCAGAGATTCCTCGGTGCTCTGAATCGACTGCTGCGTCGTACGCTCTGTCTCCTCGAGCGATCGCAGCTCATCCAGTGCTTCTCCGCGGCGAGTGAGCAGCTGTTCTTTCTCTTCGAGGTAGACCGACTGCTCTTCGGAGGCGACCTCGAGGTCCTTTTCGAAGCGCTCCAGCTCTCTTTCCGCCCGCTCGAGCTCCAGCGCCCGGGCGCGCGCATGCTCCTCGGCTTCACGGACCCGCCCCTCGGCGAGGATCCGCGCGTCGTCCGCTTCGCGCAGCCGGAGCTCGACGAACTCGAGCTCGCCGGCGATCCCGGTGGCGCGCTGCTCCTCGTTGGCGAGCATCTGTTCGAGATCCGAGATCTCGCGCTTGATGGAGAAGACTCCACGAAAGTTTTCCTGTCTGCCGCCGATGGTCAGAGGTCCGCGGACGATCTCGCCCGCGCGGGTTACGAAAGTCGTGCGGGGCTCGCGCGACGAGCCTTCGAAGGCCTGAGCCAGGTCGTCGACGACGACGGAGGGGGGGACGGCGGCTCTGACGGCGTCGGCGACGGCTCCTTCGCCGAGGACGGCGCCGTCGGCGGCGGGGAAGCGGGTGGCTCCCTCGTCGCTCCGCCAATCGAGACGGAGAAACGATCCCCGCCCTGCTCCTCGTTCATTGAGGCGGGCGATCGCGGCGATCGCGGTGGCCCCATCGTCGACGACGACAGCACGAGTAATGTCTCTGAGCAGGGAGTCGAGGGCTGCCTCGAAGCCTTCCGCCGCGCGAACTGCCTCGGCGGCGGATTCGGCGTGGGGAATCAGCTCCAGGATCTCGCGCCGGACCTCATCATCCTGGGATTCGAGTGAGGTCAGCAGGCTGCGAAGCGAATCGAGGCGGTAGGTGGTCTGCGAGATCGAGTCCCGGGCGGAAGCGAGAGATTCGCGCATTCCGTCGCGCTGGGCGGTGAGCTCATCCCGCAGGCGAACGGCTTCCTCGAGCCGTCCCTGCGCTTCAGCGAGCTGCTGCTGGGACGCGCCGAGCGCCTGGCGGCTGGCGTCGAGGCGGCGGTGCGCATCGTCCCGGCTGTCGCTCGCCTTGCGCGCGGAGGCTCCGAGCTTTCCGAGGTAGAACTCGCATTTTTCGACGGCGATCTCGATCTGATGGACCTGGTTCCGAGCTTCCGAGATGCGCGCGATCGTTCGCATCAGGCTCTCACGCAGCGTTCCGATTGATTTTTCCTCGGTGCGGACCCGGTCTCCCTTTTCCTGTCGCTGCTGCTCGAGGGCGTCGGCGACCTCGCGAAGCTGATTGCGCTGTTCGACGGCGACGCGAAGTCCGTCCGTTTTTTCGTCGAGCAATTGCTGCTGTTCGCCAGTCTCGGTTTCCAGAGCATGGATCTGTCCGGAGGCCGCGTCGCCACGCTGAATCAGATCGGCGAGCGTCGTTTCCGACTGAGCCATGAAGGAGCGGAGACGCTCGACCTCGGCGCCGGTGCGCGCCACGTCCTCGCGGAGGGCGGAGGCGGCCGCGGACCGCTCGGTCAGCAGTTGGCGGGTCTCGGCCAGTTCGGCTTCACCCTGACCGAGTTTCGCGGCGGCCTCGCTCTCGATGTTCTGGGACTCGGTGACCCCGGCGGTCGCAGCTCCCAGTTCCTCACGTGCGACCTGAACCCTGCCGGCGTAAAGACTCCGCTTGGCCGTGGAAAGCCGATCGATCAGCTCCTTGTGTTTGCGCGCCTTCGAGGCCTGGCGCTTCAGAGAGTTCAGATTGCGCGTCACTTCGGCGAGCGTGTCGTCGATGCGGAGAAGATTGGCCTGGGTCTCTTCGAGCTTCAGCTCGGCGGCGCGACGTTTGGTCTTGTACTTCGTGATGCCGGCTGCTTCTTCGATCAGGCGCCGGCGGTCCTGGGGCTTGTTGGAAAGAATCAGATCGATCTTTCCCTGTTCCATCACCGAGTACTGCCGAATGCCGAGTCCGGTGTCCATCAGGATGTCGGAGATATCCCGGAGACGGACCCGCTTTCCGTTCAATCGGAACTCGGACTCGCCACTCCGGAAGACTCTGCGGTGGATGCTGATTTTTCCGTCTTCGGCGGCCGGATGGCCGTTATCGGTGGTCAGGGTGAGGGTGACTTCGCCCATTCCCAGCGCGCGACGGCGCTCGGAGCCCTGGAAGATCACATCCTCCATGGTGCCGCCGCGGATGTGACTGGCCCGGTGCTCCCCGAGAACCCAGATGATGGCGTCGCAGATGTTCGATTTTCCGCATCCGTTCGGGCCGACCACTGCGGTCATCGCGGCGGGAAAAAGGAGCTGGGAGGGCTCGCAGAACGACTTGAATCCTGCAATTTCTAGTTTTTCGAGACGGAACATGAACTGTGGATACCCTGAAGTCTGGGTTTAGAGGACGGCGGATCTTAGCAGATTCAAATACAATGATTCCGTCCGAGCGCGACAAGACCCCGTGATGGATCCGGCCGCCGGTTCACCGGCGAAACTCGACCCCGCCAAACGCGACGCCCCGCTCTCCGTCGAGCCGGAGTGGAAGGAGCTCGTTTTTGCGGGCGCGGTCAGCCGAACTCCCGTCCACGCATTGGTCGCGGCGGGTGCCGTCCCCCTCTTCGAAGAGCTTCAGGAAAAGATCCTCGAGCGATTCACTCAGGAGATCGGCGTCGGGAGCTTTCCGGGCGCGACATGGATGGTCGGAACGAGCCGCGGGCCCGTTCTCGCCGGATCCGCTGGCCACTCTGTGCTGAAGCCGGCGAAGATCCCGGTCACGATCGATACGATCTATGACGTCGCCTCGCTGACCAAGCCATTGATCACCACGGCGCTGATCCTCCAGGCTGCGACGGCCGGGATGGTGGACCTGGCCGAAAAAGTGTCGCGTTGGATTCCGGAGTTCCGTCAGACCGAAAAGGAAGAATTGACGTTCACCGATCTTCTCACTCACCGGGGAGGCTTTCAGGCCTGGTATCCGCTCTATGCCCATGGAATCGGCGATCAGGCCTATGTCCGGACGCTCGCCCGGCGTCCTCTGCGATATCGCCCGGGGAGTCGGGAGATCTACACCTGCCTCGGGTTCGTGACGCTCGCGATCGCGATCGAGCGAATCTACGGTGAAAAGATCGAGTCCCTCGCGCAGCGCCAGATTTTCGATCCTCTCGGACTCCGCAGCGCGCAGTTCAATCCTCCCGCGGATCTCAAATACCGGATTGCCGCGACTGAATGGGGAAATGGCAACGAGCGGCTCATGGTCTCCGCGAGGAATCTCTCCTTCCAGGAATTCCGGAATTACATGATCTGGGGAGAAGTGAACGATGGAAACGCTCATTACATGGGAGGGATGGCGGGAAACGCCGGCCTGTTCGCGAATGCGGCGGATGTCTTCGAGATCACCCGCCAGTGGGCCATTGGCGGAGGGGCTCTGATCCCTGAATTCATGGCCAAGGTCGCGCTTAGGAACTACACGATCGGCCTCGAGGAGAACCGGGGGCTCGGCTGGCTGCTGCAAATGATGCGGGCCGATCATCCGTCCGCGGTTCTCTCGGAAAGAAGCTACGGTCACACCGGTTTCACGGGAACTTCGACATGGGTCGACCCCGAGAGGGATCTCGTGTTCGTGCTTCTCACGAACCGCGTGCATCCATTCGTGAAGTCCGTCAGCATGCAGATGATCCGCCGCGACTTCCACAAGCTGGTCGTCGACGCGCTGGACTGAGCCGACGGGGTTCCTCAGCTAGGTGGCGTTGCGGGTGGGGGAGCGCCGGCCCCGCCGGGCGGTGGCTGTTGGGCCGGCTGGGCAGGCGCTTTTCGCACAGGACCCTGTTGTCCGGAACCCTGGGGCGCCGGAGTCGGAGTGATTTGAGCAGGAGGTGGCGGCGGGGCGACCGCTCCCGGCTCGATCAGCCAGACTCCCATGGTCTCGGGACGGCCGATGTACTCGAACTCGAGCTCGGGAATCGGCAGCTCCTCCTGGGCTCCGCCCTCATTCAGATCCGCGAGCTCGGTCAGGGGGACGGCAGGCATCCTCGCCTCGGCGGCCGCGTTCCACCGGACGATGTACTGATGGGCGAGACCGAGAACGAAGAAGACGCCGATGACCACCGCGGTGACGACGAGGGCCTGTCGCTCTCGAAGAAACTCGAGCGCACGCTCCCGTCCCGATCCGTCCTTCATCGGGAAATGCTTTCGTAGAAGGGGAGTGGCGTCGAAGCGCTCGGCGGTCTCCGGATCCGCGCCGCAGTACGGACAGAGTTTCGCGGTCGCGTCGATCTCATGACGGCAGGCGCGGCACTCTTTCTTGTCAGTCTCAGTCATCATCTTCCTGGTCGCTGCTCTGTGCATTGAACGATACATCGACGAGGTGAATCCCTTCGACCGGCCGGCCATTTTCAGTCGCTGGCTTGAATCTCCATCGCTGAATCGATCCGAGAAGCCGAGAGGTTGCGCCCGGAATGGTGCGCAACACCTCGACTTCCTTGACCGAGCCATCGGCTCCGACTCTCAACCTGAAACGGGCGGTTCCCTGAACGTTGAGGTCGGGGAGCGGCTGCGAGACGGGCTCGGGCCTGGTTCGTCGAACCGGCGCGCGATCCTCGGTCGACATGGGAGGATCATTGGATGCTACGGGGCTCTCGACCGGTCTCGCCGGCTCGGTCCCGGGCGACGATGGCTGGGCCGCGGGGCGGGGGCGCTGGACGGCAGGACGGGCAGGGGAGGGAGCGATCTCGCGCGGATCGATGGTCGACCGCTGCTCTTCAGGCCGGGGTGCCGCGTTCCTCTCCTGCTCCGCGCGCTGCGCCATCTGGTTGTATTGCGCCGAGGCGAGCGCGGTCGTATCGGAACGATCGTTCGCATCGCTCGCGACGGTGGGGGTGGTCTCCGGAGCCGTGGTGAACGACCGTCCGACCGTCGTGGTCAGATCCTCGGACGGAACGAGACGCAGATCCGTGATGCGCTCGGGCGTCTGGGCGGCCGCGCGCTGAACGGGCGGATCCTGCTCATCCTCCGGCCGGTCCTCCGCTTTCTTTCCGAGTCCGTAGACGAACCCTCCGACGACGAAGGTCAGGATCAGGACGGCGACGATTCCGCCGTAAAGCAGGAAACGCTTGGCGATTTCCTTGCGGCGCGACGATTTCTCTTCCACCGCCTGCTCGATCGCCACCGCGCTGACCAGCGGCGACTCGCGAGGTGCGGGCATTTCCTGATCCCAGTTGCAGAAAGGGCAGAGTCGGGCCACCGGATCGATCATCCGGTTGCAGCGCACGCAGGGTTTTTTGTCCATCGCTATCGGTTCGGGCTGCAACCGGCGTACCGGAGCCGGCTTGGATTCCGGGGTTCTTTACGCGAGCTTCCGCGGATGTTCCGACTCCACGCGCTTTCACCGGGTGCGACGCGACAAAGAGCCGGCATCCCAGACCCAGACCGTATCGTCGGTCACCGCGAATTTTCCCCACTCCAGGCCGCGAGCCAGCGCCCGCGAGCGGCCGCCGGCCCTTACCTGGAAAAGAGTTCCCGAGCCGGAGTCGAAGGCCCAGAAATCACCGGCTGCATTGAAGATGCGGTCCACCCCGCCTGGGAACTCCGATGATCTCGGCCTGTACAGGCCGAGACCGAGAAGGCCGCGGAGGAACCCTCGTCCAAATGCGGCAGCTTCCGATTCCCCTCCTTCAACCTCCCAGATTCGGCGGGAAGAGGGATCGGCGACCGCCAGACGGGAAGCTGTTGCCCGCCCCTCGCGCCTGAGGACCTGGATGTCCACCGGGACGGCGCCACCCGACACCGGATCTCGGACGATCAATGTTTCCTGGCTGAACGGAAAGAGCTTTCCTTCGCGGGGCGAGGCGATCCAGAGGTCGCGGCCATCGCCGGTGAAATCGGAGCCGCCGATCGTCGCCTCAGCGGTCGCCATCCGGTTCAGGGTCCTCCCGTCGAACTTCTCGATCCTCCCCGCCGTCCTTCCATAGACGAAGACGTCGGTTCCTTCGATGAATAGATGGGAGGGATCGAGCGAGGTCGGGACCGACCGGACCGCGCCGTCGTTTTCGATTCGCGAGAGCGCCGCCCCGTCGCGACTGAGGACGAACAAGCCACCCTCGCCGAACATCGCGGCAACCGGAGACTCCGGGACCCGTACGTCGAGCGTCGTCCCGTTTGCGGTCACGATCGCCACTCGATTCGCGAGCGGATCGAGAAACGCCGCGCGGGCGCCATCCGCGGAGACGACGCCGAAGAGGGGATGCGTCGGGCCGGATCCGCTCCACAACTCCTCTCCCTGGATCGAGAAGCCTCGAATCCTTCCCTCACTGGCCACGACGAGCGTCGAGTCATCGTTCATTGCAACCAGAACATCAGCGTCCGACGGTGCCGCCGCGAGAAGAAAGACCAGGAAAAAAAGCCCCGTCATGGCTCTCATGGATCGATCCGCGAGGGCTCGATGATCAGCGTCGTACCGGCGGCTCCAGCGACCCGATAGACCAGCGTGTGCTCTCCCATTGCGATCCGTCCCCGGAAGGCGGTCGGGACGCTGAATCGGAACGGAACGCCCTGAATCTCCCCCGAGGAGAGGACCGTGGCGTCCTGGGTGATCGACGCAGGTTCGTCGAAATGCGCGCGGCTGCGGAAGGTCACCACATCGAGCAGCGGGCGAATCGTGGTGATCGTCGAAGCATCATTGAGTGCCGCGAGAAGGCGTCGAAGCATCACGGCTGATGGCGACTCGATGACGCTGCCGGCGTTTTCCGTCAGGAGATCGGTGATTGCGGAACGGTCCCCGATCACATTCTCGAAGGCGGCCGCGAGACTGCGCTGCAGGTCGGGAACGCCGTCCAGCCGGTCGCGGATCTCCGAGGCTCTATCGACACGTCCCTCCGCAATTGCGATGCGTGCCTCGAGATAGTCGAGGGCGCTGCTGTTCCACCCGGCCTGTGCCTTCGCCAGAGCTTCCGCCGCATCCCGAGGCCGGCCCCGTTCGAGGAGCCAGATCGTTCGCCGCACCAGGCTGCCGATCTCCTCTCCCTCAGGCTCACGATCCTCGGTGGCCACTTCCTCTTCGTAATCGAGGATCAAGGCCGGCGAAAAGGGATTCGCGGCGAACGACTCGGCGAACCAGCGGAACCGGTCTTCGCCCGAGCTCAGTCGCGCCAGGCCCGCCAGAGCCACCGGATCGTCGTCGCGATACTCGAGGGCGCGGCGGTAAGCGGCGCGGGCGGCGCTGGCGTTTCCGCGATTCTCGTATAGACGCGCCAGGCGGAGGCCGGCTCGATTTCTCAGCGAGACGAACGCGTCTTCATCCGCGCGGACCAGCGAGAAGACCTCGAAGGTCTCCGTCTCGCTGACGCGCCGCCTGATTTTCTCGAAACGGGGCCCCGCGAGAGAGTCGAGAAGCTCGAGAAGAAGGTTCTCGGCTTCCGCGCTCACCGGGTCGTTTCTCAGAATGGCGGAGACGAGGTTGTATTGATAGATGTGGAGATCGAGCAGATCCTCGGGGGTGTTCGGATTCCGGGCCTTGCTGAGGGCCACTGCTCGACGGGCCGCGGATTCCGCTTTCGGAAACAGTGCGAGCGCAGTCATCGTCGAGGCATAGAGGTTCCAGGCCCGCGGAACAGCGGCGTGGTAGCGAAGCGCTTCCTCCATGGTCAGGAAGGAGTCTTCGACGCGGCCGAGCTTTGCCAGGGCGAAGCCCGTCCAGGCCACAGCCTCCGCGTAAGAATCGAAGGCGGAGCTTTTCCTCGCCTTGACCGACGCCTCGGTCGCGGCCTCGACTGCGGCCTCGTAATGATCCCGCGAGAGATCGATCTCCAGGCGGGATGCTCGAAGATCCCCGAGGTTCATGTGCGCGGCGACTCGCTGAAGGGGCGAGGTCGCGGCGTTCAGCCGGCGCGTCGCCGTCGCGATCTCGAAATCACTCGAGATCCTCTCCTGTGCCGCGAGAGGCGTCGCGAGCAGCAGCGAGATCAGAAGAAACCTCATTCCGCGAAGTATCCCGTCCGCGCGTTCTCGATCTTCATCCTTCGCGAGCGGGCTTTCACCTCGATCTCGCGCCATCCGTTCCTGTCACTCGAGCTCTGATAGGCGATCACCCAGCGGCCATCGATATCATCCAGAACCGCGGCCAGGGCGCGATCCAGCGATGCCGCATCGCTCGTTCGGAAGGAGCCTCCGGTACGCCTGGACACCTCGCGCAGGAAGGCCGTTCCCTCTCCGCGGCCGAGAGCGATGGCGTGAACGGAAAGATGATTCACGGCCACGCGAGTCAGCGCCTCCTCCGGCTCCACGAGACTGTTCCGGTCCGCTCCATCCGAGATGACGATCGCGATGGTGCGCGAGTCGGGGCGGATCGAAGCGAGAGCGTCGCGCAGCGCGGTTCCTCCCGATGGCTCGACCGCAACGGCCTCCTCGAGTCCCTGGGAAGCCGCAACCCGGTGATTGAAGAGAAGCAGCTCGGCGGAGTCGCTCTCCCCGAGCCGCGATGCCGCCGACCGGACCGCGCTGATGGCCCGGTCGAGCTTTCCGTTCCGCATGCTGAGGGAGCGGTCGATGATGAAGACGAATCGCGACGGCCGGCGCGTCGGCCAGATCTCGCGAACCTCCCGCCGCTCGCCGTTCTCCATGACGAAGAAGTCATCCGCGGTGGGCGCCGGGTTGCCGCGAAGACGAACAGGCACCTCCACCCAGTCGACCGTCATCTCCGCGGCCGCCATCGGCGAGGTCACGACCTCGATCCTTCGGGAGTGGGAGTAGCCTTTCGCGAAGAGGGTTGCTTCGAGCCGCGCGGCGCGATCCCCTTCGCCGAAGTCCCAGGGAAGTTTCCAGGGCGCCTGACGAAGAACGCCGGCGAGCCGCCCATCGACCCGGACCTCGATTCTGTCGATCTCGGCGGGGGCTTCGAGCTCGATCCATCCCTCGCCGATCGCACGCGCGCCCTGTCGCGGGCTCACGAATCGAAAATCGTCCTCCGCCGCCAGAGGGAAGGCAAGAAGGAGGATCAGGAGAAAGGGGCGGAGCATGCCGGTCGCAACAGCAATCAAAATAAGTTATTTCGACGGCGCCGGCTTTCAGTCCAGCATTCCCCGGCAATCCTCGAGGGTCAGGTCTTCGTTTTTCGCAATCCCGGAATCGAAAAGCGAAGACGTGACCCCCGTCCGGAATCGAAAACCGAAGACGTGACCCCTTCCACGGGCTTGGCGTGGCCGCGCTCCCCCCGTAGACTCCCGCTCCGTGCCTCGCGATCCAATCGCTCTCGCCCGTCAGCTCATCGACATCCCCTCCGTAACCGGTGAGGAGGGGCCTCACGGCGCTTTCCTCCAGCGTGTTCTCACCTCCCTCGGGTTCACGATCGAGGAGCAGGAAATCGAAGCGGGGCGGAAGAATCTCTTCGCCACCGCGGGGGGCGTCCCCCGCGTCATCCTCTGCTCTCACCTCGATACGGTTCCCCCCTTTTTTCCCTCATCTGAAACCCCGAGGGAGATCCATGGCCGCGGCGCCTGCGACACCAAGGGAATCATCGCGGCGATGGTCGATGCGGGAGAGCAGCTGATCGGAGATGGGGCGAAGGATTTCGCCTTTCTTTTCGTGGTGGGTGAAGAGACGGACTCGATCGGCGCCAAGCGCGCCAACGATCATTTCGCGGGGCGGGGATCAGAGATCGTGATCGTCGGGGAGCCGACTGATTCTCGATACGTACGAGCGACGAAAGGGGCGCTGACGGCGCGCATCGAGTTCCCCGGCGTGCCTGCTCATTCGGCGTATCCGGAACGGGGCGACTCCGCGATCCGGAAGCTGGCTCGGGCGATCGAGGCGATCTACGAGGCGGACTGGGGATCGGACGACGATCTGGGCCAGGGGATTCCCAACGTCGGCGTCGTCAGGGGAGGAGAGAAGGCGAACGTCATCGCGGCCCACGCTGAAGCCGATTGCATCTTCCGGCTAATCGGGCCCGTCGCCGCGGCGCACGCACAGCTGGAAACGCTCACCGCCGCGCACGGAGGCTCGATCGCTCGCTGGTACGGCAACGACCCTGTGCGGATGATGGTCCCCGCGGGTGAAGATTCGATCGTCGCGGGGTTCAACACGGACGCTCCGCATCTCTTCTCGCTTGGACGCCCAATCCTCTTCGGCCCCGGATCGATTCTCGACGCGCACGGCGAGAGCGAGAAGATCGGGAAGAGCGAAATAATCGCGGCGAGTGAGACGTATCGGAAGCTCGTTCTCGGCCTGCTGGAAGGAACGATTCGACTCTAATGGGTGAGATCCGCGAAGAAATCTTCATCGTCTCTCCGATTCGAACGCCGATCGGGCGATTCGGCGGAGGGCTCAGCTCCCTGACGGCGGCGGAGCTCGGAACGCACGCGGCCGCTGCGGCCATCGATCGGAGCGGAGCGCCGCGCGAAGAGATCGACCTCGTGATTTTCGGCAACGCGCGGCAGGCAGGAGTCGGTCCGAACGTCGCGCGGCAGATCGCGATTCGAAGCGGACTGGCTCACGAAGTTCCCGCGTACACGGTGAATCAGGCCTGCGGCTCGGGGATGCGGGCGATCATGAATGCGGCGGATGAGATCCGGCTCGGGAATGCGGAGGTCGTGGTCGCCGGCGGGGTCGAGTCGATGTCGAACACGCCTTACCTGCTGACCAGCGCGCGATGGGGTCTGCGCATGGGAGACGGAGAGGTCGTCGACGGGATGGTGCGCGACGGCTTTCATTGTCCCGTGGCGGAACAGCTGATGGGAGAGACCGCCGAGACCCTGGCCGATCGCTACTCGATCACGCGGGACGAGCAGGACCGCTTTGCCGTAGAGTCCCAGATGAAGGCGAAGCGAGCCTGGGAAGAGGAAGCATTCCGCGACGAGATCGTGCCGGTCGAAGTCTCGACGCGGAAGGGAACCACGGTCATCGATCGCGATGAGCATCCGCGGTTCGACGCGACCGTCGAGGGGATGGCCAAACTGCCGCCTGTTTTCAGAGATGGAGGAACCGTTCACGCCGGAAACTCCTCGGGAATCACGGATGGCGCCTCGGCGATGATCGTCGCGAGCGGAGACGCGGTGCGACGTCACGGACTTCGCCCGCTGGCGCGCTTTCGCGGATATGCGCAGGCTGCCGTCGATCCCCGGATCATGGGAATCGGGCCCGTTCCGGCGACGCGCAGGCTCCTGGCTGATGCTTCGATGAAACTCGAAGAGATCGACCTGATCGAGCTGAACGAGGCATTCGCGGCTCAGGTGATCGCCTGCGATCGCGAGCTCGGCATCGACCCGGATCGCCTCAACGTACACGGCGGCGCGATCGCCCTCGGGCATCCGATCGGCGCGACCGGCGCGCGCATCGTGACGACGCTTCTGCGCGGCCTCGAGCGGCGCGGAGGAAAGACCGGTCTCGCGACGCTCTGCATCTCCGGCGGCATGGGGCTCTCGCTCCTTTTCGAGAGGGTCGATTGATTCTCACCGACAGCCACTGCCATCTCGCGATGGTGGAAAACGCCGATGCGACCCTCGAAGCCGCGAGGCGTGCCGGGGTCGGCGGATTCATCGTTCCGTCCACGATGCTCGAGGATGTCGAGCCGGTGGTCGCGCTCTCGTCGCGCAACCACGATGTCTGGGGAGCTGTCGGGTTCCATCCTCACGAGGCCCGCGATTTCGATGAAGCCGCCGAAAAAGTGGTTCGGGAGGCTGCTCTCGGCGAGAGGATCGTCGCGATCGGCGAGATCGGGCTCGACTACCACTACATGCACTCGCCGCGCGAGACCCAGAAGGATGTTCTTCGCCGGCAACTCTCGATCGCGAAGGAATTGCGCCTCCCGGTGATCATTCACAACCGCGAGTCGAGCGAGGATCTGCTCTCGATCCTGAGCAGCGAGGAGGCGCGTGGCACCCGAGGCGTGCTCCATTCGTTCACAGAAGGGTGGGAGGTTGCCAGGGCGCTCGTCGAGAAGGAGCTCTTCATCTCGTTCTCGGGCATCATCACGTTCAAGACGGCGGAGACGCTTCGCGATGTGGCGAGACGTCTGCCGCGGGAGTCCGTGCTCATCGAGACCGATTCCCCCTTTCTCGCGCCGGTGCCCCATCGGGGAAAGCCGAACGAGCCGGCGCTGGTCATCGAGATCGCCAAACTCCTGGGAAGCCTCTGGGGCGTTTCTGTCGAGGAAGTCGCGCGCGTGACGACTTCGAACTTCGAGCGCGCCTTCGGAGTTAAGATCCCCGAGTGACCCGGCCAGCTCTCTCCGTCGTCATCCCGGTATTCAACGAAGCCGAAAATCTCCCGATCCTGATGGACGAGATCGAGGCCGCACTCAAAGGCCGGATCGGGTCGCTGGAGATCGTGGCGGTGGATGACGGGAGCCGGGACGACAGCCTCGCCGTCCTTCTTTCACTCCGGAAGAAGCATCCTTCACTTCGCGTCATCCGCTTCAGCCGGAACCGGGGGCAGACCGCCGCACTCGATGCGGGATGGCGAGCCGCCCGCGGGGAAATGGTCGTTTCCCTCGACGCCGACCTGCAGAACGATCCGGCGGACATCCCCTCGATGATCGACCGCCTCGAGGCCGAGCAGGTGGACATGGTGATCGGAATCCGGGTGAACCGGAAAGATCCCCTGGTCAAGCGGATCCAGTCGCGCATCGGCAACTCGGTCAGAAACTGGATCACCGGCGATCGGATCACCGATACCGGCTGCTCGCTCAAGCTCCTCCGCCGTGAATGCATCGATCGGGTCAAGCTCTTCGAGGGAATGCATCGTTTTCTACCGACCCTCGTCCGGATCGAGGGTTACCGGGTGGTTGAAATGCCGGTCCACCATCGCCCCAGGCGATTTGGCGTCTCCAAGTACGGGGCGATGAACAGGGCCGCCCGCGGTCTGGCTGATTGCTTCGCGGTGCGGTGGATGCGGACCCGCGCATTCCGTTACGAAGCTGAGGAGGTAGGCGAATGAGCCTCGACCCGACGACCTGGGATTTCTGGATCGCCTTCGGCTTTCTCGGTCAGGCGGCCTTTTCGGCCCGGTTCCTCGTCCAATGGCTCTGGTCCGAGAAGAAACGGCAGAGCATCATCCCGATCTGGTTCTGGTATTTCTCGCTGATGGGCGGAACGATTCTCGCCATCTATGCTGTTCACCGTCGCGATCCGGTGTTCATCGTGGGGCAGGGATTCGGGCTGATCGTTTACATCCGGAACCTGATGCTGATCCATCGACAGGAGGGACCGCCGCCGATCGATTGATCGGGTGGCGGGATGCGGCCAATCCTGCTGAATCCGCTGGCCTTGGCTTTTTACATCCCTTTTAAATTCAGCAGCTTACGGTAAAGCGGCAACTCTTTCCTCGCGCCGCTGAATAAATCCGACTGGCTTGCCGTTCCCCTCCCCGGCTGACGACACAGTCATCCAAATAACCGTGGAGGCGCGCGACCGCATGGCACAACGCAAACTCAACCTGATCGACGCTCTGTCGATCCGGCTCGCCATCACGAAGGATCGAACCCGTCGCTGGAAAGAGCGCCGGGCCCTCCAGACCCGCAGAACCGCCATGCTGCTCCTCGGAGCGGCCCTTTCCGTCGGAGGCGTCAGTGAGAGCCTCGACGAGACGAAGTTCCTCGTGCAGAAGGATCTCGACGGCGTCCTGCTGGTCCGGCAGGCAGAGAGCGGAACCACCGTCGTCGCTGACATGAAGGACGGCATCGCCGGCAACTCCATCTACAAGCTGGCCAGAATCGTTCCGGACCGTTTCCTCTCCCAGAGCTCGGACCTGATGGATCACGGTCTCTTCGCCGACCCCATCCTCCCGAAGCGCTTCCTGGCCACGACGCTCGACATTCAGCTTCCGCCGCGTAAGACGGACGCCGATGATCGCATGGCCAATTTCGTGGTTCTCAGCAGCCAGGCCCGCGAGGAGTTCTTCAAGACCCTGCCGTTCGGCGAGCTCATTCACGAAAAGTCGGCCAAGTACGACGTCGACCCCGCCCTGGTCGCAGCCGTGATCGAGCAGGAATCGCGGTTCAAGCCGCGCGCTCGTTCTCACCGGGACGCTCGAGGGCTGATGCAGCTGATGCCGCGGACCGGCGCCTGGATGGGCGCTCGGAACCTTTACGACCCCGAGCAGAACATCGATGCCGGCGTTAAGTACCTCAAATACCTCGAGGGGCGCTTCGACGGGAACCAGACCAAGATCATCGCGGCGTACAACGCCGGCGAGGGGAACGTGATGCGCTACGGCGGCATCCCCCCCTTCAAGGAAACCCGCAATTACGTGAAGAAGGTCAAGAGCAACTACGAGCGCCGGCTCGCGGAGATCGAGACCTTCGAGCAGCAGGCGCTCGCGGGCACGATCGCCACGCGCTGACCCTCCCCTGAAATCTTTCCCTGAAGGCGGCCCTCGCGGCCGCCTTTTTCTTTTGGGAGCCCACCCCGCCCCGAACCCATTGACCATTTGACGTTTAGGCCGGAGTCGGCTAATTTTATGCCGGGTCTTTCCGCAACCAGATGGGAGGGGATCAATGGTGCGTGTGCGTTTCTGGGTTACGGTCCTCCTGCTGCTGACCACAGTGGGCGCTTTCGCGGCAACTCGTCCTCCGAGGGAGCTCAGGCTCGTCGGGGATCACTGGACGGCATACTACCCTCCGGATGTTTCGGTATTCCCTCCCGGGAGCCGGGTTCACATCATCGAGCGAGGCGACACGCTGTGGGCGCTGGCTCAGCGCTATTACGGCGATCCTTACCTCTGGCCTCAGCTCTGGGAAAACAACACCTACATCACGGATGCTCATTGGATCTATCCGGGCGATCCTCTGCTGATCGAAGGGGAGATGCACACGGGCGAGGTGAGCACCGAGCCGGAAGTCTCCGTCGTGGAAGAGATCCCAATGGACGATCCGGCCATGGCCGCATCGCTCACGCCGGCCTCGGCGCCGATCGCTCTCGGTCACGAGTCGGACATCTACTGTTTCGGTTACCTCGGCCATCCTGACGAATCGCTCCCCAATCGGATCGTGTCATTCGAGGATTACGAGGTGAAGTGGTCCGCGCGCGCCGACGTGCAGGAGAACGGCGTCGTCGATCCGGACATCATCTTCGTCCGGCTGGGCGATCCGGAGCAGGTGATGGCGGGCGAAACCTACATCGTCGTGAGACCCCAGGAGATCGTCTCGCATCCGGAGACGGGAGCCACCGTGGGGCGTCACTACGGGTACTCCGGCCGGGTTCGGGTTCTGTGCATCAATGGCGACGTGGCAACCGCGATGGTGGAACAGGCCTGCGAGCCGATCCGGATCGGTGACGCGATCAAGCCACTTCCGGAGGATCCGATTCCGTTTGCCCGGATGACGCCGATGCCGACCGTCTGCGAGTCGGAGAACGGGAAGCCGCGCGGCCACATCGTGAACGCGAAGGATTACAACTTCGTCCTGGGTGAGGGAACGGTCGTGGAGATCGATCTCGGGCGGAACAACCTGGTCGAGCCCGGCACCTTTCTGACCGTCTACCGCGAGAGTCCCATTGCCGGAAATCCGAGGCTGGTGCTCGGAGAAGTCGGTGTGCTCACGGCCGAATCGACCACCGCGACCGCGCAGATCGTGCGCATGCGCTTCTCGATGCGAGTCGGAGACCGTGTAGAGCTCAAGTAATCCTCGGACCATCGTGCGGACCGGGGCAGGCCGGGCAGCAATTGCCCGGCCTTTTTGTTTTGTGCTCCGTGCGGAAGGTTCATCGCGGAGTTTGCTGTTAGAATCCTCGCCCCCGGGTCCATAGCTCAGCGGTCAGAGCTACCGGCTCATAACCGGCAGGTCCCAGGTTCGAATCCTGGTGGACCCACCAGAGGCGCACGAAGACAACAATGAACATGACGACGCGATCGCGAAAAATGCACTGGCCGGGGGATCACGATCCCGAAATGCTGGCCGGTCAGCGGCCATGCACTCGAAGGGCGTTCCATTGCGGAGCGCCCTTATTTTTTTCTGCGGGAGGATCGAGTTGGATCAGATAGTCGACCGGCTATGGGAGCTGCAGACGGCTCTCACCGAGCTGGCGGGAAAAGAAAAGTTGCTCCAGGAAAAACCCGAAGAATATGCCGCTGTCGAAAAGGAGCTGAACGAGTCTCAGGCCGCCATTGATCGCCTGGAGCTGAAACTCGAGGAATCGAGCCGTCAGCGCCGCAAGTCGGAGGCCGAGCTGCAGGATGCGCAGGAAGTTCTCAAGAAGTTCCAGGGACAGCTGATGCAGGTCAAGAATCAGCAGCAGTACTCGGCGGCCTGGAAGGAGATCGACGTCGCGCGAAAAACGGTCAAGGATCTCGAGGACGCGACGTTCGCAAGTCTGAGTGAAATCGAGTCGACGGAGAAGGAGCTCGGCGAAAAGCGGGAAGCGCACGCGTCGATCCGCGAACGGCACGACCGGGCCTACGAGCAGTGGCAGGGATCTCTCGGTCACCTGAAACGTGAGGCCGATGCCATTCGAGCGCGGGTCGAGTCGATCGAGTCCCGGATCCCGGATCCGTTGCGCCGTCAGTTCCACCAGATTCTTCGCCAGCGCCAGGGCATCGCGATGAGCCGGGTCTCGGGCGATGCCTGTGGCGAATGCCGGGTCAGGCTGCGCGCCCAGAGTATCCAGCAGCTCAAGCGGGGCGAGGTCGTGACCTGCGACGGATGCCGCCGCTTTTACTATCTCGACAAGGTCGCGTCCTGAAAGCGCGAGCCTTCGTCGATGGCGCGGCTCGCGGGAATCCCGGTCCGGCCGGCTGGGGCGCGATGGTTCGAATCGAGGGAGGGCCGGCGGTCGCGGCCTGGGGGTGGCTCGGGCATACCACCAACAATGTCGCCGAGTACTCCGGGCTTCTCGCGGCTCTCGAGATTTCGATGAATGAGGGAGTGACGGATCTCGAAGTGGTCTCCGATTCGCAACTTCTCGTCCGGCAGATGCTCGGCGAGTACAGAGTGAAGCATCCGAACCTCGTTCCCCTCTTTCTCGAAGCGCAGCAACTGCGGCGCAGATTCGCGCGCTTTTCGATCCGGCACGTGCTGCGGGCGGAGAACAAGGAAGCGGACCTGCTGGCCAACCGGGCGGTGGATTCGCAGGAGAGCGGACGGAGCATGATCGATGGCGATTGATGTCAAAGCGAATCTCGATGTGGTCAACCGCCGCGTCGCGGTGGCCTGTCAGCGGGTCGGAAGAAATCCGGCCGAGATCCGCCTCATCGCGGTGACCAAGGCGTTCGGCCCGGAGGCGGTTGAAGCCGCGATCGCCGCCGGTATCGGCGATATCGGAGAGAACAAGGTTCAGGAGGCCCGCGAGAAAAAGGCGAGCGTCCGCTCCGTGGCCCAGTGGCATTTCATCGGGCACCTCCAGTCGAACAAGGTGAAGGACGCCGTGAAGCTGTTCGACACGATCCAGACGCTCGACTCGATCCCACTGGCCACGCGCGTGGCCAAGGCCGCGGCCAACGAAGGCGTCCGACTCCAGGTCCTCATTCAAGTCAACCTCGGCAAGGAAGCGCAGAAGAGCGGCGTCCCCGTCGCGGAAGTGCAGCCGCTGGTGAAGGCGATCGCCGCCGACATGCCTGAGCTGAAGATCAGCGGGCTGATGACGCTGCCACCGCACCTCCCCCCCGAGGAGCTGCGTCCATACTTCAAGAGGCTGCGAGAGTTGCGGGACGAGCTTCGAGTCGGGGTCGAGAGCTGCCATGAGCTCTCCATGGGGATGTCCGAGGACTTCGAAGTGGCGATCGAGGAAGGCGCGACGATGATCCGGCTCGGGCGCGCTCTCTTCGGGGCTCGAAAATGAACCGGGTCGGAGGCGCTTTCTTTTATTCGACGCTCTCGGTGATCGACATCATTCTGTCGGTCCTCGAGTTTCTGATCATCGCCTGGGTCATCCTCTCCTGGATTCTCTTCTTCGCCTCCCGCTCATCAGTCAAGTGGCGCTATCGCGGCTTTTTCGGGACTCTGGAGATGATCGCCCAGTTCTTCGAGCGGGCCCTCAGCCCGCTGCTGGCCCCGTTCCGGCGCCTCCTGCCGGCGTGGAAAACGGGGGGAATCGACTGGTCGCCGCTGCTCCTCCTCCTGCTGATCTACTTTCTGAGGATGTTTCTGCGGCTGGCCTTCTACTAGTCCAGTCAGTCCCCGGGGTACCCTCCGCCACTCCTCGGGGCTATACTCGGGAATGACTGCCGTGAGCGGGGAGGTAGGGCGATGCAGGATCTGAGTCCGCTGGAGATCCAGAAACAGACGTTCGGAAAAGAGATGAGGGGTTACGGTGTGGACGAGGTCCGCGCCTATCTCCACATGGTCGCCGAGGAAGTCGAGCGACTCCTCAAGGACGTCGACCGGCTGAGCCGGGAGAACGCGCTCCTTCGCGAGCATGTCGCCGAGCAGAGCGAGCGTGAGCAGATCCTGAAGGACACGCTCCTTTCCGCCCAGCGAGTTTCCGAGGAGTTGAAACAGAACGCGAGGAAAGAGTCCGAGCTCATCGTGAAGGACGCCGAGCTCCTTTCGGACCGGCTGATGTCGCAGGCCATGGAGCGCGTCGCCGATCTGGAGCGGAAGATCGGGGACCTCAAGCTGATGCGGAAGGAGATCCGCAACAAGGTCCATGGGACGCTCGATGCATTCGAGCAGATGATCGCGATGGACTCCGAGCAGGAGTCGAACGAGCTTCCGATCACCCAGCTCTACCGGCGGAGCCAGGAAGCGGGCTGACCGCCTGGGCTTCAGACCATCCTGGTCCCGTCTCGCCAGACCGCCGAGACGAGGTTGACTCCAAAGTGGTAGACGAGATGGAGGTAGGAAGGGGCGGCGATCAGAACGAGATCGGCCCGTTTCCCCTTTTCGATCGTCCCGCACTCTCCGGCGAGGTCGAGTGAGGCCGCGCCGTTCAGCGTGGCGGCCGTGAGCGATTCCTCCACGGTCATTCGCATCCGCAGCGTGGCGAGCTGGATGACGATCTGCATCGACTCGGTCATCGACGATCCGGGATTGCAGTCCGTCGAGAGCGCGACCGCGGCACCGGCATCGATGAGCGCGCGCCCCGGAGCGAGTCGCTCGCTCATCAGAAAGAGACTGGTGGCGGGGAGAAGGTTCGCGATCGTCTTCGCTGCCGCCAGTGCCCGGATCCCTTCCTCCGAGACGTGCATCAGGTGGTCCGCGGAAAAGGCGCCGACCTCCGCGGCCAGCGTCGCCCCTCCCGTATCGCTCAATTCATCCGCATGAATGCGAGGGAGAAGACCCGAAGCGATCCCCGCGCGCAGGACCCGCTCCCCCTCTTCGCGCGTGTAGACGCCCCGCTCGACGAAGACGTCGCAGAAGCGCGCCAGCCCCTGCTTTGCGGCCGCGGGCTGAATCACCTCGACGACTTCCCGCAGGTAGGCCTCCCGAGCCTCGGTGGACCCCTTCGCTTCCGGCGGAATGTCGTGAGCGGCGAGGCAGGTGGGAACGAGCCTCACCTGGGATGTCCGCGACGCGACGCCGATCGCCCGAAGCTGCTTCATCTCGTTCCCGAAGTCGAGGCCGTAGCCGCTCTTCGCCTCGGCCGTCGTCGTGCCGTGACGCGCCATCGTCCGGCACCGTTCGACGACCAGCGTCGCCAGTTCCTCTTCGCCGGCCGCGCGCGTCGAATGCACGGTCGAGGCGATCCCTCCGCCGCTCGCCGCGATCTGTTCGTAGGTCTCCCCCTGGAGACGGCGGTTGAACTCCGATTCGCGAAACCCCGCAAACGGGAGGTGAGTGTGCGAGTCGACGAATCCCGGAATCGCGGTGGCTCCCTCGGCGTCGAAGTCTTCTCCGATCCGGGCTCGCAGATCCGGAGGGATCTCTTTCTCCGATCCGGCGAAAGCGAATCTCTCTTCCTCGATCACGATGACCGGCGACTGAACCGTCAGGATCTCCCGCATGGTCCGGCCGCGCCGCGCGGCATCCCCGAGGGGCGTCGCTAGTTGTGAAAGGTTGCGGATGAGAAGCGCCATGGCCGGCGAAGTGTCTCCCGGTCGGATGGTTCTCCGCAAGGCCGCCAGGCCGAGCGCGGCTCAGGGGCGCGGCTCGAGATCGTAAAACCTGCAGAGCGTCTCATAGACCGACCGGGCGATCGACGATTTGGCCTCGCTCGAACAGCCGGCGATGTGGGGAGTCAGCAGAAGGCGCGGGTCTCGAGTCCATTCGCGCCGGGGAGGCTCATCCGGGAAGACGTCGAGCGCTGCACCGCCCAGAGCATTCGATTCGATCGCTGCGAGGAGCGCATCGAGGTCGACGACGTGCCCGCGCGATGTATTGATCAGAAATGCGCCGGACGGGAGGAGTGCGAGCTCCCGCGCGCCGATCATCCCGCGGGTCTCCGGCGTCAGGGGGACATGGAGCGTCACGACGTCGCTCTCTCTCATGAGAGCCTCGAGGCTCGCGGCCTTCCGCGCTCCACGCCGCGCGATCTCCTCGTCGTCGACGTAGGGATCGAAGGCGAGTGGCGCCATCCCGAAGCCCGCCGCCAGGCGCGCGACGATCCGGCCGACGGTCCCGAGGCCGACGATGCCGAGCCGGTATCCGCTCAGCTCGCGCCGGGTTCCGCAGTCGTCGCGTGACCAGACCCCGGAATGGACTTCGTCGTCATAGCGCCGGAGCGTCCTGGTCAGGGCGATCATCTGCCCGATGACCAACTCGGCCACGGCGTTTGCGTTTCCGCCTGGATTTCCGAGGATGGCGATGCCGCGCTCCGAGGCGGCGGAATGGTCGATGTTATCGAGTCCGCTGGTTCCCTGGACGATGACTTCGAGGGCTGGGGCCGCGTCGAAGACGTGTCGGGTCACCTGGTTGTGATGCCGGGTGATGAGGGCCCTGCAATGGCCGACGATCCCAGCGATCTCCTTCTCCGAGCGCACCGGCCGCAGTTCCGCGGCAAAGCGGTCATCTCGGAGCAGAAGCTCGATCAGGGAAGGGTCGACGTCGGCCGCGACGACCACGGCGATAGGCATGGGGCTCATTCTAGTGGACCAGAGTGAAAGGCATTGGAGCACGTGCTGCGGTATTCTCCGGCGGTGAGCTCCGAGGCGAGGGGACTTCGCCGTCTCTGGCGAAAGCATGCGATTGCGATTGCTCTTCCGGCAGGCATTCTCCTTCTTCTCTTCGTCCCCACATTCTTCTTCGGTCGGGTTCTCTCTCCGAATGACGTTTACTACAACCACGAGCCGTGGGCGACCATCCGCGACGTCGACGCCCAGAACCACCTTCTCAGCGATCCGCCTTCTTCCTATTACCCGCTCTGGTCCCTGCTGAAGGATCGGGCACCCGCTTTTCACTGGAACCCGTACGTGGGAGGGGGAATCCCCGGCTACGGTTCGGTGGCGGCGGCGGTCCTTTCACCGATCGTCCTCGTTCCGATTCTCCTCCTGCCGCTGCTCTGGAGTTACTCGGGGCTCATCCTCATCAAGCTGCTCGTGGCCTTCGGGCTGACCTACGGCTGGCTGCGCCAGGAAAAGCTCGGCCGGCTTCCCGCGGCGATCGGAGCCACGATCTATGCGGCCTCGCCGATCGTCTCGGTCTGGTGGCTCTGGCAGACGACGAACGCGACCGTGCTCTATCCCGGCCTTCTCTGGATCATCTGCCGGATTTTTCAGAGAAGAACGACGCCGGTGGCGCTGATGATCCTTCTCGCGATCGGGTTCGCGTTCTCGGGCTTCCCGGCGACGATGGCTTATGGGGCCTGGATCGCTCTCGGTTACGCGATCTTTCATGCAGTCCTGTCGAGACGGTTTCCAGCCGCGGAGATTCTTCGAGCTGCCGGCTCAGCGTTGCTGGCGCTGCTGATCGCCGCCGCGCCACTCGCGTCGTTCTTCTGGCTGGTGAAGCGGACTGGTTATCTCGAAAGTCGCGCATCCGTCGCGGCGGAAGAAGTCGGAACCTATCCGCCGAGTCATCTGGCGGGACTGATCGATCCTCTCCGACTCGGAGATCCCGCCGACCAGCTCTGGATCGGCGACCCGGCTCTGGGGCCCTCCAACAACTTCGTCGAGTCGACGATCTACGTCGGGATCCTGACGCTGATTCTCGTCATCCTCGGTTGCTTCAGGTCGGGGCGCTCCGCGAGATGGTTCTGGATCCTGGCCGCGCTGATTCTCATCGCGCTGATGTTCGGAGCGTTCGAGCCGCTGTCGAGGGCGGTGGGCTCGCTTCCGGGAGTTCGCTTCACGACGCTCGCTCGCTTGCGCTTTCTTCTTCCGCTCCCCGTCGCCTTTCTCGCCGCGGCGGGGGTGGGAGTGCTGCTCCGCAGCCCGTTGCGGCGATGGCGTCCGCGGCCATTGCGCGTCGCGCTGCTCATCGGAGCTTCCCTGATTGCCGCCGATCTCGCACTTCTGGCGGTCCGCTTCTATCCCTATGTGACGTCCGAAGTCGCCGCGGTACCCGTCACGCCGACCATCGACTTTCTCCATCGGGATCCCGCCCCGTCGAGAGTCGCGCCGATGTTCGATTATCTCTGGCCCAACAGCGCTGAGCTGATGCGGGTCGAGGACATTCGAAGCCATTTCGGGTCGGAGCATCGCTGGCGCGCCCTGTTGAACCGCTTCGCTCCGGACAGCTTCGGCCGGACCGGAACGGTGATTCAGTTCAACAGCCTGACGTTCGACCTGGGGGACTCTCTTCTCGGAGCGTTGAACGTCCGCTGGCTCGTGGAGCAGCCGTCGATCGACATCCTTCGGTGGCGAATCATGGAGGGAGCGACCATCGTCGAGCCGGTGAACGGCCTGCTCCGGTTATGGCCAGGGACGGAGATCCGGCGCGAGATCGATGTGATGCCGGGCATGTATGCGATCGACCTGAACGTGCATGACCTGGAACCGTCCGGGCCTCGACCACGGGTGGCGTTCGATCTTTTCAGGCCGGAGACCGGTGAAAAAGTCTGGAGCCGGGTCTTTACACCGGACGAGATCCGCTCCCAGTCGAAGATCTACGCTCCGGTGTATCCGTTTGCCGGCGCCGGCAACAGGCTGATCCTGGTGGTCTCCGTGACTGATCTCTATGGCTCGATGCCGCGGAGCGAGAGCGGAAGATTGGTATACGGGAGGTCGATGTCCCCCTTCACTCTTCACTCCATTCTTCCGGAAGGGCGCCTCTACGAGAATCTTGCGGACGAGGGAAGGTTCTACGCACTCTGGCGAACGCGTGTCGCGCCGTTCGAAGCGATGCTCGCCGATCGATCGATCGATTTCCGGGAGGAGGGAGTCATCGAGCAGCCGATTTCGCCGATCCTTCCAGACCTCGCCGCGGTGCCGCCGCTCGACCGTCAGGCGACGCTCAGCGTCGCTCGCGACGGGTCCTCGCTCGTGGTTCGAACGAAATCCGCGGTGCCCTTTCTCCTGGCCTCATCGGAGAAGGTGACCCCTGAGCTCGAAGTCCGCGTCGACGGCGAGGTGATCAGGCCGGAGACGATCAACGGACTCTTCGTCGCGGTTCCGCTCGAGGCGGGCGAGCACACGGTCGAGCTCGAGCGGAGAATCGGACGGGGGTGGTGGCCGGTCTCGTTTGGTGGGATGGCCGGAGCCGCGCTCTTTATCCTTGCCGACCGCCGCCTGCGGAATCGCGGTCGGCGGCCACGAAGATGAACTGATATCCGAGCAGCGTCGGCAGGAGAGGCGTGACGAGGAGAAGAATTTTCTCGGCGATCGAGATCAGAACGCCCGGGGCTCGCGGGAAGGCCAGGCGGATTGGAACCGAGGAGACCGTCTCTTCCTGGATGACGAGACCAGCGCTCCGGATCAGCCGGCGAGCCGATGCCCGTGTGAAAAAGCGGAGGTGAGTCGAATCGAGGATTCCCTTCTCCGCATACTCGAACCGACCGAAGAGAAGCGAGACGCGGATGGCGACGTTCGCGACGTTCGGAATCGAGATGAAGATCTTTCCGCCGGGAGAGAGGACTTTCGTCGCGCAGGCCAGCAATTCCTGCGGACCGCGGACGTGTTCGAGCACGTCGGCGAGAACGATCGCGTCCAGTGAAGGTGGCAGTTGGGGAGTGAGCTCGAGATCCGCGATGAGCACGGAGTCGAATCGCCTGCGAAGCTCCGGAAGATTGGAGACTGACCGTTCGAGCGCGAAGGTTTTCGCGAAATGGTCGCGGACCGCGGCTCCCAGGTCTCCGGTCCATGAGCCGAGATCGAGAAGGCGGCCGCGCGGGGCCCATCTCCGAATGAGCCTGATGAGGATGAGATGGCTGCTTCCGGCGAACGCCTTGAACTCGTATGGTTCAGCCATTCAGGATCCTTCGGTATTCAGGAGGGTGCCCGGAGCGGCGGGATGGCCCATGGCCATCAGCGGCTCCGGTAGCTGGCAGATCGCGGCAGGATGCACGATCAGAGAATTCCGATCTCGCTGTTGTCGCCGAGCATGAAGCGGTAAGCGACGGGCTTTCGCCGGGTTCTGTTGATCTTCACGTTCTTCCCGATGAGACTCGCTTCGATGCGACCCTCGATGTCGCAGATCGATGATTTTTCGAGGACGATCGAGTTCTCGATCTCGCACTGCTGGATCAGACTGTCCGCTCCGATCGAGGTGTAGGGCCCGACGAAGGCATGGTTGATGCGGGAGTTCGCGCCGATGATGACGGGCCCGCGGATGAGCGATCCGACGATCTGCGCTCCATCTTCGATCACGACCTTCCCCTCGACCTGGCTCGAGGCATCCACCGTGCCCCGCACTTCTCTCTCGAAGGTGTCGAGAACGGTGCGGTTCGCCTCCAGCATGTCGTCGATCTTTCCGGTGTCCTTCCACCACCCCTTGACGATGTGAGGGTGAACGGTGAGGCCCTGGTCGATCAGCCACTGGATGGCGTCGGTGATCTCCAGCTCATCACGGAACGACGGCTTGATCGCTTTGACGGCATCGAAGATGTTCTCGTCGAACATGTAGACGCCCACCAGGGCGAGATCCGAGCGGGGCTCCTTCGGCTTTTCGGTCAGCCGGAACACGTGCCCATCCTCCGCGAGCTCGGCGACGCCGAACTGAGTGGGATCGGGGACGCGCGTCAGGAGAATCTCGCTGTTGCACTCGGTCTGTTGAAATTCCTCGACCAGCGGGGTGATGCCGTGCTGCAGAAGGTTGTCTCCGAGGTACATCACGAAGGGGGACTTCCCGAGAAAAGGCTCGGCGATCAGGACCGCGTGGGCCAGCCCTCGAGGAGAGTCCTGCTCGATGTAGGTGATCTTCGCTCCGAAACGGCTTCCGTCGCCGGCGCAGTCGCGGATCTCGTTCCCGGTCTCCGGGGAGAGGATGATGGCGATCTCGCGAATGCCGGCCGCGACGATCGACTCGATCCCGTAGAACAGGACCGGCTTGTTCGCGACCGGAATGAGCTGTTTGGCCGAGGTGTAGGTGAGGGGTCTCATCCGGGTCCCCTTGCCGCCGGACAGGATGAGCCCCTTCATTGCGCCGAGTGGCTTCTTGCGACTGGTCATTCAGATTCCCTTGTTCGAGTGGCGCGTAACCGGCGGCTCCGCGTCTCAGAAGCGGAAGATGTTTCCGAGAGAGCCGGGAAGATTGATCGGGATACTGCCGACGTTTTTGAGGTCGATCGAGAGCCGGTAATCGCGATTCCGGCGCGGCGCCCCGGTCCGGTATTCGAGAAAGTCTCGGAACTCGAGCCCGATGTTGTAACACGAAGCATTGAATCGGGTGAAGTACCGCTGTTCGAGGAACTCCTCCCGGGTGGCGTCGTAGTTGATCGAGGCATCGAGCCGAAGCTTGTCCTTCCAGAGCGGCAGCCCCGTGGAAACGCGGAACTGGCTGGAGTCTCCCGTGGTCGCCCCGGGTGCGAGGAGCCTCGCGAACCAGGTGAAGTTCAGATACTGCCGTCCTCCCGGAGCCGTGAGGTTCGCGGAGAGGTTCACCTGGTCCACCTGCTGGGTGACGTTTCCGATCTCCACGCCGGCGTCGAAGGCAATGGACTGATACGGGTTCAGATGGAGGTCTACCTGAATGGGCGTTCGGTCGCTCTCGATGCGCTGGGAGCCGATGAACTGAACGAATGGATCGGCGAGAGATGCGGTCTGCCGCACGGCCAGCGACAGCACTTCCCGCGCATTTCCCGTCTCTCCCGCCTCGCGGGCGATGAGACGGTTGACCAGCGCATACTCGATGGTCTGCCCAACCAGCGGAAGATAGGGAGAGTCCACCGTGTCGAAGCGAATGACGCGGTCCTGGTCCTCGACGTCGCTGGTGTAGAGATAGCGGAAGCGGGGCTCGATCACATGCTTGAATTTGGAGAAGCCGCCGAAGGAGCTGTCGAAGATGCGCGAGAGCGAGGGGCCGATGGCTTCGACCTGTCCCTGGGTGTAAGAGCGCGAAAGCTCTTCGTCGACCAGCGCGCGCGTCAGCGGATCCCGGCTCTGCGAATAGAAGGTCTCCCGCAGCGATACCTGCGGTTTCACGGAGAGCCAGGGAGGCGTGCGTAGCTGCATGGAGAGCGTGGGAAAGAGATCCGCGCGGTAATACTCCGCCCCGAAACTGGTGCGAAGGTGAGACGCCGAGGTCTCCATCGAATAGTAGAGAGGGGTGCCTGAGATCCGCGTCGGATAAGTATTGAACTGAATCGCGGGAAGCTGCTCGAATGTCTCGGAGTTGCCAAACCCCGTGAACTGCTCCCGGCGGTCCGCCCGGATGTTCAGCGAGTAATTGGAGCGGTTTCTTGTCAGGTACGCCGACGAGTAGATGTTCGACAGAGTGTTGATCTCGAAATCGCGCTCGAAGAAGCGGAAGAAATCGATGTCGGAGTAATCGCGGATGTCGACCACGCCGCGGAAGCCGCCCGGCAATCCTTCCTGGGCATGAGTGTAGGAGCCCTTCCATTCGAGCCGGTCGGTGTCCGGGTCGGTGACCGCGTAGGTCTCGAGCTCTCCGTTGATCAGCGTGGTGGGGACGTAGCGGGTCTCCGTTCCAATCCCGTAATAGCCGTTGGTATGGAGGTCTCCGATGATCGTCACGTCCGCTGACGGGCCGATCGGAATGAAGTACGACGATCCGAGATACGACCCGAGGCGGCTGTCGAAGCCGACTCGGGGAGTGAGAAATCCCCGGGCGCGTTCGTCCTTCGTCGGCCAGACCAGGTAGGGAGTCCAGAGCACCGGCAGGCGGCCCGTTCTGAACGAAACGTTGCGCAGTCTGGCGTAATCGTCGGTCGTGATCTCGCCGCTGGCGACTTCGAACGACCAGGCCGGATTGTCGATGTCGCAGGAGGTGAAGATTCCGTTGGTGAGCCGGTAGGTGTCTTCGCTGATCTTCTCGATTTTCTCGCCGCGGAAGTAAATGTCCGGCTCGAGCGAACCGGTTGCATCGAAGAGCGTTCCGGTCTCGGACTGGAGGTTATAGGCCATTCGCTGCGCGGTGAGCCGCCGGGTTCCCTGATCGACGATCACCCTTCCTTCGGCGACGATGTCATCGGTCTTCTGATTCCGGGTGATCTTGTCGGCGTGAATGGTGATGTCGCCGTAGGTGACCACCACGTCGCCGGTCCAGATCGCGTAAAGGCCGCTCAGGTACTCCTGATGAGCGGCGCTGACCGTGACTTCCCCTTTCTGGGGAAGGTCGAAATCGAAGTTCAGCCGGCTGGGAGCCTGACCGTGGAGGGTGAGTGGCAGAATCCAGAGCACCAGGGAAACGAGGAGCGGAGATCGCGGCATTCGGGGGGTCATTTCTCCCCGGCGATTGTATCCGAGGTCCGGTCAGCCATCGCCTGCCGCCGGAAGTAATCGCGGGAGCGCTCGATGTCCATCCGGATCTGGTTCGTGAGCTCGAGCGCGGAGCGGAACTGCTGCTCGCGTCGCAGCACGCGGTGAAAGTAAAGACGAACATTCTCCGCGTAGACGTTCGAGTCGAAGTCGAGGATGTGACTCTCGATCGTCGTCGCGTAATTCTCGTAGAGGGTGGGTCGCACGCCGATGTTGGTCACGCTCTGAAAGTCCCGAGAGAACGACTCGAAGCGGGAGCTCGTGACGTAGACTCCGGATCCGGGAAACATCTCGTTGGCCGGGTCGAGATTGACCGTTGGGAAGCCGATCTTCCGTCCCAGGCGGCGTCCCGTGGCGACACGTCCATCCACGAAATAGGTTCGCCCGAGAAGGAGACGCACCGCGCGAAGGGCCCCCTTCTGAATCGCGTCACGCACCAGCGAACTGGAGACTCGGATTCCTCGAATGCGAACCTGTGGGATTCCCTCCACCCCGAATCCCCTCGCTTCTCCCATCTTCTGAAGGAAGGCCAGGTTGCCTTCTCGTCCCGCTCCGAAGCTGAAGTCGACTCCGATCCTCACTTCGTGGACACGCAGCGCTCCCACCAGGAAGTCGGTCACGAAACGCTCGGCGCTCCAGCAGGAAAATTCGTGCGTGAAGGGGATCACCACCAGCGAGTCGATCCCCATCTCCCCGAGGATTTCTTCCTTCTGAGCGAGGGTCAGAATCTGTCTGGGAACGCGGTCGGGCGCGACGATCGCGAGCGGATGAGGGTGAAAGGTGATCACGACGCTCGGCCGGCCCAGCTCGCGAGCCCGCGCCACCACGCCGCGGATGATCTCCTGATGCCCGACGTGCATCCCATCGAAGTTTCCGATGGTCGCCACGCATCCGGCGGGAAGGTCGGTCTGGCGGAGCGGGTCTTGAACGACGAGCATGAGTTTGCCGCGCAGTTCGCCTGCGGGCGGGGGCATTCTAGTCCACCGGCCCGAGCCGGTTCAGTCGCTGCCGCGCCCTCCCAGAGGGAGGGTTTTCTGCTCGCTCCCCCGGGCGGAGTAGATCAGATGCGTCGAATAATGGCGGCTAAGCCTCTGTTCCGAGAACCGGATGGCCCAATACTATCTCGATCACTCCCGCGAGCTCAGGCGGCAACTCGGAGCCGAGCTTCCGACGGAAGAATTGAGGCGCCTTCATCGACGCGAGCCGTGGAAGCATGCCCTGGTCGTCGTGGGGCTGCTCATCGGTCTGGCCGCCGGCCTGGCCGGCGCGGTCATGCTCGACTCCTGGCTCTTCTGGATTCCCTGCGCCTTCGTTGCCGGCTTCGCGATCTTCAACTTCACGGTCCTGCTGCACGAGGTCGTCCACAAGACCGTCCTCGAGGAGCAGGATCCGAAGGTCAATCGCTTCCTCTCGCTGCTTTACTCGATTCCGAGCGGCATCTCGGCGTCGCAGTTCACCCGCTGGCACCTCGATCACCACGCGGGACTCGGGTCCGACGTGGAAGATCCGAAGCGGCATCACCTTTCCCCGAAGATCAACGCGCGCTGGTTGAAACTCCTCTATTTCACCCCGGCGCTCTTCTTCATCTACTTCAGGGCCGCGCGGCTGGAGAGCTCGACGTACGAGCCGGAGCTCCAGCGAAAGATCGCGGGAGAGCGGCGGATCACCATCCTCTTCCATCTCGCGATTCTGGGATCGATCTGGTTCTTCGCCGGGGGCGCCATCGCACTTCGTGCGTACATCGTCCCGGTCTTCCTCGTCTTCCCGATCGCCTTCGCGCTGAACCGCCTCGGGCAGCATTACGACATCGATCCTTCCGACCCCGCGAAGTGGGCGACTTTCGTCGGCGGGTCGTGGTTTTGGGACGTCGTCTTTCTCTGCTCGAACTACCATCTCGAGCATCACTACTTCCCTTCAGTCCCGCTCTACAATCTTCCTCGATTGCAGAAGCTGCTGATTCCCTTCTACGAGAAGCGGGGGATGGCGCCCCATGGCTACGGACAGCTCTTCTGGCGATATGTGGTGCTGAACCGGCAGCCGCACACGAACTGGGAGGCCGCCGGAGCGACATCCGCGGCGGTCACGGGCGGAGTCGCACCTTAGAGTGCTGAGTGCTGAAGAAGAGTGCTGAGTGCTGAGTGGGGAGTGTTCACTTAATGACACCGGGCCCCGGCTGTCAGCGGGGAAGGGCGGGGGGTCATTCAGAGGCCGCACGGGAGGACGAGGTGGAGAGACGATTGGTCTCGCGGCCGAAGAATCTCAGGATGCGCAGGCCGTCATCGGGTTCTTATGCCGGTGCACTCGCATCGTACGAACGCGTCTGGACGTGTATAAGAACCCGACAGCGATCATCGCGGCTGAGATCCCCAGCGACCGTCCGGCGCCTCCTTCGGGGGCTTTCTTCCCGTGAACGTGCCCCTGCCCGTGAACGGTTTCTGACTCACCGCTCGGGTTAGGGCAGGGTCATCTCCGCTCCACCGGCGCTCGCGCCGTTCCCTTCCTCAGACGACCTGGCGCAGCGACTTTTCGATTCTGGAGATCCCTTCGCTGGCCTCTTCGCTCGTCAGATTCAGGCCGGGGCGGAAGCGGATCGACTCGTGGCCGCTTGAGAGGACCAGCAGGTCGTTCGCTTCCATCGCATCGATGGCCTTGTCGCGGATCTCACCGCTCGGAAGGTCGAACGCGCACATGAGGCCGCGCCCGCGGACGTTGGTGATCAGCTTCGGCATTGAATTCGACAGCCCTTCGAGGCCGGAAAGAAACTCCGCGCCGACTCTCGCCGCGTTCGCGACGAGCTTTTCCTCTTCGATGATCTCGAAGTAACGCTGCGAGCGCACCATGTCGGTCAGATTTCCGCCCCAGGTGGAGTTGATCCGCGACGAGACCTTGAAGACGTTGTCATCGATGTCGAAGATGCGGTCGTTCGAGGCGAACCCGCAGACCTGGGTCTTCTTGCCGAAACAGATGATGTCGGGCTCGACGCCGAAGTGCTCGAAGGCCCACATCTTTCCGGTGAGCCCCGCTCCCGACTGCACCTCGTCGTAGATGAGGAGCATCTCGTTCTCATCGCAGAGCTGACGGACGGCGCGGAAGAACTCGGCGCGGAAATGGTTGTCTCCTCCTTCCCCCTGAATCGGCTCCATGATGAAGGCCGCGATCCGGCCGGGGCGCTCCGCGATGAACTTCTTCGCCGTCTCGATTGCCGCGGTTTCGGCGCGCTCGACCTCCGAAATCCCTTCGGGAGTCAGGGGGAACCGGAGCTTCGGGTTCGGCACGCGGGGCCAGTCGAACTTCGGGAAATACTGAGTTTTCCGAGGATCGGCGGTATTCGTGAGCGAGAGCGTGTAGCCGGAGCGTCCGTGAAAGGCATCGCGCAGATGCATGACCTCTCCGCAGCTCTCGCTCTCTCCCTTCTCGAGATTCTTCCGTACTTTCCAGTCGAAGGCCGTCTTGATCGAGTTCTCGATCGCAAGAGCGCCCCCCTCGACGAAGAAGAGATGCTTTCGATGCGAGGGGGGAATGGCGATCCGCGAGAACGTCTCGACGAACTCCGCCATCGCCGTGGTGTAGATGTCGGAGTTCGCGACCTTGTTCAAAGCCACGTCGGCGAGACGCTCCCGGAACTCGGGGTTATCCATGCGCGGGTGGTTGTAGCCAATCGGACAGGAGGCGAAGTTCGAGAAGAAATCGAGCATCTTCCGCCCTTTCTTCGCGTCGAACAGCCAGGATCCGTGTGACTTCCGGAGATCCATGACGATGTCGTAGCCGTCCGCGAGCATGTGCCTCGAAAGGACCTCGTGGACCTGCCCCGGCTGCACGTGGACTCGCTTGTCGGTGATGGCTGCAATGGACATTTGAAATTACCTCGAAATCGTTCTGGCGGTGCATGATATCAAACGCGTGCACGCGACTTTGTCGCGCTGCAGCGAGAGGCAGCGACGCCTTAAGGGCGTAGATCCGCGGGCGCGGATCAGGTGCGGGTCAGTGTGGATTCTCGAGCCTGGGGGCCCCGACTCGGTGCAACCACAGCGGCTGGGAGCAAGCTCCCTCGGGAAGCTTCTCGGAGAGATTGGAGATTCGTTGCCGCGCGTTCGAGGGGCCCTGATCAGCGGCCGCGGCTGCGCGGGCGAGCTCGACGGTGAAGGAATCATGCATCCTTCGGAGATCGCTCCGCGCCTGCTCGCGTGCGGGTCCGGCGAGCGCGGCTTCCGCAAGAGCGAGAACGAACGGATCGGCCGGCGCCTCGTGAAGCGCCAGCTCGATCGCTGCCAGGGCGTCGCTCCGGCGGTCGAGGCGCAGCAGCGCGCGGGCCGACTCGTACGAGACCGAGCTGACTCCGGTGTTCTCCCGCATCGGTTCATAGCCTCGTCTCTCGAGCGTCAGAAGAATAGGGTGTGAAAGCGCGGGGCGGTCCGCGGCAGTCAGAGCGCGGGCCAGATCAAACAGGCGCGGCAAATCGACCGATTCGCCGAGCATCGTGCGGCCGACGTGCTCGAGCGCTGCAGGATCGACTCCAGCTGGCAGATCGGGTCTCGAGATCGCCGCTGCGGCTTCGAGGAGACGCGCACGCGACTCGTCTCCGGCTTCCCGTGCCTGGTGAGCCTGTGCTCTCAGGCGGTCGAGAGCAAACCGCGCGTCCCAGAGATACGCATGCTCGGCGGCCGCAGGCGTGGGGACTGAGAGAGCGAGCGTCGCCGCGAGAGCTGACGCCAGGGTAACGAGCGCGACGCCGTTCTTTCCGTCGCGGAAACGACGGGCGATCTCGACCGCGGCGAGTCCGCCGAGAAGTGCGATTGCGGGAAGGATCGCATTGCGCTGCCTCGCGCTCGCATAGAAGACCACCATGACGAGGATTCCCCCTCCCGCCACGGAAAGGAGAAAGAGCGATAGCCGGTCGCGGCGCAGCGCCACCCCGGCGAGCGCGAGAGCGAATGAAAAACCAAAGGGAAGCCATGCCAGCCGCGAAACGAGCCGCGACCGGATCTCCAGTGTGATGAGGTCCCAGATCTCGTAGCTGCTGATCGAAGCCCTCAGCTTGGCCGCGATCAATTCCAGCGCGGAGCGCGGGTATGCCGCCGCCCATGCGAGGGACTTTCGCGTCCAGTAGCGGTTGGCCAGCTCCGGCGATGGCGCGCTACCCGTGTCCCGCGCGGCGAGAATCCGGTAAGCGACGTGAAGAAAGTCGGACTCACGACTGCACCGCTCCAGGTCGTTGACGATCCGCGGAGCGACGCCCCCATACCCTGTCGCTAGCGGGTTCAATCCCTCGTAGAAGACCGTCCCGGGATTCATCAGCGTCCACTGTCCGGCGAGCGAGACATTGATGGAGAGAGCGACGAGAACCGGCGCGGCGGCGGCGAGGCCGTACGCCAGCAGACCGCGCGATCGCCGCCGTGGAGCGGCTGCGAGAACGATCCATGCGCCCGCCAGCAGCGCCATGAGCACGTTCGATGGCCTCGTTACGATCGCCATTCCCGCGGCTAGACCCGCAAGGCAGATACGAACTGTCGAGCGATCCCGAAACGTTTTCCCGCCATGCGGTTGCACCAGCGACTCCGTACCGGGCCAGAGCACCAGCGCCAGAAGACTCGAGATCCAGAACAGCACCATCGTCTCCGGCTCGACTTCGGTCGCATTGACGAACGCTGCCTTGCTGCCGAGAAGCACGAGAGCGGTCACGACTCCCGCGAGCGCTCCGGCGCGGCGCCATGCGACGGCGGCGAGCGCCGCCGCAGCGAGTGAGAGAAGCAGCACCTGCGCGATGGCAATCGTGCCCGGGCCCGCCCCCACGCCCCGCGCGCCGACCACGAGCCAGAGGAATCCCGGACTCACGTCCGGCAGCCGATCCGCGGGTACCGAGGACGCCAGAACGCGGTCAGCCAGAGACGTGTACTTCGCGAACGAGCCGCGGTCGGGGATGTGCGCGGCGAGAAAGATGCGATAGCCTGTAATCAGAGCCAGAACGAGGACGGCCGCTGCTCCCGCCAGGAAGTGGCTCCCCGCCGCGGGCTTGCCGGAGCTCGACATTTTCGGGCACGAGTATTCCACGGAATCGTGAATCGGGAGAACCAGTTGCAAGTGCCGCCCGGGGGATGCTCCCCCTCTCGACCACGAAGGAGATCGAATGAAAGAGATTGTGATTCTGGGAGCCGCTCGCACGCCGATCGGCTCCTTCCAGGGAGCCCTCTCCTCGATGAGCGCTCCCAGGCTCGGGGCGGTGGCCATCCGATGCGCGCTCAGCAACGCGGGCGTCAGTCCGGAACAAGTCCAATACGTTCTGCTCGGCAACGTGCTCCAGGCCGGCCTCGGCCAGGCCCCGGCGCGCCAGGCCTCCATCGAGGCGGGCGTCCCGGTCGGCGCGGGCGCCCTGACGGTTCACAAGGTCTGCAGCTCCGGTCTCAAGGCGGTGATGATCGCCGCGAACGACATCCGGTGCGGAGATTACGAAGTCGCGATCGCCGGCGGCATGGAGTCGATGTCGAATGCCCCGTATCTCCTTCCTCAGGCTCGAAACGGATTCCGGATGGGCAACGGCAAGATCGTCGATTCGATGATCCACGACGGGCTGTGGGATCCGTACGGCGACAAGCACATGGGAAACTGCGCCGAGAGCTGCGTCGAAAAATACCAGTTCAAGCGCGAGGAGCAGGATGCTTACTCGCGGACCTCTTACGAGCGCGCGCAGGAAGCAGTTCGGAGCGGAAAGTTCAAGAAAGAGATCGCCGTGGTCGAGATCGAGAACCGGAAAGGTAAGTCGGTCGTCGTCGATGACGAGGAACCGTTCGCCGCGCCTCTCGACAAGATGGCCACCCTCAAGCCCGCGTTCCAGAAGGACGGAAGCGTCACCGCGGCCAACTCGTCGAAGATCAGCGACGGGGCGGCGGCCCTGGTCGTGGCTTCCCTGGAATGGGCAGAGAAGAATGGCAAGCGGCCCCTTGCGCGCATTCTGGCTCATGCCACGATGTCTCAGGAGCCGGAATGGTTCACGACCGCTCCCGGCGGCGCGATCAAAAAGGTTCTCGATAAAGCTCAATTGACCGTGGCGGACATCGATCTTTTCGAAGTCAATGAAGCCTTCGCCGCCGTGGCGATGGCGACCATGAAGGACATCGGCCTTTCCCACGACAAATTGAATATCCGCGGAGGCGCAGTGGCCCTCGGGCATCCGATCGGAGCCAGCGGAGCGCGAATCCTCGTCACCCTTCTGCACGCCCTGGAGGAACGGGGCGGCCGCCGCGGCCTCGTCGCCATATGCAACGGCGGCGGGGAAGCAACGGCCATGATCGTCGAGCGCGTCGTCTCGGGCGGAGCGGGTCAGTGATCAACAAAGTCGTGGACAGCGCCGAAGAGGCCATCCGCGGAATCGCCGACGGAATGACTCTCGTCGTCGGCGGATTCGGACTCTGCGGGATTCCCGAGAACCTCATCGACGCTCTGGTGAAGAGCGGAGCGAAGGGGCTGACCTGCGTCTCGAATAACGCCGGCGTCGATGACTGGGGCCTCGGGCTTCTCCTTCAAACCCGTCAGATTCGAAAGATGGTGTCCTCCTATGTCGGAGAGAACGCCGAGTTCGAACGGCAGTATCTGGCGGGCGAGCTGGAAGTGGAGTTCGTCCCTCAGGGGACGCTGGCCGAGCGGATGCGGGCGGGGGGGGCTGGAATCCCTGCTTTCTTCACGCCCGCGGGATTCGGCACCATCGTCGCGGAGGGGAAGGAAACCCGCGAGTTCGACGGAAATCACTACGTGATGGAGCGGGGGATCGTCGGCGACTTCTCCATGGTCGCCGCCTGGAAGGGTGATCGATACGGCAACCTCGTTTACCGGAAGACCGCGAGGAACTTCAATCCGATGGCCGCGACGGCCGGCAGGATCTGTGTGGCCGAGGTCGAGGAGCTCGTGGAAGTGGGGGATCTCGATCCCGATCACATCCATACGCCGGGGATCTTCGTGCATCGTCTCATCGTCGCCCCGCGGAAGAAGC
>DATLEY010000165.1:0-33313 GCA_035525215.1 Thermoanaerobaculia bacterium | reverse complement strand
GAGGCTGCCGCCGGACCCCCCGCCTCGGCGAGAACCCTCACCCCCGCGGCCAGGCTCGAAGTGAGGAAGCAGGGACTGAGCTGGAGCTTCGACCGGCTCGCCGAGGATGGCGCGTTCATCCTTCGTGTGAGAAATGGATCGAAAGAGATTCTTCCGAACGCTACGGTGAAGGTGTGGTATCCGGAGAGGATCGAGGGGCTGCAGCTCGAAGGAAGCTGGTTCAGCCGGCGCGGAGTCGACGTGATCCCTCTCGAGGAGGAGCGTTCCGCATTGATCTCTCTCGGCGGATTGCGCGGTCATGAAGACCGGCTGATCAAGGTTGCAGGAGATGTTCGACGACCCGAATGAGCGAATGGTCGCGGAGCAGATCGAGGCTCGCGGCATTCGAGATCCGAGGGTTCTGGACGCGTTCCGGAGCGTGCGGCGGGAGTGGTTCGTCCCTGAGGAGCTGAAGCGCGAAGCCTGGGAAGACTCTCCGCTCCCCATCGGCGACGGCCAGACCATCTCGCAGCCTTACATCGTCGCCTACATGACAGAGGCGCTGGCGGTGAGGCCGGACGATCGCGTGCTGGAAATTGGAACGGGATCGGTTTACCAGACCGCGATCCTGGCGCGGCTCGCCGGGCACGTCTACACGGCGGAGATCGTCCCCCCGCTCGCGGAGAAGGCTCAGCAGCTGATCGGCCGGCTCAATCTCACGAACGTGACGATGAGAATCGGCGACGCCCTTCGAGTGTTCGCCGACGAGGCGCCCTTCGATGCGATTCTCGCGGCGGCTGCGCCGGATCAGGTTCCGGAGGAGCTGATCGCGCAGATGGCCGAGGGAGGGAGAGCGATCCTTCCTGTCGGTGGATTCAGCCAGTCGCTCCTGCTTCTGAAAAAGGAGAAAGGGGCGATCCTCAGACAGGAGCTCATCGGAGTCCGATTCGTCCCGCTGACTCGCGAATCTCACCTGCCGAAATAGTGGCAGCGGGAAGTGCACGTTTCCGCGATGGTGACGCGGTGGAGATTGGGGAGCGATGGAAGGATCTGCTCCCAGATCCAGACTGCCAGCCGCTCGGAAGTCGGGTTCTCCAGCCCGGGAATCTCATTCAGGAGATAGTGGTCGAGACGCTCGACGACCGGGAGGAGGATCGTCTTGAGGTCGGCGAAATCGATCAGCCATCCGGTGTGGGGGTCGATCGCCCCTCGGACCGCGATCTCCCCCTTGAAGGAGTGCCCATGCATGCGGCGGCACTTGTGGGAGGCCGGGAGATTAGGGAGATAATGAGCGGCCTCGAACTGAAAGTCGCGGACGAGCTCCACGAGCGGCTGTTCCATGGGGCGCAGTGTCGGTCATGAGGAAACTGAGCGCAAGAGCGCGCGCTTCGCGCGGGTCATTCCGGCCGGAGGGGCGCGCTCCATTGAATGAGCCCGCCTCCGGGGCACCGCTTTTGCTGTTCGGCAGAGACGCATGAACGTGTCGGGAACCTCGAACGCCTCCCTGGGCACCCTGGTCAAAGGGCTGCTCGAGGACGTCTCCACGCTTTTCCGGAGCGAGATTGCTCTCGCCAAGATCGAGATCCGTCAGTCGGTTGCGGGGATGGGCGGGGTGGCGGCTCTCTTCGCCCTCGCGCTTCTTTTTGCAATGCTCGGACTGGCATTCATCTTCGTCGTGCTGGTGCTGCTCCTGGCGCTGGTCATGCCGGCGTGGGCCTCGGCGCTCGTCGTCGCGGTGACCCTGTTCATCCTCGCGGCGGCGGCGGGGTTCTTCGGATACCGGAAGATGCAGGCGACCAAGATCGCGCCGGTAGGCGCAATCCGTGGGATGCGCGAGGATGTGGACCTGATCAGAAACGAGATTCAGAGGGTTCGAGGAAGGGACGACGAGGATGAGTGACGAGCGCCATGTGAAGGATCACATCGAGATCGCAATCGACCGCGCCAGGGACCGCGTCAGCGAGCGGATCGACGCGCTCGATCAGAAGCTTCGCGATGATCTCGACGTCAAGCGGATCGCTGGCGAGCATGGGCCGCAGCTCATCGCCGCCGGCGCCGCCTTCGGCTTCCTCCTTGGATTCGGCATCCCGAAGGTTCTCCTCCGGAGCGCCCAGATCGGGGTTCCGCTCTGGCTCGCCATGCGAGTCGTCAAGAAGCGACGCGAGGCTCAGGACTCCTTCGTTCAGCCCGACGTTCCCCTGATGTAGCGCGAGCCCGGAAGGGCGATCAGATCCCCCCGCAGCTCCAGCTCGAGGACTCTCATGACCAGGTCGGAGAGTCCGATTCCGGAGCTCAGCGCTATTTGATCCAGGTGCACCGGCTCGTCGCGCGAGAAGAGCTCCAGCACCGACGCGAGCTCCGGCCCCAGATCTTCCCCTTCGCTTTTTTCTACCTGCTGCCGTGCAAGCGAAGGAATCTCCTCGAGCAGATCCTCGATGCCGTGATAGAGCTTCGCGCCCTGCTGGATGAGCCGGTGTACGCCGACCGATCCCGCCGAAAAAACGGATCCCGGCACGGCCAGCACTTCGCGCCCCTCCTCGCAGGCGAGCCTCGCGGTGATCAGGGAGCCGCTTCGCTCTCCCGCTTCGACCACGATCACCGCCATGGACAGCCCGGCGATGATCCGGTTGCGCACCGGAAAGTGCTCCCGCTTCGGCGGAGAGCCTGGTGGAAGCTCGGTGATCAGCAGCCCCTCGGCGGCGATGCGCTGGTGCAGCGCACGATGCTCGCGCGGATACGCGACATCGATTCCGGTGCCGAGAACCGCGATCGTCGGAGCGGACCGCCGCAGCGCTTCGTCGTGAACGGCGGCGTCGATCCCACGGGCCATTCCGGAGACGATCGCGGCATCGACTCCAGCCAGGTCCGAAGCAATGCGGCGCGCAGCGTTGATCCCGTACGGAGAAGCGCGTCGCGAGCCGACGACCGCGATGGCGGGCTTTTCGAGGAGGCGGCGGTCTCCGCGGAGAAAGAGTGCGAACGGAGGATCGCAGATCTCGGTCAGCTGCCGGGGGTAATCAGAATCGCCGAGGACGACGACGTCGTTTCTCCACCGCTCGATCGTTTCCATGATTGGGGGGAGAGTTAACGGATTCCTGACAAGCTCCGCCTCTTGCAGAGAGATACTCAGAGCTCTCGCGATCAACGCCGGATCGGTCGACGCGATGTTCTCGGCCGCGATTTCGGCGAGAAGCTTTCGTTTCCTCGCGGGAGAAAGAAAGGGAAGCAGGGATAGTGCGAACAGGTGATCGCGACGGGCAAGTGGGATCATGACGCCGGCGGCCGGTGAAAGAGGACGCACAGCGGGGTCGGTTGAGGGTGGGCTCGACGCAACATTATAATGCAGGAACTTCTCACGCCGGATCATTCGGGGATTCCCGGAGCGTGACCGTCCTGCGGTCCGTTGGTCCTCACAGAGCCGACACAATCGGGAGCGGATCCATGTCGCGTCGAACGCAGCTGCTCTTGAATCTCCTCATCTTCCTCACCGCGGCGCTGGCCGGCGGATGCTCGAGCAGGAACATCGACCTTTCGAAAGCCGAGGATCAAATGGGTTTCGGCGTGACGATGGCGCGCTCGAACCTCTGGCGCGAGGCGCTCTTCCGCTTCGAGCGGGCCGTGGAAATCGAGCCGGGGAATCCACAGGCTCTCAACAACCTGGCCGTCGCGTACGAGGGAGTGGGGGAGTTCGAAAAAGCGCGCGAGCTGTACGCGCGGGCCCTCGAGGCCGACCGCGTTAACCCGCACATCCAGAAGAACTACAGCCGTTTCGTCGAGTTCTATTCGCGCAACCGTAAGCGGGAGGAGGCGCAGGCTGCCACCTTGCCGGCGCCTCGCGTCGATGCCGCGGGCGGATCTTCAGCGGGCGCTCCGGTCGTGCTCCCCGAGCCCGAGCCGCCGACGGGCCCCGGTGAGCTTCCGGTCGGCGACGAGCCAGCCGATCCAACCCCCCCGGTTCCGACCGTGCCGCCCACCATCGCCACGCCACCACCCGGAGATCTCTCATGAAGATTCTTCTCTCGCGACTGACCGTCATCGCTCTCGCCCTGGTTCCGGCGGCGAATGCCGGAGTGGTGGAGGTTGCCCTCAAGCTCCCCCTGAAACCGCGCATCGCCCTGGGAGACCGGGAGTCGGTCGCCCTTGCGCCGTTCATCATCGCGGGAACGGACGCCGAAATGCGGACCGACCGCGCCGGCAAGGTGGACGTCCAGGGGGAGTTCGCGCGTTACCTCCGGAAGCAGCTCGACAAGGAGACCGATCTCGAAGTCATCGATGCGACCGACCGGCGGCTTCCGGTGGCGGACTGGGAAGAGCTGCAGATCAACCGCGACTGGTGGCGTGAGATCGCCGACTCCACCGGGGCCGACCTGGTTCTCGCCGGAGTGATCGACTTCGACATCGAGGACAAGAGCGGCTACAGGACCGAGGAGTACGTTTCGCCGATGGACGGCCGTACTTATTACCGCCAGGTGCTGGTCGAGACCACCGGCTTCGTCTTCGACATCGTGATCGCGGTGTTCGACGGCGAGACCGGGGAGAGACTGGCGGAAGAGAATTTCCGGGACTTCAAGGAATTCGATCAGCGCAACTACGACGAGATTCTGGGGCTTTTCGAAAATCTCCGCTCGCTGGAGGCTCAGCTCGTCGGCATCTTCGCATCTCAGGAGACGTCCGCGACACGGTTCATGTTCACGAAGTAACGCAGCGGACGGCGGTCGTTGCACGTAGCGGCTCCGTAAGAGCCCGCGCCACCAGGCGGGACCGAACCGGATGCCACTGGAGGTTCTCGCTTTGAACAGATCCCGCGCCCTCACTCTCTTCCTTCTCGCCGGAATGGTCGCGGCGAGCCCTCTCTGGGCTTTCGGCAAGAACAAGATCGTCTACGACAACTTCGAGTGGAGCATCTACAAGTCGACTCATTTCGAGGTCTACTTCTACGAGGAGGAGCGGGCCTCCCTGCAGAAGGTGGTCAGTTTCGCCGAGAGCGCCTATGACGATCTGTCGCGCAAGTTCAATTTTCAGATCGCGAAGCGAATCCCGCTGATCTATTACGCGACCCATTCCGACTTCGAGCAGACCAACGTCATCCTGATGTTCATTCCCGAGGGGGTGGGGGCGTTCGCCGAGCCGGCGAAGAATCGGATGGTGCTGCCGATCGACATGCCGGACGAGAAGCTTCTCGCGCTCATTACCCATGAGCTCACGCACATTTTCGAGTACGAGATCCTCTATCAGGGACGGCTCGGCAAGGAGATCACCAGCCGGGCGCCGACCTGGTTCATGGAGGGGCTGGCGTCCTTCATGGCCCAGGACGAGGACTCCAAGGACCGGATGGTCCTGCGGGACGCCGTGGTCAACGACCAGATCCCCTCCATTTCCCGGGGCCCCAACGGATATTTCGCCTACCGGTTCGGCCACGCGGTTTTCACGTTCATCGTCGATCAGTGGGGCTACGAAGGGCTTCGCGATTTCATCTACGAGTACCGCAACACCCTCGGGTCCGCGCTCGAGAAGCCGCTGGACCGCGCTTTCGACCTGACTCCGGAGGAATTCGACTCCAGGTTCCGCATCTGGCTGAGGCGGCAGTATCTCCCCGTGCTGGTCGCTCGCGGGGAGCCCGTCGAGTACGGAGAGCCCTTCCGCATCGAGGGGGGGCAGAGCCAGGACGTCTCGCCGGCCCCCTCTCCTTCCGGCGACCTGCTCGCCGCATTCGCGACATACAAGGAAGATCTGGACGTCGTTCTCTTCAACGTTCCGGAGCGAAAGCTGCTCAAGAACCTTTCGGAGGGATACGCCGATGAGTACGAGTACATCATCGCGCAGATGCTGACGACCGCGCCGGTCATGGGTCGCGATCTGGCGTTCAGTCCCGACGGCGACCGCATCGCATTCTTCGTGAAGAAGGAAAAGGGGCGGAATCTGATGCTGGTCAACGCTCTGAGCGGAAAGCTCATGAAGAGCGTCTCGATGGATGTCGAACAGCAGCTCAATCCAACCTTCTCGCCGGACGGACGATCGATCGCCTTCCACGCGTTCTCCGGCAACCGTTCCGATATCTTCGTCTACGACATCGAGTCCGAGCGCGTCAGGAATCTGACCAATGATCCCTTCTTCGATGCCGCTCCGGTCTACTCGCCGGATGGACGGAGCCTCTATTACTCATCCGTAGTCGATGGCTACTCGAAGATTTTCAGGCTCGACCTCGACAACCCGTCGGAGCGGTATCAGATCACCCGCGGCGAGTGGAACGACATCGACGCCAACCTCAGTCCCGACGGAAAGCGGCTCTTTTTCTCGTCCGACCGCCTGACCGCTCGATCCGACATCGAGCAGAAGGTGAGAGAGCAGGCCCTTCAGCTTTCCGAGCAGCTGTCGAAAAGGAATGAGCCGGTCAAAGCGGTCGATCCGGCCAATTTCGCCGCCTTCAATATTTATGCGCTCGACCTGGAGACCGGAAAGATCGTGCAGTACACGGACGTGGTCGGCGGTGCCTTCACCCCGGTCGTCTTCACGGGCGAGAGAGCAACCGAGAAACTGGTCTTCAATTCCTACTACAAGCAGAAGTGGGAGCTCTACATCACCGACACCGGGAAACCGATTCAGGAGGTCGAGACCATCGATCTCCCGACCGCGCCACTCGAAGGGGACGAGCGCCAGCCGTTTCTGCCGCCGGTGGAGGTCGCCCTCGACCCCGCCAACATCGAGAAATACGACAGCTTCAAACTGCACGTCGACGACGTGCAGGTGCAGGCTGGCGTGAACTCCGACCAGACGCCCATCTCCCGCTCGGTGATTCACATGAGCGACATGCTCGGCAACCGCCGGTTCGTGGCCTCGCTCGACTCGGTCTCGACGTTTTCGAACTTCGACTTCCTCTATTTCGACATGCGGCAACGTCTGAACTGGGGGGTGCGCCTCTTCGACTCCCGCACCTTCTTCGTGGCTCCCGATTTCAACCGGGGTGAGTTCACGCGCGAGGAGCGGATCTACCGTGAGACCGGCGTGATCGGGCTGGTCAGCTACCCGTTCGATCGCTATCACCGGCTGGATTTCGGCGGCGGCTTCATGATCCGGGACATCGACTATCCGATCGGCTTCGACCCGGTCACCGGTCAGAATTTCTTTTTTCAGCGGGAAGACGAGTTTCCGACCATCAGTGCCTCGTTCACGGGCGACAGCACCGTATTCAAGAGCTTCGGACCGGTCAGCGGCCGGCGTTACCGGATCTCGTCGGGCTACAGTCACGACATGGAAGAGAGCGGAAGTCTCAGCACCGACGTCGTGGTGGATTTCCGCCAGTATCTGCAGCTGACATCCCGCAGCCTGCTGGCGATGCGCGCCTTCGGAGGCTACTCGGACGGCAACTTCCCGAATTTCTATTTCTTCGGCGGTATGGACACTCTGCGCGGCTACGACTTCAGAACGATCTACGGCAATCGCGCCTTCTACGCGAATCTGGAGCTCCGCTTCCCGCTGGTCGATTACCTCGTCTTTCCGGGATTCGTCCTCAGCCAGATCCGAGGCTCTTTGTTCGTGGATGTGGGGGGGGCGTTCTTCGCGGGGGAAGACTTCAATTTCATGGATGACGATGGAAGGCTGGAGGATGGCCGCTCTTCATTCGGCTACGGGCTCTCCACGAACCTGATGGGCTTGAATCTGAACTGGAACTTCGCGAAACGGACCGACTTCAAGGATGTCGACGGCGAAGCGGGCTTCGAGACGTCGTTCTGGATCGGTCAGACGTTCTGACGAAGCAGTTCCCAGTTCCGAGTTCCCCGAAGCGCGCTGGTTCTGAGAACCCTGGTCTCGGGGTCATCGAACCGGCAGCTCGGAACTGGAACTGGAGCTGGGAACTCTGAACTGGCTCGGAACACGAAAACTCGGAACTGAGAACTCGGAACTGGGCAACTGGGAGCTGGGAAACTGGGAACTGGGAACTCGCGCGTTGATAGAATCCCCCCGTCTGAATCCCCCCTCTGGAGGAAGAATCGATGAACCGATGGATGACCGCAGCGGCAGCACTCCTACTCGCTTCGAATGTCGAATCCGCCGACCCGCCGGCCAGCGAGAAAATCGAGGTCCGGGCGACACTTCACGGCGTCGAGATCGTCGATCCCTATCGCTGGCTCGAAGGAAGCGCGGCGCCGGAGCTGAAAGGGAAGAGCGATCCCGAGCTCGATGCCAGAGTCTCGGCATGGACCGACGCCCAGAATGCCCATACCCGCTCGGTGCTCGACAATCTGCCGGGGAGGAAGAAGCTCGAGGAGCAGCTCCGCCCGCTGATGGAGATGGGATCGGTCTCCGCCCCATCCGTGCGCCGCGATCTCTACTTCTTCTCCCGACGCGACGGCAAGGACGCGCAGCGCGTTTACTACGTGCAGAAGGGACACGCCGGGACGCGGCGCGTACTCCTCGATACGAACGAGCTCGATGAGTCCGGGCTGACCGCTCCTTCCTTTCTCGCGCCCAATCACGACGGTACCCTCGCGGCGTTCGGCCTCTACCGCGCCGGCGACGAGAACACCACCGCCTACGTGCTCGACGTGGAGAGCGGCGTCTGGCTCGCGGACGAGATTCCGGGGAAGGTGGGAGGTGTGCAGTGGACGCCCGACTCGAAGGGATTCTTCTACCGCCGCCTGGCCGACCTGAAGAATCCCTACTCCGGAGAGATCCGCTACCACGCCCTCGGTACACATCCCCGTCAGGACAAGCTCCTCTTCGAGCAGTACAAGGAGGGTCCCCACGCGACGACCTGGGGACCGTACGCCTGGATCAGCCGTGACGCGCGCTGGATGCTTCTGATGTACTGGACCGGGGCGGCGTCCAACGACCTCTGGGTGATCGATCTCGACCGCTGGTTCGCCACCGGGGAGTTTGTCCGGACGCCCATTCTGATCGGAGCCGATGCCACGGCCAGCGGGGATGTCGTCGGCGACACGCTCTACATGATGACGACGCTCGACGCTCCGAACGGGCGCGTGCTGGCCGTCGACCTCCGCAATCCGGAGCGCGCCCGCTGGAAGGAGATCCTGCCGGAACGGAAGGACGCCACACTCGATTCGATCGCCATCTCGCGCTCCTATCTCATCGCCGATTACCTGAAGGACGTGACCACGCGGCTCGAGATCGTCGAGTTCGACGGGACGCCGCTCAGGGCCGTCGAGCTTCCCGGAGTCGGTTCCGCCGGTATCCGGGTCGAACAGGATCGCGACGAAGCATTCGTCTCCTTCACGAGCTTCAACGAGCCCTACTCGGTGTATCGAGTGGACCTCCGCAAGGGAACTCGGGAGCTCTGGGCGCGGCCCGATATCCCGGTCGACCCCTCGAAGATCGAGGTGAAGCAGGTCTTCTATCAGTCGAAGGATGGAACGCGCGTGCCGATGTTCGTCGTGCACCGGAAGGGGCTCGTGCTCAACGGAAACAATCCGACCCTCCTCTACGGATACGGCGGATTCAACAGCGCGATGTCGCCGAGCTTCAGCGCGACGCTGTTTCAGTGGTACGAGGCCGGTGGCGTTTACGCCGTGGCGAACCTGCGCGGTGGAAGCGAATATGGCGAGGCGTGGCATCAGGCCGGGATGCTGGAACGGAAGCAGAACACGTTCGACGATTTCATCGCCGCGGCGGAATGGCTGATCGCGAACCGCTACACGCGGCCGGAACGGCTGGCCATCTATGGAGGCTCGAACGGCGGCCTTCTCACCGGTGCGGCGCTGGTGCAGCGCCCCGATCTCTTCGCGGCCGTGATCTCCGCGGTTCCACTGCTCGACATGCTGCGCTACCAGGATTTCCTCATGGCCCGCTACTGGGTGCCGGAGTACGGCTCCGCCGAGAACCCGGAGCATTTCGGATTCCTCCGCGCCTATTCGCCGTATCACAACATCGTTCCGAGGACCGAGTATCCGGCGGTCCTGCTCACTGCCGGAGAGAACGACTCTCGAGTTCATCCACTGCACGCGCGCAAGATGGCCGCGGCTCTTCAGGCAGCGACGACGAGCGTTCCCGCGAAGGATCCGATCCTTCTCTGGGTCGATCGCTCCTCGGGTCATGGCCAGGGAAAGCCGCTTCATCTGAGAGTCCGTGACGCAGCCGATCAGAGGATCTTTCTCATGTGGCAGCTCGGAATGCTGGAGGGACGGTGAGAGCGGAGGATCACCGCTCCATGTCATACCGCGCCGAGGAGGGGCGTCTTTTCGCCCGGCGATCCGCGATGGTCTCGCGGAGGAACCGGAGCAGCGCTTTCTCCTCGACCGAGAGGCCGCTCTTCGGAATGGGGTGTCCTTTCTTGCGCATCGCGTCGAACTCCAGCCCTTCCTCGTAATCGGTCAGCAGGCGCGGACAGATATAGGATGCGCGGCTGACCGCTGGAGTGTTACCGAGCAGACTGGCCGTCGTTTCGACGGCCTTGCGCATCCGTCGCTTTCGCTCCGTTTTCTTCTCCGCCTGCCCCTGCCACGCCAGCGCCATGGAGCAGATCAGCGTGCCGGCCCAGGTGCGGAAATCCTTCGCCGTGAATTCCTCGCCGATCACGTCCTGAATGTAGCGGTTCACGTGATGGTCCTTCACGTCGAAGGTGCGACCCTTCTCACTCCATCGAAAAAGCCCGTCGCCCAATGCGCTTCGTTTGAGATCGGCGACCAGGCGGGAGATCTGCGCGTCGCGGATGGCCCGCTTGTGGCTCTTCCGCCATTTTCCGACGTAATCGAAAGTGACCATGTCCCCGTTCACCCTGACATGTTCACTGCGCACCGTGGTCAGGCCGAAGGTCGATTCGCTCTTCGCGCTCTTTTCGTTGCCGACGCGGAAGAATCCCTGATCGATCAGCCTGACGATTGCGGCGAGCACCCGCTCTCGCTCGGGAGTGGTCGGCGAGAGATCCTTCCGCACTCGACGCCTCAGGCGGGGAAGAAGCTCGCCGAACCGGACGATCCGGAGATACTTCTCGTCGTCTCGTCTTTTTCGGAATGAGGGGTGATAGAGGTACTGAGTCCGCCCCTTCGCGTCGAGGCCGATGGCCAGGAGCGGAGCGCCCGCTCCCCGCGCGATTCTGACCTCACGCCAGGCCGGGGGAATGCGGAGCTTCCGCACTCGTTCGAGCGTTTTTTCGTCCGTGACGGGACTCCCGTCCGGCTTTACGACTCGAAACCCCGATTCCTTCGTCCCGACCCGCTGAAGCCCGTTGCGGATGAGCGAAGCTTTCCTCAGTTGGGGAGCCGTGGCCATTGCCGCCGTCTTCCGGCAAGTTCAGGGCCAGCTCAGGGGCGTCACTTGCCCGGCGCGTCGGCAGGAGGGGACTCTGCTCCTTCCGCTGCTTGCTTTTCCCGAAGCCGGCGGAAATAGTCGCGCTGGTACTCCTGCACATTGCGGTTGTGCTCGGCGAGCGTGCGGGAAAAGACGTGCGACCCGTCGTTTCGCGACACGAAGTAGAGAAATTCGCTCCGCGCGGGACTTACCGCGGCATTGAGCGAGGCGAGGCCGGGGCTGGCGATGGGGCCGGGCGGCAGGCCGGAGTGACGATAAGTGTTGTATGGCGAATCGTGCCTCAGATTTTCGTGGGTGATGTTGCCGTCCCACTTTCCCTCGAGCTTCAGGGCGTAAATCACGGTCGGATCCGCCTGCAGGATCATGTTCCTCCGCAGCCGGTTCATGTAAACCGAGGCGATCACGGGCCGCTCCTCCTGGAGCCGGGCCTCCGTCTCGATGATCGAGGCCAGCGTGACCGTCTCCCGCGGGGAGAGTCCGGTGGAGATGAACGCGAGCTGTTCGCCGAACTTCGAGCGGAAGTTCTGGACGAGGATTTCCGCGATCCGCGAGGTCGCGGTCCCGGGAGTCAGCTTGTACGTGTCCGGGAAGAGATAACCTTCCAGCGAATCAGCCACTGGATCGAAGTCGCGGACGAGCTCTCCCGACCCGGTCACCTCGTTCCATTCCTCGGTCGTCCCGAACCCCGCCTCGGCCATGATCGCTCCGACGGCGAAGCGGTCGAGCCCTTCCCGAAGGACCACCGTCCGGAAAATCACATCCCCCCGCGCCAGCTTGTCGATCACGGCGATCGGAGTCATCTCCTCCTTGAACTCATAGACGCCCGCTTTGAGCGAGGCCCCGCGCCTGAGGGTCTTGAGGTAGACCAGTGGAACGAAGTCGTCGCGCAGGACCCCCTTGCTCCTCAGCTTCTCGAGGATCTCGCCGCTGTTGGACCCCCGCTCCACCTCGACCAGGACCGGTGCCTCCTGATACCCGCGATAGGGAGTATTCAGGGCCCGATGAAGAAAAAACCCGAGGCCTGCGGCGAAGACCACGCCGAAGAACACGAGGATGGCCACCGAGCGCATGGCGACCGAAAAACATCCGCGGCCACGCGCCATCAGCGGGACTCCTGCGGATTTTCGTCGAGATAGGACTGAAGAATCACGGCTGCTGCCTCCATATCGATGCCTTTGATCCCCATCCGTCGCCTGGGAGAGCCGGCCTCGCGCCGGCGGGAGAGCGCCTCACTCGTGGAGAGGGCCTCATCCCACAGGATCACCTCCTTGCGGGTTTTCTGCCTGAGCAGCTCGGCGAGCGCTCGGTAGGGATCCAGCCCGCGGTCGGCCGAGCCGCTGCGGCTCCGGCGGGGAAGGCCGACCACGTAGCACTGGGCGCCCAGAGAGGCGCCGAGAGCGGCAATGGCGGTCGCGGACTCCTCGACGCCTCCCGGGTTCGGCATCACCGAGTGTGGCGTGGCCAGCAGCGCCGACTCGCTGAGGGCGATGCCGATCCGCCGCCTCCCGTAGTCGACGCATAGAATGGCCATGGAAGCCGATTGTATGGCAGCTCCGGGTGGTTGACGGGCGACCGGAGCGGTCGATTCGGATAGAATCGGCGCTCCAAAGGGGTTCGCATGAAAAATTTCAATCTCGACGCCATCCTCGAGGCGATGCTGAAGGTGTCAGACCGGGTTTCCGACCTGAACTTCTCCGTGGGTCGGCCACCCCAGGTGGAAGTCGACGGGCAGCTCGCTCCAGTCAACTTTCCGGGTCTCCCGCGCCTCACTCCGTTCCAGACCGAGACCATCGCGCTGCAGCTTCTCCGCAATGACCGGGAGCTCACCGAAACCCTGGTCGACAAGGGATCGGTCGATCTCTCCTACTCGATCCCGCAGAAAACGCGATTCCGCGTGAACATCTTCTCGCAGCGGGGGACCCTCGCCATCGTCCTCCGCGTGATTCCGGAGGGAATTCCTTCTCTGGAGAGCCTCGGACTCCCGCAGGAGCTGTTTGCGATTCCGCGGTTGAAGAACGGCGTGGTGCTGGTCACCGGGCCGACGGGGTCCGGAAAGTCGACCACTCTGGCCGCGATCATCAACCAGATCAATCTGGACTTTGCCTACCATATCCTGACCATCGAGGATCCCGTCGAGTACATGCACCGCCACGTGAAGTCGACCGTGAACCAGCGGGAGGTCGGCTCGGACACGAAATCGTTCGCCCTGGCTCTCCGAGCCGCGCTCCGGCAGGCGCCGAAAGTCATCCTCATCGGTGAGATGCGGGACGTGGAAACGATCGAGATCGCCATGGAAGCGGCCGAGACGGGCCATCTGGTGCTCTCCACTCTCCACACCATCGATGCGGCGAAAACGGTCGACCGCATCGTGGGGGTTTTTCCGAAGGAGCAGGAGCCGCAGATCCGGAACCGCTTCGCGCAGTCGTTCCGTTACGTGATCTCCCAGCGGTTGGTGCCGAAGGTGGGGGGCGGCAGAGCGGCGGTGCTGGAGATCCTCAAATCGACGATGCGGACCCGCGACTACGTCATGAGGGGCGAGACGGACGGGCGTTCCCTCAATGATGCTATGCACGACGGAGGCGTCGACGGGATGCAGACCTTCGACGACGAGCTCGAGAAGCTCTGGAACGAGGGGAAGATCACGAAGGAGACGGCGCTGATGTACTCGACCAACGCCACCAACCTCGCTCTGCGTCTCACCGATGAGCCCACCCCTGCCGAGAAGAAGAGCGACGACATGATGTCGATGCTGGAGTAGAACCTTGAAGATCAATTGCCCCTCATGCCAGAAAGCCCTCTCCATCGACGAGTCGAAGCTTCCGATGAAGGAAGTGCAGTTCCCCTGTCCGGCCTGTAAAGCCAGGATCACGTTCGACCGCCGTGCCGTGACGGCCGACGCTCCCACCATCATGTCCCAGGATGACGATGACGACGAGTTCGCGGAAAAGGCTCTGATCATCGGGGCCGACTCGCCGGCAATCCGCCAGGCGGCCAAGGCCATCGGATACAACCCGCATCACATCGCCTCGGTGGAGGGAGCGCGCGACTTCTACCTTCAGGAGTATCCGCCGGTCGTTTTCCTCCTCCCGAGCCAGATGACCCAGCCCCCACTTCAGGAGATGGCGCCCATGATATCGGTCAGCCCGAATGACCGGAGGCGGGGGTTCTACATTCTGGTCGCCGACAACCTCCGCACTCTCGATGGCAACGCCGCCTTCCTCTACAACGTGAACCTGGTCGTCGCCTCGAAAGACCTCGGGTCACTTCCCCAGATCTTTCGCGACGGCTGGAGCTTTCACACACGGATGATCCAGCACATCAAGCGGATCTCGGAATAGAGTGCTGTTCCCAGTTCCCAGTTCCCAGTTCCGAGTTCCGAGTTCCGAGTTCCCAGTTCCAAGTTCCGAGTTGTTAGTTGTTAGTTGTTAGTGCAACTCGGAACTCGGAACTAACAACTGACAACTGTCGCAACCAGATTGCGGCAGAACTACAATCGGAGCATGACGCGGCTGATCGATCTCAGTCACACCATCCGCGACGCGCTCGTCACGTATCCGGGACTTCCCGCGCCGCGCGTCACGGAGTTCCTCTCCCGTGAGGATTCACGCGGTCGTTATGCGCCCGGCGTCGAGTTCCACATCGGACGAATCGAGATGGTCGCGAACACCGGCACCTATATCGACGCTCCCTTTCATCGATATGAAGGAGGGGGCTCGGTCGCGGATCTGGCGCTGGAACGGATCGCCGGGCTGGAGGGGGTGGTCATCACGGCGGGGGATCGTCCGCGCATCACGGAAGCAGAGGTCGGGGCGATCGATGCCCGAGGGAAAGCGGTCCTGATCCGGACGGGGTGCGACCGCGACTTCGGGACGCCGGCCTACTTCGAGCGCAATCCTTTTCTGACGGAGGAGGGAGCCGTCGCGCTGATCGCAGGGGGCGCGGTTCTCGTAGGGATCGATGCGGTGAACATCGACGACATGACCGATCTCCGGCGGCCGGCTCACTCGGCGCTGCTCGAAGCGGGGATTCCGATCGTCGAGCACCTCGCGGCGCTGGACGCTCTTCCGTCCCGCGGCTTTCGATTCTTCGCGGTCCCGCCGAAGGTCGCTTCGATGGGATCGTTTCCGGTCCGGGCGTTCGCGATCATCGATTGAATCTCGGCGCCAGCTCGAACGGCTAATCCTTCCCGGAGACTCCCTTCGCGAATGCGGGAAGGACGAGCTCCTTCCACGCCCTCTCGAAGTACGCAAAGACGCCGTCCCACTCTTCCCCCTGGCCGAAACCGTCGTGGCGGAGCGTGACGCGCGTCGAGGAATCGGAGAGCTTCTCGAACCGCACCACGACGTGGGTCCTCTGCTTGCGCACGTTCGGGAACTGCGGTGGCGCGTTCCAGGTGAACGAGATCATGTTCATCGGGTCGACGGCAAGGAAGCGCATACCGTCGGCTCCTCTCATCCCTCGGGGCTGCGACGGGTCGAACCAGATCTCGAAGGCTCCATCGGGACGCGCATCGATCCGCGCCGCCGGCGCGAAAAAGCTCGTAATTCCTTCCTCGGTGGTCCATGCGTTCCACGCGGTCGCCACGTTCACGGGAACGATCACTTCTCCCTCGATGGCGCGCTCGTTTCCGAGGGTGATCGACGGAATGAAAATCAGGAATGCAGCCGCGAAGAACCTCATGGTCGTTTCGCTCCTCTCTCGCCAGGGGCAGTCCCCACGTAGCATTCTCCGAGCACGTACTTCCAGCCGTTCGCATAGCCGTCGCGATTCGCGCCGGCCTCCTGGCCGAGAGCTTCCCACCCTCGATGCTCGAGATCGACGCGCGTCCCGTCACCCTCGGGCGAGAAACGGACTTCGACTTCCTGCGCCGTCGAAGCCTCCCGTCCGGGATGCCATGAAAAAATGATGCTTGTCGGCGGATCCCATCGGCGGATCGTTCCCCAGACGAATCGTTCGCCATCGATGCTGGTCTCCCAGATCTCTCCACCGGCTCCCGGCTCGATTCCGCATTCCTTCGCGCGCCTGGTCGACACCGAGTAGGTCGAGAGCGGCCACCAGGTCGAGATTCGCTCCGTGAAGTGAAGGAACGCTTCCCGCGGATCGAGTGGAACGAAGACCGACGTCGACAGGGGAGCCAGGAGGTTACTCATCATCTTCCTCGCTTTTTCCGGCGTGCGCTCGAAGCGTATTGCCCGAGGATCTCGCCCCAGGTGTTTTCGAGATAGCGGCGAAGCTCGTCGAGCCCTTCGGGGCTGGCTTCATAGATGCGGCGGGTTCCGTCCTTTTCCTCGCGGACGAGGTTGGCCGCCTTCAGAACGCCGAGGTGCTGGGAGACGGCGGGCCGGCTGACGGGCATCTCATCGGCGAGTGCCGTGACGCTGAGAGGACCATCGCGAAGGAGCTCGAGGATCGCGCGGCGGGTCGGATCGGCCAGAGCCCCCAGGACATTTCCGTAAGTCATGACTTACGGTAAGTATAGGCTTACCGTTGGGCGGTGGCAAGTCAGCAAGGCGTCACTAAGGTGGCGGGCGGCGTCTCGCCGCACAGCCCCCTCCAATGAAACCACGAACCAGCGCGCTACAAAAGATACGCTTCACAGAAGCGCCGCGGTTCACGCCGTCAGCGACGTCTTCAGCGGAAGCCGCTGATCCTGACCATGTCGGCGCGCAGCGTTCCGCGAACGAGAAAAAGCTTCTTTCCCTCCCGGTCCCAGGTGAAGTCGGTGATGGAGCCGCTCTCGAAGCGGGTGAGTTGGCGGGGCGCCCCGCCATCGATCGGCTGAACCCAGACGTTCGAGGCTCCGGCTTCATCGCGAACGTAGGCGAGTCCCGTTCCGTCGGGCGTCCATTGAACGGGAGTGCGGAAACCGATGCCCGGATTATCCGCGAGTGCTTTCGGCTCACCCCCCACTGCTGGAAAAACTGCCAGCTGATAGGGAGCGGGAAGAGGCGCGAGCCGGAACAAGCCACCGACCATGGTCCCGTCGGGCGAAAAGTCGAAGAATGCACCCTGGATTTCAAACAGGGTCTCGAGCTCACCGCCCGAGGCAGGAATCGCCGAAATCTTGCCCTGCAGCTCGAAGGCGATTCTGCGGCCGTCCGGAGTGACCCTGAGGCTGACGTCTGAACCGATCCGCCCGAGACGCTCCTGCTCGCCCCCTTCCGGATTCATCCGCCACAGCTCGGACGCTCCGTTCCGCTCGGTCTGAAAATAAATCACGGAGCCGTCCGGTGAGGGCACTGGCTCATAATCCGCCCGGGGATGAGAGGTCAGTTGTCGCTTCTCGCCTCCCGGCATCAGGCGCCAGATATCGAGGTTGCCGCTCGCCATTCCGTGGTAGAGGAAACTCTCGTCGGGCAACAGACTGAATCCCCGCGGCAGGGAACGGTCACCCTCATTCGTCAGCAATGTCGGGCCAGTCGGATCGATTCTCCAGTAGCTGTACCACTGCTCCCCGGCGACTGCGACCAACGCCGTTCCATCGGCAGAAAGCGAGACATCACCGTAGCCGGTCAGGTCGTTGGTGATGCGGTGGGGCTCTCCGGAAGGAAAGGGGAAAAGCCAGATCTGATCGTTCTGAGCTTCCGCTTCCATCCCGGCGACGACGAGGCCGCTTCCATCGGGTATCCACTCGACATCGATGGTTTGAAACCAGGGGCGCTCGATCAGATCCCGAGTTCGGGTTCCATCCGGCGAGTAGAGCATGATGGTGGTCCGCATGCCTTCCGCCGAGGATCCAGCGCAGGTCGCGATCCAGAGGCCATCCGGAGACCACGCGGGCTGACAGCCGTCGGCGAAAAAGTCGGTACCTTTCCGGACCGTTAAAACGCGCTCTCCGCTGCCGTCGAGCTTTGCAATGACGAGATGGCTCTCCAATTTCTGCGGCACGTGACGGATGAATGCCCCTTCCGTTTCGTCCGGAGAAAGGGAAACTCCGCTGTCGACGTCGTCGATCAGATTGCGCGCAGCGCCTCCGAGCGTCGGAATCCTGATCAGCGAGTTGACGGACTGCCCGACCTCGCCTCGCGTGACATAGAGGTAGTTGCCGTCCTGCGAAAACTCGGCCCCGATGACCCGCAGGGTCGATGAAGCCTGAAGCACCGGCACCTCGCTCCCTGTGGCGATCTGGCGCAGGTAAATCGCCCTGTTCCCGCGAGATTGCATGAAGTAGGCGAGGTAACGACCGTCAGGAGAAATCAAACCGCCGGCGACATTGCCGTTCGTGGTGAGAGGCTGGATCGTCATCCGGCTGCGAGGGGGAGGGGCGTCGCCCGGGCGGGTCAGCATGAACCCGGCGACGACTGCCGCGGCAATTGCGGTCCCGGCGATCACGCCCCAGATCAGGGGCCGGCGCGAAGAGCCACCCTCGGAAGCAGCGACTCCGCTGGGCGCTCGTGACCCCGATCCCGGACTGAGTTGATCGAAGTCGTCGACGAGATCGCGCAGCTCGTTCGCGAGATCTCTCATCGACTGGTAACGTTTCTCCGGCTCCTTCGCCAGACAGCGCTTCACGATGCGGCGGAGCTCCCATGGGGCGTCGGCGGCGAGATCGGCGAGAGACTCGGGCTCTTCGTGCACGATCCTGTGAAGCACGTCGACTTCGGATTCGCCGGCAAACGGCTTCTTGCGAGTGACCGCTTCATAGAGGATGCAGCCGAACGAGAAAACGTCCGATCGCGAATCGGCCTGCCTCCCCTCGACCTGCTCGGGAGACATGTAGCCGACCGTTCCGAGAATCATCCCTTCACGCGTCTTCTCGCGAAGAGCCGTCGGATCGTCCGCTCCGCGTGAGAGATCGGCCCGCTCCACGAGCTTGGCGAGACCGAAGTCGAGGATCTTCGCGAAGCCATCCTCGGTGACCATGATGTTGTCGGGCTTCAGATCGCGGTGAACGACACCCGCGGCATGCGCCTTGGCGAGTCCGTCGGCCGCCTGCGCGAGGTAGTCCAGAAGCGACCGGAGCGAACGCCGTTCGCGATGAATCTTCTTGCGGAGGGTCTCCCCCTCAACGAGCTCCATGGAAATGAAATGGAGGATTGAGGAATCGGCGCTTCCCTCGATCTTCGCCTGCCCGATCTCGTGGATCGTCACGATGTTCGGATGGCTCAGCGACGAAGCCGTCTTCGCTTCCTGCACGAAACGCTGCAGCCGGTCCTGATGACTCACCAGCTCCGGCGGTAGGATCTTGAGCGCGACGAAGCGCTCCAGAGACGGGTCGTGAGCTTTGTAGACCTCACCCATCCCCCCGGCACCGATCCGCTCGATGATCCGGTAGCGGGAGAGGACGAGGCCAGGAGCCAGGGTCTGTTCCAAGAGGTCGTTATGGTAGCGCAGGAGGGGTGATCTGCAGTCAGCCGCGCTCTACTCCGGTTTCAGCACTCTCCGCTCGGCCCATTCCCGGATGGTCTCGCCGACCACCTCCACCTGATTCGTGAAGAAATGGTCGGCTCCGGACACGGTGATGATCTCGGCGTCGGGAACCGTGTTGGCCAGCTCCTCCACCTTTTCCGAATCGCCATGCTCGTCTTTCGTACCGTGAATGAAGAGGACCGGCTTGCGGCAGTCGCGGAGGCTGCTCAGGTCCCACCGGTTCACCGGAGCCCCGATGATGAAGACCGCGGAGACGGCCGGGTGGTCACAGGCCACCTGGCTGGCGACCCAGCCGCCGAAGGAAAAGCCCCCCGCCAGAAGCGGGATGCCGGGGTGGCGGCCGGCCATCCACTTCAGCGCCCCCTCGAAATCACGCTGCTCTCCCTTGCCGTTATCGAACTCTCCCTCGCTCTTTCCCGTTCCGCGGAAGTTGAACCGGAGCGTCGCGATGTGAAGACTCTCCAGCCCCTTCGCCGCGCGAAAGACGACTTTGCTGTGCATCGTTCCACCGCCGGTCGGCAAAGGATGGCCGATCACCGCCGTGGCGACGGGGTTGTCGACGTCGCGGAAGAGACCCTCCAGCCTTCCTGCGTCGGTGAAAATGTCGACATGGCGGAGCGGTTTCGGATTCACGGTTCTCCTCGAGGATCGTCCAGCAGGATCAGCAGCCGGCCGGTGTCCGATTTCACGGGATAGGTCTTGATCACGGGGCCGTTCGGATCGACCGAGCATCCAGTCTCGACGTTGAACGCCCAGAAATGCCAGGGGCAGACGATCTCGTCCCCGATCAGATCCCCCTCTCCGAGCGGGCCGTTGCGATGCGGACATGAGTTGCCGCTCGCGAAGACGCCGCGCGCAGTCCGATAGATCGCAAAGCTCGTTCCCGATATCTCCACGACCGCTGCTTTCCCGACGGCAATGGCGTCCTCGGGTCCAATGTCCACCCATTGCGCCATCGCGCCGGTTTATATCACGCGCTTTGGCGGGCAACTCGCAACGCCCCGTTACAGCGGCGCCGCCTTGCCCGGCGGGTGTGCGCGCCGATACTCTTAGTGTCCTTACAGGACACCAGGGCTGGGCGGCGAGACGCCGCCAGCCACTCTGAACCCGACTGAAGGACGTGCCCATTGAAGATCTCAATTCCCCGCATCGCGCTCGCTCTGGCGCTCACCGCCGGACTCACCGCCTGCGAACCAGCCCATGAACAGATCGTTCATCCGACCACGGCCTCGGATGCGATCTCTTCCGGAGCCGCTCCCGATCCGGGGCCGACGGCTTCCACCACCGCTCCCTCGGATGGGACCGTGGCAGTCCGGCTCACTGACTACGCCATCGAAATGCCCACCACCCTCCCGCCAGGCCCGACCACATTCCAGATCGCCAACGCCGGATCCGAGGACCATAACTTCGAGATCGAGGGAAACGGGATCGAGAAGGAGCTTCCTGCGCCGTTGAAGCCGGGCGAGAGCGGCACGCTCGACGCCGATCTCCTGCCTGGGAACTACGAAATCTACTGCCCGGTCGGCGATCACGACGAGAAAGGGATGCGCGCTCGCCTTCGCGTGGAAGATGCGCCAGCCGGCTCCTGAGGGGACCTCCACGACTTCGAGGGACTTGCCCGTCAGCGACCATGTCTCCCCAATCCCGAGCCCTTTGCTATCCTTCGGGCGCGAAATCGGAAGAACGGGGAGCGGATTGGACAGCTATCGGGGCGGCTGGATCGAGATCATTGCCGGAGGGATGTTCTCCGGAAAGTCGGAGGAGCTGATCCGTCGGCTCCGGCGGGCGGTGATCGCCCGGCAGCGAGTCCAGGTCTTCAAGCCGCTGGTCGACGACCGTTTTGCGATCGAAGAGGTGGTCTCCCGCGACGAGCGGCGTTTGAAGGCGATCCCTGTGGCGACCTCCGAGGATCTTCTTGCCAAGGTCGAGCTGGGAGTGCAGATCGTCGGGATCGACGAGGTCCAGTTCTTCGATGACGGAATCACCCAGGTATGCATGCAGCTCGCGGATGCTGGAATCCGCGTGATCGCGGCGGGTCTGGATCAGGATTACCAGCGACGCCCCTTCGGTCCGATGCCCGCGCTGCTGGCCATCGCCGAGGATGTCTCGAAAATGCACGCGGTCTGCGTCCGCTGCGGAGGCGCCGCGCACTACTCCCAGCGCATCGCGGGAGGAGACTCGCAGGTGGAAGTGGGCGACACCTCATATGAAGCGCGCTGCCGCTTCTGCTTCGAGACGTACCGCCCCGCCGATGATGAAGAAGAGGAGCCGGTGCAGCTGGCGATCCCGAAGCCGCGGCATTCGCAGGGATAGCGATCCGGGCTCTACTTTCGCTTCCCGATGTTCTTGATCCGGCTCTTCGCGGTCACGTTCTCGGGCTCGATCTGAAGAGCCTCTTCATAGCAGCCGATCGCGCGGGAAGCGAGTCCCTGGCGCCGATAGAGATCTCCCAGCGAGAGGAGAGCCTCCACCGAGTTCGGATCGATCGACAGCACACGCTGGTACGCCTCCACGGCTTCCCGGATCCACTTGGGATTCTGCTCGAGGCATGAGCCGAGGATGTACCAGGCGTCGGAGTTGTCCGGGGCGTACTCCACCGCCTGCCGGAGCAGCACGATGGCGCCCCAGTAGTCGCCCTGAATGCTCAGCTCCCGGCCGCGGCGGAAGTTCTGCTCGGCGATCGAGCGGCGGGTCATCCGTTGCTGCACCGAGGCTCCGTCGTCGCGCCGCGCCGAGGAGAGCATCTTGTCGTATTCGACCCGCCGGCCGGGGTCGCCCAGCACGTGCACGGCTTCGTCGATCTTCCGGCCGATGATCTGGATGTATTCCCGGACCAGGGCGGGATAGCTCGCCACGTCATACTTTCTCCGCATCTCTTCGCCGCGTGAAATGATCTGCCCCCGGATGGCCGCCCGCGGAAGATCGAGAAAGTGATAGAGGTCCATCTGCGGAAGCTGGCGCGCCAGCGCGACGGCCTGAAGTGATTTCGGATCTCCCGAGCCGAGCGTGGCCAGAAGCTGCATGTCCTTCTGCGTCTGGTCCTCGTCGACGAGCCCCTCGCTCCGCCTGGTCTGCTGAACTCCTTCGAAGACTCCGAGGGCGGACATGGCGATCACGACCCTGGCGGCAGTGAGCGAGTCTCCGGGAAAGTCCTTGAGAAAATTCTCGACCGTCTTCGGCTCCTGAAGCGATTCGGCGATCTTCCGTTCGCCCTCCTCCAGAGGAAGGCGGTCGACGGAGTAGCGCGGCTCGTTCGCGGGTCCGATCTCCCGTTTCAGATCTCCGAGGGATCGACGGAGAATCAGCCCGTTGGTGATCGATCGCACTCCTTCGAGAATCACGGCGGAGGTGGAGAGGAAGATCCGCTGATCGGGGTCGAGCGCCTCGTCGTCCGTGAACGTGGTGGTCCCGGATTCCAGGGAAAAGAGGGGAGTGACGACCGAGCCGACCCACTCCCGGAGGAGGGATTGGCGGGAGGCGGGCGCGGCCAGCTCCAACTCGTGGAAGTGAAGGACCAGTTCGACGGGGTTCCGTTCGGCCAGCGCCCTCCCTTCCTCCGGCCCGATCATCTGCCTCCGGACCAGCAGGTCCGCGAGCGAATCTTCGGGGGAGTCGGAGGTCACCATGACCAGCTCGCCGAGGGACCAGTAGAGGTTCCGGCGGGCGTGACCATCCATGATGGTCAGAAACCCGGTCTTCTTGTCGGTGATGATCTCCTCGAGGATGGCGAGGAGGGGCGTGATTTCCAGTCGTTCGAGCGACATAGATTCTGGACCGGGCCGGCCGTTCCGGCGGCTCCGGTCAGAGGAGATCTCCGGACTGGATCTTGCCTTGAATCAGCGCCGTTGGATGGCAGGACGGGCGCGGACTATAGCATAGGAAAACGCGACGGAGGGCGCCCGGGAACCGGGATGAAAGAGGTTCCACCCGGCGCGTGTTCTCGTGCGTGGAGATACGATGAGCTCGAAATGGATTTCCCTGGTTCTGGTGGCTTTCACGCTGTCCTCCGCGCCGGCCCTGGCTGCCGACGCTCCCGCCGAGTCGCGCAAATACGATTTCCTCATGGCGCGGCTTGCCGCGAATGAGGGCGATTTCGATCGCGCCCTCCGGCTGATGGACAAGGTCCTGGCCATCGAACCCGGCGATCCGATCCTTCTATACGAGCGCGCCTCGATCATGGCCGACGCTCAGCAGCTCGCGCGCGCCGAGACCGAGCTGAAGAAGCTCCTCGAGCGCTATCCCGACTTCTACGACGCGAACCGCCTTCTGGGACGGCTCATCCTCGATCGCTCCGGAGGAAGCCCGGCGCGCATCGAACAGTCCCTTCGCTATCTCCGCGCCGCCTATCGCATCATGCCGGACGATCTGGCCAGCGGGCTGACCGTTGCGCAGATCCTCGTGGCGCTCGAGCGATTCGACGAGGCGGCTGCCGTTCTGGCCACCGTCGTGGAGCGAGCGCCGGACAACCGAACCGCCAACTACAGCTACGCCCAGGTGCTCACCCGGCTGGGTCGAAGCGGGGAGGCGACTGCCTTTCTCGAGCGCGCGAACCTCGCGGATCCGACCTTCGCCCCGGTCGTCTTCCAGTTGCTCGACATCTATCAGAAGAGCCGCGAATGGGCGAAGGCCGCAGCGATCCTGGAGCCGCTCGTCGCCGAGGACTCGGTGAATCCCGATCTCCGCCGGCAGCTCGGCTTCTTTCTGCTCCGATCCGGCCGGGCCGCCGAGGCCCGTGAGATTTTCCAGTCCCTGCTCGCGGCCGATTCACGGGACGAGCGCTCGCGCTTCTTTCTCGCGGAGTCTCTCGCGGAAACCCGCAACTTCAGCGAAGCCGAAAAGCTCTATCGAGAAATTCTTCAATACGATCCATACAACGTCGATGCGCTCGTGAGCTTCGGACTGGTTCAGATGGCCACCCGTGATTTCGACGCAGCGGCCGATACCTTCAAGATCCTCCTCGGAATCGAGTCGGCGTCCGATCCGGTCAAACGGCTGGCGCGCACGCAGATCGCGGCCATCCAGCACAATCGCGGCGATTATGGTCGCGCCCTCGACGAAGCCGTCAGTGCGGCGGTCGGGAGCGAGCGCCTCAATCAGCAGGCCGCCAACATCGCTCTCGACGTCTATCGCCGCCAGGAGCGGTGGGATGAAGGGATCCGGTTTCTCCAGCGGCTGATCGATGCCCATGGAGAAGATCGGTATCTCCTCGCGCGCCGGCTCGAATTTTTCCTCCGGTCCGGCCGTCAGGATGAAGCCTCCGCCGTGGTCCGGACGCTGGAAGGAGCCGAGGGGGGACGCCAGACCGTCGCCGAGGTTTACCTTCAGACCGAGCAATATCCGCGCGCCGTCGGGATCTACCAGCAGTTGAGGCAGGAGAATCCGAAGGACGTTCCGACGCTCTTTCAGCTCGCCGCCGCCCAGGAGCGCTCCGGCTCTCACGAGGAAGCGGAGGAGATATTCCGCGAGCTTCTGGCGATCGATCCCTCTCACGCTCCCTCCCTCAACTACCTCGGTTACATGTGGGCCGATCGTGGAGTCAATCTCGAGGAGGCCACGGAGATGATCGTCCGCGCCGTGGAGATGGATCCGGAAAATGGCGCGTATCTCGATTCGCTCGGCTGGGTTTACTTCCGGCAGGGCAAGCTCGATCTCGCGGAGAAGTATCTGATCGAGGCCGCGCAGATCATCCCGGACGATCCGACCATTCAGGAGCATCTCGGGGATCTCTACGCGGAGATCGGCAAGCGGGACGAAGCCCTGACCTTCTACCGGAAGGCGCTCGACCTCGATCCGGAAGATGAGGAAGAACGAGGAATCCGCGGAAAGATCGCGGAGCTCGAACGGCACGCAGCTCCGTGAGTGAGCGGCCGCGCAGCGCCCGAAGTCGCACCGGACTCTCGGGGCTTCTCGTGGTTCTTCTTCTCCTTTCGGCGTGCCGCACCGCTCCGCAGCGGCAGAGCGGCATCCTGAGCGCCGCTACGCCTGAAGAAGCGTTGCGGACCCTCACTTCGCTCCGTGAGTCCTTCCGCGGAGCGAGAGCCTTCGTCACCATCCGCCCGGAGAACGGCCGCCGCTTCGACGCGACCGTTCACGTCGATCAGGAGGGGCGCGTTCTTCTGACCGGGCTCTCGCCCGTCGGCACGACGCTCTTCCGTCTGGCGGGGGAGGGGGAGCGGCTTCTGGTTCTGCAGGACCGCGAGCGGGTCTGGTGGGACGGGACATTCGAGGCGTTCGCCCGAGAAACGGGACTCTTCCGCGGGCTGCCGATCGACTCTCTTTCCGATCTCGCGATGATTCTTCTCGGTTTTCCTCCCGAGGATGGATCGCTCCTCGAGGTCACCGCCGTACCAACGGGGCTCGCCGCGGTGAGCGCGGCCGACGGCTCGGCGCGGGTGCTCTACGTCCCTCCGGTTCACCCTCCTCTCTCGGTGCGGATCGAAACGCGGCTCTCCGCGATCGAGGTCGAGATCCACGAGATCGTTCAGGACGCGACGCCGGTGGCGATCCCGGTTCCGGGGACGGGTTGGAGATGCTGCGAATTGCCGAGGATGTGAAGCAGCGCGGCGCGAGGGGGGGCGGGGGTCATTCAGAGTGGGGGAACGTCGCGAGCGCCGGTGGAGCGGAGATGACCCCTCGGCACGAGCGAAACTCGTAGCGGCGCGGGGGTCATTCAGAGGCCGCACGCGCCAGCCGGGCAGAATATGAGATGGTGCCGCGGCCGAAGAATCTCAGCCGCAAGGATCGCTGTCGGGTTCTCATGCACGCACAGACCCGTTCGTACGATGCGAGTGCACCGGCATAAGAACCCGATGACGGTTTGCGCATTCTGAGATTCTTCGGCCGCAAGACCAGTCGCTTCTCGACTGCGGTCTCCCGTGCGGCCTCTGAATGACCCGCCCTTCCCGTGTCCGGTCTTGAGTGGGTGGGGGTCATTCAGAGGCCGCACACGCCAGCCGGGCAGAATATGAGATGGCGTCGCGGCCGAAGAATCTCAGCCGCGATGATCGCTGTCGGGTTTTTATGCACGTCCAGACGCCTGGCACAATGTGGCGACACGATCATAAGAACCCGATGACGGTTTACGCATTCTGAGATTCTTCGGCCGCGAGACCAGTCGTCTCTCGACTTCGGTTTCCCGTGCGGCCTCTGAATGACCCGCCCCCCCACGCGGGGCCGACTGATCGTCGACGGTCACCCCGGCGATGGCTTTACACTTGGTCGATGCAGTCGCTTTCGGTCCGCTCCTTCGCGAAGATCAATTGGATGCTCCGGATTCTCGGAAGGCGGCCGGATGGATTTCACGATCTGGAAACGATCTTCCAGACGATCTCGCTCCACGACGTCCTAACCCTGCGGAGGGCCGACGAGCTCGAGGTCGGCTGTGACGACCCGAACATTCCGGCGGGTCCCGACAACCTGGTTCACCGCGCGGCGGCGGAGATGATCGCGGAGTTCGGGATCGATCCCGTCCGCATCGACATCAGGAAGGTGATTCCGGCTGGAGGGGGTCTCGGAGGAGGGTCCTCGAACGCCGCGTTCACCCTGATGGCTCTGGACCGGATGTTCTCGCTCGATGCCCCGCTCGAGAAGCTCCTGGAGATCGCCGCGAGGCTCGGATCGGACGTCCCGTTCTTCCTGATCGGCGGGACGGCCTGGGCCACGGGAAGGGGAGAGCGGCTCGAAGTGCTGCCCTCTCCCGCCCCAATTCCGCTTCTTCTTCTGCTTCCCGCCGAGTCGGTCGGCACCGCGGAGGCCTACCGCGCTCTCTCGGAGGCGAGGGGAGAGGGCTCGAGCCCGAGGCCGGACGCGCAGGGCCGCTCCCGCGCCGAGAAAGTGATGCGTGAAGGCCTGCTGAAGCGGGGGAACGAGTTGGAGAACGACTTCGAATCGGTCGTCTTCGACATGATCCCGCGGCTCGGCGAGCTCAAAGAAAAGGCCACGGAGGCGGGCGCCGCGCTGGTCCTGATGAGCGGCTCCGGGTCGACGATCTTCGCCCTCTTCGCCGACGCGATCGCTCGCGATCAGGCCGTGGTGCGTCTTCGCGACGAGGTCCGGGTGGTCCCCTGCGAGATCGTCACCGCGCACGAGGCGATGCGCGATCTGCGATGATCCGCGGCGGAAGGTTTATCCTTCCCCCTCTGTTTTCAGCGCCGTTCCGGATTGGGGAGTCGCCAAGTGGTAAGGCATCGGCCTTTGGAGCCGACATTCGGAGGTTCGAATCCTCCCTCCCCAGCCACTGCCGGCTCGGCCTTCTCCCCATCCGGCATCATTCTTCGATAGCCATTGCCTTCATGATGGCGCGTGCGATCCTCCTCTCGATCCTGCTGTTGAGTGCCGCAGCGTGCGCGACCGCGACGGATCCGCCCGATGTTCCCGGGGACGCTCCCGCCGCCGCGATCCTCTTCGACGACTTCAGCTATCCCGACGCGCTCGCGGCCGAAGAGAACGGCTGGATCCTGCGGACCGCGCCGGGATGGCCGGGCGTTCAGGGCGCCAGGTGGGGGAAGGATCGACTCTCGATCCACGATGATCCCGATCATCCCGGAAACCGCGTCATGCGGCTCACTTCGTCGACTGACGGAACGTCGGAGAACACACGGCAGAGCCAGTTCTGCCATGAGAGGAAGTATCTCGAGGGGACTTATGCCGCGCGGGTCCGCTTCACCGGCGAGCCCGTCAGCGGTGAGAACGGCGACCAGATCGTCCAGACCTTCTACCTGATCAGCCCCCTGAAGGCGCCGATGGACCTCGACTACAGCGAGGTCGATTTCGAGTATCTCCCCAATGGCGGCTGGGGTCGCAAGGGAGCGACCTTCTTCACGACGACGTGGGAGACCTTCCGTCCCCGCCCCGACTGGGAAGCCGACAACGAGTCGACCGATCGCGCGGCGGTCTACGACGGCTGGCGGATCCTCGTGGTCCAGATCGGCGAGGGCGAGGTCCGCTATTTCGTCGACGGAGAGCACTTCGCAACCCACGGCGGGCGCGTTTTTCCGGAAGTGCCGATGTCGATCAATTTCAACCTCTGGTTCATCGACAAAGGACTGCAACCTGCCGGCGCGATGAGGACGTGGGTCGAGGAAGTGGACTGGGTCTATCACCGCGCCGGCGTGATTCTGGAGCCCGGTGAGGTCGTGGCCGCGGTCGCCCGCCTCCGGGAGGAAGGAGTCGGGTTCCGCGATTCCGTACCGGTCCCCGTCCCGCCGCTCCAGTCCCCCTGCGACTTCTGATTCCCCGCACGTCAATCCGTTTCATTGAAGTCGGCGCGGCCGCTCTGATACAAGTGCGGGACGCGATTTCGCCAGGAGGCTTTTCGATGAGGATGCTGAACCCCTCGGCCGTGACGCTCGCTTCACTCCTCATCCTCATCTCGTGCGGCGGCCCCCGGGAAACCGCGACCACCGAGACCGTCGACCCCAACGCGATCCGCATCGGCTTCTCCATGGACACCCTCAAGGAAGAGCGTTGGCAGCGCGACAAGCAACTCGTCGAGGAACGAGCCAGGGAGCTCGGCGCGATCGTCGACGTCCAGGTCGCCAACGGCGATGACGCGGTCCAGACCCGGCAGGCCGAGAACATGCTCATCAAGGGAATCGACGTGCTGATCGTCGTGCCGCACAACGGTGAGATCGCCGCATCCATCGTCGAAGCGGCGCACCAGCGCGGCGTGCCGGTGATCGCATACGACCGGATGATCCGGAACGCCGACGTCGATCTCTATGTCTCGCACCAGGTCGAGCGCATCGGGACGATGCAGGCGGAGTACGCGCTGCAGCGCGTCCCGAAGGGCAATTACGTCCTCATCGGCGGCGCGCCGACCGACTACAACGCGATCCTGATCCGACGCGGCCAGATGAGGATCCTCAAGCCCGCGGCCGAACGTGGCGACATCACGATCGTCTCGCAGCAGTTCGCTCGCGAGTGGAAAGCTGAAGAGGCATTGCGGATCACCGAGGATGCGCTGACGAAAACCGGGAACGACATCGACGCCATCGTGGCTTCCAATGACGGTACGGCGGGAGGAGCGATCTCGGCTCTCCAGGCCGCGGGGCTGGCCGGCAAAGTCCTCGTTACCGGTCAGGATGCCCAGAAAGACGCCGTGCAGCGGATCGTCGCCGGAACACAGACCATGACGATCTACAAACAGATCCGCCCGCTGGCATTCGCGGCCGTCGACGCCGCGATCCATCTCGCGAAGAAAGAGTCGGTCTCCACCACGGAGACGATCAACAACGGGAAGATCGACGTTCCCGCGATTCTTCTCGAGCCGATCGCCGTCGATCGCGACAACGTCGACGCCACCATCATCGCCGACGGTTATCACTCGCGTGAAGACATCTACACGGGCGCGAGCGCCGGACAGCCGTGAGATGCCCCCCCCGCACCCCCCTTCTCGAGATGCGCGACATCTCGAAGTCGTTTCCCGGCGTGCGCGCGCTCGATCACGTCTCCTGCGAGCTCGCGGCCGGCGAGATCCACGCGCTGGTCGGCGAGAACGGCGCAGGCAAATCGACGTTGATGAAAATCCTCGGAGGGGTCTATCCGGGGGGAAGTTACGAGGGAACGATTCTCGTCGACGGCCTCGCCCGGAGCTTCGGGGGAGTGCGCGACGCGGAGGAGGCCGGAATCGCGCTCGTCCATCAGGAGCTCTCGGTGGTCACCGAGCTCTCCATCGCCGAAAACATCCTCCTGGGGAGGGAGCCGCAGCGCTTCGGCCTGATAAGGTGGGAAGAGCTCTACAGCCGCGCACAGACGCTCCTCGACGAGCTCCGCCTCGACCTCGATCCTCACACTCCGCTCAGTCACCTCGGAATCGGGCAGCAGCACCTGATCGAGATCGCCAAGGCGCTCTCGCGCGACGCGCGGATCCTCATCCTCGACGAGCCGACCGCGGCGCTCACCGGCAACGAGACCGAGGTGCTCTTCGCCATCCTGCGCCGTCTGAGGGAACGAGGCGTCGGGATGATCTACATCTCGCACAAGCTCGACGAGGTCTTCGCACTGGCGGACCGGATCACCGTTCTGCGCGACGGGCGGACCGTGCGGACCGCTCCAGCCTCGACGCTGAGCAGGCCGGAGGTGATCTCCAGCATGGTCGGACGCGAGGTCGATGACGCCTTTCCATCCGTAGCGCACGCCCCGGGCGAAGTCGTGTTCGAAGCGCGCGGGGTCACCGTCGAGGATCCCAACGTGCGGGGAAAGCTTCTGGTGCGCGACGTCTCGTTCGAGGTGCGACGGGGGGAAGTTCTCGGCATCGCCGGACTGGTCGGAGCAGGGCGCAGCGATCTCCTGATGGCGCTCTTCGGTTCCCATCCGGGAGAGAAGACAAAAGAGCTGCGGATCGATGGAAAGCCGGTGTCCGTCCGCAGCGCGGGAGACGCCATTGCGGCGGGGCTCGCATTCGTGACCGAGGATCGGAAGCGCTACGGGCTCCTGCTCGACCAGATTCTGCTGGAGAACATCACGCTGGCGGCGCTCCCCCGGTTCGGCCGGCTTCTCACGGATCTCGAGGCGGAGACGGCGGCGAGCGAAAAACTGATGAGCGACCTCCGGATCAAGGCGCCGTCGCCGTTCGTGAAGGCGCTCGCGCTCTCGGGGGGAAACCAGCAGAAAGTGGTTCTGGCGAAGTGGCTCCTCACGCGGCCGCGGGTTCTCTTTCTCGACGAGCCGACCCGCGGCATCGACGTCGGCGCGAAGCAGGAAATCTACGCTCTGATCGACCGAATGGCCTCGGAGGGATTGGCGATCGTCGTCGTGTCCTCGGATCTTCCCGAGGTCCTGGCGCTCTCGGATCGGATTCTCGTTCTGCATCAGGGAAGATTGACGGGGGAGTTCGAAAAATCCGAGGCCACTGCGGATGCCATCATGGCGTGCGCGACCGGGGCGGTTCGCGCTGCCTGAAGGCGGGCAACGAGCATGACCGACGGCAACGCGCAGACTCCGTTTCCGGAAAATCCGCCGCCGCTCACCCGGAGAACGGTCGCGAGCGCGGGCGGATCGATGCGGGCCTACACCATGGTTCTCGCGCTCCTCGCGATCTGGATCTTCTTTCAGTGGAAGACCGTGAGCGACATCTATCCCTACGGGCTTTTTCTTCATCCTCTGAATATGGCGAATCTGCTGAAGCAGATGGCGGTGACGGGAGTGCTCGCGGTCGGGATGCTCCTCGTGATCGTGGCGCGCCAGATCGATCTCTCGGTGGGCTCGATGCTCGGGCTTGCCGGCGGGATCGCCGCGATGACCCAGGGCTTCGGCGTCGCAGTATCTCTCGGAGTCGCGATCCTGGTCGGTGTGGCGGCGGGAGCGATTCAGGGAACCCTGGTGGCGTATGCGGGAATCCCCGCCTTCATCGTGACGCTCGGCGGGCTTCTGACGTGGCGCGGAGTCATTCTCTATTTCAGCCGCGGCGAGACGGTTCCGATCCGGCTTCCCTTTTTCCGCTCGCTGGGAGTCGAACTGCTGCCGGCCTCCATCGGCATCGCGCTGGCGGCCGCCGCGATCGTTGCGCTCATCTTCTTCACGCTGCGGCGGAACCGGGCACGACGGCGGCACGCGCTTCCCGTCCCCGGCCCTCTCGCGACAACACTGCGCATCCTCGTTCCCTCGATCGTGATCCTGCTCTTCATCCGCCACATGAACGCGCAGGGGGGCGTCCCCATCCCGGTCATCGTGCTTCTGGCGGTGGCGGCTCTTGGAGCGTTCCTCACGCGGCAAACGACGTTCGGCCGCTATCTCTATGCGATCGGCAGCAACCCCGACGCGGCCCGTCTCTCGGGAATCAACGCGCGCGCGCACATTCTCGGCAGCTTCACGATTCTCGGGTGCCTGGTCGGCGTCGCGGCGATCCTCCACACGGCGCGGGTCGGGAGCGCTTCCCCCGATGCGGGGGGGCTGATGGAGCTCGACGCGATCGCCGCCTGCGTGATCGGCGGGACGAGCCTGATGGGAGGGAGGGGGAAGGTGTCGGGGGCGCTTCTCGGCGCGCTGGTCATGGCGACGCTCGACAACGGGATGTCGCTGCTGAGCGTGGAGAACGCGACGCAGTACATCATCAAGGGAGCGGTGCTGGTCGCCGCGGTCGGGTTCGACATGGCGGGGAGGAGAGGTCGGGGGTGAGAGTCAAAGGCTGAACGCAGAACGCAGAACGTAGAATTTAGACTTTAGAAAGAGAGTCAAAAGCTGAATGCAGAATGCAGAATGACGAATGTAGAAAGAGAACGAGAGTCAAAAGCAGAAGCAGAACGTAGAATTTAGAACGAGAGTCGAAAGCAGAACGTAGAACGTAGAACGCAGAATCGCCAGCCGTCATCCTGAGAGCGTGAGCGACGTCATCCTGAGCGTGAGCGAAGGATCTGGGGGGGCCGGGACGGGAGAGACGCGGAGATGGAGTCGGGTGCGAAGGGGTGGATTCGCTCGATCCCCCCTTCGGGCTTCAACTCCGTGGACGTGCCCTGGTTCTCTTTCTAAATTCTGCGTTCTGCGTTCTGCGTTCAGTTTTTGACTCTCCTCCACCCCGCCCTTTGCGCCCCCGGTCCCAATCCGTAGAATACGCGGGCCCGAGGGGGTGTTCATGAACGGGTCCGCAGAACAGGCCGCGATCCCCTCGCGGCCCGCAGGCCTCGACTTGCTGGGAGGTCGTTCAATGGTAGGACAACTGGCTCTGGACCAGTGAATCGGGGTTCGACTCCCTGCCTCCCAGCCA
>DATLEY010000116.1:0-10104 GCA_035525215.1 Thermoanaerobaculia bacterium | reverse complement strand
ACGCGATCAAGACCCTCGTGGAGCTCGGATTCACCCGCTACGAGATCCCGGGCTACGGCACCGATCCGGACGGCGGCCAGCACGACATGACGAAGCTGGTCCTCAAGCTCTGAGAAGAGTGCTGAGTCCTGAGTGCTGAGTCCTGAGTGCTGAGTCCTGAGTGCTGAGTCCTGAGTCCTGAGTGCTGAGTCCTGAGTGCTGAGTGCGTTTTGTTCACCGGGCTCGGCGAACGGCTGGGAGTCATTCAGAGGCCGCATGCGACGGCCGCGCAGAATATGAGATGGCGCCGCGGCCGAAGAATCTCAGCCGCGATAATCGCTGTCGGGTACTTACGTACGTCCAGACGCTTCGTAGGATGAGGCTGCACCGTTCTGGAAGAAGAGGACTACCGCGAGATCGAAGGGCTGCGCGGCGACATGACCGGCGAAGGAGCCGATCTCGAGCAAAGCCTGGCGAACCTCGCTGCCCGCTACGGCATCAATCCGCACGGAGACCCACTTCCGCCCACCGACTGATCAACTACGCACGGCAGTTCTCGGTTCTCGAGTTCCCAGCAGGTTACTGTGGCGCGCGCGTGAGCCTGCCCATTCATGGCGACCGGCGGGACGCCGGCGGTACTCTGGACTCGCGTGAGCCTGCCCATTCATGCCGACCGGCGGGACGCCAGCGGTACTTTGGCCACTCACGACTCAGCACTCAGCACTCTCCCCAGCACTCTTCTCCCCCCTCCTGTTTACCAAATCCCTCTCCTCGCGTAATTGCCGAGTGTCCAAAGGAGAGATCCAACATGAGATCCCGCACCGCCGCCTACATCCTGCTTCTCGCAACCGTGACTATGACCTCCGCTCTCGGCCAAACAACGCCTGAGCTCGCCATCGCCGCTCCGGCCACTGACACGGCTCAGACCGTCGCGACCCCCCCACCCGGTGTCGCGCGAACCGCAACCTCGGTCGAGGCGGACCCCACCATCGCTCGGGCCCTGGAATCCCTTCTCCGAGTCCACCCCGGGGCCGTCGGCGCTGTGATCGATCTCGATCCTTCGCTTCTGGCCAACGAAGAGTTCCTCGCCCGCCACCCGGAAATCCAGGCTTTCATCGCCGCGAATCCGGAAGTCGCGCGCAACCCCCGCCTCTACCTCCGGATGGTCCACGTCCGCGGCGTATCGCATAGCTCGCCCCTCGAATCGATTCTCGAAGGGGTCACGATATTCAGCGTCATGCTCCTCATCTTTTTCGCGGTGACGTGGCTGATTCGCACGATCATCGAGGAACGGCGCTGGAGCCGGACCTCGAAGATCCAGAACGATGTCCACAGCAAACTCCTCGACCGATTCACGGCCAACGAGCAGCTCCTCCAGTACATCCAGTCGCCGGCCGGAAAGCGCTTTCTGGAGTCCGCCCCGATCGCGGTGGAGACAGCGACGCGCGCGGCCAGCCCCTCGGCTCCGATCACACGCATGTTCTGGTCGATTCAGATCGGCATCGTGGTCGCGGCCGGCTCTCTCGGCATGCTGATGGTCAGCGGCCGCTTCGATCAGGAAGCCAATGAAGCTCTCCTCGGAATGGGTGTCATCGGACTGTGCGTCGGGATCGGGTTCGCGCTCGCCGGAACGGTCTCCTTCATCCTTTCGCGACGCCTCGGACTCTGGCCCGAAGCGGGAAGCGGCCGCAACACCTCTGAGTGATGGTTTACCATGAACGGAATGAGCATGACGATGCTGGTCCGCGACGCGGCCGCCGGTGAGCTGGCAGGCGAAGTCGAAGCGATGCGCTTAGACGAAGATGCGTTCCGCGGGTTCTACGATCGGACCTCGCGACCCCTCTGGGCTTACCTTTCGAGAATGACCGGAGACGCGCACGTCGCCGACGACATCCTCCAGGAAGCCTACTACCGGTTCTGCAGGGCGAATGCGACTCACGAGAGCGAAGAGCACCGCAGGCACTCGCTCTTTCACATCGCGACGAATCTCCTTCGGGACCGGGCGCGGCGCAACCGTGGAATCTTTCATCTTCCGCTGGCGGACCTGAGGGAGAAGCTGCTGTCGGTCTCGGGCTCGGGAGAACGGATCGAGAAGCGGATGGATCTCCACCGCGCCCTCGACACGCTCGATGAGCGGCAGCGCGAGATGCTCTGGCTCGCCTACGCACAGGGGGAGTCGCACGCGGATATCGCGAAGATCTACGGCATCCGGGAACAGAGCGTGCGTACGATCCTTCTGCGAGCGAGAAGAAGAATGGCGAAGCTGCTTCGGAAAGAGCCGGCGACTGGAGAGGTCTCGCAATGAACGCCCCGACCTGTGAATTCGAGCCTGTCGTTCTTCGCGCAGTGCGCCTCGGCGTTGCCGACAGCGATCTGCGTGAACATGCGGCTGAATGCGTTGACTGCGGAGAGCTGCTCGAGATCGCCGGTGTCCTGGCGACCGACCGCCGCGAGGCGATGCGCGAAGCCCCCCTGCCGGGAGCCGGCGCGCTCTGGTTCAAGATGCAGCTCCGGGCGCGACGCGAGTCGGTGCGCCGATCTTCCCGCGCCACGGCGGCAATTCAGGGCCTCTCGCTCATCGTGGCCCTGGCCGCGGCGATCGCCGTCTTCGGGATCCCGAAGATCGACTTTCCGTCGGTCGCCGAGCTCTCCGCTTTACCGTGGAGCATCCCGCTGATCGGGCTCGCCGTGGCGGGCCTCCTCGTCCCGGTCGCCCTCTGGTTCGCCCTCCGACGCCCCTCGGAATCGTAGGGAGAAGCAAAAAAAGGGTAGAGGGTAGACGAGCGAGGGGATAGGGGGAAGCAGATCCCTCCGAATGTACCGCCGGCGTCCCGCCGGCCGCCAGGCACGCGCGGGCTCACGAGAGTCCAGAGTACCGCCGGCGTCCCGCCGGTCGCCATGCACGCGCGGGCTCACGAGAGTCCAGAGTACCGCCGGCGTCCCGCCGGTCGCCATGCACGCGCAGGCTCACGCGCGGTCTTTTTACGTTTCGAAGAGAAACCAGCGCGCTTCGCGCGCCTTACCGGCCGGAGGCCGGCGGTACTCTGGTTCCGCGGGTGAGCTTGCGCATGGCGACCGGCCGGAGGCCGGCGGTACAGAGGATCCTGCCGGGATCTGCCTCTCCCTATCCCCTCGCTCGTCTTCCCTCAACCCTAAGGACGCTCCTCTACCCTCACCCTGCCCCTCAACTTTCCTTCCGAATCAGTTTCCAGAGTGCTTCGCGTCCCGGACGCAGCAGCTCCGCGACGCGCGCTGCATTGACCACCGCGACGATGATCTGGCCGACCTCGGGGTTGACCTCCTTGAAGATGCCGTGTGCCTTCATTCGCTCGGTCTGGTAGAGATTGTCCTCGGTCGGCGTGACGTAATGGACCGAGCTCGCCTTGTACCTGTGCACGAGATAGAGGTGAATCAGCGACATCAGCCGCTTCTTGCGCATCGATTCGTCGAAGGTGTTCTGATCGCGAACCGAGAGGATGCTCCTCCCCCGCCGGTCGTGGATCGGCGCGAAGATCACATTCGCGTGCTTCTCACCATCTTTTCCGACCAGACTGAGCTCCAGCACTTCCGACCCCGCGCGGTGAGGACGAAGCTCGACGCGAAGCGGCTGGGACATTCCGTAGTGCTCGCGCCACATCGTCAGCCATTCTTCGAGCAGTTTCTTCGGCACCTCGGTCTGCACCAGATGCTGATGCTGGGTCGAGCCCTTCCCCATCGCTTTCGTCGTGGCCGTACGGCCCGATGAGGCGAGGAGCGCCGCGTCGAGACGGGGTCCTCCGACCAGCGTCTGCGGCGTCTTGTAGGGCGACTCCACCAGGCGGATCTTCCTCTGCAACCGCGCCAGAGCCAGCATCCCGTCCTGCATCAGAGCGGTCGCGAACTCCTCCGCCGCGACCCCGTCCACCTGATGGCCGCCGTAGGTGATGAAGTTGAAGACGAAGCCCATCTTCCCCAGCTCTTCGGGGAACTTCCGCATCTGCTCGTCGCTCATCCCGGTGGAGTCCCAGTTGAACGACGGAGAGAGATTGTACGCGAGCATCTTGTCCGGAAACTCGGCGTGAATCGCCTCGGCGAACTGCCGCGCGTCCTCGAGATCCGCGGTCTTCGTCTCCATCCAGAGAATGTCGGCGAACGGCGCCGAGGCCAGCGACTTCGCGATGGCGTAAGGGATTCCACCGCGGATCTGGTAATACCCCTCGGGGGTCCTGACATGCTCGGGGTCCCAGATGATGTCGACTCCAAGGCTCTTCGCTTTCTCGCGAGTTTCGCCGAGCGATGCAGTCTTCGCGAAGGCGAGCCATTCCGCGGCGGACATCTCGAGCTGCTCCCCTTCGTTGGAGCGAAATTCGATCTCCTCGGCGACGGCCTGCCCGTAGGTTTCCGGCAGCGCCTCGCTCTCCCACGCATCGACCAGAGCCGATTCCGCTTTGCCGAAGCCCTCGTCGGCCGTCACATTCCCCGCGCCGATCTCCTTCACCGCTTCCCCGATGGTCGCGGCAACGCCGCTGCTTTCCAGCCAGGCTTCAGCCGGCTCGTACTCAGCGGCTCCAATCGCGTAGAGGAGGTGGCCGTTCAATTCTTCGATGCCGAGCCCGTGGAAGCGGCGCATCATCGCGAGGTAGGCGATCTTGTACGGCGGAAGATCGACGCTGGTCGACCCGAGGATGAAGGGGTGGTCGCGCTCGTCCGCGCGGCTCTCCAGAAGGTTCGCTGACTCGGCGTCCGTCCGCGCGACGATGATGCCCGGTACTTTCATGATGTCGAGCTGAAATCTGGCGGCGTTGAGCCGCTTGATCTGCTCGTCCTGCGCGACGAGGACCTTCCCTCCCTGATGTCCGCACTTTTTCGTTCCTGGGCGCTGATCCTCGATGTGATATCCGGGAACGCCGACTTCCACGAATCGGCGGATCAGGTTCCTGACGTGCGGGTCGCCGCCATGTCCGGTGTCGGCGTCCGCAATGATGAAAGGGCGGTAATCGTAGAACGGCGCGGAAGCCTGCTTGCTCTCAGGCATCTTCGCGCGCAGATACTGCTGATTCCTGTCGGCAGTGAGCAGCGCGCGGACGAGGACGGCTGCTTCATCGGGGACCTGGCTGAGCGGATAGCTGGCGAGATCGGGACCCGGATCCTCAGTGGTCGATCCCTTCGCGGAAGTGGCCCACCCTCCGAGGTAGATGGCCTCGATCCCGAGTCGCTTCATGATCACACCCTGGCCTGGGGAGTAGGGACCGAAGGTAGTGATGCTCTTTTTCTGCGCGAAGAGCTCGCGAAGGCGATCGTAAAAAGCGGCCGCCGCTTCCCGCGCCACCGTGTAGTCATTCGCGATGGTACCGCGCTGCTCGACGATCTGCCGCGCCGAGTAGAGTCGGGTGATCCCTTCGAAGCGTGGGCTCTCGAACCATGCTCGGGTCTCGGCGACTTCATCGTCGAATCGGCTCATCACTCCTCTTCCTTCCGGCATCGAAATCGAGATTCCCTGTAACACGGACCCCTTCGCGCTCGAGCGTTTCGCGGTACAGAGCGATCCGCTTTCTCGCCACTTCGGGATCGTGATTGCTGAGGTTCAGATTGAGGAGGTCGATGAACCAGGGGATCTTGAGCGGATCGGTGACGCAGGTCCGGACGATTTCTCTTGCGACGGGCAGCGTCGTCGTCTTCGAGTCGTCGTGAACGTCGCGATCACCCGCCTTCTGAAGCTTCGCGTACTCCTCCTCGAGGAGGCGCTCGAAGAGCTCGGATGAGAAAGCCTCTCCCTTGCGAACGCCGGTCTCGCGGTCGTCCTCGGTGAAGACTCCCCCCTTGTGCAGCCACTCCCAGAGAATGCTGACCCGGATCTCTCCCGTCGCCATGTCTTCCATCAGATAGAGGACGTCATCGTTCCCGAAGAAGTCGGCGGGCTTGAGCGCCGCCGCCTGAAATCCACGGCCGAACGCGTTCCCATACTGAAGCGCGACGCTGAGGAGATCGCGCGCGCCGCGAATCGTGCGCGGCGCCGGCTCGAGCAGCCTGAGTCCCTCCGCGTCGGCCGGCTCGTGGGTCAGCGCCTGGAACTCCCGTCCGAGCTGGTTCGCTTCTCCCTTTTTCTCCCAGACCGGCCGGACGATGTGAACCATCTTCCAGTGCGCAACCCACTTGCCGCTCGCCCCTGCTTCCTGTTCGCGCGCTCCGCCGGCTACCGCCTTCTTCATTCCCGCCGCGACACCGTCGGGCGAGCCGACGGGGATGTTCGGCTCCATCCCTCCCTGCCAGAGCGAGAAGCGCCCGAGGCGGTCGGGCGTGTTCACCGCCCTCCGTACGCGATCCTCGTAGTTGCGCATGTAGCCGTACGTCATGCCGATCGCGTCGATGTTCGGATTGATGAACTCCGAGTCCCAGGCGAGCGCGTCGGCCACGCTGTTGATGTAGTCCCACCGTCCGGTGTTGAAGCCGACGAATCGAGGCGAGAGCGCGGCGCGGATCTCCATGAGCTGGTACGCCGCCTCGATCTGCTCGACGAGGACGTAGGCGCGGATCGTCGCCGCTGGGAGGCCGAGCTCCTTCTCCACCGCGCTCAGGATTTCGTTCCAGAGCGCCGCTTCCTCCGCGGTCTGAATCTTCGGAAGATAGAGGACGATCGACGAGCCATCCGCCCGGAGCCGCTCGTGATTGTTTGCGACGTAGAGGACGACGTCGACGATCGAGGCGGAGAAGCCGGTGCCATCCCCTTCCCGGACGTGGCGGTCGTCGAGATGGAGGCCGCGCGCCCGGAAGATTTTCGTGGTGAAGCCTAGCTGTGCGCGCCAGTCGTCGACGATGCGGCGTTTGAAGAACGACTCGGCCCAGTCGTTCATCTCCTGCGCGACCGATTCGGCAACGTTCATGAAGCGGGGATCCCGGTCGATTGCGAGCTCGAGGTTGCGCTGGTTGTCGAGCGACATCGTGTCGACCTGTCCGAGGGCGTCCTCGCCGTCGAACATCCATCCGTCGGCGCCGGAGAGGAGCGCGTAGGCGACGTTGCGAAGTCCCTGCTCGAGCGACGCGCGCGGGCGGGTGGCGGGGCCTGTCCCCTGGATCCATTGCCGCTGAAGATCGTGAGGGATCTCTCCCCCCTCGAAGTTGCCGGCGCGCGCATCGCGAACGCGGATGCTGGTTCGCGGAATCAGGCTCTCCGGGTCGAGAAACTCAATCGGCTGCTTGCGCGCGGCGCGGTCACGCCGTCGAGCCATCCGGGAATCCATGACAGTGCGGCGCTCCCGATTGAGCGGCGCGAGAGCCTCGAGAGCCGAAAGGGCAGCCGGCGTGTAAACGTCGGGATAGGCGCGGAGCAACTCCTCGCGAAACTCCAGAGCAGGCGGCATGGTGATGAGCCCTTCCAAACTCGTGCCGACCTCATCGGGAGTCTTCGAAAGGTAAATCCCGCCCGCACGCGGGAGCTTCTCGACTGCAATACGGCTGAGGCCGACACAAGGAATTTTTTAATAGCGCTCTAGGGGGTAGGAGAATGGGTGACTCGCGGTACTCCTTTGTGAGTTCGAGTATTTCAAACAATCCGAGAGGACGCTGACTTGACGAAAGCATTGAATTTGTTTTTGATAATCTTGATGTTCGCCGGATCCGCCGGCTCCGTCACAGCGACGAGCGAACAACGTGGGGGCCAAGGACACTTTCTTCGCGCTTCGAAGCCGGTCAAAGGCGAATATATCGTTGTTCTGGACCGTGACATTCGAGCGCCCGAAGTTGGGAAGCTGGCAACGAGTCTTGCCGCGCGCTTTGAAGGCCAGCTACGTAGTGTCATTACCGATGCGGCGAATGCCTTTCATGTCGAAATGACCGAACAGAAAGCAAGGGCTCTCGCCCATGTGCCGGGAGTTCTTTTAGTTGAAGAGAATGGCTATTGGGAGATCGCTGCCTCCACCTCCGACTGGCACCTCGATCGAATCGATCAAATCTCCGGACTGAACTCGGACTACAGTCCCTGCTTCACCGGCGCCGGGGTCACAGCATATGTCGTTGATACTGGCGTCGCCCAGAGTCACGACGAATTTCAACTGCCCGGCGGCGCCAGTCTTTACAGGGAGCTCACCGACCCGCATGTCGATTCCGTCCAGCATGTAATCAATGGACTCGTGCTCACGGATTACGATCTACAGAGCGGTCGACCCGAATGGGAAGGAATCCCGGTCATCGTCTCGGCCAATAATCACGACGGTAGCGCCTGTGACTACTCGCCATCGCGTATGGCATGGAATAAGACGGAACTCCAGGCCGCGTCATTTCCGCCGGGGGAACCCGAAGCAATGACATCCGATGGGATTGTGTTCATGTGGAAGGCGATTGCTTCGAAGCCGGCTCAAACCATGGAGTCTGTGTGGACGTGTACGCGCCGGCCCACGATCTGAGATCGGCGAGCCTTAGATCAGCCTCATCCTATAGAGAACTGTATGGGGCGGGGAGTGGAACCTCCTTCTCCGCAGCAATCGTCTCAGGCGTGGTCGCGCAGTATCTCGAAAAACGGCCGTGGTACGACCCCGCCTCCATCTGGAATTCGTTGAACAGCCGATCCGTCGTGCTGTCTAATGTGGGCGATCCGGATTTCATCGGTTCTTTTCCGTTCGTCCAACTGCCCGATTGCGGACCTCCGGCCGGAGGGGCCCAATGAGAACGACATTTCTATTAGTACTGCTAACCCTCTACTGCGCCACTCCCGCCATGGCGCAGTTCACGGGCGAAGGATTCGAACTCTTGCTCCTGCCGGTCGCGACCTACGAGACTCCGGGAGCAAACGGATCGATCTGGGTTACGCATTTCAGCCTCCTCAACAATGCTGGCCGCGTCATCTCTTCGCCGGCGGATATTCGGGACCTGCGCGGTTGCCTTTTCCCGATCTGCGAGCCGGTTCATTTCCAAGATGGAGGGGTCGTGGAGCCAGAGTTTTTCCGAACGCCGCGCGGAGGGGCGCCCGGAGCCCTGATCTGGGTTCGCGACGAGATCGCTTCCAAGGTGGCGTTCTCGCTCCGGGTCCAGGACATTTCGCGGCAAGCACTCACCTGGGGGACGGAGATCCCGGTCGTCCGGGAGAAGGACTTCTATCGGACGAAGATCTATCTTCATGACGTTCCGCTCGATTCTCGCTTCCGCCAGTCGCTGCGCGTTTACGATCCTCTTCCCCATACCGGCTGCCGCTCGGTCCGCATTCGGTTCATCGATCAGGAAAGCGGTGCGGTCCTGCTCGATGAGAATGTCGGACTGATGAATCCTGATTGCAATCAGACTCCGGGAAGCAATTGGCCCTCCTCCATGGAATGGCACGGGCTCGCCGAGCGCGCCGGAAAGAACAGCGGACGAATGATCGTCGAAATCACTCCTCTGGACAGTGACATGGCGATCTGGGCGTTTATCACAGTCAACAACAACGAGACTCAGCACGTGACGACGATTACGCCTCAATAGCATTAGAAAGGCGCCGGCTTGTAGCCGGTGAGGCGCGCCAAGCGCGCTGGGTCTCAGAGGACCACGCGTGAGGCGGATGGCGACCGGCCAGAGGCCGGCGGTACAGAGAGGCGGGCTCACGCCCGCTCACCGGCTGAAAGCCGGCGCCACATGAGGCGACGCCACGGAAGATGGATCTAACTTTGCTCGGTCGGGCGCTCCAGTGCGGCGCGGTCCCACTTCCCGAGGTCGGCGGCGGCCTCATAGGTCGATTGCAGAAAGTCCATCAGCATGCCTCTCGGATCGTCGGCCCCGCGGACTGCATCGTACGGAAGAATGAACTCCTTCAGATCGGTGCTGTAGAACGCGGCGGCTGGTCTGACCTCTGCCGCGGAGAAGCCCTCCGGCTCCGGATAGGCGTAGGAGTAAAACGCCGCGTCGAAGCCGTTGCCGCCGGGCCAGAAGCCGGCGCTCGACACCTCGTGTGAGTACGCTTCGCGAACGACACGATCGGGAAGAGCGGGGATTCCACCGGGGTGCTCGGGGGCACGCCGCCCCGAGAAGCGGCTGACCGCATGATCGAAGCTTCCCCAGAAGAAGTGGACCGGGCTCGCTTTTCCGATGAACCGGCCGCGGAACTCCTTGAAGACTTCGTCCACCTGGACCAGAGCTCTCCAGAAGGCGTTGACTGCGTCGGGATCGTAGGACGCATGTTTC
>DATLEY010000109.1:0-2928 GCA_035525215.1 Thermoanaerobaculia bacterium | reverse complement strand
GATCAGCGCCTTGGTCCGGAGGTTCTGGAAGTTCTCGTTGATCGCGATGGAGCGATCCGCCCACGTCATCGCGCGGTCGAGATCCGTTCCGTTCTGCGCCACCCACGCCGCGGCCTGGTTCCATCGCTGCCAGAAGAATTGTGGGAGGCCGGTCAGCTGATCTTCGAGATCCGAGGTGACGAGGGAGGGAAGGTCGACCTCGATGTCGAATGGAACGCGAACTTTGTCCCAGTTCAGCGATGCCGTGACGCTTCCACCCTTCGGTTCTTCGAAGAGATAGAGGAGCCGTTCGCGATGGGGAGCGGCTTCCGGCTTCACCGAAACGCGGATCGCATCCTCAGCCTGGTTGTAAGCGAAGCTGCCCCAGGCCCGCGATTGATTGCTGAGCACGAGCGTCCAATCCCCACCTTCACTCGGAATGAGATGGAGACCGTACGTGCCAGCGGCGACCGGTCGCCCTTCTACGCTCACTGGCGTCGAGAACGAGATCGTCGTGTTCTCGTTCGCTCCCGCGCGCCACACCTGGTCCCAGGGCACGAGCGTCCCCCAGACAGGCCGCCCGTTCACTGCAGGACGGTGATAATCGATCGTGACCTCAGTGAGGCCGACGCTCTGAGTCACCGCAGCATGCGGGCTCGCGTCGGGGAGCTCGAGCGGGGGCCCCTGGGCGAAGAGTACGAGAGGGAACAGCGCCAGGATCAGGATGCCGAACGGACGGATTCTTCCGGAGCGGGACATGGGGGAGTCCTCCTTTTTTTGCGATGCGGATCGATTCGGGACCGGGAGGAATCTACGCCGAGGGGGGCTAAAGCTCCAGAGGAGAGCCCGGGAGTTTTCGAATTGCTCACCGGAGAGGAGCGGACAATTTCGTGCTAACGGCGAATTCGGTAATGAATGTCGCCGGGCGTGCCCCGAAGATGAACTCCGTCCGACCGGGGAACCCGGCGTGCACAGCTTCCCGGTGGTTCTCTTGGAAGTCAGCTTTTGATCATGGCTTCTTCGGTTGCGAGTACATCTGATTCACCATCGCGGCGTATTCGCTCAGCGGCTGGAGACCGACCTTCGCGCGGCGGAAAGCGACCTCCGCTTCGTTCTCGATCGGAAATGGCTCCATCCGACCGTTCTGCTCCCGGAACTGAGTGCCGTAGAGTTGTGGCTGGCCTTCCCTGACCCGGATTCTGTCAACGGTCGTCGCGAGGAGACTGCCGTGCAGCTCACCTGTTTCGACGGCTTTCTCCATGCGGCCGAGGTAGCGCTTTTGTACTTCGAGATCCGCGTGCTGAAGAATCGTCCAGGCGGCCGCGGATCCCTTCTCGCCGACCATCAACTTACCTGGCCAGCCGGTCGCATTGATGATCTCGATCACGCGCACCACATTCTCGCGGTCGACCGTTTCGACCTCCTGCTGGAGTGCCTCATTCTCGCGGTCCGCCATCCATTTACGGCGCACGGCTTGATCGCGGTCGCGCAACTCGAGCAACTCTGCACACAATTTCGTCTGAGGTACGTCGACGCAGGACTCCGGAACCAGGGCCGCCGGCGTCGCAACCGGCGGTTGAGGCTGTGCACGCACGCATCCGAGGATCAGAAGCAGAACGAAGGGAGCGAGGACAAGGCGAGGCATGTGCGTTTCTCCTGCTGACGATCGTGCAACAGCGAGACCCGCCTCGTTTTACCGATCAGCAGACCCGCCATTTGTGGAAATGTGAGCTGCAGGTCGGCCTCGCGCTCAGGCCCGATGGAGACTTCCGGCCGTGCGCCGGCCCCCCGGGTTCACGCGCGATGTTCTGGTTTTTTGATCGAGACGCAGCGCGCTTCGCGCGCCTCACCGGCCGGAGGGCGGTACTCTTGTCGGGATAGGACAACGGACAAGGCGACCGGCCGGAGGCCGGCGGTACGGTGATCAGGCCATTCGGAAACTAACAACGACACGAACAACCTGGGAACTGGGAACTGCCAACTGGCGCGACCTTGACGCTCATGATCGGTCAATGGCCTGGGAATCGATCGACTCCGGATCCCGCCGCTCGAGCTCGCGGCTGAGGATGCGCGCGAGGGATTCCACCCGGGCCGCCTTGGTGGCGTCTCCTTCGCGGCGAAGTAGGTCGGCCGCGGCGATCGCGGCGCGCCAGGCATTTCGGATTTCGGCAGGTTCGAGATTCAGCATTGGGGGCTCCATCACTCGTGCTGAGATCAATTTGCACGGAGACCGCCGGAAAGGCCACGCGCGGACGGCCAATGGCGGATCGCGGCCGGTGAACGGCGCGAACCCCACGCCTCCGCTTCAAAGTGAGACGTAAGGAAGGGCGAAATCGCTACAGGGGGGAGCAAGATCGCTGCGGCGATCGAAATTCGCCGCCGTCACGAGGGGTCGGCGGCCAGCAGCTCGGCGATCCTTCGAGCGGTTTCCTGGTAAGCCGCGGCCCCGGGATGAAAAGAGTCGATCGTGCTCAGTCGCTCGGGGCGGTCGATGATGTCGGACAGCCGGACCACCGTGACGAGCGGATCGTCGGCGAACTGTCCCATCAGCGCCATGTCCCAGATGGCAATGAGAGGCTCGAGCAGGCGCGCGGCGCGCTGGCTTGGCAGAGGGATATACGCTCCGAGAAGCAGGATCCGCGCGTGAGGATTGATGAGGTGAAGCTCGGCCACCGTCGCGCCGATGTCGCGAAGCACCTGATCGACGAGGTCCAGTGGTGATTCCGAGCTTCGTCCGCCGAGAAGGGCGACGCGAAGGTCGTTTGCGCCGATGGAGAGGACGATCGCATCGGCGCGCGCGATGGACTCGCGGTGAACCGGCTTCGTGAGCGCCGCACCGAAATCGCGGGTCGTCGCGCCGGTCGCGCCGAGTTTCGTCGTGACCACGGAGTCGATCCCGAGGTTGCGAAGCTCGGCCTCCAGCCGCCCCGCGATTCCTTTCCCTTCCTC
>DATLEY010000093.1:0-11677 GCA_035525215.1 Thermoanaerobaculia bacterium | reverse complement strand
GTTCTGCGTTGGTCTTTGACTCTCTTTCTAAATTCATCGTTCATCGTTCATCGTTCTGCGTTGGTTTTTGACTCTCTTTCTAAATTCATCGTTCATCGTTCTGCGTTCTGCGTTGGTCTTTGACTCTCTTTCTAAATTCATCGTTCATCGTTCATCGTTCTGCGTTGGTTTTTGACTCCTCTTTCTAAATTCATCGTTCTGCATTCTGCGTTCTGCGTTGGTCTTTGACTCTCTTTCTAAATTCATCGTTCTGCGTTCTGCGTTGGTTTTTGACTCTCTTTCTAAATTCATCCTTCTACGTTCGCCTCTCCTCACGGAACCCGGTAGACCATCGCGTTGATGTGCATGCCCGCGCCGACGGAGCCGAAGACGAGGCACTGGCCGCGCTCGATGCGGTGTCCTTCGATCTCGCCACGCTGCATCAGATCAAACAGGGTCGGAATCGTGGCGACCGAGCTGTTGCCGAGCCAGGAGATCGTCATCGGAAGAACGTTCTCCGCGACCGGCATTCCATAGAGCGCGTAGAGCGCGTCGACGATGGCCTCGTCCATCTTCCCGTTGGCCTGATGAAGGAGAAGCTTGTCGACGTCGCTGAGGCTGAGCTCCGCTTTCTCGAGGCAGCTGCGGATCGCTCCCGCCACGGTCTGAAGGGCGTACCGGTAGAGCTTTCGCCCTTCCATCTTCAGGTAGAGCTCATCTCCGAGCATCTCCGGGTGATAGGACTTCGCCATGGTCAGCATCTGCAGATACTCCATGGTGTCGGAGCGCGCCGCGTGAGCGAGAATGCCGACTTCGTTCTCGTTCTCCTGTTTCTCGAGAATGGTGGCGCCGGCTCCATCCGCGTAGATCAGGCTGTCGCGATCGTGCGGATCGGAGACCCGTGAGAGCGTCTCGGCCCCGATGACCATGACGCGTGTTGCGGCGCCCGCGCGGATCATCGAGTCCGCCTGAATCATTCCCTGCAGCCATCCTGGACAACCGAACACGAGATCCCAGGCGGCGGTCTGCGGGTTGCGGATCTTCAATTTGAATTTGACGCGGGCGGCGAGGGATGGAACGAGATCCGGAATCTTCGATCCTGCGCGGACGTCACCGAAATTATGCGCGACGATGATCGCATCGAGGCTTTCGCGATCGATGCCGCTCGAGACGAGCGCCTGATTTGCGGCCTCAGCCGCGATGTCCGAGGTCACCTGATCGTCGGCGACGTAACGCCGCTCCCGGATGCAGGTAATGGCCTCGAACTGCTGGAGGATCTGCTCGTTGGTCTTGTCGATCTTCGTTCCGTCGGCCCCGCGGAAATCGTGGTTCAGGAACGAGGAATTGGGAACGCGGACAGGAGGAATGCAGCTGCCCGCGCCGGCGATCACCTGTCGCGACTTCATGGCGCGGTCATCGTACAACAGAGCCGCGGCGCTGAGGACCGGGCGGTCTCAGAGGCGCCGCCGCGTGCGCGATTTTCCAGCGCGGGCGCTCTCCACCCATGCTTCCACGCCGGGGATGGAACAGCGGGGGATTTCCTTGCCGATCGCTTTTTCGATCGTCCGGACCATGATCAGCTCCTGCCAGGTCACGATCGACGAAACGATCCCCTCCAGGTCCACCCGGGCGGTCCGGCCGCCCCGGTGAATGTAGTCCTCCACGTTCTCCGGGAGATCGAAGTTGATCACGTGAGTGATCCCGGGGACGTCGATTCCGCGCCCGGCGATGTCTGTGGCCACGAGGATCCGGTGAGCGCCGGCCCGGAAGTCGTCGAGCGCCTGAGTTCGTCCTCCCTGCGAGCGATCGGAGTGAATGCGCGCGACCGGGTGACCTTCCCGGTCCAGCACGTGAAACAACCACTCCGCGTCCACTTTCCGCCGCGTGAAAACCAGCGTGGAGCCGAGCTCCTGATGGAGCAGGGCCAGCAGAGCCTTCCGCTTGTCCTCCGGCCGCACGATGTAGAGCCGGTGGCTGATGCCGGTGGCCGCTCGACCTTTCGGCAGGATGTCGATGCGGATCGGATCGCGGAGCATGGTGCGCGCGAGCTCCTCGATGGGAGGCGGCATCGTCGCCGAGAACATCATCGTCCGCCGGCTCTTCGGAAGCTGCGCCACGATTTTGCGGATCTGCGGGAGAAACCCGAGGTCGAGCATGTGGTCCGCCTCGTCGAGCACGAGCTCGCTGATCTCGTTGACCGAGATCGAGCGGCGCTGAATGTGATCGAGGAGGCGGCCGGGCGTGGCCACGATGATGTCGGGCTCGTCCTTGATCGCTCGAAGCTGCGGCTGCATCTTGACGCCGCCGATGAGGCAGGTCGTCCGCAGATCGTGATTCTTGCCGAACAGTTCGAGAAAGGCCTGAGTCTGCAGGGCGATCTCGCGGGTCGGCGAGAGGATGAGTCCGCGGAGACCTTCCCCGTGGTGGAGCTTCTCCGCGAGCGGAATGACGAAGGCGGCCGTTTTTCCGGAGCCGGTCTGCGCCAGGGCGATGAGGTCTTTTCCGGAGAGCGCCGTAGGGATGACGGCAGCCTGGATCGGCGTGGGATGCTCGAACCCGACGGCGGCAATGGCTTCGAGAATCGGCGGGCTGAGAGCGAGCTCAGCGAACGTCTTCTCCGTGATGGGGACTGGATGGTGAGGGATCAATTCCACGCGTCAGTTGTAATGGATCGAGAGGCGGAGGGCAATGGAGAGAACGACTCTGTCCTTCATCGGCGTTTTTTCCCCCCCGGCGGGGGCCGATCCCGATCGCTCTTCCGACCCTTGGAGGGTCCACTCCCGAATTTGCTGTAAAACGGTTTCGTATCTCCGGATCGCTCGCGAGCTGGAGAGCTCGCTCTCGAAGCGGCCGGGCGCCCCTGCCGAGTGGAGGCTGCGGCTCGCGAACGAGGAGCGTCGCCCTTCCGGTGCGGGCGGGGAGGCGACTCCTTCTCATGGACGCCGCGAGCGCGCGGTCCGGCCGGCCGGCTCGCCGGCCGCGAAGCCGCGCCGTACGGTTTGCGACCGTAGGCCGGGGCGGGCCGGGATCGCTCTCCTTGGTCCCGGCGCGGCACCGCGCTCCGCGAGCGCGGTCCAGCGGGCGAGAAGGGCTTCGCGCGATCGGCATCCTCGCTGCCGGCAATCCGGACCCTCATGGAGCGGCCTCGGAATTTCGCGCCGGCGGTCCGCTCGAGAACCTGATCCCGATACTTCTCCGGGACGACGACGTAGGTGACGTCGTCGCGGATGTCGATGGGGCCGATCTCGCGTCCGGGAACGTCGGCCTCATTCGCGATGGATCCGACGATGTCCGCGGGACGGATTCCGTCGTTCTTGCCGACGCCGATGGAAAGACGAACTTTCGGTCCCGCGTCGCGATCCTCATCAGAGCGAGGAGGTTTCCCTCGGGGCTCCTTGCGGCTCGCAGGGGGGGAGGGGCGAGTCGATCCTGCGCCTCGCGCGGGGGAGTAGGCCTGTTTCGGCGGGCGGCGCTCTTCGAGGATCTCTTCTTCGGGAGCGGCGGCGAGCGGACGTTCCTGGCTGGCCAGGCGCATGGCTGCCGCCGCCACGTCGGCGATGTCGAACGGTCCTTCGTCGGCGATCTGCTCGACCATGCCCACATAGAGATCGAGATCGCCGGCGGCGAGGGTCGCCCGAACGCTCTCCTTGAACACTTCGATCCGGCGGGCGGCGACGTCGGCCCGGCTCGGCATCTTCATCGGTGTGATCGGCTTCCCCGTGAAGCGCTCGATCTCGCGCAGCATCCGCCGCTCGCGCGGGGTGACGAAGAGTGTGGCGACACCGCTCCGGCCGGCCCGTCCCGTCCGCCCGATTCGATGGACGTAGACTTCCACGTCGCTCGGAATGTCGTAGTTGATCACGTGAGTGATCTGTTCGACGTCGAGTCCGCGGGCCGCGACATCGGTGGCCACGAGAATCTCGACCTGTCCGTTCCTGAATCTCCGGAGGACCGCTTCGCGCAGAGACTGCGTCATGTCGCCATGCATCGCGACCGCGCTGAAGCCGCGGGCCTCGAGTTTTTCGGCCAGCTCCGCCGCGCCGGTCTTGGTGCGCCGGAAAACCAGGACTCCCGTGGCCGGCTCGAGCTCGAGGATCTGAGTCAACACTTCCAGCTTCTGTCCCTCGGAAACATTCAGCGCGCGCTGCTCGATTGCCGGAGCGGTGAGAGTCTTGTGCTCGACCTCGATCCGCTGCGGATCGCGCAGATGACGCTCGGCGATCCTGCGAACCCCGGCGGGCATCGTCGCCGAGAAGAGCGCGGTCTGCCGGGACTCTGGCGCGCTTCCGAGTATCTGCTCGACGTCGTCGATGAAGCCCATTCGCAGCATCTCGTCCGCTTCGTCCAGCACGATCATCCGCACGGCGCTGAGATTCAGCGACTTTCTTTCGAGATGATCGATGAGCCGGCCCGGCGTCCCGACCACGATCTGAACGCCGCGCTCGAGGCGCTTCAGCTGGTTCACGATCGGCGCGCCACCGTACACCGGGAGCACCGAGATGTGCCGGAGCTTCTTCCCGTAGGAATGAATCGCTTCCGCCACCTGCATCGCGAGCTCGCGCGTCGGCGTGAGGACCAGAGCCTGGGTTCCGGCGTTCGCGGGGTCGAGCCGTTCGAGCATCGGAAGAGCGAAGGCGGCGGTTTTCCCGGTGCCGGTCTGGGCCTGCCCGATCACGTCGTGTCCCGCCAGAATGATCGGGATCGTTTTTTCCTGGATCGGTGTGGGGGCCTCGTAGCCGAGCTCGGAGAGGGTGTCGATGAGCTCCTTCCGAAGGCCGAGGGTCGAAAATGTCGTCACTTCCTGCGTTTCCATGCGGACTCCGGCGCGAATCATTGCATCTTTCTCGCCTCTGGCGCGACCGCTCTACCCTACGGTGGAGGTTCTTCCTAGCTTCGGGCGGAAAGCAGCCGGCTGAAAGCCGGCGCCACAGAGGCCTGCCTTTCCCTACTCCCTCGCTCGTCTGCCCTCTTCCCTAAGAGCGCTCGTCTACCCTCTTCCCTAAAGAGAGGATGGCCCGAACTTCGCGTAGTTTCCGGCCATGGCGCGGGGATGGGAAAGCAAGGGGGTCGAGTCTCAGATCGAGGAGCAGTTCGACTCGGGGGAGCGAAAGCGGAGCCTCACCTCCGCTGAGATGGAGCGCGAGCGGAAGCGCTCCAGCCTGGAGCTATCGCGGCGCCGCATCATGAAGGAGCTGGAGACCGCGAAGACGCCGGTTCATCGCACTGCCCTCGAACATGCTCTCTCCCATCTCGACGGAGAGCTCTCCCGGTTGAAATGAATCGAGCCGCCTGCGGCTTCTCGCCCGCACTGCGATTCATTTCTGATTGATGGAAAGCCTCGATGTCCCGATCCGTTCTTCTCAGCTCTGAAAACCTGACCAAGCAGTTCGGCGCCCGTCCTCTCTTCCAGGGGCTGAACTTCACCTTGTTCGAGGGAGATCACGTCGGCCTGGTGGGACCCAATGGCGCCGGAAAATCGACGTTCTTGAAAATCCTCGCCGGGCTCGAAGAGGCCGACGGAGGGAATCGGACGCTACGACGAGGGCTGCGCGTCGGTTACGTTCCGCAGGATCCGGTGTTCGCTCCCGGTAAGAGCGTCGAGGATGTGGTGGTCGAGGCGCTGGCCGGCGATCACACGCTCGACGACCACGAGCGGCACGCACGCGCGGCCGTCACTCTCGGAAATGCGGGATTTGCTTCCGTCGATCAGCGGACGGAGGTTTTGTCGGGAGGGTGGCGCAAGCGGCTGGCCATCGTTCGCGAGCTCGCCGGAGAGCCGGACGTGCTGCTTCTCGACGAGCCGACGAATCATCTCGACGTCGAGAGCATCCTCTGGCTCGAATCCGTGCTGAAGAGCGAGCCGAAGGCATTCATCGCGGTGAGCCATGACCGCTACTTTCTGGAGAACGTGGCGCGGCGGATGCTCGAGTTGAATCCGGCGTGGCCGGCGGGCATTCTCACGGTCGAGGGGAGATACTCGACGTTTCTCGAGCGGCGCGACGAGCTGCTGAGCAACGAGAAGAGCTATCAGGAGTCGCTCGCGAATCTGGTCCGGCGGGAGATCGAATGGCTGCGGCGCGGAGCGAAGGCTCGAACGACGAAATCGAAAGCGCGCATTCAGACCGCCGAATCGAAGATCGCCGAGCTGGCCGAGAGCCGCTCGCGAACGGCGGAGCGGTCGGCGAAGATCGACTTCAACGCTTCCGAGCGGAAAACGAAGCGGCTCTGGGCCGGCAGGAGTCTGACCAAGCGATTCGAGGGACGGACGATCATCGAGGACGTCGACATCCTTCTGACCGCTGGTTCCAGACTCGGGATTCTCGGCCCCAACGGATCCGGCAAGACCACGCTTCTCAGGATGATCACGGGAGAGCTCGAGCCCGATTCAGGGACCGTCGAGCCGGCCGACCAGCTGCGCGTCGTTTACTTCGATCAGAATCGCGAGACGCTCGACATGAGTCTTTCCCTGCGGCGGGCGCTGGTGCCGGCCGGCGACTCGGTCGTCTTTCAGGATCGGTCGCTCCACGTGGCGTCATGGGCCAGGCGCTTTCTCTTCCGTCCCGAACAGCTCGATACGCCCGTCTCCCGCCTCTCCGGCGGAGAACGGGCCAGAATCGTTCTCGCCCGGCTGATGCTGCAGCCCGCGGACCTTCTCGTTCTCGACGAGCCGACCAACGATCTCGACATCCCGACTCTCGACGTCCTCGAAGAGTCGCTTCTCGAGTTCCCCGGAGCGCTCGTGCTGGTGACGCACGACCGCTATCTCATCGATCGGGTCTCGACCAGCATCCTCGCGCTGAATGGCGAGGGAGGAGCGGAGGTTTTCGCCGACTACCAGCAGTGGGAAGAAGCGCGCGGCGCCGCATCGAGAAGCGGGCCGCGTGGCGAGACCGGGACGCCGGTGCGCGAGGGAAAACCCCGCAAGAGAAAGCTCTCCTACAGCGAGCAGCGCGAGCTCGATTCCATCGAGACGACGATCCACGATGCGGAGCAGAAGCGCGAAGAGGCGAGGGAGCGCGTGAACGACCCGGCGGTCAGCGCGGACGCCGAGGCCCTTCAGGAACGCTATCGAGCCCTCGCGGAGAGCGAAGCGGAAGTGGACCGGCTCTACGCGCGCTGGGGAGAGCTGGAAGCCACTCAGCGATTGCGGCTCTGACTCTCGGAGCGGCGGCGGGGTCCCGACGGCTGCGCGTGCGCAGCCGGCCTCGGGCGTGATGAGCGATGCGGCGCGGACGTCGTGCGCCGCTGGCTGTCGTGACGAACCGCCGGTCGTGAGCTCGTGACCTGCTGCGGCCTGCGACCCGGAATGCGTGCGCCGGCGGGGAGCACGAGCCCCGCGGATGAAGGCTCGAATCCCTTGACGATGCGCCGCTCGACCTTCCGGCCCGTCAGTTTCTCGAGATCGCGAACCGACGGCTCATCCTCCGCGGTCACGAAGCTGATCGCGTCGCCGGTGGCGGCAGCGCGCCCCGTGCGGCCGATCCGATGGACGTAATCCTCGGGATGCATCGGAAAGTCGAAGTTGATGACGTGCGAAATCTCCTCGATGTCGATTCCGCGGGCGGCGATGTCCGTGGCGACCAGAACCTGGACTTCTCCACCTTTGAACGCGGCCAGCGCGCGGGTGCGCTGACCCTGAGAACGATTGCCGTGAATCGTCGCCGAGGAGATCCTCGCGGAGGCGAGCTTTCGAGCGATCTTGTCCGCTCCATGTTTCGTGCGGGAGAAGACCAGGACCGAATCGAGAGCCGGATCATTGAGAACGTGGACCAGCAGATCGATCTTGCGTCCCTTGTCGACGGGAACCAGAATCTGGGTCACCGACTCGACAGGGCTGGAGCGCCGGCCGATCTCGATGAGCTTCGGTGCGCGGAGGAACTCCGCGGTCACCTTCTCGATGTCTTTCGACAGGGTCGCGGAAAAGAGAAGAGTCTGCCGTTCCTTCGGCAGAGTCGCGACGATCTTGCGGATCGAAGGGAGAAAGCCCATGTCGAGCATCCGGTCCGCCTCGTCCAGCACGGCGATTTCGACGCCGCGCAGCGAGACCCTCTTCTGCCCCATCAGATCGAGCAGACGTCCTGGAGTGGCGACGATGATGTCGACGCCATGGCGAACCGCCTGGATCTGCGGTCCTTCGGCAACTCCGCCGAAGATGACGGTCGAGCGGATGTCGAGACTCTTTCCAAAAATACGGAAGCTTTCTTCGATCTGAGCCGCGAGCTCCCGTGTGGGAGCGAGAATGAGCGCGCGCGGATGGCGCGGTGCCCGGCTGGCTGCGGCGCGGTTGGCGGCGAGACGCTCGAGCATCGGAAGCGCAAAGGCCGCCGTCTTGCCGGTGCCGGTCTGGGCGATCCCGATGAGATCGCTACCGGTGAGTACCGTCGGAATGGCGGAGGTCTGGATGGGAGTCGGCGTGCTGAACCCGATACTCTCCAGTGTTTTCAGGAGTTTCGGACCAAGTCCGAGGTTTGAAAAAGACATACGAATCCTCTAACTGAACAAAAAGTACGACGCTCTGTCAGGGGATCCGTCGCGAGGAAGAAATGCCGCAACAGAAGGCGTGTCTGCCGGACCTAACGCAGCAGACCCCGTTTAAATTGCTCAGCCGTCGAAGCATGCGCTTCGCAGGCTCTCCGGACTGCTGTCGTTCCGCCGCGGTCACCACCCTCCCGCCCCCCCGCCGCCCGATGAGCCTCCGCCACCGCCGCCGCCGCTCCCCCCCGAGCTCGGAGCCGAGACCCCGGAACCGAGCACGGCCGCAGCGGCTCCCCACGAGGCGCTCGCGCCGGCCCCCCCGAACCCGCCACCCCCGCCCGTCCACCCCGAAGAGCCGAAGCCGCTGCCGGAGGATGAGCGCGAGGAGCCCGTCGCCGCCGTCATCCCGCTCATCTCGCCGCCGAAGGATTTGAACCACCGGTCGGCGACCGGCCCCAGTCCGAATGCGATGATCCACGGAAACCATGCATCGTCGAGCTGAGGCTCCGGCTTCTCGAGCTCGGCGGCGAACCACCGACGCGCCTGCGCGAGATCGCGTCGCAACTCCATCCTCTCCCGGCTCTGACGGAGCCTCGCCATGCCGAGAATGACGTCGACGAGTCCTCCGCCGTAAAGGCCGACGGCGATCAGCGTGATCGTCGAAATCGGCACATTGACGATCGCCTGATAGAGAAGAATCGCGAATGCGAGCACGATCCCGACGATCGAGATCACCATTCCGGTGGCGGGCCCCTGAAAGTACGCGACCCGATTCTTGAAAAAGGCGGCGCTGATGATTCCCAGCATGAATAGACCGAGTCCGATTCCCACGCCGGCTGCGGCGGCGCCTCTGTCGGACTGCGACCCGAGAGGCATGGAAAACACCATGATGAGCAGGCCCCCCAGAGTCAGCGCGAGGGCGATTTTCCAGTTCCACTCGCTCGGTCTTCTCTCGGGGCCGACCATCTCGTCGACCTCGGTCTCGATCGGTTTCTTGATCTTCGAAGCCGGATCGAAGCCGGTGGATTTGTAGTGCTCGCGGATCTCCGCCGTGCTGGTCTGATTCCCCGCGAAGAAAAATGCGTCGACGAGCTCGCGCTCATAGCCACTGAGCTGGCCGCGGTCGACCAGCAGGTCGAGGTGAAGCTGCGGTCCCGACCACATCGCGCCTTCCTCGACCCGGCTGCGGAGCTTTCCTTCCTGAACCAGGCGCGCGATCAGCGCGCCGACTTCGGAGCCGGCGATCCTTTCATCCCATGCCGCACCGATGATCTCGGGCTTGTGACGAAGAACATGCTGTTCGATCCACCCCCGGTCGACCGAGTCGAGCGACGGCAATGGATCGAAGCGTCCCTTGTTCCGTTCCTCGCGCACGAACGTTCGGATTGCCCACGCGATCGGGAGGAGCAGAGCGAGGGCGGCCAGAAGCGCTACCGGGGCGGTGGTCAGTTGCAGCACGTCGCCCGGCTGGCCGCTGCCGATGTATTGCAGCGGGATCCGGACATTGACCCGCTCGCCGGGCGCCACGGAGCCCCGCCCCTGCAGGTCGACGCCTTCCGGCGCCTGCCACGCCTCGTCGAAAGAAAGCTCCCACCGGAAGTGCTCGATTGGCCCCGCAAGATTCAGAGGAACGAGATCGAGATCGAGCAGGTAGCCGTCAGCCGTTCGGCGGACGATGCCGGAGATCTCGTACTCGATGCCATAGGTGATGGGCGTCGCGGCGAAGGGGGGATCGTCAGGAAGGCGCGATCTCCACCGCAGAGTGTTCTCCGCGGTGAACGCATATTCGTCGACTTCGTCGAGGTCTCCCTGGCGGAGAGGCACCGCGGTTCCATCGGAAGCGAGGCGGGCGATTCCCAGGAGCCGTACGGACTCGCCCGGCTGGAGAGTGAAGATGCGCTCGCCGCCGTTCCATGGACCGTCGAACACGAATCGCATCGTTTCGCTGATCCGCGCCGTCCCCTCGGCGTCGATGTGGGCATTCACCCGGTAATAGTCCCAGTGGAGAGAGCGCTCCTGAGCCGACGCCCCCGCAGCGACGAAAAGCATCGCGAGAAGAAAGTTGCGCATGGGGTGATTGTAGAGTCAGAGGAAGAACATGGCGCGACGAATTGTGATGCGCCAGTCGGTGAGCAAAAACCGGGCACGGGCACGTTCACGTTCACGGGTCGCAAGCCCGCGAAGGCGGGCGGGGGTCATTCAGAGTGGGGGGAACGGCGCGAGCGCCGGTGGAGCGGAGATGACCCGGTGCGCGCGAAATCCGGAGGGGTGGGGGTCATTCAGAGGCCGCACGCGCCAGCCGCGCAGAATATGAGGTGGCGTCGCGGCCGAAGAATCTCAGCCGCGATGATCGCTATCGGGTTCTTATGCACGGCCAGACGCGTTCGTACGATGCGAGTGCACCGGCACAAGAACCCGATGACGGCTTTGCGCATTCTGAGATTCTTCGGCCGCGAGACCAACGTCTCTCGACCTCGTCCTCCCGTGCGGCCTCTGAATGACCCCCCCGCCCTTCGCTGACCGCCGGGGAACGCACCCAGGCGCTCGGAGTGACCGGCTCAGTCGAGACGAAAGCCGATTTTCACGGTCACCTGATACTCGGCGAGCTTGCCGCCGTCGATGCGACCGCGCATCGATATGACTTCGAACCAGTCGAGGTTGTGAACCGTCTCCGCCGCCTTGGTCACCGCGTTGTCCGCCGCCTTCGCGAACGAGTCTCGCGAGGTTCCGACGATTTCGATCAGCTTGTAGACCTTCTCCGCCATGCGTGCTCCTTTCGGGATCGACAACAGTGTAGTCAAAAACCGGCACGGGCACGGGATCGTTCACGTTCGGGAAGAAGCCCCGAACGCGGGCGGCACATCGTTGCCCCTCGTCCCCGACCCTTCTCTCCGAACGCAATCATTCGGATCGCGATCCGGACGTGGAGAAGGAGGCCCGCCCTCCACCGACCCAGACCGTTTTGGCGTTGACGAACTCCCGGATTCCGAGGCTTCCGAGCTCGCGTCCGAATCCGGAGCGCTTGACTCCGCCGAAGGGAAGGCGGGCGTCGGAAGCCACCATCGCGTTGATGAAGACCTGGCCGGCCTCGATCTCGTCGATGAACCGCGACGTTTCCGCGGAGTCGCGCGTCCAGGCGGAAGCCCCGAGCCCGAAGGGCGTGTCGTTGGCGCGCTCGATCGCCTCATCGATCGATCGCACGCGGAACACCGAGGCCACCGGT
>DATLEY010000084.1:0-5424 GCA_035525215.1 Thermoanaerobaculia bacterium | reverse complement strand
AATGACCCCCATCCCCCCCTGCCGACCGTGATGGATTGGCAGGTGCCGAGAGTCCAAAATCATTGAATTGACGACGTTTGTCCCTTCGGCAACAATACGCAGCACAATCCAGCGACCGGTCTTTCAGAACCTGTTTCGTCGGACATTTGGAGGAACCATGCGAGCGCTCTCGGTGCAGGTCTTGTTGCTCATTCTGGCCATTGCGATTTCCGGCAGTTCCGCTTTTGCACAGGAAGCTGAGGAACCGGACGAGAGGGATCCGGAGGCGCGAAGGGTGACCGAGGAGATTACGGTCACCGCACGAAAGCAGGAAGAGTCGATTCAGGACGTTCCGCTTTCGGTCGCGGCCCCGGACGAAGAGACTCTGCGCGACCGCGGCGCGGAGACTCTGGAAGACGTCGCGGTCAACGTCGCCGGGTTCTCGGTGCAGAACGCGGGACCGGGCCAGAGCCAGGTCGGAATGCGCGGCGTTTCCGCCGGACGGATCATCCGCGACCAGCCCGGGGTGAAGGAGCAGGTCGGGATGTATCTCGACGAGTCGGTGATTTCGCTGTCGCTCTTCACTCCCGACATCGATCTCTTCGACCTCGCCCGCGTCGAAGTTCTGCGCGGCCCGCAGGGGACTCTGTTCGGCTCCGGCTCTCTCTCCGGAACGGTTCGCTACATCACGAACCAGCCGCGGATCGGCATCTCGGAAACGATCGCCGAGCTGGGTGTGAGCTCGATCACGGGCGGCGGCGTCGGTGGAAGCGCGAAGGTCGCCGCCAACGTGCCGGTGGGCGCGACGTCCGCCCTGCGCGTGGTCGCCTACTTCACCGAATACGGCGGCTTCATGGATGCCGTTCAGCCGGACCTCAGAGTGAACGAAGACGTGAATGACGGGAACCGGTACGGGGCACGTCTGGCGTTTCTGTTCCAGCCGAGTGACCGCCTCTCGATCACCCCGCGCATTCTCTATCAGGAAGTGGAGACGGACGGTTGGAACCGGATCGACGCCTTCAATATCCTGGCGAACCCCTTCACGACGACGCGGCCGCAGGTCACCCTCGGGGGTCGCCGGCAGTTCACGCAGTTCGAGGAGCCGTTCACGGACGAGTTCCTCCTCGGTGATCTGAACATCGAGTATGACCTCGGAGCAGCGACGCTGACCTCGATCACCTCCTTCACCAATCGCGACATCCTGGTCACCCGCGATGCGACGGCGCTCACCGCCAGCATCACCGGCGGGACGATCGCCCTCCCCGAGGAGGTCTACACGATCGACGCGCCGCTGTTCGACGCCACCGAGGCGGAATCCATGACCCAGGAAGTCCGCTTGTCCGGAGAGAGGGACCGGCTGCAGTGGGTGGCCGGAGCTTTCTACAGCGACAGCACTCGCGATTACCGGCAGAACCTCCCGGTGATCGGATTCACCGCACTGAGCGGGATCCCGACGGCTGGAACGAAGTTGGCGCTGACCGACGAGCTCTACAAGTCGGATCTCCATTACGACTTCACGCAGCTCGCCGCCTTCGCAGAGGCCACGTACGCGGTCAGCGACCGGTTCGACGTGACGGGGGGCTTACGCTGGTACGACTTCGAAGAGGATCGCAACCAGATCTTCGACGGCATCTTCTCCGACCCGATCGACAGCACGGGCTCGGTCCAGGCGGACGGCATCGCGCCGCGCGTCATCCTCAGCTACGAGCTGTCGGAGGCGACGCGGCTGAACGCGCAGGTGTCGAAGGGATTCCGTCTCGGCGGAATCAACGATCCGCTCAACGTTCCGCTCTGTGTTGGAAACGATCAGCAGATCTACGGCGGACGGCCCACGTGGAGAGACGAGTCGCTCTGGAACTACGAGATCGGCTCCAAGTCCAGCCTCAGGGGGGGTCGCGGATTGCTCAATGTGGCGGCCTACCACATGGACATCACCGACCTTCAGGCGAGCGTCACCGCGGGTTCGTGCTCCTCCCGCATCGTCATCAACGTTCCCCAGGCGCGCGCCACGGGGGTCGAGGCGGAGTTCGAGTTCGCGCCGACGGACAGCTTCGACTTCGCGATCTCCGGCAACGTCAATGATTCCGAGCTCGGCTCGAGCTTCATCGTGAACGGTGTTACTCAGGCGGGAATCGAGGAAGGAAACCGACTTCCCAGCGTGCCGGAGTTCCAGATGGCCGCCGCCGCGACCTATCGTTGGAAAATGGCTCGCGGGATGGCGGGATACGCGGCGGGCGTCTATCAGCACGTGGGCGACCGCTACACCCAGGTCAGCGACCAGCAGGCGGGATTCGGCAGCTTCCGTCTCGACTCGTTCCGCGGAGACATCGGAGGTCCCTACACGCAGGATGTCTTCACGTTCGATCCGAAGCTTCCCGCGTACGACCTCATCAACCTCCGCGTCGGGATTCTGCGAGGAGGATGGGATACGGCGCTCTTCGTCAACAACGTCACGGACGAGAGGGCGCTGCTCGCCATCGACCTGGAGCGGGGAAGTGCGGCTCGGGTCTCATTCCTGACGAATCAGCCGCGGACGTTCGGCATCAGTACCCGCGTCAACTTCTAGTCGACGGTCGGAGATCCCGTGGCGGCGACGTCTCGCCGCCACGGGGCCCGCGTCGCACGCTCGAAACCCGTAGCGGCGCACAGCGTGCGCCGACACTCCCGGGGGCGGGGGGTCATTCAGAGTCGGGGAGTCGAGAGCGTCGGTGGAGCGGAGATGACAGATCGGTCGTAGCGGCGCGGTGTCATTCAGAGGCCGCACGCGCCAGCCGGGCAGAATACGAGACGGCGCCGCGGCCGAAGAATCTCAGCCGCGATGATCGCTGTCGGGTTCTTATGCACGTCCAGGCTCGATGCGACTGCACCGGCATAAGAAACCGATGACGGCCTGCGCATTCTGAGATTCTTCGGCCGCGAGACCAATCTTCTCTCGACCTCGTTCTCCCGTGCGGCCTCTGAATGACCCGCCGCCCTTACCCGCGCCTCGGGTCCTCCCGTGCCCGTGCCCGTGAACGGCCTTTGACTCTGAACAACCCCCTCCTCCCTGCCTGCCGCCTTTGCCTCTCTTCTAAATTCATCGTTCTGCGTTCTGCGTTCTGCGTTCGCCTTTGACTCTTCCCCCCCACAGGACCTGCCATAATCCCGCTTACACCGAATGCCTGACGCCATCTCCCATTACGAGATCATCCGAAAGCTCGGATCCGGCGGTATGGGAGAGGTCTACCTCGCCGCGGACAGCAGGCTGCGGCGGAATGTGGCGCTCAAGCTCCTGCCGCATGGCGTGGCCGGCGACGACAACCGCACCCGCCGCTTTCTCCAGGAGGCCCACGCCGCCTCGGCGCTCTCTCATCCCAACATCGGGGTGATCTACGAGATCGGGGAGACCGCGGACGGCGCTCCCTTCATCGCCATGGAGTACATCGAGGGGACTACCCTCGACGAGAAGATCGCCGGCAAGCCGATGCCGATCGCGGAGATCCTCGAGATTGCGATCGAGACTGCCGACGCGCTCGATGAGGCGCACCGCAAAGGGATCACCCATCGCGACATCAAGCCGTCGAACCTCATGATCACCGCGCGGGGCCACGTCAAGATCGTCGACTTCGGCCTCGCCAAGCGGCTCGACGACGAGCCGATCGATCAGGACAGCGCCACCCGCCTCAAAACCGACCCCGGCCTCATCCTCGGTACCGTCGCCTACATGAGTCCCGAGCAGGCGCTCGGCCGCCCCATCGATCACCGCACCGATCTCTTCAGCCTCGGGAGCGTCCTCTATGAGATGGCGACCGGGCGCCTCCCCTTCAGCGGCAAATCCGTCACCGACACCATCGATCAGATCCGCCACCAGCAGCCCGATGCCGTGGCGCGCTACAACTACGCCGTTCCTCCCGAGCTCGAGCGAATCATCCGGAAGCTTCTGGAGAAGGAACCGGGGAACCGCTATCAGTCCGCGCGCGAGCTCGAGGTCGATCTCCGGAATCTCCGGCGCGACAGCAGCTCGGGCGAGCGGAGCGGCGCGATCGCGATGGCGCCCGCTCCGAAGAAACGGCTTCCGCTCATCCTCGCCGGCGCCATCGTGCTTCTCGGGGTCGCCGGGCTCGTGGCGTATCTCTCCTCGCGAGAGAGCGCGCCGGTCGAGAGGAAGGACGAGGTGAAGCTGCATCAGGTCACCTTTCAGCCGGGACTCGAGACCGAGCCGAATCTCTCGAAGGACGGAAAGTTTCTGGCGTACACCACGGATGAAGGGGGGAACCTCGACATTTACGTCTTGCCAACGGGGGGAGGGAGGGCGATCCGGATCACGGAGAGCGATGCGGACGACGCGCAGGCGGCCTGGTCGCCGGACGGGTCGAAGATGGCGTTCGTCTCGGCCCGCGATCAGGGAGGGAAGTTGTCGCATCCATTGGCTGCGGCGGGTATCCAGACCTACGTTCTAGGCGCGCGGGGCGACATCTTCATCGCCCCCGCGCTCGGCGGCGATCCCGTGAAGCTGGTCTCCGACGGCTATTATCCCGCCTGGTCGCCCGACGGTCGCGAGATCGCGTATGCGACGACGAGGATGGGAAGCCGCGATCTCTGGGTGATCGCTGCCGCGGGAGGCGAGCCGCGGAGGCTCGCCCGCGACACGAGTTTCGACTATCACCCTTCCTGGTCGCCCGACGGAAAGTGGATTGCCTATGGGGCGCTCGAGCTGCCGTTCAACTTCTCGATTCGGATCGTTTCCGCGGCCGGCGGCGCGCCGCGAACCATTTTGAATGAATCAACTCTCCTGATGCGCCCAGTCTGGTCGCGTGACGGGAGGACGATTCTTTTTTCGCGGACCAGCGGCGGAGCCATCAACATCTGGAAGCTGCGGCTCGACGGGGAGCTGAATCCCGAGGGCGATCCCCAGCGTGTGACTCTCGGAGAGGGAAACGATGTCCACTTGACAGGCCCCGATCCGGACGGGCGGCTGGCGTTCACCACGATCGAGCATCGTTCCGACATCTGGGAGCTCACCGTCGAGACCGGCGCGCTGCGCCAGGTCACCGCGGAGACTGTCCTGGAGGATTACGCCGAGCTTTCAGCGGACGGAAAAACGCTCGCGATGTTGTCGACGCGCGATGGGACGCAGGGGATCTGGACGGCGGACCTGGCGGGGAGGCTTCTGACGCGGGTCAGCTCGGGACTCAATCCGCGGTGGTCGCCGGACGGGCAGCAGCTCGTTTATACCCAGCCAAGTGGAGGGATCTTCGTACAGCGGCCTGGGGAGATGGCGGGCCGGAAGCTCGCAGATAGGGGGCGGCTCCCGGAATGGACGGCGGACGGGCGCGCGATTCTCTTCGAGCGGGACGAGGGAGAGCTGCGGAACGTGATCCTCGTGGATCTGGCGGATGGGAGCGAGCGGCAGGTTCTGTCGTTGGCGAAACCGACCGTATTGGCGGCTGTCATCTCTCCCGACGG
>DATLEY010000035.1:0-6030 GCA_035525215.1 Thermoanaerobaculia bacterium | reverse complement strand
TGCTGAGTGCTGAGTGCTGAGTGCTGAGTGCTGAGTCCTGAGTCCTGAGTGCTGAGTCCTGAGTGCTGAGTGCGGAGTCCTGAGTGCTGAGGATTGAGTGCTGAGTGCTGAGTGTGGCACCTTGTCGCTCCTTAGTGAGGGGGAGGGCAGGACCGCGTGATGCGGAGCTCGTTCGCCGGAAGCCTCGAGCCACTCCGCTGTGAAAAATGACATTTGACGCCCTTACCTGCAGGCAGGCGATATAGTTGGCACTCAGCACTCAGCACTCAGCACTCAGCACTCAGAAAGAACATGCCCCCGATCTTTGAAGGACGTCTCGATGCCGCCAGTCTTCGCTTTGCGATCGTGGCGAGCCGGTTCAACGACGAGATCGTCTCCGCCCTGCTGACCGGCGCGATCGACTGCCTCGCGCGGCACGGAGCGCCGGAAGAGCGGATCTCGGTCTTTCGCGTTCCGGGAGCATTCGAGATCCCTTCCCTGGTCGCCCGACTCGCTCCGACGGGGCGATTCGATGCGGTCGTGACGCTCGGCGCCCTCATCCGCGGCGACACTCCTCACTTCGACTTCATCTCGAGCCAGGTCACTCTTCAGATCTCCGCCGTTTCGATCGCTTCGAACCTCCCGGTGAGCTTTGGCGTGATTACCTGCAACACCATGGAGCAGGCGCGTGAGCGGTGCCGCAAAGGCAACAATAAAGGATGGGAGGCCGCGCTCTCGGCCATCGAGATGGCGTCCCTTTACCGGAGTCTGGAGTGAGCGGCGCGAGCTTTGCTGATCAGATTCGAGATTCGCTCTTCATGGCCGGCACGACATGACATCGAGGTTTGAAAACCGATAATGGGCGCCCGACGCAAATCGAGAGAGCTCGCCCTGCAGATGCTGTTTCAGCACGACATGTCGGGAAACTCCCCCGAGGCCATCGCGCTGAATTTCGAGGATCTGAGAAAGGTGAAGACGCCCGTCCGCGATTTCGCGGTCCGGATCTTCGAAGGGACCGTCGCGCAGCTCGAAGAGATCGACGACATGATCCAGCAGCAGGCGGCGAACTGGCGGCTGTCGCGGATGGCGGTGGTCGATCGCAACATCATCCGGATGTCGGTGTGGGAGTTCCTTCACGAGAACGACACGCCGAAGCTCGTGATCATCGACGAGGCGATCGAGATCGCCAAGAAATTCGGCACTCAGAAATCGAGTCTCTTCATCAACGGAATCCTCGACGGCATCCTGAAACGGTACAATCTTCAGGAAGCCGCCGGACGGACCCCCGAGTAGGTCAGAATTGTTCGGTCGAATGACCACTGCCTTCCACGACCCGCTTGATTCAATCCGTCGAAGCCCGCGCCGCCGGAAGAAGGAGGCGAACCCGTGAGTCTTCTCGGTCGTCTCGAGGACCTTTCGCTTCCGGACATCATTCAGATCGTTTTTCTGAGCCGGCGCACCGGCATCCTGGAGATCGTCGACCAGGGCGGGCGCTTCACGATCGTGTTCCAGCATGGACTGGTCGTCGATGCGAGCTCGCCGCGGGATCCCGACCTGCTGTCCACCCTTCGAGAGATCGGCGCCGTCGACGATTCGAACGCCCTTCGCCTCGAGCAGATGTACGAAGAAGGAGCCCCCGTGGGGTTCGCGCTCCTCGAGATGAACGCCATGACCTCCCAGGAGCTGGGGGAGCTGGTGCGGCGGCGGATCATCGGAATCGTCACGCCTCTCCTGACGAGCCGGGAGGGGGAGTTCAACTTCATCCTCAGCGACACCCCTTCGCAGTTCGAGCTTCAGTACGACCCGGAACAGGTCTTTCGGGAGGGTGGGATTCCTCCGCAACAGATCTTCGGTTCCCCGGAAGGGGAGAAGCTCAAGCCGCTTCAGGGACTCGAAGAATCGATGAAGGCCGGCAAGGCCATGCTGAGCGGCAACCGCAGCAGCGGCACTTCGCCGGCGGCTCCCGCGCCCCTCCGTTCGCAAGGAGGGCGCAGCGAGCTTCAGGCCCTCGACGATCTGGAGCTTCCGGCCGAGTCGCCACCTCACCTTCCGGCCGCCGATCCATTTGCCCATGATCCGATCGACGAGGAGATTGCGGACGATCAGATGTCGATCGCGGATCTCGGGCGCGAAGAGTCGCCTCCCCCTCCGCCGCCGGCTCGGAGTCCGGCCTCCGATCCCCCCGTCGACGTGGAGCTGGGAGACCCATTCGAAGCGTTCTTCCCCTCCGGCGAAGGGCCGGAGCCCCCCCTTCGCCCGCTCGATGAGGAAATGTCTTTCGACGATACCGGCTCGGCCCGGCGGGACAAGGTCGCCGAGCCCGCGGTGGAGCGCGAGGAGCTCCCGGCCGGCGAGGAGCTCGAACACCTTCCCGGCGTTCCGGCTGACGCATTCATCGCCGCTCCAAGGACGGTCGAGACTCAATCTTCGGAGAAAGCGGGGGAGACGATCGTTCTTTACGAGCCGGATCCGATGCTGAGAGTCGCCGCGCGGCGGGCGTTCACGAAAAAGGGGTTCGAGTTCCTGCAGTTCGGAAAGCTCCAGGACACCCGGGAGGCCGTCGAAGAGCTTCTGGCTGACGACCGTTTCTTCGTGACGTTCCTCGATCTCGCCGGTCCGTCCGGAAACGGGGGTGGCTCGGCTGCGCTGCTCGACTCCATCAAGGAAAAAGGAGAGCACCTTCCCGTCGTGCTGATCGACGCGGACGCGGATCTGCACCGGCGTCACGACCTCCTCGGAAGAGGAGCGGATTTCTATCTCACCAAGCCCTCACCAGCTCATCTTCAGCCTGGCCTCGCCGAGGAAACTCTCGCTCTTTTCGCGGATGAGCTGATGATGTTCGCCGAGCGTTCGTACGCGAGTTGGAAGCGGCGCCTCGGGACTCTCAGCGATGCGGCGCGCGAAACGCAAATCGCCTTCGCGGGGAAAGAGCGGACCGAGCGGGGGTTCGCCCTGCTCAAGCGGCTGATCAGCGAGCTGACCACTCCGGACGACCTGAACCAGGTGGCCGACACGATCCTGAGGATGGCGCACGAGTATCTAACCCGGGGAGCGATTTTCGCGGTGACGCCGGACTCGTTCGAAGGGCTCGGAGGATTCGGCTCCTCGGGACGGGGCGACGAGATGAGCCTGCGCGTGCGACGTATTACAATCGGGCGTGAGGAGACCTCGGTGCTCGCCGACGTGGCCGTTTCGGGGACGCCTCACCGGGGAAGACTGAAACGGGGGGAAGCCAACGAAGCGTTGATCCGCGCGCTCGGGGTCACCAGCCCCACCGAGACCGTCCTTCTTCCGATCTCGAGCCGGGGGAGCGTGGTGGGGATCATGTATGGAGACAACGCCGGAACATCCGATCCGATCGGGGACGTCTCCGGGTTGGAGATTTTCCTGAGCCAGGCGGGGCTGGCATTCGAGAGCGCGCTGATCGCGAGGAGCCGGGCGGAGGGTAGGGGAGAGCAGGAATGAAAGTCCTCGTCGTGGAAGATTCACCGTCGATGCGCTCGATGCTGACGACCATCATCGAGTCGGAGTCGGGCGATCTCGAGATCATCGAGGCAGCGAGCGGCTTCGAGGCACTCAAGATGCTTCCTCATCATCAGCTCGATGCAATCGTCACCGACATCAACATGCCGGACATCAACGGTCTCGAGCTGGTGAGCTTTCTCAAGAACCATCCCACCTACCAGAGCATCCCGGTGCTCGTCGTCTCCACGGAGGGATCGAATGAAGACCTCAAACGGGCTGAGTCGCTCGGAGTCCAGGATTACCTGGTCAAGCCGTTCCAGCCCGCGGACCTGATGATGAAGCTCAAGAGGCTTCTGGGATGAAGGTCGAGGGCGGCCGCGCTTCGGGCCCCGGGCGGGGTGACTCCCGATGAAGCGCGAGGAAGAACGGGCACGCCAGGAATTCACGTCCGAAGCGGAAGAGCTGCTGGAGGCCCTTTCGTCGGACATCGTCGAGCTGGAACGACAGGGAGAAGACGTCCGGCCCGAGCTGGTGAACAAAATCTTCCGCGGGGTCCATTCGCTGAAGGGTCTCGCGGGGATGCTCGGCCTCGACGACATCTCCGATCTGTCCCACGGCCTCGAGGACATGCTGGATCGCCTCAGGATGGGAAAGATCCCCATCGATCGGACGCTGATCGATCTCCTCTTCGACTCCGTGGATTCCCTGAACCGCCTGGTCATGGCCATGGGCGACCCGGAGGTCGGAAAACTGATCGATCTGTCCGCGCTCTCCACGCGCATTCACCAGGTCGTCTCCCGGCACAAGAGCGGCGAGGTCGATGTGATCCTCGAGTCCATCGATCTGGACGAACAGACGCGCCGGTCCCTCACCGAGTACGAAGAGCACCGGCTCCGCGAGAATCTCCGGAAGAAGAGACGAATCTTCGCGATCGAGATGGACTTCGAGTTCGCCACTTTCGATGAAAAGCTGCGCGCCGCGACGATCCTTCTGAACGAGTCGGGAGAAGTGATCTCCACCCTCCCCGCCATCGACCCTTCGGGCCCGGCGACCGGGATCGCCTTCCGGCTTCTCTACGGCACGGCGCTGGACCAGGCCGACATTCAGGCGAAGCTCGAGGAGGGAACGACCGTCCGCTCCATTCTCAAGGAAGAGGCTCCGAAGCCCGCCTTCTCCCCGCATGAGCCGGAGGAAGACGTGTCACTCCGGTCTGCCTCGCGCACGGTGCGCGTCGACATCGGAAAACTCGACGGGTTGATGAACATCGTCGGCGAGCTGATTGTCGAAAGGACGCATCTCGAGACGCTGGCCACGAATCTCGGGACGCAGAGCGAGCGAGCCAGCCAGCAGGAGCTGACGAAGCTGTCGAGAAGCCTCGATCGCAAGCTCAGCGACCTTCAGCGCTCCGTCATCGAGATCAGAATGGTGCCCGTCGGCCAGATCTACACCAAGCTCGCGCGGACGGTGCGGAAGGTCGCGCGGGAGCTCGGAAAGGAAATCGACCTTTCACTGCGCGGAGAAGAGACGGAGCTCGACAAGATGATGGTCGAAGAGCTGACCGATCCGCTCATGCACATCATCAGGAACGCGATCGACCACGGTATCGAGCCCGCGGACACCCGGATCGCCGCGGGGAAGCCTGCGAAAGGGAAAGTGACCCTGCAGGCCTATCAGATGGGGAACTCCGTCGTCCTCGACATTCAGGACGATGGACATGGAATCGACCCGGATGCCGTCCGGCGGGTCGCCCTTTCCCGCCGGCTGATCGATCCAGCCGAGCCGGTCGACCTTCCGCGCGCCATCGAGCTTCTCTTCACGCCGGGCTTCTCGACTGCGGCCGCCGTCTCGGAGATCTCGGGGAGGGGAGTCGGCCTGGACGTCGTTCGAAGGAACATCCAGGATCTCAAGGGAACGATCGAGGTGCTTTCGACTCCCGGCGAAGGAACCACCTTCAGAATCTCGCTGCCGATCACCCTGGCGATCATTCAGGCGCTGATCGTGCGCGCGGGTCCCAACTCCTACGCCATTCCCCTCAGCTCGGTCGAGGAGTCGATCCGGATCCGTCCGGACGAGATCCGCACCGTCGAGGGGAGAGAGGTCTACAACCTCCGCGATACCGCCATCCCTCTGCTTCGGCTCACCGACGCCTTCGGAATCGAGACGGAAGAGCGGCCGAAATACTTCGTGGTGGTGACGCGGGCCGCCGACCGATTCATCGGCCTGGTGACCGATGCCGTGCTGCGCCAGCAGGAGATCGTCATCAAGACGATCGGCGAGCGGTTGAAAACAACCCCCGGAATCGCCGGTGCCACCGAGACGGGTGAGAACGAGATCGTGCTGGTGATCGACGTCGGATCGCTGATCGAGCACTTCGGCACGGAGGCTCGCGGGCGGCGCAAGGAACGGCTCGAGGCGAGCACGTAAGGGGATTGGGGGATCGGCGCGGTGTCATTCAGAGGCCGCACGCGCCAGCCGTGCAGGATATGAGATGACGTCGCGGCCGAAGAATCTCAGCCGCGAGGATCGCTGTCGGGTTCTTATCCACGTCCAGGCGCGTTCGTACGATGCGAGTGCACAAGCGCAAGA
>DATLEY010000051.1:0-10598 GCA_035525215.1 Thermoanaerobaculia bacterium | reverse complement strand
AGGCATCGAGGCAGCGCCGGCGCGGACGGACCGGTGTTGCCGGCGTGATCCTCGACGCATCGAATCGCGTCCTCCTCCTCGAGCATGTGTTCTGGCCGCGCCTTCGCTGGGGACTTCCCGGCGGATGGGCGAAGGAAGGAGAAGTTCCGCGAGAAGCTCTCGAGCGGGAGATTCGCGAAGAGCTCGGGCTGAACGCGACGGCGGGTGAGGAGCTCGCAAGGAGCGAGCGCGATGAGCACCTGTCCGTCGTCTTCCTTTGTGACGTCGCCCAAACGCGGCCGTCGCGGTTGGCATTCGAGATCGCCGACGCTCGGCTCTTCAGCCGGGAGGAGATGCCCGCGGATCTTCTGGATCTGCACCGTGAGGCGATCGAAGCGGCCCGAAATCGGTCCTGCGAGCCGATGGTTTGAGAGGACGCCGGAACTTCCCTGATGCCGACCATCATTCGACTCTATGCATCGATCACCGCTCTGATCGGGGTCGTCCAGGTGGTCTACAACGCCCTCTGGATCGGCGCCGAGGCGCCTCCGTTCCGCGTGCACGACCTGATGATCGCCTCGGAGCTGGCCTGGATGTTGGTCTCGATCGATCTCGGAGTCCGGCTTCGACGGCGCCGTCTTCCCATCAGTGTTCCACTCAGCTACGTCATCTACAGCGCCTTCACGATCGGATACAGCTCCTGGCTGGCCTCGACCCTCGGAATCGGCAATGTGACCGACGAAGCGGTTCCTCTGTGGTTCAAGCTCGGTGCGATCGGCGTCGGCGCCTGGTTCATCGCCGGCTCGGCAGGAATCTTCGTCTGGGTTCGCGCGGCGGAAGAAGCGGCGGAGAAATGAAGACATGAACCGCTCGCCGTCATCCTCTGAGCGTGAGCCCTGACGGCGGGGTTGGTGTCATTCAGAGGCCGCACGGGAGAACGAGGTAGAGAGACGATTGGCCTTGCGGCCGAAGAATCTCAGAATGCGCAGACCGTCATCGGATTCTTGCGCCGGTGCAGTCACGTCGTGCGAACGCGTCTGGGCGTGTATAAGAACCCGACAGCGATTATCGCGGCTGAGATTCTTCGGCCGCGACGCCATTTCATAGTCTGCTCGGCTGACGCGTGCGGCCTCTGAATGACCCGGCCATCCCGTCGAAACCCGGAACGTGCCCGTGCCCGTGAACGGTTTTTGACTCACTCGCTCGCGATTCAGACAGGGTCAAGCTCAGAATCTCCCGGTCCACGTCCTTCGGTATCGAAGCGTGATCAGCGTCTCATCGATATCCATCTCCCGGGCGATCTTCACGTCGTGGATCGAATGCTCGAGCGTCACCTGCCAGTCGCGGAGCAGGTCGATCCGCAGACCAACAACCAACAACCAACAACCAACAACTAACGAAGATCGAACCCGAAGCGCCAGGTTCGACGTGCCCCGAGAGTCGGGAGGGGGGTCATTCCGACCTCGATCCGCTCGTCGGTCAGGTTCTCGACTCCGGCGAACGCGTGGACGATCCGATGGATGCGTCGCGAGGCGAAGACGTCGACGGCGAAGTAATCATTCAGGACCATGCTGTTTCGCTCATCCTCGAACGCTTCGTCGGACCAGCGCAGATTGATCGTGCCGGACGAGACTTTATCGTCGTAGCGAAGGGAGGAGGAAATTGTGTGCGGCGCCACGTGCGGAAGGCGCCGCCCCTCGATCGTCGGCTCCTCGGGGAACGAAACGACGCGAGCATCGGCGTAGAGATAGCCGGCGGAGAGCGACCATACGGGCGAGATCTTGAGATCCACGTCCGCCTCGACACCCTTCGTGAGCGTGCGTCCGAGGTTTTCCCGGCGACGATTGACGAGATCGGGCGTGGCGCTGAGAGTGACGTTGGCAACGGGATCCTCGAGCTCCATTCGAAAGAGGTTGATTCTCGTGTCCAGCCGTTCTCCGGTGAATCGCACCCCTCCCTCGATGCCGACGACCCCCTCGGCTTCGAGTTCCGGATTTGCGGCAGTGACGACATTGCCGACGCGGAAGGATCGATAGAGCTCGTTCAGGGTGGGAGCTCGAAAGGACCGATATGCGGATGCGGTGGCCGTCCAGCGATCGTCGAGCTTTCTCACTACTGCGGCGCGGAGACTGAATGCACTCTCCACGCGGCGCTGGCTCATCCCGGGATCTCGGGCCGGCCCACCGTGGTTCTCCCATCGATCCCAGCGCGCGCTCAGGACGAGCGACGTATCTGGAAGCGGCGCGAAGAGGGTCTCACCGAAGAGCGACGCCATGCGCTGAGCTCCGCCGTTGCTCGACGCAATCGTGTCGCTTCCTGGGACCCATTCGTCGCTTCTTCCTTCTACCCGTTTGAATTCAGCTCCGGCGACGAACGCTCGTCCGTCTCCGAGATCTCGCAGCCAGTGCGCCGAAAGCCCGTGAGAAGAAGAAGGGACTTCCTGGAGACGCGTGAGCCGTTCCTCGTTGCGCCCGGCGAGTACCGCCGAGAACGTCTGCTCGTAGTCTTGTTCGAGACCGAAGCCTCGAAAAGAGAGACGATCGCTTCCGATCGTCCGATCGAACCCGACGGCGAGCTGGGAGAGCGTCGTCGCATTCGTCTGGAGCGCCGTTCCGTTCTCCCGCGCCTCGGTGAGCCCGCCGAGACGGATGAATGCCCGGGCGTTTTGGCTCCAGTCGCGGGAGAGGGAGGCATCCGCGACGGTTCTTTCAACCCCCGCCGGCCGGTCCACGGCTCCGCGATGCTCAGGCGCGATCGGGATGTGACCCTTCGTTTGAAAGTGCTCGCCATCGAGCGTCAACGTGTAGGGGCCATAGGGAAAGGAAGCGGCGGCCGAGATTCCGGCCGTTTCGCCATCGCCGCTGAAGAGCCGGATCACCGCCCCCGGATTTCTCCGTCGCAGGATCTGGATCACACCGCTCAGCGCGCCGCTGCCGTGGAGATCCGACGTCCCTCCGCGAACGACTTCAAGGCCATCGATTGCGGCAAGCGGTACGCGTCCCCAGTTCACCCAACCGCCAAAGGGATCGTTGAGCGGAATCCCGTCGTCGAGAACGATCGTTCGGCTCGCGCCGCTGGGGCCGATTCCCCTCAGCGACACTCCCTGCGCCGTCGGATTCGCATTGCGGCTTCCGGAGCGCCGGAAGAGAGAGAATCCCGGAACCTGGCGGAGGACGTCATCGAGAGCCGCGGCCGGCGAAGCGAGGATCTCTTCTGCCGGGATTACGGTCGTCACCGCCGCCTGTCCGGCTGCGCCGGAGCCCAGCCGCGACGCTGTCACCGTGATCTCCTCCGTCTTTCCATGCGGCAGCGAGGATTCCGCCGCTTCGGGCAGCGGAAGAGCATCGTCTCCGGGCTGCTCGTACATCGGTACAAGGAGAGCCCCGCCGGCCGGAGGAGCGACGAGCAGGAGAGCGAGGGTGGTGAGAAGGAAGATCTTCATGTTCCCGCGCGGTATCTCTCGATCATCATCAGCTCCCTTTGCTCCGTTCCCGCACCTGCTCGGAGGTCAGCCCGTAGAGCGGAGGGGCGGGAACGTCGAGGATGGAGAGGTATATGTAGATCTGGCCGCGGTGATGAGCCTCGTGCTCGATCATGGCGCGCAGCCACTTCCAGACGGCCATGTTCGTCCCCCCGGGCGTCGTGCAGCTGGCCTGAAATCCTTCCATCCCGAGGCCGCGGAAAATCGCCATTGATTCCTCGTGAAGGCGGGCGAGATAGGCGAGGGTGGCGGCCGGGCCGGAAGCGAGCGTCGACTCATGACCGGCGTAGGCGCTCGGCCGTCCGGCGGCGTTCTCGGCGAACATGAACCGCTCGGTCCCCGCGAGGTGGCGCAGGATGTCGCCGAAACTGAATCCCTTCCCGGTCGGTGACGTTTCGAACGCCTCCTCGGGGATGTGGGACGCGACTCGCAAGGTGCGGCCGCGGACCTTCTCGAAGTAGTGGAGAAAGGAATCGGGATCCTGCATGCATGGATCGTAGACCGGTCGGGCGCCGGGAAACAATCATGTGAACGCGCGAAGGTCGAACTTCGGCCCCTGTTATGATCTCGATCAGCGCGCAGCCGTACTTCCCGCGCAGGAGGATCGCATGACGCCCCTGACCGACCTCTGGCTCCCGATCATCCTTTCCGCCGTCCTCGTTTTCATCGCCAGCTCGCTGATTCACATGCTGCTGAAGTGGCACGCGGGCGACTACCGCGCTCTGCCCGATGAGACCCGGTTCAGGGGAGCGGTTCAGCCGCTCGCCATCCCGCCGGGTGACTACGTGATCCCCCGTTCGACGAGCATGGCGGATTTGAAAACGCCCGAATACAACGAGAAGCTGAAGAGCGGTCCGGTGATGTTCATGACCGTTCTGCCGAACGGACCGGTCGCGATGGGGAAGAGTCTCGCTCTCTGGTTCCTCTATTCGATCGTGGTGAGCTACTTCGCGGCGTACATCGCAGGACGGGCCCTTCCTCCCGGGTCGGAGTATCTCGAGGTGTTCCGTTTCGCCGGAACCACCGCGTTCATCGCCTACGCCGTGGGTCTCTGGCAGCAGTCGATCTGGTACAACCGTCCCTGGAGCACGACCTTGAAGAACACGATCGACGGACTCATTTACGGACTCCTCACCGCGGGCGTTTTCGGCTGGCTCTGGCCGGGCGTTTCGATCTGACCGCCATCCACCCGGCCGGGTCCAGCCTGGACCGGCCTAAGAGAGTCAGAAGACGAACGCAGAACGCAGAACGATGAATTTAGAATTTAGAAAGAGTCAAAAGCCCATGATCGGGTGAACCTTCGCCGAGCCTGGAGTCGATATTCTCCCCAATTTCTCTTCTCGTTCAGCGAGCTTTAACGTTCTGTGTTCTTCTTTTGAATCTCTTTCTGAATTCATCGTTCTGCGTTCTGCGTTCTGCGTTCGTCTTTTGACTCTCTTTCGTTCGCGGTAGAGTTGCTCCGGCATGATCGTCCACCTCGTCGACGGAACGTACGAGCTGTTCCGCCACTTCTACGGACTTCGACGATTTCACAAGACCGCGGATCCTCCATTCGGCGCAGTGCTGGGCGTTCTGAGGACAGTCCTGCAGATGATCGAGGGGGGCGCGACTCACATCGGCGTCGCCACCGACCACGTCATCGAGTCCTTCCGCAACGAGCTCTGGCCCCACTACAAGACCGGAGCAGGTATCGAGCGGACCCTCCGCGCGCAGTTCGAGCCGCTCGAGGAGGCGCTCGACGCGATGGGGGTGGTGGTCTGGCCGATGGTCGAGCTCGAGGCGGACGACGCGCTCGCGTCCGCGGCCGCGATCGCGGCCGCGGACCGGCGCGTGGAGAAGGTCTCCATCTGGACACCGGACAAGGACCTGGCCCAGTGCGTCCGCGGCGACCGGGTCGTTCAGGTCGATGGACGCCGGAACGTGATCCGTGATGAAGAAGGTGTCCGGCAGAAATTCGGCGTCGGCCCCGCTTTGATCCCTGACTATCTGGCGCTGGTGGGAGACAGCGCCGACGGGTACCCCGGGATTCCGCGGATCGGACCCGCGACGGCCGCCCGCCTTCTCCGTCTCCACGGTCCGATCGAGAGCTTTCCAGCCGACGTCCTCAGGGACCAGCGGGATCTCGCGCTTCTGTTCAAGGATCTGGCGACGCTTCGAAGCGACGAGCCGCTCTTCGAGAGCGCCGCGGATCTCGCCTGGCAGGGCCCGCGCGACGCTTTTTCGCCACTTGCCGAGCGGATGGGGGATCCGAAGCTGGCCGACCGTGCCCGGCGCGCCCGGCCCTGACTTTGGCCCGGCGACCCACCCCACGGGGTAGTTCCCGTCCCACCTGGAAACGTTCGCGCGGCTACCCCTCCGGTCGTCGTCCCGAATCGTGATGGAACCCAGAATGGCTACATCGAATGGAGGACATCATGAAAGGTTCACGAATCATCCTGATCGTCGCAATCATCGTTTCTTTCCTCGCTCTGGCCGTCCCGGCAGAGGCACAGATCAAACTGACCGAAACAGACACCCATAAGCTCTACCTCACCGTCAACACGGTCGGAACGGCCCAGACCCTGGACCACAAGAACGTGTTCAACGCGCAGGGCGCGGCCCTGCCGGAGATCGAGCCCGGCTTCCAGACCGCGTTCGGAAATCTCGGCTTCATCGGGATCTTCGGCGCCAATCAGGAAATCGAAGTCGCTTTCGACATGTACCTGTCGAGCCGCAACCACCCTTCGTCCACCTACGGCAACGAGGGATACATCATCATGAGGGGCGTTCCCGAGAATTTGAAGAGCCTCTCTTTTCTGGAGCCGGTTCTCGAGAGAGTGGATCTGAAGGCCGGCCATTTCCTGGTCGACTTCGGTGACAACAAGGATCACCGCTCCAACAACGCGAGGGTGCAGGACAACCCGCTGGTCGGAAACTTCGTCGTCGATCCGAACATCGTCAGCATCGGCATGCAGGTCTCCAGCAAGCCCGGGACGCGGTACGGATGGCTCCTGGGCATGAACAATGGGACGACGACCGAGGACTGGAGCCTCGGACGAGGCTTCGCGGTCAACGGGAAGCTCTTCTTCAATCCGGTCGAGCCCCTTCGCACGTCCGTCTCGTACATGACGGCCGACCAGAGCAGCAACCCGAATAAGAACGCCGGCGGCAGCCAGCTTCAGATGTTCACTGGCAACCGGAGCGGTGAGCGCTATGCGGGAGTCATGGGCGGCGGACAGGCCCCCGGCAACGTCTTCCCGCAGGCTGGTGAGAAGTTCACCGCCGCGCAGTTCGACCTGACCTTCGACAAATCGACCTTCCCGGTCAAGCTCTACGGACATGTCGGGCAGACCAAGGACGCCGACATCAATGGCTCGCTGCCCGGAACGCCGGAAGAGAAGTGGAACTACTTCGCCGGTGACGTGGTGTACGAGTTCACGCCCGCGCTTTACGCGGCCGCGCGCTACAGCGGCGCCACGACCGACATGCTCGCCGGCCGGGCCACCGACGGAAAGGTGAACCGGGTCCAGGTGGGCGGCGGATTCTGGCTGACCAAGAACATGCTCGCCAAGCTCGAGTACGTGCAGCAGAAGTACGCCGGATTCGGACAGGGCGACATGGTCAACAACAACATCCAGGCGTGGCATAACCCCGAGTTCAGCGGGTTCGTCGCGGAAGTCTCCTTCTCCTTCTAAATCGCGCCAATGCTCAGGCATGGGCTCTCGCCTCGGCGGGAGCCCATGCGCTTCAGGAGACCCATCATGAGACAGACAGCAAGCATCGTCCTGATCCTTCTCCTTCTTCTTCTCCCCTCGTCGAATGTGGTTGCCGGCAGCGATAAGTTCGTCCCGGTCAAACCTCCCGCCGCAAATGTGGAAGGAACTCGGGTGACCATCGAGGGAACGTCGACGATTCACGACTGGAAAATGGAAGGACCGGCCATCCAGGGATCGATCCAGTCCGACCCGGCGACCTGGGTCGCGTCCAGCGAGCCGGCAGCGAGCGTGAAGGTCGCCATCCGCGTCGATTCGATCCGGAGCGACCACAACAAGATGGACAATCTGATGCAGAAGGCGCTGAAAGCCGATTCGAATCCCGAGATCCGCTACGAGCTGCTCAAGGCAAAGGTCACCAAGGTCGCCGGCGACACCATCGTGATGGCGACGAACGGGAAGCTGACGATCGCCGGCGCGACACGCGACCTGGCGATGGACGTCACGGCCACCCGGCTCGATGACGCGCGTTACGTCATCACCGGTGAGGCACCCATCCGGATGCCCGACTATGGCATCAAGCCTCCGACCGCCATGCTGGGAACGATCAAGACCGGACCTGATGTGAAGATCAGCTTCCGCTGGGTGGTTGGAAGAAGCTGATGATCTCCCTTCTCTCGAGAGCGATCGCGATGAGCATCCTCCTCGCGCTGTGGAGCGGGGGCGCGGCCGCGAATGACACGCGGCTCGCAGCCGCTCCCGGGAGCTCGATTCAGCTCAAGGGCTCGTCGAACGTCGCGAAGTGGCAATGCAGGGGGACCGCGATCGCGGTCACCATGGCGGTTGCCGCTCCGATCGAGAAGATCAACGACGTGATCAATCGAATAGAGAATGGAGATATCGCCCCATGGATGTCGAATCCCGCCGCGGGCCGTCTGCCGCAGCCCGATCTCCACGTGGCGATTCCGATCTCGGCTCTTCGCTGCACCGGCGGCGCTCCCATGGAGCGCGATCTGGCCCGTACGCTGAAGGCCGATCTTTTTCCCGACATGGTTTTCCGGTTCGAAGGACTGGGATCCGGAGTGACTCACGATATCGACCGCGGGCATTTTCGCGCGACCGTCACCGGGGGTCTATCGCTGGCTGGAGTCAGTCACGACCTCTCTTTCACCGCGGTCGTTCGGCGCATCTCGCCGACGAGATTTCATCTCACGGCCACTCTTCCAGCGCGGATGACGGACTTCGGCCTTTCCCCTCCCACGGCCCTCTTCGGAATGATCAAGGCCTCGAATGACCTCTCCGTCGAATTCGATCTGATCATGGAGGTGGATCAGTGAGCGACGCCATTTCGCGGGTCGCCGTCGCCTCACCGCTGCGAGTCGGCGGCGTCACGATCGCACCCGGCAAAGCGCGGATCGACGAAAAGCCGCTTCCGATTTACCCTGTGCTGGGAGCGGATCTGGGAATGACTTACAACCGTCTGCGCTGGCTCGCCATCGCGGTGCCGATCGTCATGGTCGGCCTGCTCGAGGTGATCCGGGCGGTGACGATCGGATCGACGACGATGCAGAACCGCATCATCCTCGACGTTTCCGTGGCCGGCGTCTTCATCATCTTCAGCTTCATCATGGTGCGGGCGATCAGCCGGGCTCACCGCCGGCTGGAGCGGCAGAACGCCGAGCTCCTCGCGCTTCACGGCGCTTCGCTCGACGTCACTGCAGAGCTCTCCCTCGAGTCGGTTCTCGACAAGGTCGTCGAGCGCGCCAGGGCGCTGGTCGGCGCCCGTTATGGCGCGCTCTCCATCGTCGACTCGGAGAATCGCATCAAGGCCTTCATCACGTCCGGGATCACACCGGAGCAGCGGGCCCGGATCGGCGATCCTCCCGTGGGCCACGGTCTGCTGGGTGTCGTTCTGAATCACGGGGAGCATCTTCGCCTCGCCGACCTCACCCACGACGCCCGCTCCGAGGGATTTCCTCCTCATCATCCTCCAATGCGGTCCCTGCTCGCCGTCCCCATCAACTGCAAGAGTCCATTCCGGGGAAATCTTTATCTGGCTGAAAAGGAAGGAACGGCCGAGTTCACCACGTCGGATGAGGAGACGCTGGTGCGATTCGCGGTTCAGGCCGCGATTGCCATCGACAACGCACATCTTCATCAGGAAGTCGCCGATCTGGCGGTCGCGCGCGAGCGCCTGCACATCGCGCACGAGATGCACGACGGAATCTCCCAGGTTCTCGGATACGTGAATACGAAGGTTCAGGCCGCGAACGAATATCTCCGCCTCGATAAGCCGGAGCAGGCCAGCGCCCAGCTTCGTGAGCTTGCAGTCGCAGCGCGCGAAGCCTACGGGGACGTCCGGGACTCCATCATCGATCTGCGGACCCTTCCCGAGCCCGAGAGACACTTCTCGATGGTTCTCGAGGAGTACCTCGACCGGTGGAGGGATCAGACCGGGATCAGCACGCGCCTGACCATGGATTCCAGCTTGAACCTGCCGACCTCCGCCGAGCTTCAACTCGTCCGGATCATTCAGGAATCATTGGCGAACATCCGGAAGCATGCGAAGGCCACCACGGCGAGGGTCGAGGTCCGGCAACGGGAGGGCATTCTGATTGTGACCGTGACGGACGACGGCGTCGGATTCGATCAGGAACGGAGAGTCAGGAGCGAGTTTCCGCGATTCGGACTGGCCACCATGAATGAGCGCGCCGCGAGCATCGGCGGGACCTTCGTCGTCGAGTCGACTCCCGGGCGAGGCACTTCCGTGAGAGTCACGATCCCGGTGACCAGCGCCTGACGCCCCCCGGTTATACTCGGGTTCGTGCGAATCCTCATCGCGGATGATCACGCTCTCTTTCGAGACGGACTTCGCAGTCTTCTGCAGTCCCAGGGGCACCAGATCGTCGGCGAGGCAAAGAACGGGCGGGAGGCTATCGAGCTGTTCCGCAGCCTCAGTCCCGACTGCCTGCTCATGGACGTCAGCATGCCCGAGCTCGACGGAATCGCCGCGACCAAGGCAATCCTCGGGGAAAAGCCCGAGGCCAAAGTGATCATTCTCACTTCGTCCGAGCACAACGAGACCCTCTTCGAAGCGATCAAGGCGGGAGCGCAGGGCTATCTTCTCAAGAACCTGGAGGCGGACGAGTTCTTCGCACTTCTCGACCGCGCCGCCGCGGGCGAGCCCGCGTTGACGCCCGAGCTCGCGCGGAAAGTGCTCCAGGAGTTCGCGCGCCCGCAGTCCGACGCGAAGGAAGATCCCGACGCGCTGACTCCGAGAGAGCGGGAAGTTCTCGAGCTGATGGTGGAGGGCGTGACCTCGAACCGGAAACTCGCCAAGAAGCTCGGACTCAGCGAGAACACCGTGAAGTTCCACGTCCGCAACATTCTCGACAAGCTGCGACTCCACAGCCGGGCCCAGGTCGTCGGTTATGCGCTGCGGAACA
>DATLEY010000014.1:0-35428 GCA_035525215.1 Thermoanaerobaculia bacterium | reverse complement strand
ACCGTCAGCCGGCTCCCAACAGGAGGGCGCGCCATTATATTCACCCTTCTTCGGGTGTCCATCGGGCAACGCTCACGCTTAACGATGACGGCGCCACGTCGTCCCGTGAACGTGAACGAGCCCGTGCCCGTGAACGGTTTTTGACTCTCGTGTCGACGTCCGCAGGCCGCTGCAGAACGGCTACGCGTGAATTGAACGAGCGAATCAACGGTCTCGTGCCCTGCTCCAGTGCCGCGTTTCGTCCGTCCCAACCCCCAGATCCTTCGCTGACGCTCAGGATGACGTCGCTCACCCTCGGGATGACGGCGCCTCGCCCAGGATGACGGCATGCCGGCGGTACCGAACTCAGGACTCACCACTCAGCACTCAGGACTCACCACTCAGCACTCAGGACTCAGCACCCAGCACTCAGCACTCAGCACTAGCACCCAGCACTCAGCACTCAGGACTCAGCACCCAGCACTCAGCACTCAGCACCCAGCACTCAGCACTCAGCACTCTTCTTTCACTCAGCTCTCAGTGAACGCGGTCGCGCCCGTTCGTAGACCCCTCGACCGCCACCCTCGCCTGGGCCCGGATCAGGTTCCGTCCCTCGTCGCTCGTCTCTTCGTAGGCTTCACAGAGCCGCCGGATCTGCGCGGGCGGCTCCTCCGCATCCACGGTGAACCCATCCGCCGGCTGCACGGAATCGGTCGTCCAGACCGAGGTCCATCGGCCATTCTCCAGCGTCAATCTGACGAAATCGGGGGCCGCTCCAGGACGCAACCGCCTGCGAGCTGCCGGATCCACGGTGACCAGGCCATTTCGGAACAGCGGAAGCGGGGCAATATCTCCCGGCTCCCCGGCAGCATTGGCGATCCGGAGGGCGCGAGAGATCTCCTTCCGCGTCCTGACCATCCAGTCGATTCGCTCGCTGAGGGCAGCATCGTGCTCGATGAAGAGAGCGCTCGAGCGAAAGACGAAGAAGTCGCTGTCGCTGGCGACGGGAACCTTTTCGCAGTGAACCACGCGACAGATGATCGCCACGCGCTCGTCCTGCCATTCGAGAAGGAAGACCGCCTGCTCGTCCACGGGAAGAGCCCGATAGTGCTCGAGAAGAATTCCTTCACCGCTGTAGTCGATGAGCATTACGCGATGCTCGTCGAGGATTGCGGGGAGCCAACAGCCCGATTTCCACGTCTCAGCTTCGACCATCATGCCGAGATCGTAGAAAACGCTTGTCAGGACGCCGTTACGTCGAGCGTGAAAAGTTCGTCAAAAGAACCCGGGAGGCGGCCGGCGGGGGGGCCTCTTCTTTCCGAGTGGGGAACGTCGCGAGCGTCGGTGGAGCGGAGATGATACGTGGTGGTCGTTGCCGTTGCCGTTGCCGTCGCGGTCGCCGTCGCCGTCGCCGAAAACGGTTTCCGTAAGGATTGATGAGGGGTTCAATCTCTGCAGGTCTAGCCATACGGACCCGCGAAAGTGGCCGAAAAGGGAGTCACATCCGGGGACGGGCCGCCTCGCCAGGGCGTCACCGAGTCAACACGGTTCCCTACGCCCCCTCGGCGACCGCGACGACGACGTCAACGGCAACGTCAACGGCCATGGCCACGGCAAGGTGCAGACGGCCCCCGGGGAAGCCGTGTCATCGAGGTATTGCCTCAGAGGTAAAGCCCACCCGAGACATTCAGGACATGCCCGGTGATGTACCCGGCCTCCTCCGAGGCCAGGAACACCGCCGCATGGGCGATGTCGTCCGGCGCCCCCAGGCGCCGCAACGCGATTTTTTCCTCCATCGCGCTTCTGGCCTGGTCGGTCATCGCATCCGTCATCGATGTGACGACGAAGCCCGGGGCGATCGCATTCACGGTCACGTTACGGGAACCGATCTCCAGCGCCAGCGCCTTGGTGAATCCGACGATGCCCGCCTTCGAAGCCGCGTAATTGACCTGCCCCGCGTTTCCGGAGAGTCCCACCACGGAGGAAATGTTGATGACTCTCCCCCACCGGCTCCGGATCATCTTCTTCACGACTTCCTGGGTGATGTGGAACATGGAATCGAGATTGGTGCGGATCACCCGATCCCAGGCGTCGGGCTTCATCCGGATGAAGAGATCATCGTCGGTGATCCCGGCATTGTTCACCAGAATATCGATGCGCTCATGCTGCTCGATCAGCGCTTTCACTCGATCCCGCACGTCCGCACCCGCGATGTCCAGCTCGACACCGGCTGCCTTGCCCCCTCCGTCCCGGATTCTCGAGGCGATCGTCTCGACTCGATCGAGTGAGCGGGCCGCGCAGAGTACCGTGGCACCAGTCTCTCCGAGCCGGAGGGCGATGGCTTCCCCGATGCCTCGAGAGGCTCCCGTGACCAGCGCGATCTTTCCCTGAAGGTCGACTTTCAACTTCCGCTCCTTTGCGGGCCCGCGGATGCAGCCACGGATTCGAGGGTGGCGAGATCGTTGACATTGAGGACTTCCACGTTCGCATCGATTCGCCTGATCAGTCCAGCCAGAACGCTACCCGGCCCCACTTCAATGAATTTCTGGACACCCATCGCGATCATTTTCTGAACGGACTCCACCCATCGGACCGGCGAAGATACCTGCCGCAGCAGGGCATTGCGAACCGCGTGATCCGTTCCGACCGGCGAGGCGTCGACGTTCGTGACCAGCGGAAAGCCGAGCTGGCGAAAGTCGGCAGCCTCCAGAATCGGTTTCAGCCTTTCCTCCGCGGGTTTCATCAGATCGCAGTGAAAGGGAGCCGACACAGGGAGCGGCAGCGCTCGTCGCACTCCCCGGGTCTTCGCGACGGCGATCGCACGCTCAACCGCCGCTTTCGTTCCGGCGATGACGATCTGGCCTGGCGCGTTGATGTTCGCGGGCGAGACGGTCTCGCCTTCGGATGCTTCACGGCAGATCTCGGTGATCTCCTCGAGCGAGGGCCCGAGGATCGCCGCCATCGCTCCGGCGCCGACCGGCACGGCTTCCTGCATGAAGGTCCCACGGTTCCGCACGATCCGCGCAGCAGCGCCGGGCGTCAGGCCGCCCGCGCAGACGATCGCGCTGTATTCTCCGAGCGAATGACCGGCTACGATGTCGGGCTTCAATTCGGTCCGTTCCCGGAGCGCCGCCAGCATGGCGATCGACGTGGCGAGAATCGCGGGCTGCGTGATGGCGGTCAGCTTGAGCTCGTCCTCGGGACCTTCGAAGCAGAGACGGGAGATCGAAAATCCGAGGGCTTCGTCGATCTCTTCGAAAGTGGCCCTCGCCGCAGGCGAGGCGTCCGCGACATCCTTCCCCATCCCCGCGAACTGGCTCCCCTGGCCGGGAAAAATGAACGCTGTGTGGTGATCACTCATCGGGCGCGAATCATAACGCCTTGAATCCGTGTCGTCGAAACGGGTGAGGTCTCAGGAATCGGCGCCGGGCGAAGCCGCCTCGCCGTTCCCCGCCTCCAACCCCTCGGCACGCTCCCGCCTGTGCAGATCCGAGATCTTCTCCTGGATCTTGTCGTTGAGATGAGAGGCCGAAGCGTCAGCGGCGAGGCGGATCGCGTTGCGGATCGCTTTTGCCGTCGAGCGTCCATGGCAGACCACGCATCCCCCTCGAATCCCGAGGAGCGGGGCGCCGCCGAACTCGCTGTAGTCCGTCCGTTTCTTCAGCTCCGTAAAAGCCCCGCGGGTCATGAGCGCACCGACTTTCCGCACCGGGTTGACCATCAGCTGCTCTTTGAGCAGGGTCCCCACCATTTCGGCGAGCGCTTCCGAGGCTTTCAGGACCACGTTGCCGATGAAGCCGTCACAGACCACGACATCGCAGTTCCCGTTGTAGACGTCCCGCCCTTCAGCGTTGCCGATGAAGTTCAGACCTGTCTCCTTCATGACCTTGAAGGTCTGTCGGATCAGCTCGTTCCCCTTACCCTCCTCCTCGCCGATCGACAGAAGTCCGATGCGCGGTGACTCCAGACCGAAGAGGACCTGGGCGTAGAAGTGGCCCATGACCGCGAATTCACGAAGGTGATGCGGCTTGCTGTCGACGTTGGCGCCTACGTCCAGAAGGATGGTGCGCCCCTTGACGTTGGGAACGACGGCCGCGAGGGCGGGTCGATCCACACCCTCGATCATCCCGAGGACGCGTCGCGCGGAAGTCCAGGTCGCGCCGGTGTTTCCGGCGGAGACGAAGGCATCGGCCCTCCGCTCGCCGACGAGATCGGCGCACACCCGGATCGAGGAGTTCTTTTTTTTTCGGATCGGAGCCAGAGGGTGATCGTCCATCTCGACCACCTCGGTGGCATCGACGATCTCCAGGTTCGAGGGGATCCGCTGGGCGACGGCAGCGAGCTGCTCGCGCAGGACCGCTTCACGGCCCACGAGCAGAACATGGACGGGGAGGGAGGTCGCCGCCTGAAAGGCACCGAGGACGATCTCACGGGGAGCATGATCGCCCCCCATGGCGTCGACGGCGATCCGGGATGACGGAGTAGCGGGGCCTGGGCCCGGTCTCTCCATGGAACGGCTCTAGACCAGTTCCTTGACCGTGATGACTTCGCGTCCCTTGTAATAACCGCACTTCGGGCAGACCCGGTGAGGCAGCTTTGCTTCCTGACAGTTCGAACAGGTCGAAAGCGACTTCTTCTCGAGAGAATCGTGTGCCCGGCGGGTGCGAGTGCGGGCTTTGGAATGGCGTCGTTTTGGATTCGGCATTTGAAGCTCCTTGCGTCGGGACCGGGCGCAGCCTCGACCGCGGTCAGATCTCTTTCTTCCTGGCTAAGTCTTCCCGAATCCCGCGTAACGCATCCCAGCGAGGGTCGGATTCCTCGGCCCTGCAATCGCAGGGCTTTCGGTTCATGTTCGTTCCGCAGTGCGGGCAGAGTCCCTGGCAGCCTTCGTCGCAAAGCGGCTTCATCGGGAGGGAGAGCTGCACCTGCTCGAGCACGATCGGCTTCAGGTCGACTCGAGGCTCGTCGTAATACTCGTCATCGAGCGCCTCCTCGGAAACCTCCAGCTCTACGAGACTTTCCGCGGTGGCGACCTCGGGACGGGGGACGTAGTTTAAGGTAAATTCGGAACGGTTCGCAAACGGAAAGGGGTCGAGGCAGCGGGCGCACATGAGGTCGGCCTCGTACGCGAGAGTCCCTCGGACCACGAACTCCTCCGGGCGGTCCCCCTCATCGACGGATCCTTCCACCCGCGCGTCCGACAACTTGACGACTTCGTTTCGCGCGAGCTCTTCCGCCCCGAGTGAAACGGAGGCGGAATAGGTCTGAGGGCCGTGATCGGCCACCTTCTCGAAATCTAGCACTGTCTTCATTTGGATTCGCCTCCAGGCAGAGGGAGCGCCCGGGCGCCTGCTGACGGCCACACGAACGTGGTCGTCCTTTCAACTATTTCGTCAGTTCCACCGTGGCATCCAGACGAACGAGGCCGTCCTGCCCCCCCTTCACCGTCGCCACGAGAAGTCTGGCCGGAGGGAGTGCTCGGATCTCGGCGGCCAGCTTGCGGGTCTCGCGGGAAAAGTCCTCCGCAAAGAGTCGCAACGCAGGGTTGGAACCGAGGTCGTCGAGCACCGGGAGCAACTGATCAGGGCGGGCCCGGAGGTGCCATGACACCTCGCCATCCTCCGTGGGCACGAAGCCCCCGCTGAGCAGCTTTTCCAGACTTCTCCCGTCGAAGGCGATCAGAAGCTCATCTCCGCGCCGGGCGAATTCGATCGTCAGTCCGATTCCTTCGCGGCGCGTGACGGTCACGCCTCCCACGACGCGGGTCCGGTCCTCCCCCATGCCGAGAAGAAGCTTCATCGCGCCCCTCGTCGTGGCCCGGTCGAGCTCCGCCATGATTCCCGCGGCCCGATCATCGTCCGCTCTGATTCCGAACACGATGCTGGGCCGCGGAACGAGCCCTCCTGTTTCAATCCCGTAGAGCGCCACGCTCCCCCCGTCCGCGAGGTAGCGCGTGAGATCGATCGGAACCGCTTTCTCGATCGATTCGATCGCCGGTGGAGGCTCGGCGAAGCGGATGGCAATCAGCGCATCCGACGGCATCTCGACGCCCGTCAGCGACGTCGTCGGTAAAGGTTCATGGCCACGCGCGCAGGACGCGATCTTCAGACGATCGCCATCGAAAGAGATCGCCGTGAAGGCCGGCCGCGGGATCGGCGGAAATCCACCCTCCGCGAGACGGATGACGAACGCGCTGCCGGAACGCTCAGAAAGGCAGTCTCGCGGAATCTCGCCGATCGTCGGCTCATCGTTGGGGTTGAAAAGGATGATGTCCCCTTCGCGCTCGACGCGAAGATCGAGAAACCGCGCCGCGAGAAACGGAATGAGAAACCGGCGGATGGGATCAGGGCGCGTCGCTCCACCCCATGAATCGGGCCGCGTCCAGATTGCGGTCGGTGAAGCGCCGATGAGCCAGGCCGCGGCGGCCGGCAACCCTTCTCCTTCGCCGAGTCGTCGTTCGAGCAGCGGGCCGTATGCACGCCAGGCGGAAGAGAAGGACGGGACGAGAATGATCTCCTCGGTGTCGATTGGAGCGCTGCCGATGAAGTCACCGAGGACGGGAACATCTTCGAAGGCGACCTCGCGGCCGGGCGCGAGGAGCGGCCAGGCCAGCCACGCGGCAAGCGCGAGAACGATGATCGTGACGAGAAGGAGAGCGACGCGCATTCGTGGAGAAATCGGCTAAGATCCGACCCGGATGATTCGCCGGATCGGGGGCCGCGTGCGACGTGTCGCGCGTGCGCCTCTCATGCCATTCCGCCGCGCCGCAGAATCGGCGGTGTTGCTGGCCGGTTCGCTCGAGCCCATTCTACTGGCGCTGTGGAGGTCTCTCCGCGCTCCCCGCTCATCGAGCCGCATCCGGGTGGGAGTCGACATTCATCCCTTTTACGAGCCTCTGACCGGAGTCGGCTGGTATCTCCATTTTCTTCTGGAACGGCTCGCAGCAAGACCTGATCTGGAAATCGTCGCGCTCGGCCAACCCGTGCTCGATGCGGCCACGCCGCCACTTCACATCGAGCTCCCTCCCACCGTCCGCCAGGCGCGCTTCGATTTCGAAGGACGCGCGCCGACGCGGGCCACGCGGCTCCTGGGCAGACTCGCTTATCCGCTGCTCATCCGCCTGGAGCGCTGCGACCTGATCTTCGGAGCGAATTACTTCCTTCCGCGATCCATCGCGACGGCGGCGGAAAGACGCGTCATCACGGTCCACGATCTGACCTACCGCCGTCATCCCGAGCTCCTGCAGGAGGAAACGCTTCAGAATCTCTCCCGCGAGATGCTGCGCGAGATCACGCGCGCCGACGCGGTCATCTGTGTCTCCGAGTCGACCCGTCGCGATCTGATCGAATTCTACGAAGCCGACCCGCGGCGCATCGTCGCCATCCCATCCGGCCCTCCCCCGTCGCGCCCCGCAGGACATCCCGCGCTTCAACTTCCGGCGCGCTACGTTCTCTTCGTGTCGACGATCGAACCGCGCAAAGACCTCGACACGCTGCTTCGGGCATTCGAGATCCTCAAAGATGGAGGATATCCGGGGGCGCTCGTGATCGCGGGCCGCGTCGGCTGGAAGTCCGAAGCGACGGTCGAGAGGATTCAGAAAAGCCGATGGAGCCGAGAGATCGTTCGTCTCGACTATGTCGAGCGGGATCAGCTTCCGTGGCTTTACCGCTCCGCCGAAGTTTTCGTCCTCCCCTCGCGCTACGAGGGATTCGGATTTCCCCTGCTGGAAGCGATGGCGGAGGGGGCGCCGGTCATCGCGGCCTCGAACTCCTCCCTCCCCGAGGTGGGGGGAGCGGGCGCGCTCTACTTCGAGACAGGGGATGCGGAAGGACTCGCGCGTCTCATTGCGAAGGTCGCGAATGATCCTCTCCTGCGTCGGAATTTGATCGATGCAGGGAGGCGGAATCTGGAGCGCTTCTCCTGGGACCGGGCGGCCGAGCAGACGGTAGCCCTTTTCCGGAGGGTGGCCCGCCGATGATCCGGAATCTGCGCGTCGCGATCGATGCGCGCCCGCTCGTCGGAGAGCGGACCGGCATCGGCGTCCACACGGCGGAGATTGCGAGCCGGCTGGAGTTCGATCCTCCCCCTCTGCTGGCCAGCCATGCCGAAATCATCAACCGTGAAGACATCGACCATCTCGGATTCCGGATCGATCGGTCGCCTCTCGGCGTCATCTGGCAGCAGATGGTTCTCCCGCGCGTGCTGGAGACCCTCCACTCGGAGGTCCTGTGGGGTCCTCACGGCACGCTGCCCCTGCGCTGTCCCATTCCCGCGGTGGTGAGCATGCATGACCTGAGCTCGATCACCACCCCGTTCCGGCATCGATTCAGAACGATCCTCGCCTTCAACACCTTCGTGCGGCAGAGTCTCGAAAAGGCCGCCTTCATCGCTGCGGTCTCGGGCGCGACGGCGGACGCCGTCGCGCGCGGATTCGGGCTCGCGCGCTCCAGAATCGAGATCGTGCCGAACGGAGTCGGGGAAGAGTTCTACCGGGCCGCATCTCCAGCACTCCTCCCGCCGGGGCTCGAGCCCGGCTCGTACATTCTTTTCGCCGGAACGATGGAGCCGCGCAAAGGAATCGAGGATCTGATCGACGCGTGGGAGGCACTGCCGGAGAGGCCGACCCTGGTGCTATGCGGGTCGAAGGGGTGGGGACTCTCACGACTCCGCTCGAGGATTGCAGTGCTCATCGAGAAGGGCGAAATTCTGATGCCGGGATTCGTCTCTCGCGAGACGTTGATCGCGCTCGAGCAGCACGCGTTGATCTTCGTCTATCCCTCGCGCGACGAAGGGTTCGGCCTTCCTCCTCTCGAGGCCATGGCGGCTGGTACCCCGGTGATCGCGACTCTGGCGGGCGCGATTCCGGAGATCACGGGCGATGCCGCCCTTCTCGTTCCGCCGGGCAACCCCTCCGCGCTGGCAGCGGCGATGCGGCGCCTTCTCGGCTCGAGTGCCGCGCGCGAGGATCTCGTCGCGCGTGGCCAACAACGCGCGAGAGTGTTCACCTGGGATCGCAGCGCCAGGTTGATGGGAGAGCTCCTGCTCCGGGCAGCATCGCGGAGGCACTAGTGTCCAGCAGCTCGAGGCCGCGATCCCGCCTCCTTCGTCTATTCTTCTTCGGATGCGAATCGGGATCGACTGCCGCAAGATCACCGATTTCGGGATCGGGGTCTACATCCGCGGCCTGCTGGCTGGACTCGCCGAGATCAGGTCCGGCGACACGTTCGTCCTGTTCGGGCGCGGAATCGACGCCTCGGTTCCGCCACAGCTCGAGGCCGAGATCATCGAGACCCATGCGCCCCATTACTCGATTCGCGAGCTCTACACCGTGGGCGCCGCGGCGAATCGGGCGGGTCTCGACGTTTTTCACGCGCCGCACTACGTTCTTCCAGTGACTCGCGTTCCGGCCGTCGTCACGATCCACGATCTGATTCACCTTCACGTCCGTCAAACCCCCGTCGCGCGCTCCTACGCCCGCCTGATGCTGAGAAGGGCAGCGCGATCGAGCCGGGCGATCATCACGGTCAGCGAGGCCGTGAAAGAGGAAATCGACTCGCGATGGCCGGACCACAGTCCCCTCTCCGTCATCCCCAATGGAGTCGACGAAAGGCTGCGATTCACGGATCCGGTCGACGACGCGAGGCTTCGCGAGCTCGGCGTGGAGGCCGATCACTTCTTCCTCTTCTCGGGGAACGACAAGCCTCACAAGAATCTGGAATGCCTGATCGAAGCGTGGAGATCGGTCCGCAAGCAGGTTTCCTGGGCGAGACTCGTGCTCACGGGTTGCCGGCCCGAGCGATTTCGCGAAGAGGAAGGCGTGGTGATGCTGGGCTTCGTGGAGGAGCGGGACCTCACGCTCCTTCAAAGAGGAGCTCTGGCCGTCGTGCAGCCGAGTCTTCACGAAGGGTTCGGCCTCCCGGTGGCCGAGGCGATGGCGGCGGGCACGCCGGTCATCGCGTCCGACATTCCAGCGCTCCGGGAAGTCGGTTCCGACGCACCGTACTATTTCGATCCACGCAATCCAGGGTCACTCGGCGCGGCGCTCCTCGCGGTGGGCCGCAGCGCGGACCTGCGCGAGACCATGATCCAGGCGGGTCGGGCCCGAGCCGGAGGCCTCCGCTGGATCGAGGCCGCGCAATCGACGCTCAGCGTCTACCGCCACGCTACCTCTCGCACCTGAGCCCGGGCTTCCGGGCGCGAGGAAGGGCGCGTGGTCATTCAGAGGCCGCACGGGAGAGCGAAGCACCGCCACGATTGGTCTCGCGGCCGAAGAATGACTTCCCGCGCGTTCGCGTCGCTACGAGGTTCTCGCTCCGAGGGGTCATCTGCGCTCCAACGGCGTTGGCGACGTCCCCCCACGTGTGCGAAAAATCGCACTTTCTCGGGCCTTTAAGGGATGTCGTTAAATGTTCCGCCGCGCTCACGATAAAGAGGGCCGAGCAGACTACAAAAAAACTATTGACATTAATTCTTGCAGAATGCATATTGGCATCAACAGGAATGCATCCAGGAACCGAACGGTCGCCCCTGAAGCCCAGTGAGTTACGCGATTCGTCGGCCGGAGCGATTTCTACGATCGGGTCTGAAAGATTCGCTGGAGAAATCCGGCGTGGTGCCAAGGAAGCGCGACCGTGAGGTCCCGTACGGCATGAAAGGTGGTGAATGCAGGTATGGCCACGAAGAAAGCCGCTTCTAAGAAGAAATCCAAGGCTAAAGCGAAGAAGAAGTAAGCATCCTTCCTTTTCGTAGTGCGGCTCCCCCGACCTCGGGGGAGCCTTTTTTTACCTCAGCGAGCAGGGAAGGCGCGGAAACCTTCCCCCCTCCCTTCCGTTTGAAGGACCATGAAACTTCGCCTGGTCTATTCGCTCGCGCTCCTGATCGCTTCCAGCACGCTTCTGGCGGCGGGAGAAGTCGGGCGCGAATTCAAGGAATCGATCCCTGCCAGCGACGTCCGGGGCATCGACGTCGAGATCCCGATCGCCGAGCTGAGAGTTCGTAACGGCGCGCCCGGGCTGATCACCTTGGAAGGAACGATCCGGCAGAAGTACTCCGGGAACGACCAGCAGTGGGCCGAGACGATCGTCCGGTCGACGAAGATCACCAGCGAGCAGGTGGGGGACCGCATCCTGATCCGCCGCGCCAAGGGGGTCGAATCGAAGAAGTGGAAAGCGAAGACGTCCCCGGCGCGGATTTCAGTGACGATCTACGTTCCGGAGAAGACCGCGATCCGGATCGAGCAATCGATCGGTGAGATCGATCTCGATGGCTCCTTCGGCGACATCGACGTCGACATGAAGGTCGGCGAGATCACCATCCGCACGCCGAAGAAGAACATCCGGCGACTCGCCGCTCGAACGACCATCGGCGAAGTCGAGACGAACCTTGGGGATCGCCTGCTCACCCGGGAAGGGATCCTCGCCGGCGAGACGCTCTACGACAACGAGGCGGGGATCTACGATCTCTCCGCGCGCTCGCGAATCGGTGAGATCACCATCGATCTCACTCCCTGATTTCCGGGGCGCGATCTCTCAGCCAGAGCTGCGCCTCCTCTTTCGTCGAGATCTCAGCGCGGACCTGGGCCTCGATCATGGCGCGCTTCACCCGTCCCAGAGCCGGGCCCGGCGGCATTCCGGTGACTTCGGCGATCTCCGACCCTGAGAGCAAGGGGACGAGGGTCGCGAGCCTGCGGCCGCTCACGGCCAGCTGTTTCCGCAAAAGCTCCGCGGCTGCATGATCTCCGATCGCTTCCCGGATCATCGCAGCCCGCCTTGCGGCGACCATCCCTTCGTCGAAGAGCGCCAGATCGATTGCGGTGCTACCGGCGTCGGCCGCGCGATCAACCCGCAGCACGGCTTCGATCTCACCAATCCGCGTGCCGGACCACCTCAGTCGAGCGGCGGCGGAGTGAAGCGCCTCGCGGCTGGCCCGACGGAACGTGAGCGCATGGACGGGGACCGCATCCCCCGGCGGAAGATTGCCGGCTTCGGGAGGAACCGGAGCACCGAGCACGACGATGTCGGCGAAGCTCTCGCGCAGATACCGTTGCGCGGCGCCGGGATTTCCCTCGAACATCAGGTCGATCTCCGCTCCTTTCCGCTCCCCGGCCACACGGTCGAGGGCGGGGACCAGCGGGAGGAAAGCCTGGAACGTCGGCGGGTCGATCGCCAGTCCGAGAACGGCCGTGTGGCGAATCCCCTTGAGGATCCGCAGCGGATCGTCGGCGAGGTTCTCCGCGCGCACCATCCTCAGGACTCGTGCCTCGATGTCCTTCGCCCCCTGAAAAGGATCCTCGAGGCGAGCAGCTCCGTGAAGGGGGATGGCCAGCGCATTGATCGTGAAGTCACGCCGGGCCAGATCTTCATCGAGCGACCCGCGAGTCAGCTCGCTCAGATCGTAAACAGCGGCGGAAGCCACGACGCGCCAGGTCGCCATCCGGTCTCGTCCGAGATCGACCAGCCTTCCGCGAATCCGAAGCGCCAGTTCGGACGCCGCCTCACGCGCTCCGACCAGGGCGAGATCGGCATCACCGGTGGGACGACCGAGGAGAAGATCCCGGATTGCCCCTCCCACCACCCAGGCCTCCTGATCGAGACCCATCAGATCTCCGAACTTCTCCAGCAGCGCGGCGCGGAGTTCTTCCGCTGATGCAAGGTTCATATGGATGCGGCGCGAGCGCGATTGCCGAGCGTTCCAATCGATTCGATCTCGACTTCGACCCGGTCCCCAGCCTGCATCGGGCCCACGCCTGCCGGCGTGCCGGTGAGGATCACGTCCCCTGCTTCCAGCGTCATGATGGAGGTAATGAACTCGAGAAGATGAGCCGGAGAGAAAATCATCTGCGAGGTGCGTGCGGACTGCTTCACTTCGCCGTTGACGCGCGTTGTGAGCTGGAGATCGGCGGGGTCGGCGTCGGTGACGATGGCTGGTCCGAGAGGACAGAACGTATCGAAGCTCTTTCCGCGAGTGAATTGAACGTCCCTTTTCTGAAGATCGCGGGCCGTCACGTCGTTGGCGCAGGAGAACCCGAGGACATGCTCCCGCCAGCGTTCGCGGGAGACCCGTCTAGCGCGGCGTCCGATCACCAGCGCGAGCTCGCCTTCGAAATCGACCCGCTCCGACTGTTTCGGCAGCTCGATCTCCCCCTCGGGATCGAGGATCGCCGAGGGGGGCTTCAGAAAGAGGATCGGTTCCGCGGGCACTTCATTGCCGAGCTCCTGGGCGTGATCCGCATAGTTGCGGCCGACCGCGACGATTTTCCCGGGAACGACCGGCGCCAGAAGCCGCGCCGATGCGAGCTCGATCTCCGCCCCCTGCCCTTCGCGGACGTTCATCAACTCGGTGGGAGAACCGGCCAGGGTCAATCGAGCGGTCGTCCGGTCACCGATCGCATATCGGGCGGAGCCATGATGGAGGATGCGGTAGATGATCACGCCGGGCGTTATATCGATCCGCACCGCCCGGCGCAACTCCGCCCCCGGGGCGTGTGAGGCCCCGCCGCGGCGTCGAATCGGATGCTAGAATTCGCGGCCCATGGGCTTCGAAACACTGATCAGCGCCGACCAGATCCGAAAACGTGTCGCCGAGCTCGGACGGGAGATCAGCGCCGACTTCTCCCAGACGGAGATGATCGCCCTCATCGTGCTCAAGGGCTCGATGTTCTTCGCGGCCGACCTCCTTCGCGAGATGACGATCGATCACGCCATCGACGTGATTCAGGTCTCAAGCTACGGCAAGGAAAAATACAGCTCCGGTGTCGTCACCATCCTCAAGGAGCCCCAGCTCGACATGAAGGGGCGCGGAGTCCTGATCCTCGAAGACATCATCGACAGCGGCTACACGATCCGCGAAGTCTTCCGCTATATCGAGAGCCGCGGAGCGAAGCCGGTCAAAGTCGCCTCATTCCTGGACAAGCCGGCATCGCGGAAGGTTGCCTTCGTTCCTGATTACATCGGCTTCACGATCGAGCCTCACTTCGTCGTCGGGTATGGCCTCGATTACGCCGAGAAATACCGCAATCTGCCGGACGTTCGAATCCTGACCGGCGATTAGATCGCGCTGTCACCGGCCGGAGGCCGGCGGTACGTTGGTCTGGCAACTGCAACTGGGAACTCGGAACTGGGAACTCTGCGCGACCGGCCGGAGGCCGGCGGTACTCTGGTCTCGCGTGAACCTGCCCGTGCATCGCGACCGGCCGGAGGCCGGCGGTACTCTGGTCTCGCAACTGGGAACTGGGAACTGGGAACTAACAACTAACAACTAACAACTAGCAACTAGCAACTAGCAACTAGCAACTAGCAACTAACAACTAACAACTAGCAACTGCCCCTACATCGGCGCCAGCACCCCTCCCGCCAGCAGCCCGATGATCACGACTCCGAGAATGATCCGGTAGACGATGAACACCCCGGTTGTGTGCGTCCGCAGATAGCGCAGAAGGAAATGAATCGAGGCCCATCCCGAAAGAAAGGAAATGATGCTGGCGACCAGAATGGGGACCCAGCCGAGCGTCGCGAGATGGTCCCACTCGGCGAAAAGCTCGAAGACTCCGCTCGCGCCGATTGCAGGAATGCTCAGCAGGAACGAGAAGCGCGCCGCGGCTTCGTGAGTCAGCCGGCGAAAAAGACCCATCATGATCGTCGTTCCGGCCCTCGATGATCCGGGAACGAGGGCCAGACACTGGCCCAGGCCGATCACGATCGCGTCGCGCAGAGTGACGTCTCCGATCACACGCAGCTCCGATCGCGCCGCGAAACGCTCGGCGATCCAGAGGAGAATGGCCAGCCCGATCAGCGAGCCGGCGATGATCCAGAGGCTGCGGGCGCCACCCTCGATGAAGTCCTTGAAGACGAGCCCGATGATCCCGATGGGAACCGATCCGGCGATGATGAACCAGCCCAGCCTCGCGCTATGCTCCTCGAACGGCTTGCCGCGACCGATGCCGCGGAAGAATGCCCTGGCGATTCTGAGGATGTCCCGCCAGAAGTAGATCAATACCGCCAGCAGCGTGCCGAGCTGGATCACGGCGGACGCCGCGGCGCCCGGATCTTCCCAGCCGAGCAGAGCCGGAATGATTCGAAGGTGGGCGGTCGAGCTGATCGGGATGAATTCCGTCAGTCCCTGAACCAGCCCCAGGACGATGGCCTGAAGAACGCTCAATCTCTTTCCTTTCCGAGACGACGATCACGAGGCGGCGGAAAGGGTCTCCCGGCGGACTACATTTCCCAGACCACCGGCAGGATCATCGGCCGTCGCTCGAGCTTTTTGCGAAAGTAGCGTTTGAGGGCAGCCCGTACCTTCTCCTGCATGACCACGGCATCCCTGACTTCCTCGGGCCGCGCCTCCGCGACCAGCCCGTTCAGCAAATCGCGGACCTCTTCCAGAATCTCCCTGCTGGCGTCGACGTGAATCAATCCCCGGGTGATGATTTCCGGCTCCCTCTCCAGGCGGCCCGTATTCAGGTTCAGGGCGAGGACCACGATCACGAACCCGTCTTCGGCCAGGTGTTTTCGGTCGCGAACGACGGGAGGGGCGATCTCTTCGAATTGCTGATCGATGAAGACTTTTCCGGTCGGAACCGGCTCCTCGGCGACCGCGGCCGACTCTCCCTCGATCTGCAGGACGTCCCCGTTCGTGATCACGAAGATCTGTTCCTCGGGGATGCCCACGGATCGGGCGATCTGAGCGTGGCGGACCAGATGGCGATAGCTCCCGTGCATCGGCACGAACGACCGTGGTCGCGTCAGATTGATCATCGTCCGCAGCTCCTCGGCGAGGCCATGACCGGAGACGTGCACCTGGGGGACCTCGTCGTAGATGACCTCCGCTCCCCGCCGGAAGAGATGATCGATCACGTGCGAGACCGCACGCTCGTTGCCCGGAATGGTTCTCGAGGAAAGAACGACCGTATCTCCCTTCCCGACCTGAACCATCTTGTGCTCGTCGAGCGCGATCCGGGCGAGGGCCGAGCCGGGTTCTCCCTGGGTGCCGGTGGTCACGATCACGACCTTCGATGGTGGGAAATCATCGGGCCGCGTCGTGCCGGGTCGCGCTGCCCGGGGAATCCTCAGATGCCCCAGGCGCTCGGCGGTCTCCACATTCGAGACGACGGACCGGCCGACGAAGAAGACCTTCCGATCGCTCTTGACCGCGAGATCGACGATCTGCTGGATGCGGTGAATGTGCGAGGCAAACGTGGTGACGACGACCTTTCCCCGGGTCAGGGCGAACAACCGTTCCAGGGCAGGAGAAACGGAAGACTCGGAACCGGAGACGCCCTCGTAGGCTGCGTTGGTGGAATCGCTGACCAGGAGGCGGACCCCCTCTTCGCCATAGGCGGCCAGGCGCCCGAGGTCGGTCGGCTTCCCGTCGACCGGTCTCTGGTCGAACTTGAAATCCCCGGTGTGAATGACGGTCCCTTCGGGAGTGCGGATGGCGAAGGCGAACGCGTCGACGATCGAATGGGTCACGTGGATCGGCTCCACGACGAAATCGCCTGCCTCGACCGGGGTTCGAGGCTCGAGTCGACGAAGATCGGCGCGGTCGAGCATGCCGAACTCCTCGAGCTTCCCTTCCATGAACCCCAGGGTCAGGGGAGAACCGTAGACGGGGACGGGAAGCCGATCGATCAGAAAGGGAGTGGCGCCGACGTGGTCTTCATGGCCATGAGTGAGGAAGACGGCCGCGAGCCTCGATCCACGCTCGAAAAGCCATGACATGTCGGGAATGATCACGTCGACGCCGAGAATCGACGCGTCGGGAAACATCATGCCGCAGTCGACGACGATCGACGAGCGATCAGTCTCGTACACCATCATGTTCATGCCGAACTCGCCGACACCGCCGATGGGGACGACGCGCAGCATCAGCAGACGCTCCTGGAGAGCGTTTCGTCGCCCGCTCGGAACGGTCCGGCCGCTTCGAAACGAAGCATCAGGGGTAGATCCGGTTCAGCATGCGGGGGTAAGGAATGCACTCGCGCAGATGCTTCACTCCGCTGATCCAGGCGACGGCGCGCTCGATTCCCATTCCGAATCCCGAGTGAGGGAACGTTCCGTACTTGCGGATGTCGAGATACCACTGGAAGGCTTCAACGGGGAGATCATGCTCACGGATACGCTGGAGAAGAAGATCATGATCATGGATGCGCTGTGACCCGCCGATGATCTCTCCGTAACCTTCGGGGGCGAGCATGTCCATCCCGAGGGCCAGAGTGGGATCCTCGGCGTCCGGCTGCATGTAGAAGGCCTTGATCGCGGCCGGGTATCGCGACACGATCACCGGCCGGTCATAGGACTCGGCGAGCGCAGTTTCCTCGTCGGCGCCAAGGTCGTCGCCGAACGCAACGGTCATCCCCTTCTTCTGGAGAACGTCGATCGCTTCCCGATAGGAGATGCGGGGGAAAGGACGCCGTACGTTCTCGAGCTTCGAGACGTCACGCTCGAGAGTCTTCAGCTCCTCTGCGCAGCGATCCAGCGCCCGATGGACGATGGACTCGACGAACTCCTCGGCCAGATCCTGCAGGCCCTCGAAGTCGAGGAAGGCCACCTCCGGCTCGATCATCCAGAACTCCATCAGATGCCGCCGGGTCTTGGACTTCTCCGCCCGGAAGGTGGGACCGAAGCAGTAGACCTTCCCGAATGCCGCCGCGGCCGGCTCCAGATAGAGCTGCCCGCTCTGCGAGAGATACGCCTTTTCTCCGAAGTAGTCCGTCTCGAACAGCGTCGAGGTTCCCTCGCAGGCAGCAGGAGTCAGGATCGGCGAGTCGATCAGAACGAAGTCGCGCTCGTAAAAGAAGTCGCGGCAGGCCTGTTCGACTTCGCTGCGCACTTTGAGCACCGCGTGCTGCTTCGAGGACCGCAGCCAGAGGTGCCGCTGATCCATCAGGAACGCGGTCCCATGCTCCTTCGGCGTGATCGGAAAGTCCTCAGTCTTCTGGAGCAGCTCGAATCCCGACAAATGCAGCTCCACTCCTCCTGGAGCGCGCGGCTCCGAGCGCACCGTCCCGGTCACCCGGATCGACGATTCCTGGGTGGATTGCTCGCCAGCGGTCCAGACCTCCTCGGGGACTTCCTTCCGGGAGAGAACACCCTGAACGTATCCGCTGCCATCGCGGATGATCGGGAACTGGAGCTTTCCGGAGCTCCGCTTGTTGTAGAGCCATCCCTCGATGGTCACGATCTGATCGACATGGCTGGAAAGACGGTGGATTCGAACTTTCATGGTCTCCGCTCGCAAGGCTGGCGATTATAAACGGGGCGGGAAGCGGCTCCGATTCCGGGATCCGGGTTTTCAGCGGAATCGCGGCACGCAGACGTTCAGGGCGCCCCGGAGAATCGAGATCGACATCGGGACGGCGAGATCGCAAAGCTCTCCGTCGAGACCGACCCGCACGCTGGCCTGGGGGAGTTGAATTCTGAGCTGCGTAGTCTGCAGCGACCGGATGGTCCCCTCGCCCCGCGTGCGGCCTCGAAAGTACCGCGCCACGGTCAGAATGAACTCCAGCTTCGGCATGTGCGGCAGCCAGTAGACCGAGAGAAAACCGCCATCCAGCGTCTTGCGAGGCGCCATGACTCCCGCCTGCGTCAGATCGTAGGGATTCACTGACACCATGAAGACATGGGTCCTGATTGTTTCGAGCCGGTGAGGCGTTTCGATCGACAGGGCTACGTGCGGAAACTTCCGCATGGCTGCCCTGGTCGCCTTGAGGTAAGCCCGCCACTTCCCGTACCGACGGAGCTTCTCCCGATGCTGCACGATCTCCGGATAAAGGCCAATGGAGAGGTTATTGACGAAAAAGCGGTCGTTCGCGCGTCCGACGTCGATCTGCCGAACCTCGCCGTTCAGGGCGACCTTCATGGCCTCCTCCCAGTCGAGGTCCAGGCCGATGTCCCTGGCGAAGTGGTTCCAGGTCCCCACCGGAAGGACAGCCAGCTCTCCATCAGTGCCGATCAGCGGCTGAACCACCGCATTCACGGTCCCATCTCCGCCGGCGGCGATGAAGCGCCGCTCTCCGCGGTCGACGCGCCCGCGGATCTCGGCGAAGAGGTCGAGGCCGGGGTGGAGATCGATGGGCTCGATGCCCGCCTGCCTGGCCGCGGTTTTGATTGCGTCGGCGCGAGCCGCGTCAGCGGACCCCGAGGCCCGGTTGATGAACAAAGCTCCCCGGCGCTTCGCCCCCACTCTGGCTCCTTATCGGCGACCCCTCCAGGTCCACCGTTGATCTCGATCGAGGACTCCGGGGACAAAAAGGCCCGGCTTCTCAGCCGGGCCTTTCGAGAGTCATGCCGTGAATCAGTTTCAGTTGGGATTGTCGACGTAAAAATCCATCGAGCCGATGATCGTTTCCCGACCGCCGCCATCGATCACCTTCACAACCAGCCGGTGTCGCGCATCGGAAAGCTGTGTGGTGTCGAGGGTGAAGCGCCATCCCGACTGAGCCGACTGCAGAATCATCGGGAAGAACTGCTGGACGTCGGGACGGGCCAGGCCGTAGGCCGCAGGTCCCATGAACACGCCGTCCACCCAGATCTCGACGGTGCGAACACCCGCGTTCTCGTCGAGCGCCCAGCCGGAGAAGGTGACCGTTCCCTTCAGATACTCCAGCCGCGTCGGATACTCGATGTACCCGAGCGAGGGGAAGTCGAACGTGTCCTCGACGCAGGTGAAGAAAACGTTGATCCCGGAAGTATTCGGAAGCTCGGCAAAAGTCTGCTCCTGGTCACCGACGCGGACCTTCAGCACGTGATGACCGGGATTCACGCCGAGCGCCATGAGAGATCCGACGTCGAGCGTGAAGAAAAAGCCCGAGCGCGGGCTGTCATTGTAGGTGGGATAGTAGCGGGCGACGTCGAGACGCGGGAGGCCGTAGCAGTTCGTGAACGCGCCGAGAGTGGGATTGAAGCGGCAATGGTCCGTCGAGATCCAGGACACTCCATCGACCATCAGCTCGGCGTAGGCCACTCGGCCGAGGTCCTCTCTCGAACCGAGGTCCAGCGCCCACCCGCGGACCGGAGTGATGTGGTTCGCAAAGCTGACTGGAGCGCAAGGAGAAATCTGGCAGGAAGGCGCGACTCCGCAATTGGTGCCGTAAAGCGTCGCGTCCTTCAGCGGCTCTTCGAGATAGCCGAAGGGGCGAAGAAGGTGCGTGCTGTTGAAGATCTGAACGGTGCGCTCACCGATGACCTTGGACATCCCGAGGTTGTCGGTGACCCGCACGGCCAGGTGATGAATTCCGTTGGTCAGACGTGTGGTGTCGATGTGGGCGATCCAGCCGCTGAAGAGCGCGGCCGGCAGATCGGGGTAGGCGTTATGAACGTCGGGCCTGACATCACCGTAGACTGCCGACTGCATGTTGAGGCCGTCGATCATCACATCGATCCGCTTCACGCCGTCCGTGTCGGTCGCCCAGCCGGTGACCGGGTACGAGCCCGACGCGTCATGCACCCCGGTGGGATCGGGAATGTCGATGAAACCGAAAGGGGCCTGGTTGATCGTGTTGTCGATCTCGACGACCCGGGGGCCGATCTCCAGAACCCGCCCGTCGCTCATCCGAACCTGAAGATGGATGGTGTGGGCGCCGCTCGGAAAACGGCTGGCGAGAAATCCGGTATGGAAGCCGGGCAGTTTCGTGTGGATCCCGTGATAATTGGGATAGGCCTCGATCAGATCGAGGCGCGGGGTCGTCGTGTTGCCGAGCGTGTGCTGGAAGACTCCGTCGACGTAGAGGTCGATTCCGGAGATCTGGCCCTCGTCGAGGGCGAATCCCTGCACCAGGACCATGCCGAAAACCGTCTCGCCTTCACGCGGTCTTTCGATCGATCCAATGAAGTTTTGTGCGAAAGCTGACGGTATCAGGAGGAAACCCAGAATACCGAGCGTCAGGCCGCGGACCATCCGTCTCCACATTACCCACACCTCCAACCCATTCTGACCCTGGTCTCGGGAAATACGCGGCATAAAGATACTCTGCGACGCAAGCCGAAGTCAAATAAGTCCGCCGTTTCTCGACAGTTCCGGGATGCCGGACTCGAGAGCTCGCCGCCGCGTGCAGGAAGGATCGCCGCCCGCACCCCGGACCGATCGCGCCCCCTTCATTCTCTCGATCCGACCAGGCTCGTATACTTCGCCACCTGTGACCACACTCGCGCTGGCCGCCGTCGAGGACGCCGCCGCCCGCATTGCTTCGCGGGTCCACGTCACGCCCCTTCTCTCGAACCGCTCGATTTCGGAACGAACCGGCTCCGCGGTGCGGCTCAAATGCGAGAACCTGCAGCGCGCGGGAGCCTTCAAGATCCGCGGCGCTCTGAACGCCCTTCTTCTGCTGCGGGAGGAGGATCGGAGTCGCGGGGTCGTGGCGTTCTCCTCCGGAAACCATGCTCAGGGGGTGGCGCTGGCCGCGCGGATGCTGGGCATCCCGGCCACGATCATCATGCCGGAGCGTGCGGTGGCCGCGAAAGTCGAAGCGACGCGCGCGTACGGCGCCGCGGTCGTTCAGTCGGGCGTCAACGAGAAAAACAGACATGAAGTCGCGGCGCGGATCGCCGCCGAGTCCGGCGCCATCATCATTCCTCCCTTCGACCATGACGACATCATTGCCGGAGCGGGGACCGTCGGCCTGGAGATACTCAGTCAATGGCCGGAGGTCGAAGCGATCGTGGTTCCTCTGGGAGGCGGCGGCCTTCTGTCCGGAGTCGCGCTGGCAGCGACTTCGATCAATCCGAAGGTCCGTGTCTACGGAGTCGAGCCGGCAGCCGGCGATGACGGGCGTCAATCGTTTCGGGCCGGCTCGATCGTGAGGATCGATCCTCCGGCCACGATCGCGGACGGCGCGCGAACGCTCTCGCTCGGTGAGCGGACCTTCGCGATCATCCGCGAGCGCGTCACGGACATCGTGACGGTCGGCGATGACGAGCTGCTCGCGGAGCTCCGTTACACGATGAGCCGGACGAAGCTGGTGATCGAGCCTACGGGGTGTCTCGCCGTGGCAGCGCTCCTGCAGCGATCCCTGGACCTTGCGGGGCAGAAGGTGGTGGCGGTGATCTCGGGTGGAAATCTCGACTTCGATTTGCTGAGCGAGCGATGATCCTCGCTCGGAAAGCGGCTTCGCGGCGCGGCATCGCCGAGCGCGCGCCACGCATCACGGCGACGATGACCTCATGAGCGGCTCACTGTTCGATCTTCCGCCGGAAGCGCCGGGTCGCGCTCGAAAAGATGCGCCGCTCGCGGAGCTGATGCGTCCCGAACGGCTCGAGGACCTGGTCGGTCTGGAGGAGCTGATCGGCGAAGGGCGCTTTCTCCGGAACGCCATCGACAGCGATCGGTTCCCCTCGCTCATTTTCTGGGGACCTCCGGGATCCGGCAAGACCACCCTGGCGCGGATCATCGCGCGAACGACCCGCGCGCGATTCGTCACATTCTCCGCGGCCAGCTCGGGGATCAAGGAGATCCGCGAGCTCATGGAACAGTCGCGCAGGACGCGCGAGCTTCGCGGCGAGAAAACGATCCTCTTCATCGACGAGATCCACCGGTTCAACAAGGCGCAGCAGGACGCCTTCCTCCCCTACGTCGAGGCCGGCGACGTCATCCTCATCGGCGCGACGACCGAAAATCCCTCCTTCGAGATCAATACGGCTCTTCTTTCCCGCTCGAAGGTCATCATCATTCCCCGGCTCGAGCATGAGCAGATCCTGGAGATCCTCGGGCGCGCGCTCGAGAGCGATCGCGTCCGGGCCACCGGCATCCGGATCGAAGAGGACGTCGTCGAGTTCATGGCGTCCACTGCGGGGGGCGACGCCAGACAGGCGCTGAACAGCCTCCAGCTCGTGGTCGAAACGGCGAAACGCGAAGAGAATCCAGTGACTCTGGCCCGGGCGAAAGAGATCCTGCACCAGCGCTCTCTCGCGTACGACAAGAGCGGAGAGGAGCATTACAACATCATCTCGGCGCTCCACAAGTCGATCAGGAACGGCGACGCCGACGCCTCGATCTACTGGCTGGTGCGGATGCTCGAAGGAGGAGAAGATCCTCTGTACATCGCGCGAAGGCTGGTGCGCGCCGCCGCCGAGGACATCGGCCTCGCCGATCCGGGGGCCCTGCAGCTCGCGATTGCCGCGAAGGACGCCACGCACTTCATCGGAATGCCGGAGGCGGGCGTCGTGCTGGCCGAGCTGACCGTCTACCTGGCCCAGGCGCCGAAATCGAATGCCGTCTACGCCGCATACAATGCCGCCCGGCAGGAAGTGCGCGAAGGGGACGTGCCGCCGGTTCCCTTATGGATCCGGAACGCTCCAACGTCCCTGATGAAGGATCTCGGCTATGGAAAGGGCTATCAATACGCCCACGACTTCGAGGAGCAGACCGCGCCGATGGACTGCCTGCCCGAATCCCTGGCCGGCAGACGCTTTTACGAGCCGAAGGAAATCGGAAGAGAAAAGGAGATCGGCGAACGCCTCGAGCGGCTGCGCGCTGCCCGCGCCGGGAAGAAACAACCCTGAGTCCGTGGCGCGCACTGGACCGCCGGCCTCCGGCCGGTGAGGCGCGCGAAGCGCGCACTGGACCGCCGGCCTCCGGCCGGTAAGGCGCGCGAAGCGCGCTGGCTTTCCGTTCAATTAAGCAGACCCCGCCCGAGCCTGCACATGCACGCCGACCGGCGGGACGCCGGCGGTACGCTGACCCCGCGTGAACCCGGAACCTTCACGCCGACCGGCGGGACGCCGGCGGTACGCTGATCGCGCGTGAGCCTGCACGTGCACGCCGACCGGCGGGACGCCGGCGGTACATCACTTCCCGGCTTTAGCTCCGGCTGCTGTTTTCGCTTTCGCCGCTTTTTTCCGGATAGGCGCGGGCCGCCGGTCGCGCCCGAGATTCACGTAGACCACCATCGCCTCGGTCACCAGCACCTTTTCGTCGGGATTCAGAGCGCGGTTCGCTTCGACGATGACCCTCACGGTGATCGAGGTCGTGCCGAGCTTCACGGTCTCGCTCCAGAAACTGACCAGATCACCCACGTGAACCGGCTGGTGAAAGACGATCTTGTCCATGGCCACGGTCACCATCGTCTCGGAGCCCTGGCGACGGGCCTCGATCGCTCCAGCCTGGTCCATGTAGGAGAGGATCACCCCGCCGAAGATCGTCCCCTGCGCGTTCGTGTCACGGGGCATCATGAGCACGCGGATCGCGGGCTCGGTCGATTTCGGCCTGATGTCCGCCATCGGGTCTACATTCCGGCCGCGGACGGCGCCACCTGTTGCAGCGCCTCCGAGTTGATCGCGACCTCCGCCTTCGCGCGGAGGTCATCAATCAATGACGCGCGGAGATTCCGGAACTCCGTCTGGCGTATCGATTCGAGGAGCGCGGTCTTCTGGCTGTCGAACACGGCCTTGTCGAAGCGGGTCTCTTCGAGAACGGTGAAGACGACGGCTCCATCGTCGACGATGACCGGCCCTTTCGTCTCTCCCGTTTTCGACGCCATGGCCGCCTCGACCAGCGCCTGAGACGATCCGCTCAGACCCTGAATTGAAGTGGCCCGGTTGACCGTGGCTTCCTGTGGCGTGAGTGAAAGGGTCGACGCAGCGGCGTCGATCGAACCGAGGGAGTCGAAGACTCCTTTCAGCTCACGTTGAGCGATCGCGCGCGCCTGGGCCAGCTTCGCCTCGTTCTCCACGCGTGCCCTCACTTCCGCCAGAGGAAGGACCCCGGCAGGCCTCTCGCCCACGAGATAAGGGATCACCGGCCCGCGAGGGGTTTCCATGATCGGCCCAGTCTCTCCAACCGTGGCCTGGTTGAACGCCCAGTCGTTGATGGCGGGCGCGCGACCCAGCCCCTGGACCGGCTCGGTTCTTCCGAACCATCTCGCGTCGTTGAACGTCACGATCTGCCCGGTGACGCTCTGAAGATCCGCCAGAGTGATCGGCTTCGTCGCCTCGAGTCTCGCCCGCGCCGAAGCGATGGCTTCGCGGGCTGCATTGCGCACGCGCTGGTCCGCCAGACTCGTCTCGATCTCCGACCGAACTTCTTCGTAAGGTCGAATTGCATTCTGGCGCCGCTCATTCACCCTGATCACGTGATAGCCGAACTGTGTCTTCACGACCTCGCTGATCTGGCCGGGCTGAAGCGCGAAGGCCGCTTCTTCGAACTCTGGGACCATCATGCCGCGTGTGAAAAATCCGAGGTCTCCGCCCGTGGTCGCGGCGCCAGGCTCCTCGGAAAACTCTCGAGCGAGCTGGCTGAAATCCTCTCCCGCTCTGGCCTTGGCCAGAACCTCCTCGGCGCGCTGCCTGGCCGCGGCATCCTGCTCGGGCGTCGTGCTCGGCTCGACCCGGATCAGCACGTGCTGCGCGCTCACCGAGTCTCCCTGCCGGTAGGCTTCCTTCGACGCCTCGTACTGGGCGCGAAGGTCTTCTTCCGAGATCGACATCTGTGAGCGGATCCGCGCCAGGTCGGCCAGGAGATAACGGACATTGCGCTGCGCAGGGTGGGTGTAGCGGAAGGTGTTCTCTCGGTAATGCGCTTCGACTTCGGCTGGACCCGCCGTCACGCCGGCGAGGGCCCGATCGGTCGGATAGAGCACATAGCGGATCCTGACGTTCTCGTTCCGTCGACGATACTCTTCCTCGACGCGGCTTTCCGGAATGACCAGAGAGTTCATCATCGCGCTGTTGATCTTGGCGAGCGTGAGCTCGCGCTTGATCTCGTCCTCGAAAGCGGCTGCCGATGGGTAACCGAGGTTTCCGGTCACGTAGCGCTCGTACAGTTCCTGCCCTACGAACTGACCCTCCGGATTGAGCACGGGCAGCGCGAGAATCCGCTTCCGCACTTCCTCGTCGGTTGCGACCAGGTTGAGCCGCTTCGCCTGCTGGAGCAGAAGCTTCTGCTCGATGAGACCGTTCAGAACACCCTGGCTCAGGCCGAGCTGCTCGCGCATCTCCGGCGTCAGCGCCGAGCCGTAAGCTTGCTCGTACTGCTGCTCGGTCAGATACATGGTCCGCGCGAAATCGCTGATCGGAATGACCTCGCCGTTGACGCGCGCGATGAAGGACTGACTCGTCACCGTCCCGGCCGAGCCTCCCGCGCCCCAGTCCGCGAAGACCATGATCACGAACGCGGCCACGATCAGGATCAGGACCCACTTGAGATGTTTGAAGCTTTCGCGCATCACCTTGAGCATCTGGACGAACCTCCGGCGGATCGGTGGACGACCCGCGTATTGAAAGACAACATTCTCGGGTGGCGAATTCGAAGGGGACCGCGGACCCTGAGGACGGCGCAGTGTAGCGAATCCCCTCGGGCCGGGCAAATCGTCGCGTTGCCGCTCCGAAACCGCTGTGTTATAAACGCTTGTCCCCTCTCCCGGGTATTCCGCAACCGTCTCAGTCCCGCAGATGAGCCGCAAGAACGCGACAAACGCCGACATCGACTGGTACCTCATTTCGATCGACCGTCTGAAGAAGGCGGGCGTCGTGTTGGTCGTTCTCCTGCTGGCGGCGATCGCAGCCTGGTGGTTCTTCGCGTCGCAGAATCCCAAGGAGCGGGCCAGGCGGGCTGTTCAGAACGCTGAAGTCGCGATCAACGAGCTCGCCAACGCTCCGGACCTCAGCGCCATCCGCTCGGATCTGGATCAGGGTCAGGTCAAGCTCGAGGAAGCCCGCGTCGCATTCCAGGGCGGCACCTACCCGGCCGCGGAGGCGGCGGCGAAGGAAGCGGAATCGATCGCCCGGATGGCCATGGCCCGTGTCCCCGGCGATTCGGAGTTCGACGCGCAGTTCCTCGCGATCGAAGGCGACGTTCAATACCAGAAGGGGGCTCAGGGGGAGTGGCGCAGGGCGACGACCCGGGATGCGCTCTTCAATGGCGACTGGGTCAAGACAGGGAACAATGCCACGGCGCAGCTGATCTTCGCGAACCGTTCACTTTATACCGTCAGCTCCAATGCCCTTCTCGAGATCTACGCTTCGGTCAATCCTCAGACCAGCAAGCCCCAGAACTACGTTCAGATGCAGGTCGGAACGGTCGAGATCAACACGCTCGACGATGAATCGACCGTCCGGACACCTGGCAGTCAGGTCGTGGTCTCCTCGGAGTCGACCGCTCACGTCGGCGTGGGCCGCAACCGCCAGACCGAGATCCTCTCTCTCAAAGGCTCCTCGGCGGTCACGCCCGCTTCCGGCGGCCAAGCACTCACTCTGGCCGCAGGGCAGCAGGTCGATGCTTCCGGAGAGGGAACGTTCTCTCCCGTTCGCCCCATCCTCGACCCTCCTCAATTGCTGACTCCGGTGGAGAACCAGGTGTTTCAGTCAGGCGGAGACCCGGTGGTCGCCCTGCAGTGGGAACCGAATTCGGAGGCGGGAGCTTACGTCCTTCAGGTCTCGCGGTCGCGTCTCTTCTCTTCGCTGGAGATCGATAGCCGGAGGTCGACGACCCGCGCCTCGGCGAAGGTGACCGATCAGGGCTCCTTTTACTGGCGGGTCGCATCGATCGGGAGCGATGGGCGTCGTGGGCCGTTCTCCCCCTTCCGGCGTTTCCGGGTCGTCGGCGGCTCGAGGGCGCCCGGGGCGGTCGTGGACAAAACTCCCCCCTCGCTGGAACTGAAGAAGCCGTTCCGGTTCGGCGGGCAGTACTATCTCTTCGAAGGAAAGGTCGAGCCGGGCGCATCGCTCTTCGTGGACGATGAGGAGATCCCGGTCGAGACGGACGGAACATTCAAGAAGCTGATCAGCTTCAGCAAGCTCGGTTGGAACACGGTGGTGGTGCGCGCGGTCGATCCCTCGGGGAACCAGACCGTTCTGCGCGAGAACGTCAACGTGGTCGAGTGAAGCAGCGCGCCGCTTCCGGCTGGAGCTGAACGTCCGGAGATCCGGAATCAGAGCGCGCGGAGGTCGCAGTCATCGCATCGCAGCAGAACGCCACAATGTGATTCAGTCCAGGGCAGGTCTTTTGCACCGCGAAGCGGCGACGCTTCGCCCCTTTTCCGCCGTTTCCTGAATTTCAAACGAGGTCAATCCATCAATGGCTGTGAAATCTCTTCTTTCGATGTTCTCCAACGATCTCGCGATCGATTTGGGAACCGCGAACACGCTGGTGTACGCCAAGAACAAGGGGATCGTCGTCCGCGAGCCCTCGATCGTCGCCGTCAACAAGATCACGGGGAAAGTCGAAGCGGTTGGAAAAGAAGCGAAAGAGATGCTCGGCCGGACGCCCGGCAACATCGTCGCCATCCGGCCGATGAAGGATGGGGTGATCGCGGACTTCGAGATCACCGAGGAGATGCTGAACTACTTCATCAAGAAGGCGCACGGGCGCTCATTCCTGGTGAAGCCCCGCATCGTCATCTCGGTACCTTCGGAGATCACGCAGGTCGAGAAGCGGGCAGTCAAGGACTCGGCGCAGCGGGCAGGTGCCACCGAGGTCTACCTGATCGAGCAGGCCATGGCGGCGGCCATCGGGGCAGGACTGCCGATCACCGACCCGACGGGAAACATGATCGTCGACATCGGCGGAGGCACCACCGACGTCGCGGTGATCTCGCTGGCGGGCATCGTTTACTCCCGCTCGGTGCGGGTAGCCGGCAACGAGATGGACGAGGCGATCATCCAATACATCAAGCGGAAGTACAACCTGCTCATCGGCGAGCGGACGGCGGAGCAGATCAAGATGGAGATCGGGTCGGCCTTCCCTCTCGATGACGAAATGACCATGGAGATCAAAGGGCGCGATCTGGTCGAAGGCGTGCCGAAGACCCTGGTCATCACGGACGAGGAAGTCCGCGAAGCGCTCTCCGAAACGGTCGCCACGATCGTGGAGGCGGTGCGCGTGGCCCTGGAGAGGACTCCGCCGGAGCTCTCGGCCGACATCATGGACAAGGGAATCATCATCGCCGGCGGCGGCTCGATGCTGAAGAATCTGGACAAGCGGTTGCGGGAAGAGACCGGACTTCCGGTGACGCTGGCCGAGGATCCGCTGGCGTGCGTGGCACTCGGCACCGGGCAGATGCTGACGGACTTCAACCTCCTCCGGAAGATCTCGATCGACTGAGCCGTCGCGCGGCTGACCGCCGGCCCCGCGGGGGCCGGTCCGATTGGCCCGAGGATCGCAACGGCGGGATGACCGAGGCAGCACAAACGGCTTCGCCGGTCCGGAAACTCTGATGATGCAAGTCGCAGTCGAACGTCGCCCCACGCTCCTGTTTCTGATCGTCCTGGCGGTTCTCTTCCTTCTGATGAGCACCAGCCAGCGGACGCGCGTGGTCGGCGAGACCCGGACGCTCTTCGAGCGGACGGTGATGACCCTTTTCTCGCCGGTTCCGAAAGCGGTGAATCAGGTCGGACAGGGAGGCCTGGACATCTACCACGGCTACCTCGACATGAGGCGCGCGGTATCGGAGAACGTGCAGCTTCGCCGCCGGCTGGCCGAACTCACTCAGGAGAACCTGATCCTCCGACGTTCGAACAGCGATCTGGCGCGGATGCGATCCCTCCTTTCCTACTCCGAGGAGTTCACGATCCCGACGCTGCTCGCCGAGATCGTCATGGTCGACACCTCCGGACGATTCAAGTCGGCGATTCTCGACCGCGGCTCGGACCACGGAGTGGAGATCAATGACGTCGTCGTCCACCCTTCGGGGCTGGTCGGGCGGGTCATCCTGACGACGAAGGATCTGTCGAAGATCCAGCTGGTCATCGACCGGGGCGCTTCCGTGGGATCTCTGGTCGAGCGAAGCCGCCGGCAGGGAGTCGTCATCGGCAGCGACAGGGGTCTGCTCTCCATGGAGTACGTGCCGAACATGTCGGATGTGGTGGTGGGTGATCTGATCCTCACGGCAGGAATCGACGGGGTATTTCCGAAGGGAGTCCCCATCGGGAAGGTCGTTCAGACCGAGGAGGGCGCCGATCTCTTCAAGAACGTGATGGTCCAGCCATCCGTCGACTTCCGATCGGTGGAAGAAGTGCTCATCCTCCATACTCGAAAGATTCCAGCGGAAGTCGCGAGGTACCAGCCTTGAGATGGCTGCGCTTCCTGGTCGGACTCCTCATCGCACTGACGATCCATTCGTTGCTGGATGGGTTCTTCCCCAACGCTCTCGCCTTTTTCAGTCCGTACGTGATCCTGGTCGCCTACTACGCGATGGGAGGGAATCTGTTCGGAGCGATCGTGGCGGGGGTGATCGCCGGTCTGGTCGAGGACGCCTTCTCCAACGCCATCTTCGGCCTGCACGCCTTTTCGCTGACCGTGGTCGGCTATCTGGTCGCCTACGTCACCTCCCGGCTGGTCCTGCGGGGCACACTCGCATTCGGCCTGGCCCTGGCGGGGTCGGTGATCGTCAGCGAAATCGTGATCTACATTCTGGTGACCATCCTGACCTCACGGCCGATCGAGATGTTTGAGGAGGGAATGCTGATCAAGACCCTGATCACGTCGCTCTTCGGCATGCTGATCTACCAGCTCCTCGTCCTCTTCCTGCATGAAGAGCCTCTGGATGCGGTCCGGCGGCCGGCTACCCGCTGAAACCCGCCGCCCGGAAGGCTCGGCGCTTGCAAACCGTTCTCACCAGTGTCCCGCTGATTGAGCGAACCTGCTCCCGACGGGAGCTCCCGGCCACCGCGGGCTTGCCAATCGAAAACGAGGAGGACAGATCATGCGCGTATATCGGGACGAGCAGAAGACCGTGCATCTCCGCATCAATATTCTGATGTGGAGCATCGTGGTGGTCTTCTTCTTCCTGGCGGGCTCGTTCTGGTACGTCCAGGCAGTCCAGGCTGACCGCTTCCGCGAGCTGTCCGAGTCCAATGCGATGCGCGCGGTCACGATCCGGGCCAAACGAGGCCTGATCCTCGATCGGAACGGGAAGATCCTCGTCGACAATCAGCCCGCCTACGCTCTGATGCTGATGCGCCCCGATCTGCGGGAGATCGAGAAGACCGACCCGAACCACCGCGCGGCGCTGATGCAGTTCCTCTCCAACACCCTGCAGACCCCCATCCCCGAGTTCGAGCGGCGGATGGAGACCGCCAAGGTTCCCTTCAATACGCCGATGCCTCTGGCCGAGGATCTGACCATGAGTCAGGTCTCCGAGATCGAGACCCATCTGATCCAGTTTCCAGCGATCAGGATCGAGCCGGTGCAGCGCCGGAACTACCGCTACGGCACGATGGCCGCGCACGTCCTCGGGTACATGGGCGAAGCGACCGAAGCGGACATGAAGAAGGATCCCACCCTGAAGCTGGGGGATCTGGTCGGGAAAAAAGGGATCGAGCTCGTCTACGACAAATTCCTGCGCGGGGTCGACGGAACGCGCTATGAGGTCGTGGACACTCACGGCCGCTCGCTCACCGAGTACCCGGGCGCCCGGAAGGAGCCGATTCCCGGCAGGAACGTCTATCTCACTCTCGATTTCGATCTGCAGCGGACGGCCGAAAAGTACTATCTCGAGAAAGAGCACGTCGGAGCGGCGGTCGCTCTCGATCCTCGCAATGGCGACGTTCTGGCCATGGTCTCCAGCCCCGCGTACAACCCCAACGTTTACTCCCGCCGGTTCACGCCGGAAGTCTGGAAGACGATCGTCTCGAATCCGTTCAAAATCGAGGTGAACCGGGCGATCAAGGGAGGCTATTCACCGGGGTCGATTTTCAAGATCGTCATGGGGATGGCCGGTTTCGAGTACGGCGTGACGAACCCGTCGACCACGTTCCACTGCTCGGGAGGAGCCGCGTTCTTCGGCCGCCACTTCCGCTGCTGGAAACGGGAAGGCCATGGCTCGGTCGATTTCCAGCGTGCCATCAAGGTCTCCTGCGACATCTACTTCTACAACGTGGGCGCCCGCCTCGGCGTGGACAGGATCGGCGAGTATGCGAGGAAGCTGACCTTCGGCGAGAACACCAAGATCGATCTGGAAGGGGAGATCACCGGCCTGGTCCCCTCCACGGAGTGGGCCGAGACGAAACAGAAGCGCAAGTGGTATCCCTCCGAGACGATCTCGGTGGCGATCGGCCAGGGTCCGCTGATCGTGACCGTCCTCCAGGTGGCGAACATGATGGCCGCGATCGCGAACGGAAATCAGGTGATGCGGCCGCACCTCCTGAAGGAAGTCGTCGAGCTGAAGGACGATAAAGTCGTCTCGCGGCAGCAGGTACAGCCCGAAGTGCTTCACGAGATCAACCTCCAGAAGGACGCGCTCGAGGCCGTTCGCCTGGGCCTCTGGAGCGTCGTGAACGAAGTCGGAGGGACCGGGGGGAACGCCCGCGTCGAGGGGCTGGACGTCTCCGGGAAAACCGGGACGGTGCAGGTCATCGCCCAGTCCAGCTGGAAGCAGAAGCTCCCCTTCAGGTTCAAGGACCACGCGTGGTTCTCGGCCTTCGCTCCCCGCGACAACCCGCAGATGGTCGTCGTGGTCTTCGTAGAGCATGGCGGAGGGGGGAGCACGGACGCGGCGCCGCTGGCGAGGAATCTCTTCGCCGCGCGCTTCGGCGAAGAGCTCAACCTCAACCGCATCGACCTCGACGATCCAGAAACGCTGAAGAAGCTGAGAGAAGGAGATCTGCCGCGTCCGGGTGAGCCGACGCGCGGGCGCTGACCCGGCATGCTGGCCCGAAGCCATACCGCCTCCATCCGCTCGATGCCGTCCCGCACGGTCTCGCGGCTCGACCTCAATTTCATCGGAACCGCGATCGTTCTCGCGGCCGTCGGATGCCTCGCCGTCTACAGCGCGACCTGGTTCACCGGGTATCCCTTCTGGCAGCGCCAGGTTCTCTGGGCCTTCGTCGGGATCGCTCTGATGATCGCCTTCATCGCCATCGACTATCACGTCCTGATGGACGTCTCGATGATCCTCTACGGCGTCTTCATGGTCCTTCTTCTCTACCTGCTCGTCTGGGGAAAGGTGACCGCGAACGTCAAGTCGTGGATTCACATAGGAGCCTTCCAGTTCCAGCCATCCGAGTTCATGAAGATTTTCACTGCCCTCGTGCTGGCGAAATATTTCGAGACGAATGACAGCGCGTACCTGAATCTCCGCTCGTTCTCCATGGTCTCCCTGATCATCGGCGCTCCCCTGGCGCTGATCATCTTCCAGCCGGACTTCGGTACCGCGGCCAGCTTCTTCCCCCTCATCGCGGCAGCGATGTACTTCGGCGGGATCCGGCTCCGGTACTGGCTCATCGCCCTGTTGATCGTCGCGATCCTGGTTCCCTCCACCTGGCTCTTCTTCCTTCAGCCGTACCAGAAAGAGCGGATCATGATCTTCCTCGATCCGGAGCGCGACCCTCTCGGCTCCGGCTATCAGGTCACTCAGGCGAAGATCGCGATCGGATCGGGTGGACTCTTCGGCAAGGGATTCAAGGAGGGGACTCAGGCCAAGCTCGACTACCTTCCGGCCAAGCACACCGACTTCATATTCGCGGTTCTGGGCGAGGAATGGGGGTTCGTCGGCGTCACCGTCGTGCTCGCGCTCTATCTCTTCCTCATCCTGCAGGCGTTCAGCATCGCCAAACAATCGCGCGACAGGGCGGGGACCTTCCTGGTCATTGCACTGATCTCATTCTTCATCTTCCACATCATCATCAATGTGGCGATGCAGATCGGCCTTCTGCCGACCACCGGAATTCCGCTCCCCCTGATCTCTTACGGTGGGTCGTCCACCATGATGTTCATGATGGCCATCGGCGTCATCGCGAACGTGGACTTCAGGAAGTACGTGAACGCGTAGGGAGTGCTGAGTGCTGAGTTCTCAGTTCCGAGTTGCCAGGCCACTGTACCGCCGGCCTCCGGCCGGTCGCCATACATGAGCAGGCTCACGCGCGACCAGAGTACCGCCGGCCTCCGGCCGGTGAGTGCGTGTGATCCGCTATTGTCGTGATGAAGGGCTGGGCGGCGGGACGCCGCCCGCCACTCTGTACCGCCGGCCTCCGGCAACGGCGAACTCCACCAACAACTAACCAACTGGGAACTCAGACCTGGGAACTGGGAACTAACAACTAACCTACCCCCACCGCAGCTTGTCCGTGATTCGACGCTCCCGTTTGGTTGGCCGTCCGGCGCCGCGCTCGCGAACGGGGAGCTCGAGCGCCTCTTCCTTCGGTAGTTCCGGAGTCTCGTCGCGGTAGAGGGCGCGGGCTTCCTCCTTGGAGGCCTGCCGAGGAGGAATTCCCAGGACGACCAGCTTCCGGTAGCGGGGCTCGGAGATCTCGATGAGGTCGCCGACGCGAATCACGGAGGAAGGCTTGATCCGCTCTCCGTTCACCTTGACCAGCCCGCCCCGGCACGACTCGGTGGCCTCCGATCGGTGCTTGAAGAGACAGGCGTGCTTCAGCCAGGTGTCGATTCGCGGTCGATCCCCGCTTTCGGGTGAGCTCATGTCGTATGGTTACAACTCGAATCTTCTCAGCAGTTTAATTGACCCTCGCGCGAGCGCTCCCTATAATGGACGATCCACGGAGGGGCCGATGATCAAAGCCGATATCGTGAACAAAGTCGCCGAAGCCGCCGATATTTCTAGAGTCAAAGCGGCTCAGGCCGTCGACACGGTGATCGATGGGCTCCGGCGGGCTCTCTCCGGCGGCCAGCGAATCGAGCTCCGTGGGTTCGGAGTCTTTCAGGTCAAGCAGCGGAAGAAGGGGATCGGCCGGAATCCGAAGACGGGCGTCGAGGTCCGGATTCCCCCTGGCAACACCATCCGCTTCAAGCCGGGCAAGGAACTGCGGAACCTGGTTTAACAGAGTGGCGGGCGGCGTCCCGCCGCCCAGCCCTTCATCACGACCATCGTGCCCCCCGACCGGCCGGAGGCCGGCGGTACTCTTATCTCGCGTGAGCCTGCACGGGCATCGCGACCGGCCGGAGGCCGGCGGTACTCTGGCCTCGCCTGAACTGGGAACTCGGAACTCGGAACTGGGAACTCAGCACTCAGCACTCAGAATTGCTCCAGCACCCGCAGATCGTTCTCGAACAGCACCCGGATGTTCGGAATGCCGAACTTGCGCATGGCCACCCGGTCGATGCCGAGGCCGAAGGCGAAGCCGCTCCATTCGTCCGGATCGATGCCGCAGTTCCGCAGCACCTGCGGATGCACCATCCCGCATCCGAGTATCTCCATCCATCCCGTCTGCGAGCACGTCCCGCATCCCTTTCCCCCGCAGAACGAACAGGAGATATCGACCTCGGCCGACGGCTCGGTGAAGGGAAAGTAGCTCGGTCGGAAACGGACCTTCGTGTCGGGCGTGAAGATCTGCTTGAGGAAATGCTCGAGCGTTCCGCGCAGATGGCCGAAGTGAACGCCGCGGTCGACGTACAGCCCTTCGATCTGATGGAACATCGGCGAGCGGCGAAGCGTGATCTCGTCGCGGCGGAAGACGCGCCCCGGCGCGAGCACCTTGATCGGAGGCTCGTGCGCCTCCATGAATCGGATCTGGACGTTCGACGTATGGGTACGAAGGAGAAGCTCGTTCGAGAGATAGAACGTGTCCTG
>DATLEY010000012.1:0-6438 GCA_035525215.1 Thermoanaerobaculia bacterium | reverse complement strand
GTCCAGATCTCGGGGAGCGCGCCCGCGCGCGAGACGAAAGGATTGTCGGGAGGCACCGACCCATCCGGACGGATCCTGATGATCTTTCCCATGTGGCTGTCGAGTTGCTGTGCCTGGGGGCGGACCTCACGGTTCGAGCGCTCACCGAGTGTGATGTAGAGCATGCCGTCCGAGTCGAAAGTGAGGCGGGAGCCGAAGTGCAACCGTCCGTCGTACGTCGGCTGGGCGCGGAAGATGACCTGGACCTGATTGACCTGGAGCCCGTCGGGAGAGAGAGCGCCGCGGGCGACGCTCGTGGCGTTCCCACCTTGCCGCGGCTCGGAATAGCTCCAGTAGATCATCCTGTCTGAAGTGAAGGAGGGACTGAGGGCCACGTCGAGGAGACCACCCTGTCCCCCTTCATCGACGTCCGGAATTCCGCGGATTGGTTGCTGGACTGCACCGGTTGCGGAGATGACCCGCATTCGTCCCGGCCGCTCGGTGATCAGCAGATCGCCGTTGGGCAGCGGCTCGACAGCCCACGGATTCACGAGCCCTTTCGCCAGAACGACGACGTCGTATTCGACATTTGAATCGGCCTCGCACGCGCGGGTCTGGCCGGGAAACGCGGGCGTCTGCGACTCGGCGTTGGGAGAACGGGTCTCGAGCGGTTCACACGACGCGCTGGCCGGCGGCGTGCTCCCGTTCGCCGGAGGGGTCGTTGCCGTGGAGCCTTGATTCGCTCCGGACGGCTGGCTGCAAGCCCCCGTGGCCGCCGCCAGAATGATCGAGGCAATGAGCGCGGTCAGTCGTTTCACAACAGGGGATCCTCCCTCCGGTCCGCCTGCAGAAGAGGGGACCGGCTGAAGAGGGGAGGCAAGAATCGTGCGAGAAGAGTGCTGAGTGCTGAGTGCTGAGTGTCATGAAGGGCTGAACGGCGGGACGCCCGTTCGCGATCTATCGAAGCTGCTCGATTCGCGCGCGCGCGTCGCACTTCTCTACATGGTCGTTCACCAGCCCCATCGCCTGCATGAACGCATGCACCGTGGTCGGGCCGACGAAGGTCCAGCCGCGGCGCTTCAGATCTCGCGAAAGCGCGGTCGATGCGGGTGTCTCGGTCTGCGCGCAGAGCGCCTTGCGGGTGACTCGGCGCGGACGAGATGCGGGAGCCGGCTCCCACGCCCAGAAATAGGCCGAAAGGGAGCCTGCTTCCTTCTGAAGCTGAACGGCCTGCTTCGCATTGCGAATCGTCGCCTCGATCTTTCCGCGATGCCGCACGATCCCGGCATCGTTCATCAGCCGTCCGATCTCCCGCTCGCCGAATCTCGAGACGCGCCGGAAGTCGAACTGCACGAAAGCGTGGCGGAAATTTTCCCGCTTCTTGAGGATGGTCAGCCAGCTCAGTCCCGACTGGAACCCCTCCAGGACGATCTTCTCGAAGAGACGTTGGTCATCACGGACGGGAGCTCCCCACTCCTCGTCGTGGTAGCGAACATAGAGAGGGTCGCTCCCCACCCACCAGCAGCGGGCCACTCCGTCGTCTCCGCGAATCACATCCGGTTCCGGCACGTAACGACGATATCGCAGGAGCCGCGAAGAGGCGATCGGAGCTCAGCGCGGCAGAAGTGAGGGGGCACAGGAGTCGAGAGAGAAATAGAGAGACATCATCAGTTCGATGACGGCGGACACGCCCGATCGCCATCTCGAGGCGAGCGCTATACTTCAGCGCGTGCGAGCCGCCGCTGCGCGCAAGATCCGTAGACTGGGGAAGGGAGGTCGAAGAGATGAAACGCTGGGTCGGTCGTTGGATCATCGGGGTTGGCATCATCCACGTCGCGTTCGGCTTCGTCGCATTTAGAGCACCCTTGCTGGCGATCCTCCGCGACGGTGTTTGGAACGCGGTGGACGGTCACTCTGGCCGACCGCTCGCGTTCTGGTTCGTATTCCTGGGATTGTTTACGATCGTGTTCGGGAGCCTCGTCGATTGGATAGAGAGCCGTGGGCTTTCGACGCCCCGCTTTGTGGGTTGGGCATTCCTTATCCTGGTGGTTCTTGGAATCGTGACGATGCCGGGCGGCGGCGGATGGTTGCTCCTGCCTGGGGGGGTCGGCCTTTTCTTGCGTTCGTATCGACGAGCGACCGGTTTGGAGGCCGCGGTCTGACAGCCGGTTGGAGCGGACGGTCCGCCGCGCGGCCTGATCCGTCAAACGTCAGGCGACTGAGACCCGAATCTGCGAGACGGTGGCCTTCGCGTCTCCATCACGAGTCATCATGCGAGCGAGCCGCCCCATATCCGTGTTGACGATCAGGGCGCGTCGGCCAAATTCTGGTTGAAGCCGGTTCGTTGCCTACACCATCGGGTACTCGGCCCGGGAATTGCGGGGCATCGATTCGGCCCCTACTCGTAGCCGAGAGCCTCATTCACCGGCCGGCGGGCCGCCTGCCACGAGGGGATCAGGCTCGCGAGCGCCGAGAGCACGATCGATACGGCCAGCCAGATCAGAAGATTCCCCTCACTTGAGAATGCCTGAGCTTTCCTTCGCGATCACGACCCTACCCTTGCCCGAAGCCTTCGACTCATACATCGCCCGGTCGGCGCGACGGATGAGATCTTCCGCGTCGCGACTTCCAGGGACGGCGCAGGAAAGTCCGACGGAGGCCCCGAGCCCCGCGCCGGGGTACGCCGAGCCGAGAGCCCCGATTCGCGCAATGATCCTGTTCGCGATGGGAAAGGCTGCCTCGCTGGAGATTCCCGAGAAGACGATGCCGAACTCATCGCCTCCCAGGCGCGCAGCAAAGTCTCCCTCACGCTCAGGCTGCGTCGATCGGATGGCCGCGGCGAGGACCTCAGCGATTTTCTGCAGCGCCTGATCGCCGGCTCCGTGGCCGTAACGGTCGTTGACCTCTTTGAAGTTGTCGATGTCGACATAGGCAATACAGAGAGGAATCCGCGATTCGGCGGATCGCTCGAGCCTGAGCGCCAGCCGCTCCGTGAAGCTCCGCGCATTCGGAAGTCGAGTGAGGGGGTCCGTGCGCGCAAGCTCGGTCTGGGCGGCGAGAGCCGCCTGAAGATCAGCGTTCAGAGATTTCAGCTTCATCCGGTCCGCGCGGATCTCGAACGCCATGTAGCCGAAAGCGCTGTAGATCAGAAGGCGTGCGAATCCGTTCCAGTACACCGCCCGCATCCCGTCCGGTGCCGCGAACGCGACCTGAGCTGCAAACCACGCCGTTGCAGACAAGGCTACCGCGGCGACCACCCAGCCCGGAGAGAATCGCCAGCCGGCGATCAGGATGCCGATGATGTAAAACAGCGAGAAGCCGTAGTCCACGCCGGTCAGCCAGTCGGCCGCACCGACGACCACGATCAGAAGGAGGAGAAGAATCGGCGCGGCCGGGCTCTCTTTCTCCCCGCGTGCAAAGGTCGTCACGACTGTGATTCTATCCCGCCGCGGGCAGGAGATCGGGCCCACTACGAGGGGTCTGCCCCGGGGAAACGAGAGGATGCGGATCACCGGATTGTGGCCCGACCTCGCGTGGAGCGTCAGACGGAGGAGGATCCAGATGAGCTCACAAAGAAAACTGGTCGATGGAGGCTCTCCGTGGGAGCCCGTCGTCGGCTACTCCCGCGCGGTGAGGGTCGGACCGTTCGTGCAGGTGGCGGGAACGACGTCGGTCGGTCCGGACGGGAAGGTCTTGGGAGCGGGGGACCCTTACTCGCAGACGCGGCTCGTCCTGAAGAAGATCGAGGCCGCTCTGACCGCGGCTGGCGCTTCCTTGAAGGACGTCGTGCGCACCCGGATGTTCGTCGTCGACATCGCGACGTGGGAGGACATCGGGAGAGCGCATGGTGAGGTGTTCGGTGACATCCGTCCCGCGACCACGATGGTCGAAGTGAGGGCGCTCATCGATTCCGACATGCTGGTGGAAATCGAAGCGGATGCAATCGTGGTGGAGTGAGTCAGCGCCGGAGGGCGCGCTCCAGCGCGCCCTCGAGGGCGTTGCCTGACCGCGGGGATCAGGAAAGCAGTTCGGGCGGAACCCTGCCACCGTTCGCGGCGAGCTTTCGCATGACTTCCTTGTGCAGCCAGATGTTCATGGCGGCGGAGTCATTCTTGTCGCCGGTGTACTTCAGATCGTCGGCGAGCTCCTTTCGCGCGCTGAGGCTGCTGTCCATGCCGACGAGCTTCATCAGATCGACGATCGAGTGCTTCCAGTCGAGCTTTTGAGCATTGTCTGCGGCAAGCCGGTCGAGATTTGCCGCGATGTCGACCTCGGACTGCAGCGTCGTCGACCCGGAGGCACCGGGCGCTCCGAATTTGTTCGGGACGGCCTGTCCTACGGGGACGCCTTGCCGCTCCGCCGCCTGAACCCGTGACTCGGGCGCTCTCCCGCCACGCGCTGCATCTTCCGGCTTCTCGGCGTCGGCACTGCTTCGGAAAACCTTCTGCATCAGATCGCTGAACATTCCCATTTTCGTTCGCTCCTCGTGGTGTGACCCGCCAGGGTCCTCTCTTACGCCTTGCAACTGCGTGACCAGCGACGGTGCCGTCCCGGACCCGGGACGGCGAACGCGTCGGTTGAACTTCACTCGAGCTCCGTCGTAAACCTACGAAGAGTCAGGGAGGAGCATGAAGATGAGATCTCGAATCTGGCCCGTGGCACTTCTCCTCGCACTGGCGGGCTGCAGCTCGGCGGCGAACCGGCCGGGACCAGAACCTCCGGTGACGTGGAAGCAATGGGCGACACCGGAGGCGGCGGGTTTCGATGCGAACGCGCTCGAGGCGGCACGCTCTGAAGCGGATCGCGCCGGTTCGGCTGCCGTCGTGGTTGTCTATGGAGGAGACGTCCTGGCAGCGTGGGGTGACGTCGATCGAAAGCTCGAGCTCCACTCGGTGCGCAAGAGTCTTTACTCCGCTTTGTGGGGAATCGCTGAGGCGAAGGGACTGGTGGACCTGGACTCCACGCTCGCCGCTCTCGGAGTCGATGACATCCAGCCGCTGACCGAAGCAGAGAAGAGCGCGCGACTGGTCGATCTCCTTCGGGCGCGGTCCGGTGTCTACCACCCGTCTGCCTATGCCGACGCAAGCGATCGTTCTTCGCTTCCGTCGAGGGGCGCCCATTCACCAGGGACGTTCTGGCACTACAACAACTGGGACTTCAACGTTGCGGGAGCTCTGCTCGAGCAGGTCACAGGGCAGCCCCTGGGCGTACTCTTCGATGACTGGATCGCGAAGCCGGTGGGGATGCAGGACTTCGAGCCGGATGACGTCTACGCCGTTCTCGAGCCTGGCCAGTCACGCTGGCCCGCCCTCACCTTCCGGATGTCGACGCGCGATCTCGCGCGATTCGGTCAGCTGTGGCTCGATCACGGGCGCTGGCACGAACGACAGATTCTACCCGCCGGCTGGGTGGAGCGGGCTTCCGAGCCGGCATCGGTCACGGGCCCGGGGCAGGGATACGGAATGATGTGGTGGACTTACGATGCAGGATCGGTCGGAGCGGAGCGCTATCCGCAGGTCAGTCAGAACGGGGTTGTTCTCGCGCGAGGAACCGGAGGGCAGGCGATCTTCATCATCCCGGAGCAGGACATGGTCATCGTTCATCGCGGAGATACCGACCATGGCCGCGGCGTTTCCGGGGGCGCGATCTGGACGACGGTCGATCGGGTGCTCGCAGCTCGGCGCTCGGAACCCTCCGCGAGCGCCGCCCTCGTGGCTCTCGATCCCGTCCCCCTCGCCAATCAGTTGCCTGAGCTGGAATGGCCTGAGCCTTTGGATGTCGACCGGGCGACGCTCGAATCGCTCGCGGGGAGTTACGAGTTCGGACCGGGCATGGTCGGCCGCGTTTTCATCTACGACGGCCGCCTGTTCGCGTATATGCCCGGCGAGGGAGAGGCGGAGCTGTTCGCGAAGTCTCAGGATACGTTTTTTCTGAGGGTCGACCCGACGGTTGGAGTCAAGTTCAGTCGCGATGGGAGCAGGGTTGATCGAGTGACGATCACCATGAAAGGCCAGGAACTGGTCGGGCGGCGCATCGAGAAATAGTTCTGGTTCAGCGTTGACGGCTGGATTTCGAAGACGTACGCGGCGGGAGAGACTGGGGCATCACCCCACGCGCTTTTGCGAGCAGAACCATGGTGCCGAGGATCTCATCCTTCGACCCCGCCTGGCGTACGACCTCCCAGTTTTCCTTCAGGTAGCGGTCGAGATAGGCCACCACCTCGGAGTGAAGGATCTTCAGGTAGGCACCTTGCGGTTCTTTGGTGGTTCCAAAGGCGACCAGCCGGACCCGCTGTCCTGACCGGATATCGACCTCGCCGTCTGCGAGAAGCTTCCGCGCGGCCGAAGCCGCCTCATTTACATCGCATCCGGCGAAACGCTTGAGGATCTTCGCGACGACTTCCGGATCATCGACGCTGGCGTTGATCGCAGCGAGTCCTTCCTTGACCTCGCCGATCAG
>DATLEY010000008.1:0-5208 GCA_035525215.1 Thermoanaerobaculia bacterium | reverse complement strand
TGACGGGACTGAGGCACATGCTCTACAGCTGGTTGCTCTTCGCCGGTGAAGGAATCTGGTTCGCGCTGAGCATGATGCTGATGCTTCTCGTACTGCTCATGTTGCTGCGGAGGCGATGGGCCGCAGTGCTCGGGGTGTGGCTGATCCTGACTGCCGGAGCGCTGGGAGGCCCGGCACCTCTGGTCGAGTTCGTGATGACTGGAGCGGCGGCGGCAATAGTCATATTTCTTCTGACCCGCTTCGGGATTCTCCCTGCTGCGATTGCGTATTTCACATTCAATATCATCAGAGCTGCACCGTTGACCCTCGATCCATCCGCCTGGTACTTCAGCCGGTCGGTGATCTGCCTGATTCTTCTCGCTGCAATGATGGGTTATGGATTCGTGGCATCACTCGGAAACAAACCAGCGTTCCGGGTACCGATGCTCGACGATTGAGCTCGTTCGCCACGTGCTCGAGTGGCAATGATGTGAGGGGAGGGCCGATTACCAGCGGCGGTCGTATACTGGCGCTCGAGCACACGTTTCGAGACGAGATCTGATGGCAGCCCCCCAGCGGCGCTCGCGGACGCATTCTCGGGCTCACAAGCATTCTACTCTTGGTGGAGGGGGCAGAGCTCCTGTCGTTTGCCGCGTAAAGCTATCTTTCCCGCTCCGACGTCGACGTTACCTGCAGCCTTTGACCTCCGCCATCTTCACAAACTACATTCACGGTCGAGCTTCTACCGCCCGTACCGGTGCTCAGGAGAAACATGACCAGACGACTCATGCTCGCCATCGCTGTCGTTGGCGCCTCCGCGGTCCTCGCTGAAGACCTTCCTCCCCTGCTCGACGGTCCGACGACGCGCGCGCTTTCTCAGGAGATCTCCGGCGAGCTCGCACACCGAAACCTGGAGGAGCTGAGCCGGCATCACCGGATGCGCGGCTCGGACGGGTTCGACAGGGCAAACGATCACATCATTGCGCAACTGGAACGCTATGGTCTCGCCAGTGAGCTCCTCCGATTTCCGGCTGACGGAGAAATCTTCTACGGAACACAGCGGTCGCGCCCGCCATGGTTCGCGGAGTTCGCGGAGCTGTGGGAGATTCGCGACAGTGGCGACATCAGAATCGCGAGCTGGGATGTGATGCCGCTGCGACTCGCGCAGGACAGCGAAAGCGCGAGCGTCACCGCGGAGCTGGTCGACGTCGGGCCCGGCACCAGCGACGACGACTACGCCGGCAGGGATGTTCGAGGCAGGCTGGTCCTCACCTCCTCCCAGCCGGAGGCCGTCGCCGAGCTGGCGGTCGGCAGACTCGGAGTCGCGGGCATTCTGAGTTACGCGCAAAACCAGAAGAGCGCATGGTGGAAAGAGGACGAATCGCTCGTCCGCTGGGGACACCTCGATACCTTCTCCGATGTCTCCACCTTCGGGTTCATGCTCTCGCTGCAGGAGGCGCGGGCGTTTCAGGAGCGGCTCGCCGCGGGAGAGACGATCACGCTCCGCGCAGAGGTGCGAGCCGGAAAGAAGGAGGGGGCGTACGAGCTCGTCACGTCAGCCATCCCAGGGTCCGACCGGAACGCGCGCGAGATCGTCTACAGCTGTCATCTCGACCATCCGCGGCCGGGAGCCAATGACAACGCCAGCGGTTGCGTTGCGATCCTCGAGATCGCGCGCACGCTGTCGAAGCTGATCGACGAGAAGAAGCTTCCGCGACCGCAGCGAACCATCCGCTTCGTCTGGCCTCCGGAGATCGAGGGAACGCTGGCGTTTCTGACCGGGCGACCCGACATTGCCTCGCGCATCGACGCGGCGATTCATCTCGACATGGTCGGCGGCGGCCCCGAGACGAAGGCGATCTTCCACGTCACACGCGGCCCTGCCAGCCTTCCATCCTTCGTCTACGACGTCTCCCAGGAGATCGGCCGCTGGGTCAACCGCCAGACTGCTTTGCTGGCGAAAACCGGCTCCTCGCCGTTTCCGCTCGTCGAGTTGACCGGCGGGAAAGAGCCGCTTCAGGCCGAGATGGTCGACCTCACCATGGGCAGCGATCATCAGATCTACGCAGAGGGCTCGTTCGCGATTCCCACCGTGTACCTCAACGACTGGCCGGACCGCTACATCCACACCACTGGTGACACGGCGGAAAACGTCGACGCCACCAAACTGAAGCGATCTGCATTCATCGCGGCTGCGACCGGCTGGGTCCTCGCCAATCTCGACGAGGAGGACGTCCCTCGTATTCTGCCGCTCCTCGAGCGGAATGCGTTCAGACGTGCAACCGGGATGCTCGAGCGAAGAGAGGATCTCGATTCCAACGAGGCTGCTTTGCTGCACCGTTTCGCCCTCGCTTATGAGCAGGATCTCGTCGATTCGATCGGGCGGTTCGCCCCGCTCGACTCCGCCCAGCGGGAGCGCTCGACGCGGTTCCTCACCTCCCTCAGCGAGCTCCTCAGAGACCCTGCCGTGCCGGCAGCGACAGCGGCGGGTGCGGTCTATCGCCGGAACGAGGCCGTACGAGGCCCGATGACCGCATTCGGCTACGCGTACCTTCCGGACCATTACGGCGCTGAAAAGACCCGCGCGCTGAGACTGCTGAGGATGGCCAGAGGTAACGAGTACGCATACGAGGCGCTGAATCTCGTCGACGGCAGACGAAGCGTGCAGGAGATTCGAGACATTCTCAGCGCGATCTACGGTCCGGTCCCGCTCGATGCCGTCGAGGAGTATCTCGAGGCCCTGGAGTCGATCGAGGTGATTCGCAAAGAAGCCGTGCGCTAGCGTGTTACGACTGGCAACCCACGGATTCCCGGTCGGCTGCAGCGACTGGTGTTACGCAGCAACGACGGTCAAATCGTTGGCGCCGAACCACGGCTCGAGTGCCACAAGGCGAGAACTTCCACGATCTCGGAATCGTGATCCACAGAGTAGTAGAGGTGATATCTGATTCGCCCGAGATAAAGTCGTTGGAGCTCCGCATTCGTCGGGTGAAACACTGGTTCTCCGGCGTTCGGCAATGAGGTCGTAGGCGGATTCGAGGTCATGGACGAGAGCGCTCGGCGCTTTCGGAGGATTCTGCTTCCACCATCTCGCCGCGGCGCGGATCTGCAAAGCCGCGCGTGGTGCGACGGCAAAACCGTAGCTCACGCTTTCAGGTCGCCCCGCAGTTCCGCGAGCAGTGCATGGCCGTCGACGAATTCTCCTGAACGAATCTGCTGAAGCGCCTGCTCCAGTTCCGCCTCCTCCTCGGGAGAAAGCCGGAACCCTTCGTTACCCGGTGCGAGGATCGCTACCCGTGTCCCGTCCGGGAGATCGTCAGGGACATGAACCGCGCCCCCGGTAACTTCGCCGGTAATTACTTTCATGACGCCATTCTACCTCGGAGGCACGAGGCGCATGACACTGCGCCCAATGGGTGACCCCAATTTTCACGATAGGAGCAGCTCGGAATTGCGTATGCTCTCCCCATGCCCCTCACGCCCAAGCAGCGCCTGGGACCCTATGCCATCGTGGAGATGGTGGGGGCCGGCGGGATGGGAGAGGTGTATCGCGCGCGGGATACGCGGCTCGATCGCACCGTCGCCATCAAGATCCTTCCCGCCGGGACAGGCACCGCGGCTTCAGCGCGATTCGAGCGCGAGGCGCGTGCGATCTCACAGCTCAGCCATCCCCACATCTGCCGGCTCCTCGACCTCGGCAATGACGGGGGTATCGAGTTTCTCGTCATGGAGTACCTGGAGGGCGAGACGCTCGCCGAACGGATCGACAATGGACCGCTCCCCATCAGGGAAGTGCTGCGGTACGGAAGCGAGATCGCTGACGCCCTCGATCACGCCCATCGCCGCGGCATCACCCATCGCGATCTCAAGCCCGGCAACGTGATGATCACCGCGGAGGGAGCGAAGCTGCTCGATTTCGGGCTGGCCAAACTGCTCGAGCCTGCCCCGCTCGTCGACAGCACGGCAACGCTCCAGCGCCCCGTCACGCTCACGGCGCACGGAACCGTCGTCGGCACCACGCTCTACATGTCGCCGGAGCAGATTGAAGGCAAGCCTCTCGATCACCGCACCGACATCTTCTCCCTAGGCATCGTCCTCTACGAGATGCTCACCGGCGCGCGACCCTTCGAGGGCTCGAGCACGGCGGCTGTCACCGCGTCGATCCTCAAGAGCGATCCGCAGCCGTTGCCGATGAGTCTCGCAGTGCCGGCCGCGCTCCAGCACGTGATCGCCACCGCTCTGGAAAAGGATCCGGAACAGCGCTGGCAGACGGCGCACGACCTGGCGTTGCAGCTCCGCTGGATCAACGGCGCGCTCTCCAGCGAGCTTGCGGCGACGGCCGTGGCGCCACGACGGAAGCGCGCGGCCTGGCTCCTTCTGCCGCTGGTCCTCGCGTGCGGCGTGGCCATTGGATGGATGGCCGGACGAGCTCGAGAGCCGTCGCAGGATGCGCAGCTTCCCGTCCGGCTGCGGATGTCCGTCGCCCCGGTCTCGCTTCGCAGCCATGTCGAAGTCGTGACGTTCGCGCTCTCGCCGGAAGGACGGCGCGTGGTCTTCGCAGGCCAGGAGAAAGGCGTGACGGCGCTCTATCTGCGCAGCCTCGACTCGGCCCAGGCGCAGATCATCGCGGGCACCGAGGAAGGAGCGAGCCCTTTCTGGTCGCCGGATGGACGGTGGATCGGATTCACGGCCAAAGGAAAACTGTGGAAGGTTCTTGCCGATCGCAGCGGCACGCCGATCGCGATCTGCGACGTGAGCGTGACCGGCACGGTCGCCACCTGGGGTGACGGGTTCATTCTGTACGCAGAGCGGGCGGGAGGTCGCCCCGGAATCCATCGAGTCAGCGAGAACGGCGGCACGCCATCGGCGGTGACGAAACTTCAGCCGGGCGAATTCCGGCACACCTGGCCTCAGTTCGTTCCGGGCTCGAACCGATTCGTCTACCTCTCCCTGCCCCTCGAAAAGATGGATCGAACCTTGTTCGTCGCGAGGCTCGACGCGTTCGATCAAAGGCGTCTGCTCGATGAAACCTCTCGCGCGCGCGCCGTCGGAGACCGTGTCTACTACGTTCGCGACGGGAGTCTGGTCGTGCAGCGCGCGGACTTCGCCGCGGCCCGTTTTCTCGACGAGCCGCGCCGGCTCGCGGACCAGGTGGCCTGGTTCTATGGGACGGGGTCGGCCGAGTTCGACGTATCGGCGAATGCCACTGTCGTGTACCGGACGGAGACG
>DATLEY010000163.1:0-3576 GCA_035525215.1 Thermoanaerobaculia bacterium | reverse complement strand
TTGTCCGCCGTGATGTCGGAGTACATGTCGAAGAGGTTCCCGTAACGCTCGCCGATGGTGGACCGGCCCAGCCGCTCGATCGCCGAGGAGAAATCGAGGTAGACGCCGCGGCCCGAGCCGCCGACTCCGTATCCGGCATCGCAGACCTCCTTCGCGGCCCTCGACGCCACGTCTCGTGGAGCGAGATTGCCGAAGCTCGGATACTTACGCTCCAGGTAATAATCCCTCTCCTCCTCGGGGATCTGATTCGGAGGACGATCGTCGCCCTTCTTCTTCGGAACCCAGATCCGCCCGTCGTTTCGAAGGGACTCGCTCATCAGCGTCAGCTTCGACTGATAGTCACCCTTCTGAGGAATGCAGGTCGGATGAATTTGCGTGTAGCAGGGATTGGCGAAGAAGGCTCCCTTCCGATGGGCCCGCCAGATCGCGGTCGCGTTGCAGTACTTCGCGTTGGTCGAGAGATAGAAGACGTTCGAATAGCCGCCCGTTCCGAGGACGACGGCGTCCGCGAAGTGGCTCGAGATCTTCCCCGAGACGAGATCGCGCACCACGATTCCTCTCGCCTCCCCGTCGACGACGATCAGGTCGAGCATCTCGGTGCGCGTGTGCATCCGCACCGTCCCGGCCGCGATCTGGCGCTCGAGCGCCTGATACGCGCCGAGCAGCAGCTGCTGTCCCGTCTGTCCCCGGGCATAAAACGTACGCTTGACCTGCGCTCCCCCGAATGACCGGTTGTCCAGGTAGCCCCCGTACTCGCGAGCGAACGGAACTCCCTGCGCAACGCACTGATCGATGATGTTGACGCTGACCTGGGCCAGCCGGTAGACGTTGGACTCCCGGGCCCTGAAGTCGCCGCCCTTCACCGTGTCGTAGAAGAGCCGCTGAATACTGTCTCCGTCATTCTGGTAGTTCTTCGCCGCGTTGATCCCCCCCTGCGCGGCAATCGAATGCGCGCGCCTCGGGCTGTCGTGGAAGACGAAGCAGCTCACCTCGTACCCGAGCTCGCCAAGGGTGGCCGAAGCGGATGCGCCAGCCAGCCCGGCGCCGACCACGATCACCCGGAACTTCCTCTTGTTGTTGGGGTTCACCAGCTTCATGGTGAATTTCGCTTCATCCCACCGATTCTCGATCGGGCCCTTCGGGACGCGCCCATCCAGCCCGTTGCCGCCGACGCCGGTCACACTCACTTCGCCACCCCCATCAGGACCGCCAGCGGAAACGAGAGGTTCCCGATCGTCACGATCACGGCGAACGCGATCGCGAAGACCCGACGCCAGTCGTTGAATTTCCTGTGATTGAGCCCGAGCGACTGAAACATGCTCCATAACCCGTGGTAAAGGTGGAGTCCCAGGGCCAGGTTCGCCAGAATGTAGAACGCGCTCACCAGCGGCCGGCTGAGGGACGCAACCAGATTCTGATGCACCGCGCCCTCCTCGAATGCCGGGTTCGCGTGTCCCGTGGTGAGGTCGAGGATGTGAAATACAACAAAAAGGGCAATGATCACCCCTCCCCATCGCATCGTCCGAGCGGCGTACTTCGCCGCCACCGTCCTTCTCGTCTCATAGTCGACCGGACGCGCGCGCCGGTTCGCCAGGGTCAGGCGGACGGCGGAATCGATGTGAAGAATCACAGCAGCGAGAAGAACGATCCTGGCAATCCAGAGGGCACCGCCTTCCGGCAGTCCTGGAACCCCGATCGCGCGGAGCCATTCGCCGTAAACGTCCAGAGCATAACGACCTGCATGCATTCCGAAGTAGAGCTTCAGGTTCCCGATCATGTGAGTCAGGACGAACCCGAAGAGGACGATGCCGGTGATCGCCATCACCGCCTTCTTACCGAGGGTTGAGCTATAGAAATTAACCAGCCAGGACATTCGTTCGCCACCTGCGATCCAACGGGGCTCCGTGCGATCCGCAGAAGGGGATCGGACGTGCCGGGTAATCATAATCGGTCGACGCCTGTGAAAAAAGAGCCTTGAAACGACGAGTTGGACACAATTTTGCCACCGGAGCCCACTTGATGAGGAATCTCATGCACATCGTATCGACAACGATCGCAGCGAGGAGACGCCAGCGCGCGGTTGACTCGCTCCGGACAATCTGCAGGTGCCAGATTCACCGCCGCCGATCCCGGCTCGGACGGATCACGGCGGGTATCGCCTCCGTCCTCGTCGTCATACTTTCCGTCACCACCCCCCTCGGAGCCGAGGTCTTCCACCCGATTCTGACGTCGGCTTCGGAGCTGCTCCCGTTTTCGGCTTCCGTCGAGATCGTCGAGATCGAATCGGAGGTCCGGCGCCCGGTGCTGCCTCGAGTCCACCGCTGGCTCCACGGCAGGCTCACCGCCGAAACCGTGCGGCGCGCTTACTTCCGGGATCATGTTCCTTACGGATCAATTATTTACGAAGAGGCTCAGCGAAACGGCCTCCGCCCGGAGCTCGTCGCCGCGGTCGTCAAGACCGAGTCGGATTTCAGGCCTCGGCTCGTTTCCCATAAAAATGCCCTCGGGCTGATGCAGATCATTCCCAGCACCGGGCGCTGGATGGGTGCTGGAAACCTCTTCAATCCCGACGAAAACATCAAAACCGGAGCCCGCTATCTCCGGTATCTCCATGGCAGGTTCGAAGGGGACGAGACACTCCTGCTCGCCGCCTACAACGCCGGTGAGGGAAATGTCCGCCGGTATGGCGGCATCCCGCCGTTCGACGAGACCCGTGACTACGTCGGAAGAGTCGCCATCTCGAATGCCGAGTATGAAGCGCGGATCCGGCAGAGCGTCGCCGAATGGAACCGCCTCGCTCTGCGACTTCGCGACTGAGCCGGTCCGAGGGAAACGAGCCATTCCGCTGATGTCCGGCGTCCGCAAACCGGGTATCCTTTCCGGCCGTGCTCTCCCCGTCGACGACTGACTCGTCTGTTACCGGTTCGGGCCCGGTGAAATGAGCAGCCGCCCACCACTCTTCACCGGTCCTTTCCTGCGGCTGCTCGCATTCGTCTTTATCACATTCACCTCGGCGTTCCAGCTCTTTCCGACGATGCCGTTGCGCATCATCGAGCTCGGGGGGTCGAAGGCGGCGGCGGGACTCTTTCTCGCCGTCTACACCTGGGCATCCGCGATCGCCGCTCCGCTGACCGGAACCGTGGCGGACAACTTCGGCAGGCGCCGGCTGATGCTGACCGCTTCGATCGCGTTTCTCCTTTTCACTCTCCTCTACGCGATGACCACGAGCCTTCCAATTCTGCTCGCGATCGGGCTCGTGCACGGAGTTCTCTGGTCGGGGCTTCTCTCGGCGAGCGGAGCGGTCCTCACCTCGATCATCCCATCGACGCGCCGTGTCGAAGGGCTCGGCTATTACGGTATGGCTCCGACGCTCGCGATTGCATTCGCTCCGCTGCTCGGGCTGCATCTGTTCAAGACCGCCGGCTGGGCGGCGGTTTGTGCGAGCATGGCCGTTCTCTCGGTGGTGATTCTCCTTCTCGGCCTGAGGATCACCGACTCGCACCAGCCGATCCGAAGGTGGCCCAGGCCTCGCCAGCTCGTCGACTGGAGGGTGGTACTGGTCGGCACGACGCTTCT
>DATLEY010000159.1:0-47967 GCA_035525215.1 Thermoanaerobaculia bacterium | reverse complement strand
TACGTCCGCATTCAGCTCGATCCGGCGGCCGAGCCGCTCGATCAGCTCCTCTCCGACGTGGACCGCCTCTGGCGCGAGAAGCCGGCCGATCTTCTCTACGCGGGTGATCATCCGGCGCTTCGCCCGCTCTCGGTCGCGAGCGAGAATGAGCGGCGTCCGGGCGTCCGGATCCAGGAGATGCATTCGCACTCGGAAGCCGCACGGGACCTCTATCTCCATCCACGTCTCCACAAGATCGCCGCCCTGATCCTCGGAGAGACGCCGGTCGCGATTCAATCGATCTTCTTCGAGTACGGCTCTGCTCAGGCCCTTCACCGCGATCCCGTCTTCGTCCAGACCAGCGAGGCGGGGCATCTCCTCGCGGCGTGGATCGCGCTCGAGGACATCCTCCCCTCTTCCGGCCCGCTCCTCTACGTTCCCGGATCCCACACACTTCCTCCGTACGAGTTTCGTCCGGGCGTCTACCGGTTCGATTCGCAGAATTTCGGCGACGCCGAGCGCGCGGCTGAGCGGAGATGGCTGGAGGAACGGATGGCGGAGCGGAATCTGGAGATCGTCCGATTCACGCCGAAAAAGGGTGAAGTGCTCTTCTGGCACGCCGGTCTCTATCACGGTGGCGAAGCGATTCTGGACGAGAGCCAGACGCGACGGAGCTTCGTCATCCATTACTCGAGCCGCCGGACTCACCACGTTGCCGCGGCCATGATCTCCGAGCCCTCCCCCTCGGGTGAGGATCGCCTTCGCATCGTCGCGACCCACCGGATGGTTCAGAAGGGTCACGCGCTCGGTTTCGCCAATCCACTCTCCCGCCGCGAGTTCCAGTGGCTACCGACGCTGCGGAACCGGATCGCGAAGATCTGGGAGGGGTGAATCCAAGGAAGAGGGTAGAGGAGCGAGGGAAAAGGGAAAGGCAGAAGCGGGATCAGGGTAGAAGAGCGAGGGAAGAGGGAAAAACGGATCCCGGCAACCCTCTGTACCGCCGGCCTCCGGCCGGTCGCCATGCACGAGCTCACCCGCGAACCCAGAGTCCGCCGGCCTCTGGCCGGTCGCCATGCACGAGCTCACCCGCGAAACCAGAGTACCGCCGGCCTCCGGCCGGTCGCCATGCACGAGCAGGCTCACGCACTCTCTTTCTATCGATCAGGAGAACCAGCGCGCTTCGCGCGCCTTACCGGCCGGAGGCCGGCGGTACTCTGGCTTCGAGCGTGAGCCTGGGGATCTCCCCCCCACCCTCGCTCCTCTACCCTGATCCCTGAATCACCACCCGATCCCGTGGTCCTCGCCGTGATGGCTCGATCCGCCCCACATCGTTCCGTGCTCGCGGTCGAACCAGATCGCGTTGATCGGGCCGGAAGTTCGCTCTTCGAAGACGAGCGTGTACCCCATGTTCCGCAAACTCCGCCTCAGCCAGGCGGGCGCCGCCTCATTGAGGAGAAGCCGCCCCGGCGCCTTCTCGTGGGCGCCGAAAGAGCTGAACATCTGAAAGCTGTTGACGTTCGGCGCTTCGGCCGCCTCCTGAACCGTCATCCCGAATTCAACGACGTTGAGAAAAAACTGGAGAAGATTCTGATCCTGGGAGTCTCCCCCCTGCACCGCGAATGAAAGAAAAGGCCTGCCGTCTTTCAACGCCATCGTCGGCGTCAGCGTCACTCGCGGCTGCCGCCCGGGAGCCACGACGTTGTAGGGATTTTCCGCCGCTTCCGTGACGAAGCTCTGCATCCGCTGGGAAAGGCCGATCCCGCTCTTTCCGGCGATGACCGGAGGAATCCATCCGCCGCTCGGTGTAATCGAGACGACCCACCCCTCGGCGTCCGCCGCCTGGACGCTGGTCGTCCCCGCATAGAAGGAGGAGTTGAACAGCGAGGCCGACGATGACGGCGGCTCGATCGACGCCGTCCCGGCTCCCGCCGGCGGCCACGCTCTCAGCAGCTCGCGAAATGGATTTCGTTCCCCCTGGAATGGATAAGGATCTCCGGGGCCCGCTTTGGGATCATTTCTGGATGGATGGATCGATCGCGCCCGCTCCCGCGCGTACTCCTTCGAGAGCAATCCCTTCACCGGCTCTTCGGGACCGCTGTAAATGTCGCCGTAGTAGAAATCCCGATCAGCAAACGCGAGATTCATCGCCTGGTAGAGCGTGTGAATGTAGCGCGCGCTGTTGAATCCCATCGCCTGCAGGTCGAAAGTCTCCAGAATGTTGAGCGCCTGCAGCATCGCCGGACCCTGCGTCCAGACCTGGAGCTTGTAGACGTCGATGCCGCGATAACTCGTGCTCAGCGGCTCCTCGATCTTCACCCGCCAATCCGCGAGATCGCTCTTCGTGAACAGTCCCCCCTGTTCCCGCGTCGACCTGACGATCTCGTCGGCGATGTCGCCTTCGTAGAAACGGCGATAGGCAGCGTAGATCGCTTCCTTCCTCGACTGCCCCGCTTTCAGCGCGTCGGCTTCCGCCTCGACCAGCTTCCGGAGCGTGGCCGCGAGATCCGGCTGGCGGAAAATCGATCCAGGCTCCGGGCCTTCGCGCGTGACGTTTCGGATCGCCTCGACCGGACGATCGTGGATCGGCGTTGGGCCACCCCCCTGCGGTGCAGCCGGCTCGGGCGCGGTGGAGCGTCCGAGGTTCGGCAGGAAGAGCGCCTTCGAGTAGGGCCACTGCTTGATGTAGTCCTTCCTCCGCTCGATTGTGTCCGCCAGCTGCGCTTCGATGGGGAAGCCGTCCGCGAGATCGATGGCAGGCGCGAGAACCTCAGCCAGCGAGAGCGTTCCCCACTCCGCGACCATGGTCATCAGCGCGCCGGGCGTCCCTGGCGTCGTCGCTGCGAGCGGCCCGAACTCCGGGGGGTACCGCATTCCCTGGACACGGAAGAAGTCCGGCGTGGCGCCGGTCGGGGCAACGCCGAGGCCGTTGATCCCGATGACCTTTCCGGTGTGCGGGTTGAAGATCAGCGCCTGGGTCTCGCCGCCCCATCCGAGCGTGTCCCACATCGTCGACGTCGCCGCGAGCATCGCGGCGGCGGCGTCGACGGCGTTCCCTCCTTTCTGAAACGTCATCGCGCCAGCCGTTGCGCCCAGAGGCTTGCCGGTGATTGCCATCCATCGTTTTCCGTGCAATGGCGGCTTGGCCGTGCGCTGTGCGTAGGCCGAGGTTGCGATGGTCAGAGAGATGGCCAGGAGAGGAAGAGCGAATTGTGCGCGCATGGGTGAAGTCTATCGCCGAATGGCGCCCGGGAGGGACGGGTGCAGCCCTCCTCTACAATGGCGAGTCATGCGTCCGCTGGCGGCTTTCTTCCTCTTCTTTCTCCTCGCATGCTCGAGCTCCCCGGCGGATGTGAATCCCGACCCGATTCCAGCGGTCGCCTCGATGACGCTCGACGAGAAGATCGGCCAGCTCGTCGTGGTGGGGGCCGACGGGATGTTCATGAACGAGCAGTCTCCCGGATTCCAGAGGCTCCTCCGGCTCGTTCGCGAGCGTCACGTCTCGGGAGTGATCTGGTACAGCTCCGGAGTCATGGAGCTGGCCTGGATGAGCAACCGGTTGCAGGAAGCGGCAGAAATCCCTCTTCTGATCGTGGCGGACCTCGAGGCGGGGATCGGGATGCGGTTTCCTGACGCGACCTTTTTCCCCTGGGCCATGGCCGTGGCCGCGACCGGGGATCTCGCGCTCGCGGAGGCCGCGGCCAGCGCGACCGCGGAACAGGCTCTGCTCGTCGGCATCAATCAGATCTACGCGCCGGTCGCCGACGTGAACAACAACCCGGACAACCCGGTGATCAACGTCCGCAGCTTCGGCGAGGATCCCGAGTCGGTTGCCGACTTCGTTGCCGCGACGATTCGGGGGATTCAATCCCAGGGAGCGCTCGCCACGGCGAAGCACTTCCCCGGACACGGCGACACGACGACCGACTCGCATCGCTCGCTGGCCGTCCTCGAAGCGAGCCGTGAAAGGATCGAGTCGCTGGAACTGATTCCCTTTCGGGCCGCGATCGAAAGCGGCGTGGCGGCGATCATGCCCGCCCACCTCTCCGTTCCGAGCCTCGACCCGACACCCGCTCCGGTCCGCGGCGTTCCTCAGAAGAACAATCCTTACCACGTGGACGAGGCCGAGGTGACGCGCAGCGGAACGTGGCCGGCCTCGCTTTCGCGTCCGATCATCGAGGGAATCCTCCGAGGCGAACTGGGATACCGAGGATTGATCGTGGCCGATGCGCTGGACATGGGAGGAATCGGACATCACTTCGAAACCGGCGAAGCCGCGGTGAGAGCGATCGAGGCGGGCAATGATCAGGTCCTGAAACCGGCGGACCCGGACCGCGCGATCGATGCGCTGAAGACTGCCGTCATCGAGGGGCGGCTCAGCGAGGCGCGCATCGATGCGTCCGTCGAGCGAATCCTCGCGGCGAAACGGAGGATCAAGGCAGTCCCCTACGATCCTGCAGCGATCTTCCGCTCGTTCGATTCGCCCGAATACCGGCAGCTCGGCGCCGAGATCGCCAGCAAGGCCTTGACTCTGGTGCGCGAGAAGGAAGGAACGCTGCCGCTGCGGCGCGATGCACGACTCGTCCATCTCCTGGTCGGGGACTTTCAGGAGGCCCGTTCTCCGATCACCGCCTTCTCGAGCGCGCTGAGCTCTCTGCTCGCGACTCCCCCTGTGCATTTCGCGATCGACCGCCGGACTCCCGAAAGCGAGATTCCCGCGATTCTCGAGAGCATCGCGGCCGCCGATCGGGTTCTCGTGTCATTCACGGTACGGGCACGCTCGGGCGAAGGACGAGTCTCCGTTCCGCCTGTCGCGCTCCAGCTATTCGAGAAAATCGCGTCGCTCGAAAAAGTCCCGCCCCTGATCGGCGTCTCATTCGGCACTCCCTATTTATTACGCGACGTTCCCTCGCTCGATACCTTCATCGCGGCATACGGACCCCAGCCCCTCATGCAGCGTGCGGCCGCGCGGGCTCTCTTCGGAGAGACGGCGATGACGGGTCGTCTCCCGGTCACCATTCCGGGTGTCGTCGCGCGCGGTTTCGGAATCATGAAGCCGGCCATCCCTCGATCCAGCACTACACCTTGAAGATCAGACCCCGTCGCCAGAGCGGCCACAGAATCGCGAGCCAGACGAGAACGAAGGAAATCGCAAAGGCCAGCGATGCGGCTTCCGGCGGCAGCCATGGCTCATAGGCGACGCGATAGATCGCAGCCTGGAGGGGGACGGCTCTTCCCTCGAACTGAACTTTCAAAAGAGAGTAGATCAGCCTCGCCATCAGGCCTGAGCCGACGAAGGCGATCATCGGGTTCACGCCGTATGCGACGAATGGCGGCGTCCACCAGCGGCTTCCTCTCATTTCGATCGCCCAGAGGCAGAGCGCGAGCACGACGGCGCCGGCTCCCGCGGTGAACAATGTGTAGGAGCTCGTCCAGAGTGGCTTGTTGATCGGGAAGACCATCCCCCAGACGAGCCCGGCAGCGATTCCCGCTCCGCCCCACATCGCGAGCCGCCCAACACGCTGGCGAAGAGGGAGCCCGCTTCCGATGAGGCGCCCTGCCAGCACTCCAAGGATCACCGTCCCGATGGCCGGAATCGTCGAAAGGAGCCCCTCTGGATCCCACGTCTTCGATTGCACCCAGAGATGAGGGCCGAACACCTGCCGGTCCAGCCATGCTGAAAGAACCATCCCGGGCTGATCGAGGAGAGTCGCTCCGCGCTGGCCGGTGCCCGGAACGGGGATCAGGGTCATGGCTGCCCAGTAACCGAGAAGGAGAGCCGCCGTGATCGCAATCTGCTGCCGAAGAGTGGTCCGCAAGATTAGTAGCGCCCCAGCGACGTAGGCGACGCCGATTCTCTGAAGCACGCCAGGAAAACGCATTCGCTGAAAGCGGTCGACGACCCTCTCCATGAAGGTCGGATCCGGATTCCCGGGCACCTCACCCCATGTATAGAAGGGGAAGGCGTTCAGAAGAAGGCCCAGGAGAACGATGATTGCGCCGCGCCGGATGATCCGGACGGTCATCTCCCGGTCGTTCGCTCCTCGTCGACGGCCTCCCTCCAGCGAGAGATGCGTCGTGATCCCGACGATGAAAAGGAAGAAAGGAAAGATCAGATCGGTGGGAGTCCATCCATGCCACTCGGCGTGACGAAGGGGGGCGTAGATATGAGACCAGCTCCCCGGATCGTTGACCAGCAGCATGGCAGCGACGGTGGCGCCTCGGAACACATCGAGGGCCTCGAGTCGCGCGGGAGCCGGCGGAGCAGGATTCGACACGGGTCGGCCCCATGTTACGCGGTCGCGACATCCTGCAGCGGTCCGCCCCTCGAGCCCCACAGGCCCGCATAGCCGCGGGGGAGAGTACCGCCGGCGTCCCGCCGGTCGCCACGCACGTGCGGGCTCACGCGTTTTACAAATGGCGGCTTGCTCTGTGGCAGATGGCCTTCAGCCGGCTGGGATGCGAAGCAGGTTCCCGTTCGAAAACAGAGAAAGCCACCGCGTGAGCCTGCGTGTGCTGGCGACCGGCCGGAGGCCGGCGGTACAGTGGCCCCGCGTGAGCCCGCGTGTTCATGGCGACCGGCCGGAGGCCGGCGGTACAGTGGCCCCGCGTGAGCCCGCGTGTGCTGGCGACCGGCCGAAGGCCGGCGGTACAGTGGCACTACAATCGCCTCGTGACTCTTCGCGTTCCTCGAGCTGCCCACGGGGCGCTCATCGGTCTGGCTGCCGCGGCATTGATCGGCGCGTTGACGGCGCTCTCCCCTTCTCTCTTCGGGCTCGAATGGCTTCATTACGACGCCCTGTCGCGAAGGATCGCTCTGCGGGAACCGCCCGATGACCGGATCGTCATCGTTGCGATCAGCGAAAAATCCATCTCGTCGCTGGAGCCACTCTACGGCCGCCAGCCCTCCTGGTCGCGCGAGCTGATGGGGCGGGTCATCGAAGAGGCGCGGCGCGGCGGAGCGAAGGGCGTCGTCTTCGATTTCGTCTTCCAGGAAGAATCGTTCACCGATCCCGCCGGGGACCGCCGCTTCTCGGAGGAGCTCGGCAGCTTCCCCACCATTCTCGGAATCCAGACCGAACCGCCGGGCCAGGGTCGCGCTGCCTGGCCGGAGGAGCTCGACGAGAAGCTGCTCACCATTCAGAATTCACCTTCGTCGATTCCACGAGTGGACGCGCTTCCGCCTCACCCTCTTTTCCGGACTGCGGCTCGAATTGGATCGATCCGCTACGCTCCCGCAACCGGAGAGCGCGTCGCGCGGCGGTACAGCCTCGGGGAACGGATCGAAGGAGAGCGCTTCATCCCCTCCCTCGCCGTGGCCGCAGCCATGACCTTCTCCGGCATCGAAGGTCCGGCGGCGTGGCGGCAGCAGGATGGATCTCAGTGGCTGTCGCTCGGACCGCTCTCGATTCCGGTCGACGACGCGGGGACCATGGTGATCCGGTGGCACGCGGCGGACTCGGAGCCAGATCTCGTCCAGTACCCGGTCGTGGACTTCGATCGCGTGATCGTCGCTTCCCTGGCCCGCGAAGAAGGATCGATTCCCCTCGAGACCATTGAACAGTTCGAGCGCGAGACCTTCGAGGGAAAGATCGCGCTGGTCGGGTTCACCGCCACCGGACTCGACCTGCGCCCCACTCCCCTCTCGGGGACGTCGGCCGGGGTCGAGATCCATGCGAACGCCCTCGATGCATTGATCAACGGCCGCTTCAACCGCGAAGCGAGCCCCTTTCTGATCGGAACGTTCATGGTTCTGGCGACCGCTGCGTTCGGAGCGATCGTCTTCGCGATCCGCTCTCAACTCGCGGCGTTCGCCTGGGCGGCGTGCTTCGCCGCCGCCTGGCTCATTGCCGGCGCGGTCGCCCTGAGCAACGGAATCGTGATCCGGTCGATCGGTCCCGCGATCGCGATCCTGGTGGCGTGGATTGCAATCACCGTCATGCGCTTCATTGCCGAGCAGAGGCAGACTCTCCAGCTCAAGTCGACCTTCGGCCACTATGTCTCTCCGCAAATCCTCGAGTACCTCCTCGAGCATCCCGATCGCGTACGGCTCGGAGGGGAGCGGCGCGACCTCACGATCCTCTTTTCCGACATCCGCGGCTTCACTTCGATCTCGGAAGCATCGGAGCCGGAAGAAGTCGTGGAGATGCTCAACGAGTACCTGAGCCGGATGGTCGACATCCTTCTGCGTCACGGAGGGACTCTCGACAAGTTCATCGGTGACGCGGTCATGGGATTCTGGAACGCGCCGGCCTCCGAGCCGGAGCATCCGCGCAAGGCCGTGCTCTGCGCGATCGAGATGATCGAGGAGACGGCGCGGCTGCGGGCGCTCTGGGAGCCGGAGGGAAAGCCGGCCATCCGCATCGGCATCGGAATCAACACCGGGGAGGCCGTGGTTGGGAACATCGGATCGAGGCAGGTCTTCGGATATACGGTCATCGGAGACGCGGTCAACCTCGCTTCGAGACTCGAGGGGAAGAACAAGGATTTCGGGACGGAGATCATCGTCAGCGAATCGACCAGAGAGCGGATGGGAAGCGACATTCCCTCCTTCTACCTCGATGAAGTCAAGGTCAAGGGAAAAGAACTCGCCGTAAAAATCTACGAGATACGAGGCTCGGGCTCATGAAACGGACGGAAGCGGCGGCGGTTGTCGTGATTCTGGTGATGGTGGCTCTTCTGGCGCACGCGGCTCCCCCCCTTTTTCCGGCAGCCTCGGAATCCCAGTGGACAGTGTCGAGCGGCGGCGCGCAGGTCGCGACGATCGCGCTACTGACCGACGGCAAGTCGGTCCGCGCCGAGTGGAAGAGCGGCCAGGTTCCGGTCGTATTCGTCGGCACGGATTCCAAGGTCTGGGTGAAGAGAAGCGGCGGAGACGTGGAGCTCGCCTCCCATGATGGTGGAATCGAGTCGTTGATCGCCCCGGCGCTCCTCCTCCCCTACACGGCGTCCACCTCCTCGAAGACTGAATTGAGCGGCGGCAGGACTTCCATCTATACCTACCCAGGCGCGAAGGCATCCTACAAGTACGACGGCAACGCACCCCTGTCGGTCGAAATCGCCGCGGGCGGCAAGACTTATCTCGTCACCCGAACTGGCCTGAAGAAGCCCGCTTCGGTCGATGCCTCGCTCTATACGGTCCGGCCCAAGACCACGGCGACCTCGCAGATCTCCAGGCTGGCTGGAAACCTCCTCGGACCTTCGGACAGAAAAGTCTCGGCGACCGCCGGGGGGCGCGGCGTGAAGCCGGTCACCAAGCTCGCCGACGGCGGCGATTACGATGCTCTTCAGCAGCTGGAAGAGCGCGACGCTGCCTGGAAGGAAAGCATGGGCGAGGCCCTCCTGGAGTTTCAGCAGAGCGGTAGAGTCGGCGGCAGCCGGGAAGGTTCACGATGAAAACACTCCTCGCAGCAGTAACGATCCTCCTGTTCACTCAGTCCGCGCACGCGCAGTTCGGCGATCTGCTCAACAAAGCGGGGAAATTGAAAAAAGGGGTCTCCGTTGCGCTCGCCGCCACCAAGGACTTCACCGAGGAAGAAGAGATCGAGATCGGCCGGGTCATCGCGGCGCGCATTCTCGCGACCTATCCACTCTCGAAAGACGAGACGGTGCAGAAGTACGTCACCCTCGTCGGTAATACCGTCGCCGCCTATTCTTCCCGGCCTACGCTCGATTGGCACTTCGCGGTTCTCGAGACCGACACCGTCAACGCGTTCTCGGCGCCCGGCGGGTACCTCTTCATCACCACGGGGGCTCTCGAGCTGATTCAATCGGAGGCGGAGCTCGCAGGGGTGCTCGGTCACGAGATCGCCCACGCGACCGAAAAACACATCCTCAACGAGGTTCGCAGGGCTCAGACGATCACCGAGGGATTGAACGCCGCGCAGTCCGAGCTGGGTACCGGCGGGCTCACGGATGACGTCGCGAGGAAGATCGGCGACCTCGCCATCGAAAAGCTCTTCACCACCGGCCTCGGACGGAAAGAGGAGCTGGAGTCGGATCGGATCGGCGCCGATCTGGCCAGAGCCGCCGGGTACCAGTCTGCCGCCTACCTCGGATTTCTGGAGTCGCTCGCGGAACTCTCCGGAAAGAGCTCCACGCTCCGCCAGCTCGGCGCGACTCATCCCGGCCCGGATGACAGGATCAAGTCGCTGCGGCCTCGTCTCAGCTCCAGCGAGGGCGTCCTGCTCGCCGAACGGTGGCAGGAGTGGACGGGCTCTTCTGAATGACGCCATTCGCCCTCTACAGTCAACGAAATCCGGACAGCCAGCTGACCGCGGTTTCCTCCGCCCAGTAGCGGCATCTCCAGGGAAGGCCGCCGACGAAGCCGGTGTGTCCGCCAAAACGGGTCGTCACCAGCTCTACCTGATCGCTTTTTCGCTCCCTCACCTCCTCGAGCGTTCGCCTCGGAAGAAAGGGATCGTCTTCAGCACTGATGCAGAGAGCGGGAGTCGTGATCCTGTCGATCGCGCGGATCGAGCTTGCCCGGAGATAGTAGTCGTCCGCTCCGGTGAAGCCATGAAGAGGTCCGGTCGCCGCGTCATCGAACTCACGGAATGAACGGGCTTTCCGCGCGCCTTCGACGTTGAGCTTTTCCGGAGGAAGCGAGAAACGCTCCGCGACCGAGACCGCCTTCAGCCGCAAGGTCCGGAGGAAAATGCCGACGTAAAACGGACCGAGACCGCGCTCGAGGAACTCCGCTCCCGCCCCGAGGTCGTAAGGAGTGGAGATCGCAACAGCGGACCGGATCAGCGACTGGTCGGGATGCTCGCCGAGCCACTTGAGGAGAACGTTTCCTCCCATGGAGACGCCGATCGCGAAGAGCGGTTCCTGCTGGCGGGAAGCGAGCGTCGACGCCAGATGATCGAAGTCGGTCGTTTCTCCGGAGTGATAGAGGCGCGGACGATGATTCGGGATGCGGAAAGAGAGCCGGCGAGGATCGCGGGCGCATGAGCGGAAGTTGAGGACGGAAGCCGAAATGCGCTGGCTGGCCAGAAGCGACGCCATTCCCTGAATGTAGACCGAGTACGAGCTTCCCTCGAGCCCGTGCAGAAGAATGCATCGCCCCAGGGCCCCGGAAACATCGACGTGATCGATGAGGATCTCGTCCCCGTCCGGGGTCGGAAGCGTCTCCCGCCTGTAGTCGATCAGCCGCCGCGGCCGAGCCAGGCTCCCCCATACGGTCTGAAGATGAGCGCCCGGCAGCCAGAACGAAGAGTGAAAGTCGGGGTGTCGATTCAAACGCCCGCAGTGTAATTGAATGTTGAAGTTCTTCGGCCTATCCCGTGTTCCGCATTCCGGCGGCGACGCCGTTGACCGTCACCACCAGGGCATGCCAGAGCGCCCGGTCCTTCTTCTGCCGGTAACGGCGGATCAGCTCGGCCTGCACCAGATTGATGGGGTCGACGTAGGGATTGCGGACGTCGATCGACCGACGGAGGACCCGGTTTTCCTCCAGAAGCGCCTCCCGGCCGGTCACCTGCAGGACCGTCGCGACCGTCGTCTCGAGCCGGCTGCGCAGTTCCCTGCCGAGAGCGTGGATCGAAGGCTCGGCGAGCAGAGCCTCGTAATGCTCGGCAATTCGCGCATCCGTCTTCGCCAGCACCATCTCCATCAGATCGATCGTCGAGCGGAAGAATGGCCAGTCCCGATGGAGCTCGCGCAGAAGATCGAGCTTCCCATCGGCGATCGCCCCCTGAAGAGCCTCCCCCACGCCGAGCCAGGTCGGCAGGAGAAGGCGAGTCTGGGTCCAGGCGAATTGCCAGGGAATCGCGCGTAGATCTTCGACGCCTCGCGTTCCCTTTTTTCTTCTGGCCGGCCGGCTTCCGATGTTCAGCTCTCCCAACTCTCCCTCCGGCGTCGATTGCTGGAAGTAATCGATGAACTCGGGCCGCTCGTAGACGATGGAGCGGTACGCGGAGCGGGAGGCGCTGGCCAGATCGTCCATCAGATCCCGCGATGGATCGGGAATCGGCTTCGCCTTCGTCAATGTCGCGTCGAGCGTGGCCATCGAATAGAGCTCGAGGTTGCGCTCGGCGATTCCGACCAGACCGAACTGCGCCTGAATCATTTCTCCCTGCACGGTGACCCGCAGGCGGCCGTCCACGGACCCGGCGGGCTGCGAGGCGATGGCGAGCCAGGTCGGTCCACCTCCACGTCCCACCGAACCTCCCCGACCGTGAAACAGCGTCAGCTCTGCGCCGCTCTCCTTCGCTGCGGCCACGACCGTTTCCTGCGCCTTGTACAGCTCCCAAGCCGCCGCCAGCCGCCCACCATCCTTGGAGGAGTCGGAGTAGCCGACCATGACTTCCTGACGCCCGTTCGACCACTCGCGGTATGGCCCGATCGCAAAGAGAGCGCGAACCGTGTCGCCCGCCCGGTGAAGATCATCGATCGTCTCGAAGAGCGGCACGATCCGGAGCGGATGCTCGATCTGCGCTTCCTTCTGCAGCAGAGCGACGGCCAGCACGTCCGAGGCCGTCGACGCCATGGTGATCACGTAAGCCCCGAGCGACTCTGGTTCCATCGTCGCGAGCATCCGAAAAGTCTCGAAAACGTCGCGATCTTCGGCTTGGAGCTCGATTCCATGCGGGATCAGCGGGCGGGGATTCTGGAGCTCTTCAACAGCGAATGCGAGCCGGCGCTGCTCGTCCCACTCCGACCATCTTCCGGCTCCGACCGCACGCGTTACCGCGTCGAGGAGGGAAGAGTGGCGTGAAGAGTCCTGGCGGATGTCCAGCCGCACCAGTGGCAGCCCGAAAGCGTAGACGCGACGGATCACGTCGAGAAGCCGCCCGCGAGCGATGAGACCGTTGCCCGTCTCTTCGAGCGAGCGCCAGACCAGCATCAGATCCTCGAGAAAGTCCTCGTTCTTCCAATAGGGAGAATCTCCGTTCAGGGGTGCAGGCACCGCATCGAGCTGCCGTTCGATCTCGAGGCGTGAAGCCGCGAGGCGTTTCTGCACTGCGCGGAGGATCGCCCGATATGGCTCTCGCGCCTCTTCCACCCGTTCGCCCAGCTCGGCGGACGCCTCGGTCAGCGAGAGCTCCCCCCGGAGCTCCTCGATTTCCCGCTCGAAGAGATCCGCGGCCACCCAGCGCGCCAGGAGCGCGGCATCCCGCGTTACCTCTGGAGTGACGTTCGGATTCCCATCGCGGTCGCCCCCGATCCAGGAGCCGAACCGTATCGGCACGCAGTCGATCGGCAGTGGCCCGCCCGCGTGATCCGCCGCAGCCTGGTCGAGCTGCCGCATGAAACGAGGAACTGCTTCCCAGATCGTCTGCTCGAAGGCATAGAGGCCGCCGCGAACCTCGTCGAGCGGCGTCGGCTTCTCGTGGCGAACCTCGTCCGTCTCCCACAGGGTGGTGATCGTCCGCGCGATCTCGTCCTTCGTCTCGCGTTTTTCGGGCGTGGTCAGGTCATTCCGGTCTTTGCGCGCGAGGAGGTCGGCCAGATCCATCTGCTTGTGGAGGATGGTCCGCCGGCTGATCTCCGTGGGATGGGCCGTGATCACCAGCTCGACGTTCATCGTCAGGATCGATTTGCGAAGCCGTTCGGCGGACACTCCCTCGCGGCGCAGGCGGGCCAGAACTTCCTCGCACGAGCCCGGCTGAGGGGAGGCGCCCTCCTTCTGATAGGCCCGGCGCCTGCGGATACGGTGATGCTGCTCGGCGATGTTGGCGAGATTCAGAAAATGGGAGAACGCGCGCGCGATCGGCAGAGCCTCAGCGGCGCTCATTCCTTCGAGATACCGGGCCAGCTTGTCGAAGTCGCCGTGCGCCCCTCCTCGCCAGCTCTTCGACAGCGCCCGGACGGTCTCGACCCGATCGAAGAGCTGCTCGCCCTCCTGCTGCCGAAGGGTCTCCCCCAGCAGATCACCCAGAAGGTGGATATCGTCGCTGAGCGGGCGGTCCTCGTCGCGCATGGAAGTATTCAATCACGAGGGGAGGCAAAGGCTGAATGTTGAATCCTGAGCAGAGTCTTTGCTCGACGCTCGAACGCTTGCCATCGCGACTTTCCCCTTCTAATGACACCGCGGGGGGAGGGGGGTCATTCAGAGGCCGCACGGGAGGACGAAGTAAAACGGGGCTCTTTCGAGCCCCGTTTCTCACTGCGATGAAGCAGTGGATCAGAAGCGGATCAGACCGGTGATGCGGAAGCTGCGGGGAAGCTGATACGCGCCGCGTGCCGTCTGCATCCCGTGGCGCTGGCGCTGCGTGGCGCAGGTGGCGGTGTCGGCGTTGCACCAGGTGGTCTGGCTGGCGACGAGCGCTTCCTGCTGGTCGGTGACGTTGAACACTTCGCCCTTCAGGCCGAGCTCGACGTCGGCGAAGATCCGATACGTCGCCTCGATGGCGGTGTCGAGCTGCCAGATGTCGTCCAGACGCTCGGAACCGAAGCCGTCGTAGTAATAGGTGATCGTGTTTCCGGTGACGGCTCCGGTGACCGGGTTGATCACGTTGACCGCTCCGGTCTTGGAGTAGTTCTGGCCGGAGATGTAGTTGCCGCCGATTCCGAGGCTGAGGTTCACCGGGCCGATCGGGCGGGCATAGGTTCCGAGCAGGTTGATGAGGTGCGGGTAGTCATAGAGAGCGCGGCCATACTGCGTGGCGATGGCTTCCGAGCAGGGCATGTCGCCCAGGGTCGGATCCAGGACTCCGCGGCAGGTCGCATCGGCGAAGTTGTTCACGCCGGAAGTCGTGTTTCCGAAGTGATTTCCTTCCGACTTCGAGTAGGTGTAGTTCGCGAGCAGCGACCAGTTGCGCGAGAAGCGCTTCTCGAAGGTCGTCTGGACCGCGTTGTACTTCCGCTCGGCGTCAGCCGAGTTCTCGTAATCCACCTGGAGCGCGCCGTTGGCGTCATAGCGCCGGAAGTCATCGACGAGGTCATTCCATTCGCGAGTGATCGCGCGGATTCCAACTCCGATGGTGGATCCGATCTGCCGCTGCAGGCCGATCGTGATCTCGTCCGTGTAGGTCGGGTTCAGATTCAGGTTCGGATCGATTCCGCCGCTGACTGGATTGACCGACTCGACGAAGACCCACTGCTGCGAGGGAACATCCCAGCCGTAGACGTCATAGATTCCGCGCTGCACAGTCTGCGCGTAGCCATCGATGAAGGTCTGCAGGATGAAGTCATGGAAGCGACCGGCGGTCGCGGTGAGGAGCGTGCGTCCGTCGCCCGTCATGTCGAAGGTTCCCGCGAGGCGGGGGGAGATAACCTGGGAGTCGACGACGGGAACGCCGAGGTCATTCGCTCCGCTCTGGTCCTCGAAACGGACGCCCGCTTCGATGTTGATGCGGGGACCCACGGTGAATTTGTCACGAAGGTAGATCGAATCGACCCCGCCCGACGAGGTCTGCGGACCGAGATCGGCGAAGTCGTAGCGGTACTGTCCCGCCTTGGTTTTGTCGAAGTCGTATGTGACCGGATTGAAAAACACTTCGTAAAGGCGGTTGTTCGTGAAGCGAAGCAGGGACATCGACTTGTAATCCTGGATGTCGACACCGACCTTGAGGTCGTGGGTGTCGCTGCCGAAACTGGCGAAATAGGTCGCGGCTGCGTTGATCTGCTCGCGGGGGCGGGAAATGTTGTCGCCCGTCGCGAAGTAGAGCCCGTTCATGTAGCGGTTCACATTGAGGTTGAATACCGCCGAGCCACCGTCGAACGGCCCGGGAGCCCGGTAATTTCCGACGATGATCGAGCTCGTCGCCTCGGCGTACATCGCCTCGAGCGACAGGCGGCTGCCGATCACGCCGGAGTACTGCACGGCCTGGTGATCGCCGAGCTGACCCTGGGTGACGACCGAATAGAGGTCTCCGTTCGAGGCGAAGTAATCGCCCCGGGCGATGCCGGTGAATGGGTCTTCAGCGTACTTCGCCCAGATCTGGTGCGAAGGAGTGATCTGCGCGGTGACCCGGTAGTTGTGCAACTCGAGGTAGGGGTTGGAGGACCATTCCTCGTTGGTCAGGATGGTCGTCTGGTTGGCTCCCGTCTGGGCGAACTCTTCGTACGCGCCGAAGAACCAGGCGCGGTCGCGCCAGATCGGTCCGCCGAGGGTTCCGGCGTACCGCTTATTGTCCACGTCCACCTTCTGGCGGGCCAAGGAGGCTCCGGTCGCCTGGTTGATCGTCTTGTTCTGCGCGTTCCAGTCGTCGTTGGTCTGGATCAGCTTCAGGGAGCCCTCGAGCTCGTTGGTCCCCGACTTGGTGATGACGTTGACGATCGCTCCGGTGGCCCGGCCGTACTCGGCCGAGACGCCGTTGGTGTAGACGTTGACTTCCTGAATGGCCTCGAAGTTCAGATTCGACCCAAAGGTTCCCGTCGTGGGATCCGTCGCGTCGACTCCGTCGAAGAGGTACTGGTTCGAGGAACTGAGAGCGCCGCTCGAGTTCGGATTGCCCGTCCCCCGGGGATCCGACACTCCGGGAGCGAGAACCATCACCGACTGGTAGCTGCGGCCAATCGGAGCCTTTTCGTACTCATCCGTGGAGATGCGCGTGGTCTGGGTCGCGTTGGTCCGATCGACGATCGGGCTCTCGGCCGTGACCGTGATCTCGGCGGTCTCCGCGGCCAGTCTCAGTGTGACGTCCATCTCGGTCGTCTTTTCGGACTGCACCAGGACGTTCGACCGCGTCGCGGTCTGGAAGCCGGACAGCTCCGCCTCGACCCGGTACTGCCCGAGCGGAAGGGAGGCGAAACGGTAGCGACCGTTCATGTTGGTCACCTCGGAGCGAGTGACTCCGCGCTCCTGGCTGGTGACCGTCACGGTCACTCCCGGGAGCGACCCTCCGGTCTCATCCGTGACCACACCCTGAATGCTTCCGATCTGGAAGCCCTGGGCGAAGCCAGCGGCGGCAATGAGGAAGATCATGCCACTCAACAATAGGTTTTTCATTCTCACAAGCTGCCCTCCTGTCGTTTACGGTTCAGAAGCGTCGTTCCGCTTCGGTCCCGACACAGGAGCAATCGATCCACCACGAAACAGTCGTTCCGTCCGATTTGTCGCGAATCCGCTCTCTCGTGATCCGAATCGGCTTTCGAAGGTTTCGAATCGGCACTTTTCGCAGGTGACGAAACGCCGTACCGACATGACTTTCGCGATCACTCGTTCACTTATTCGAATTCAACGATTGGATTCCCGAATGACCCATCGAGCACGAAACTCGTCGCGGCGCGGGAGTCATTCAGAGGCCGCACGGGAGCCCGCAGTGGCGGTAGGACTGGTCTCGCGGCCGAAGAATCTCAGAATGCGCAGACCGTCATCGGGTTCTTGCGCCGGTGCAGTCGCATCGTGCGAACGCGTCTGGGCGTGTACAAGAACCCGACAGCGATTATCGCGGCTGAGATTCTTCGGCCGCGACGCCACTTCATATTCTGCTCGGCTGGCGCGTGCGGCCTCTGAATGACCCCCACCCGCACGCGATGCCCCCACGAGTTCGTGCTCGACAGTCATCTCCGCTCCACCGGCGCTCGCGACGTTCCCCCACTCTGAATGACCCCCGCCCTTCTCCGCGACCGCGGCAGCTCCGATGCGCGCGGCTCAGGCCGACAGGCGCTGCTGGAGGGCGGCGCGGTACTGGTCGCTCACGCGTAGCTCGGTCCCGTCTTCCATCACGACGCTCCAGTACTGGCTGCGGCGCCGCAGCTCGACCAGATGGTGGACGTTGACCAGGATGGAGCGGTGGATCCGACAGAAGCCGACGGTCTCGAGGCGGCTCTCCAGATTTCCGAGTGTGGCGGGGAGAGTGAATGAGTCGTCGCCGAACACTCCCCTGATGAGACGCTGACCGAATCGAGTGTAGGCGCGGATGTAATTTCTCTCCGCGCGGAACCATTGAATGTCCGTGGGTCGAAGAAGAACCGTGCTCGACCCGGTTTGAAAGGAAAGGCGGCCGGCAATATGGTCGGGGCGCTTCATGAGCTCGAAAGATGCGTCGTTCACCGCATAGAACTGCCGGCGAAGCTGGGCGGGAGTGGGTTGGATGCTGTCGGGAACCATGCTCATGATGTCTTTCAGCTGCTGATGAGCGTAACAGCCGATCGCTCGTCCGTGTTCAAACCTCCAGTGACGAATCGGGCAACGAAAGGACATCGTTCACTGCGATGTAATCCGCGTGTGAAGCCGTCGTGACAGTGAAACCGGAAGATGAATCCGGATTCATCTTTCCGGATGATGGACAACGAAAAAGGCGCAGCGGGCTTTCGCCTCGCCGCGCCCTCATGATCGATCGCGACGCCTTATCGTTCCGGCAGTCGTCCTCCAACGATCCGCTTCGCCAGGGTTCCCCGGCGGAGGATGTCTCCTTCGCGTAGCACGCCGTTGGCCAGGGCCAGAGTCTGAAGATCGACGGTCGAAGGATAGTTCCGCGCGAACTCGGCGATCGACATGTCGCGAGGTACCTCGACGATGTCGATCCGTTTCGACTCGACGTTGATGTAGCGTGGATCGGTCTCGCGCTGCAGACTGGCCGAAACGCTCGCGAACGTGTTCGCGTACCGGTTGTACGAGTTCGGCGAGGTATAGCCCATGACCTGGAAGACGCGCCCGCCGAGCGGAACGAAACCAGTCACGCCCTGAACGATTCCCCCTCCCTGGGTTTGAGCCTGGAAGGTGTAGGTATTCGGCTGCACTTCCTGTCCGGCCTGCACGCCCTGCTGGCTGAAGAACGCCCGTGCGGCCTGCCGGGCATCGCTTCCCTGCGCCAGAGTCAGCCCGACGAGAGCATCCTGCTGCGGGCTCGCCGCCACGACCGCCTGCCTGGTGTTCTGGATTTTCCATCCCTGCGGAAAGTTCATGCGGAACTGCAGGTCGGGGTGAATGAAAGTCGATCCCACCGTGTACCCCTCGCGCGGGTTCATCCCGAACATCATCCCGTCGAGCTGGCGCATGAATGCCGCTTCGTTGGTGCGTCCCTGCGGATTTCCCATGGCCGCGATCTGGTCGCGAAGCCTTCCGGCCCGGTTTTCGGGATCGGGATGCGTGGATGCCCATTCGGGAACCCGTCCGCCGGTTTCGGTCCGCGAGATTTCTCCGATCACGTCGAACACGGGCGGCATCGAGTTGGGATCCCAGCCGGCCGCCGTCATGTAGCGGAGTCCGAGGTCGTCCGACTGCCGCTCGTCATCGCGTCCGAACTTCATGAACATCAGCTGAAGCCCCATGTTGGCGAGATCGCCGAACTGCGCGACCTGTGGACTGAGGATCATGGCCAGTCCGAGACCGAGACCGGCGAGCTGCTGCTTGCTCATCTGCTCGACGGAATGGCGCGCGGTCACGTGGCCGATCTCGTGACCGAGGACCGAGGCGAGCTCCGCCTCGTCGTTGAAGTGGGCCATGATCCCGCGAGTCACGAAGATCTTTCCGCCAGGAACCGCGAACGCATTGATCATCGGATCGTCGACGACTCGGAACTCCCACGGGAGCTCCGGCCGCTCGGAGGTCGCGGCGAGCTGCTGCCCGATGCGATTCACGTAGGCCTGCATCTCCGCGTCGGGGTAGAAGCCCATCTGCCGCTCGATGTCCTGCATCGCCGCGGCGCCCATTTGAATTTCCTGGGCTTCGGTGATCAGAGCGAGCTGCCGTTTTCCGGTAACCGGATTGGTGGCACAGGCGGCTGTCAAAAGGAGAGCCGAGATCAAAGGAATCATCATTCGCGTACGCATCATTCACCTCTTCTTTTATGGTCCCGCCCGGTCCATTGCGAAAACCCTTCCACCTCCTTTCCCCCGTCCACCGGACGTAGAATGTCCGCCCCGGCTCATGCCATGCACTGACGCCCCTCTGGAGGAACTGCTGACATGCCTCAAAGAAAAAAGACTTCCTGGCTCGTCGCCTTGATCGTGCTGGCGGTCATAGCCGCGCTCGCTTCGATGTTTTACCAGGACCGCCTGGACGACCGGCTGGACTGAGGACGGAAGAGAGCCAAAGGATGAACGCAGAACGAGAACGATGAACGATGAAAAGGTGCCAGGAATGACGGAGACGCAGAGCCGGAACTGGTGATCAATTGGCTACCTGCGGCAGCGTCGAGCTCCCTGGTCCCCTCAGCTTGATGTTCGGTGTCCAGGTTTGTCTTTCGCAGGCGTCCAGCCTGCTGGGCCGGCCTGGCTCTCCTCGGCTCATGATTCATCGTTCTGCGTTCAATCCTTTGACTCTCTTTCATCGTTCTTCGTTCTGCGTTCTGCGTGCGTTCGTCCTTTAAATTCTCATCCCCTGTTAAACTTGACCTGGATGAAAATCGACTGGGATGAGCGGCGGGTCTCCTGTTCGGTTGGAGACCTAGTCGCCGATACCGGTCATCGTCGAATCGGCGCCGATCGCGGCGACTCCTTCCGACGCATGTGGCTCGGCCAGGACATCCATACCCGGCGCGCCGACGACCGTGCGGCAGCGGATCCGAACTACAGAGCGGAAGTCTGGGTCATCCACGAGTGCGAGGCCGCCGGCTGGAAGGCGAAGATCTCCGGCCGTGTCGACGGGCTCTCGATCGATCGCGAACGGAAGCGCATCACCATCGAAGAAGTGAAGTCGCTCCACTTCGATCTGGAGCTCGACGCCCTCTTCCGTTCGGCCCGCCTGCAGCGCCATCTCTTCCAGCTCATGCTCTATGCGTACTTCCTCTCCACGCGCGAGGAGTACGCCGAGTACGAGTTCGTCCCACAGCTCGTCCTCATCGACCTGGTCACCAACGACTTGAAAGTGGTCGACGCCCCGTTCGTCCGCGAGGACGTTCAGGAGGCACTCTCGAGCAGCGTCGAGACGCTCGTCAGCGGAATCGAAGTGGAACGGAACCTTCGGATCGCCAAGCGAGCCTTCGCCGAGGATCTCCCGTTTCCCTACGAAGGGATACGCCCCTTCCAGGGAGAGATGATCGAGGCGGTCAGTCGCGCGGTCCGTCAGCGGGAAGCGCTCCTGGTCTCCGCTCCCACCGGGATCGGCAAGACGATCGGCGCGATCTATCCGGCCCTCCGCGAAACGCTGCGCCGTGGCAAGAAGCTCTTCTATCTGACGCCCAAGGTTCTCCAGCAGGAGATGGCGGTCTCCGCGTTCTCCATGTTGAACGACGGCTCGTTCAGGACCCTCCGAGTACGCGCCAAGCAGAAGATGTGCGCTCACACCGAGGTGATCTGCCATGAGGACTTCTGCCCCTTCGCCGCGCGCTATCCGGAGAAGATGGAGAAGAGCGGCCTTCGCGACCGGATCGTGGCCGACCTCTCGTACTTCGATCCCGACGTCGTGTTCGAGATGGCTCGCGACACCGAGGTCTGCCCCTTCGAGGTCTCCCTCGAGCTCCTCGAAGAGGCGGACGTCGTGGTCTGCGACTACAACTACGTCTTCGACCCTTACATAGGCCTCAAGGCGTGGGCCGATGAGGGAGACTGGTCGGACACGATCCTGATCATCGACGAGGCGCACAATCTGGTCGATCGGGCGCGCGGCTACTACTCCCCGATCCTCGAGGAGAAGGACCTCGACCGCGTCGCCCAGCACCTCGCATCGCGCCCTGCATTTCCGATCGACGGATGGGAAGATCTCCTCGACGAGCTGCGGACGCACATCGGCGAGCTGTCGGAGTGCCTGGAGGGTGCCGGCCAGCAGGCTCTCTGCGAACCGAGCCGGCGCCTCTTCATGGAACAGAGATCGGGCTGGGAGCGGATCGTCCTCCGCTATATCGGCTGGAAGATCGAGCACCGCATCGCCGAGGCCGAGGATCCTCTCATCGACTTCTACTTCACACTCGTCCGCTTTTCCAATCTTCTCGGGGAGGACGGCGAAGAGTTCGCCCGGATGCTGGAGCGGAGCGAGAGCGGGCTTCGACTCAAGATCTTCTGCAAGGATCCCTCGCGCTTCATCGGGGCGATCCTCGAGTCGGCCCATGCCGTCATCGCGATCTCGGCCACCTTGCAACCGTTCGACTTCTACCGCCAGACTCTCGGATTTCCGGAACAGAAGACCGCCGAGCTGGCCCTCCCCTCCCCTTTCCCCCGGGACAATCGAAGGATCCTGATCATTCCCGAGGTCGACACGACATACAAATCGAGAGCGCAGCATTACGACCGGATCGCGTCACACGTCGCGCTGATGTCGGAGGCGGCGGCGGGGAACTATCTGGCGCTCTTTCCGAGCTACGCCTTTCTGCGCGAGGTCGCGGACAGGATGCCCCCGATCCGGAAGAATACGCTGATCCAGCGTTCGGACATGACCGACTGGGAGCGGCGGACGTTGCTCGATACGCTTCGCTCCCCACGCGACGGTGGGAATCTGATCCTGGCGGTCTCGGGCGGGATGTACGCCGAGGGGATCGATTACCAGGGAGAAATGCTGTCGGGAGTGTTCGTCGTCGGGCCGGCGCTGCCGGCTGTGTCATTCGAGCAGGAGCTGCTCAAGCGTTACTACGACGATCGATACGGCGCGGGCTTCGAGTACGCGTACCTGGTGCCGGGAATGACGAGGGTGATTCAGAGCGCGGGTCGGGTGATCCGGAGCGAGACGGACATCGGCGTGATCGCCCTCCTCTGCAAGCGGTTCACGCAGCAGAGCTACACGCGCTTCTTTCCAGCCGACTGGTTCCTCGAGTCCCCGCGGGAGCTGGTCTCGAAGAAACCTGCCGACGAGATCCGGGCGTTCTTCGAGGCGAAGCGGACCCCGCAGCTCCGGCTGCTGGGCTGAGGGAAATTATTGTGTCTTCTGCCCGCTACCGAGCCGAAGCGTATAATTCGAAGCGAGCCCGACAATTCGAGCCGACCGATGGAGGAGGCGATGCCCTGTCCGGCATGCGGAGAATCGATCGCAGACCGCGAGGCGGCCTGTCCGCGATGCGGTGTCATCCCGGCAAAATGGCGAGAGCGCGCACCGCGTTCGCCATCAAAGCTCTCTCCTGACCCTTCCCCCTCGAGCAAAGTCACGATTCTCCGCCCCCTCGCAATCGGCCTGGTGCTCGGAGTGCTCGCTGTGGGCTCCTGGTGGTGGATAGAGATTCGCCCCCGCCTTCAACGGATCGAAGGGGGATACCGGGCCGTCTCGCCCATGCGCGCGGGGACTCTTCGCTTCCAGGGCGGGTCGGCTCCGTTCGATCAAGTGCTGGAACTTCCCGGCAGTCCGATTGGCCTCGCCACCCGGGGCGAGGAGATGCTGATTGCAAACCGCTCCGACCCGTGGGGGTTTCTCCGTCTTCGACGGCGCGGAGAAAAAGTCGCCGCAGAGAAGATCCCCGTGCTCGAGTCGAGTTACGGCCAGAAAGTCGGCTTCGACGGCGTGACATGGAACGGCGAACTCTACGTCGCGACGACTCGTGGTGACGCTCTCGGTGTACGGAGCGCGCGCGTCTTCACTCTGCACGACGCGGAGACCCTGCAGATCGTCGACGTGATTCCAGCCGATGCGGACTCTTACTGCCTTGCGTGGGACGGGCAGGGTTACTGGACGGCGACCCGAAAGAACACCACCGATGAGGATCGGCCTCAGTGGCTGACGCGCCTTGGACGCGACTTCGAGCGGAAAGGGCGCTACCCCTCTCCTGCGGCGGGATGCCAGGGGCTTGCGTGGGATGGAGAGTATCTCTGGATGGTCGACGTCTTCTCGGACTCGGTCTACATTTTCGATCCCGCGGGCGGCGAGCCGAAGATGATCGAGCGGCGAAGGCTGCCACTGGAGTATCTGAGCGGCGTCGCGGTCACCGGCAACGAAGTCTGGTTCGCAGAGTATGGCGATGACCGGCTGCATCGTGTCGCTCCGCGGCTGATCGCCGAATGGCGAGGCGGACGCGGAATCGGCGGAAGGTCCGTCGCGGCTTCGGCGGCGGCTGGGTGGCCGAGCGGGTTGATGTCCGCCGAACGCTCACCGGCGCTGGAGGCAACGAGCGGAGAGATCGATACGCTCCATCAGCAACTTCGCTCCGACGATTGGGCAATCCGCATGCAGGCGAAGAGGCGCCTCGGGGAGCTCGGACTTCCCGCGGGATACGACCGGGAGCAGGACTCATCCGCCGAACGTGGCCCGGAGGATACGGAAGTTCTCGACTGGGAAGCCGAAATCCGAGGCGATTCGCTCTATGCTTCGTGGCGCCTTCACTTCGGCGAGCAGCTCTTCAGTGATCAATCCTCCGCGGGAAACGAGATGATCTCCATGCCGCTCTTCGTCCGTTACGAAGTTTCGGTGGAAGGGGGGTCGATCGAGAAGGAGATCGAGCGGGTCTTCGATGCAAGTCCCGGCGAGGTTACGATGAACGGGGTGGAGCTCGCCTCGAATCTCGGTCCCGGAACCTACCGCATCTCGCTTTTCATGCATGTGCAGTACATTGGGTCGGACGGAGGCGTGAAGATCCTGAATCATTCGGGTCCTTCGCTCGAAGTGCAGCGATAGGCGGCAGCCTCTGACCGGCAACAACCGCCGTCGTCATCCTGAGCGTGAGCGAAGGATCTGGGCGGGTTGGGACGCGCATGACGCGGAGATGATGTACGGCGCGAGAGTTGAACCCACGCTTTTTCCGAGTCAGGCTGCAAGGCGGCGAACCTACTCCTTCGCGCCCTACACCATCGCCGCGTCTCTCCCGTCCCGCCCCCCAGATCCCTCGCTCACGCTCGGGATGAAGGATTCCGCTCAATCCCTTTTCAGCGCCAGCTTGACGATCTTCTCCAGCAGTTGCGGATATTCGATCCCCGCCTCCGCCGCGGCTGACGCGAACTCCTCCGTCTCGGCGATCTCCGGATTCGGATTCGCCTCGAGGAAGTAGAACTCCCCGTCCGGCCGAAGCCGGAAGTCGAGACGCGCGTAACCGTCCAGCTGAAGCAGCTTGTAGATCTTCCGGCTCGTTCTGACCAGCCGTTCTTCCACCCCCGGCGGCAGATCGTCCGCGGGCTGCTGAAAGATCCCACGCTTCCGCTGGTATTCCGCGTTGTGCTTGACCTGGGCCGTGGCGATGGCCGCGGTCCCAGGGGATAGGTTCTCGAAAACCAGCTCCCAGATCGGCAGGACTTTCGCCGTGCGATTCCCGATCACGCAGGCGTAGAGCTCCCTTCCTTCGATGAACTCTTCCACCAGCGCATCCGTCCCGATGTTGTCGTGGATGAAGGCGACCCGGTCGGCCAGCTTCTCATCCGAATCCACGATGGACGCCTGAGCGATCCCCGCAGAGGCTTCCTCGGTCAGACTCTTCACGATGAGAGGAAAGGAGAGCGCGCGGGGACGCCTGGCTTTCCGGCCGCGCGGGAACACCACGAAGTTGGGAACCCGGATCCGGTGATAGTGGAGGATCTTCTTCGCCAGCGCCTTATCGCGCGAAATGATCAATCCACGCGGACGGCATCCCGTGAACGCAACCTGTTTCATTTCCAGGTACCCAACCACGTGGAAGTCGAAGTGGGGATCGCCGAGGAACTCCTCGAGGAGATTGAAGAAGAGGTCCGGCTGCCATTCAGCGATCAGCTCACGCAGCGGACCGAGGTCATCGTAGACGCCCACGGGCCGAACTTCATGGCCGAGCTTCCGCAGCGTCGACACAACGTCGTACTCGGTCTTCCATGTATCGATCTCCTTTTCCGAAAAACCCTCCCGCGACGGAGGAGGGATCAGCGAGGGATGCATGAGGACGCCAATCTTCAGTTTCTTCATAGCGCGAACCATGTGCGACGGGTGTAATGAAACGTCATGGTCTTCACCGTGAGCAGCACGGCGAACTCGACGAGGAGCTTTCGCTCACTTCCCGGAGCCTTGAGCTTCAGTTCCCTGCAGCGGCCGATCATGTCGTCGAGCACCTGCTCGAGCGTGAACTGATACTCTCCGGTCCAGCGGGACACGAGCTGCCGGATCTCGCGTCGGTTGCGTCGCAGGAACGTTGACGCGCGCTCGCAGTGCGCGTGGCGCGGTTCGTCGGAGAACAGACGGCGGAGATCGCGGTCGTAGGTGTCGGGGTAGCTGCGCAGATAAAGCTCGCGCTTCTGCTCGTAGTGTTCCCTCAACGTCATCCGGAGGCGGCTCAGCGGCTCGATGGTCTGGCGCGTCCGCACGGCGGGCGCTTTCGCTCCCAGCTCGGACATCATCTCCTCGACGAACTCGATCTTCTCGAGCGCCGGCCATCCCGCATAGCGCCGTCGCCACATCGCCGATGGCTGCAGCCAGACCGCGAACGTCTCGGCGAAGTCCTCTGTCGGATGGCTTTGAGCGTAATAGAGCCGGAGGTGTTGTACGTAGCGTTTCGACGCGGGATTGGGTCGATAGAATTTCGGATAGCGGCGGGAAGAGGGACCGAACGCCCGCTGCCAGGAGCGGAGCCGATGAAGCTGAAAGGCGTGCTGGATCGCGTGCCCCGCCTCGTGACGGAGAATCTTCAGGCATTCGTCGCGCGAGCCCCCCTCGACCTCGAGCATCTGCGATCGCTCCAGACGCATCAGGCGAGGGTGCGCGAGGTAGAAGGGGACCGCCACTCCCGGAATCCCTTCAGGCGAGAACCATTCGCGGGAGAGCCAGAAGTGAGGACGAAACCTTATCCCTCTCCGATCGAAATCCTGCTCCAGAGCTTGAATACATCCTTCCAGCCAGGTTCGCTCGATTCCGATGCCGAGCTGGGAAAACCGGAGATCGAGAAGCCGATCGTCGCTCCATCGCGCCCAGGGAACCCGGGGGCGGGTCCTCCTGGCGCTCTTTGCTTTCGCGCGCGGGCTCATGGTTCGACGCCGGCACCCGCGGCTCGCATCAGTGGACGATGTGCCATCGTGTCTGCCGGCCTGCCAGGTACCAGACTTTCGATCCGTCGAAAACCGCGGACTGCTCCAGCTTGATCTGAACCCACTGGTCATCCCATTCCGGGACGCTCACTTTGACATTGCCTTCGATTGCGTATGCCGTGTTCGGGTAAAGCTTCCAGTCGCCGCGAATCGGGGTCGGCCCCTGGTTGTCCCACATTCCAATGGTCGGCCCCGGCGCATGTCCGAAAAAGCCGAGAGGATGAGTGTACGTGCTGGAGACGATCCCCTCCGCTTCCGCCGCCGCCCGGGTGGCGGCGAGGGTCTGGTTGCCTGTCCGTCCCGTGACGAAATTTGACGTGAGAATGTCCTGCCAGCGATTCCCGGCGGCAAGCGCCCGCTTCAATCCTTCCGGCACGTCGTTCTCCCCGAGACGGAGGACATACCCCATCTCCTGGGTGTCCGTGTTCATCCTCAGATAGGTGATGCCGACGTCGGTATGCAGCACGTCGCCACGATGGATGATTCCTTCCTTCGAGAAAAAGGGCTCATCGAGACCGACGGGTTCGCCGAAGCGCTGATAGTTGACATCCGGCATGAACCAGATCGGTAACCCGAGGTCGTCGAAGCGCTGCCGGATGTACCAGGCGACATCGTCCGTGGTCGTGACGCCGGGCGTGATGACCCGATTCGAGAACGCCTCGCTGACGACGCCGCGCGCGAGGGCGACGATCCCGGGATAGGCCTCGAGCTCGAGGGCCGTCCGCGTCTCCAGCCAGCGGATCGCCAGATTCTCCGCGCTGACCAGCCGCGATCGCAGCTCGGGCGGGAGCGCCGCAACGAGCCGGTCGTGAAGGCTTCGGCTCAGCCCATCTCCGAACGCCCAGTGCTCGCTGACGTTGATCCCGATCCTCCGGGGATTCCGCTCCGCGATGACCGCGGCCAGGCGCGCCCACTGCTCCTGATCTGTCCCTCCGCCCCAGGCAGGCTCGTACATGCCGCCGAGTCCGTACCGGCTCACGGTCAGCCGCTCGAGCTCCTTCCCCTCACCCGGATCATGGATGACCAGCATGGTGGTCCGCCGAGCCGCGAAGACCGGCTCCGGAACGAGCGTCAGATAGACGGGATCCTCGGCGTACTCGCGGTTGATGAGCAGCCACATGTCGATTCCGGCCTCCCTCATGAGGCGGGGAAGGAGATTGTCCAGGCGGTCGCGAAGCATCCGGTTGACCGGTTCGACCCGCGCGCGCTGAGCGAGGACTCCTGGAAGCGATTGGACCTCCCGCCCCTGTTCGGCGGGAAGCGTCCTCGCGGGCGGAGCCGCGAGAGCCGCGGATGCAGCGAGAGCAATCAGAATTGTGCGGACCATCGCTCCTCCATCTGCTGTTTTTCTCCGTGGCCTGGTTCCGGACCCTGGCTGGCGCAGGCAACGATCAGCCTGCCGCGAACGCGGCCCGGGTGAGGTTCTCCGGGCGTTCCTCGCGGACCACCACATCGTCTTCGATCCGAACCCCGCCGTATTTGCGGAATGCATCGACCTTAGCCCACTCGACGCCCTTCCCATCCCGATTCTTCAGCTCTTCGAGAAGCGACCCGATGAAGTAGATCCCCGGCTCGACGGTAAAGACGTGTCCCGGCTCGACGACGCGCGTGAGGCGGAGATAGGGGTGCCCTTCCGGCTTGTCGATGGTGTTCCCCTCGGTGTCGGACATGAATCCTCCGACGTCGTGAACCTGCAGGCCGATGTAATGCCCGAGCCCGTGGGGGAAGAACGCGCTGGTGATGCCCGTCTCGACCGCCTCGTCGGCGCCGACGGTGATGAATCCGTGCTTTTTCAGCGTCTCGGCGGCCTTGCGGTGCGCGAGGAGATGGAACTCCCTGTAGTCGAGCCCCGGCCGCACCGCGGCGCAGAGCTCCTGCTGGTAGGCGTCGACGGACGCGATCAGCTCGGCGAACTCGTCATTCTCCTTCGACCAGGTACGCGTGATGTCGCTGGCGTAGCCGTGGAAGGTCGCGCCGGCGTCGATCAGAAACGAGTGGACATCCTTCGGTCGCTCGCGCTCCTGATGCTGATAGTGGAGAACGGCCGCATGCTCGTTGAAGGCGATGATGTTTCCGTAGGGAAGCTCGGCTTCCTTGTGATTCGTCGCGCGCATGTACTGGAGGTGAATCTCGTACTCGCTCGCCCCCTCTCTGAAGGCGCGCTCCGCGGCGCGATGGCCACGCGCGGCGAGAAGATTGGCCTGCCGCATACATTCGATCTCGTATTCGGTTTTCCAGGCCCGGTCGTAGTGGAGGCGGTTGATCAGCGGCTGCGGGTTCGGATTCGTGAGATTCCAATTGCCGAACGAAGGATCCCATTCGCCGGCGAATGCGACGCGGCCTGATGGAATGAACGCTTTCGCATCCTCGAGCTTCGCCAGCCGGTGGAGATCGAACTCTCCCACCCAATACCCCTCCGGATCCTCCGCGGGCTTATACCAGTAGTCGACGGGCTGGAAATAGAGGAGCTGCGGCCTTTTACCCGGGGTATGGACGATGAAGCAGTTCGGGTTGTCGGTCACCGGGAGCCACGCCTTGAAGAGCGGGCTGACGCGGAAGGGATAGGCGTTGTCGTCGAGGAACGCGATGTGCTCCGATCCCCCGAAGATCACGATGTGATCGTATCCCGTCGATTCGAGGGCGGCATCGTGGCGGCTTTTCATCGTGGCCAGATGGGCCGGGTAGAGGGAGGCGAGCTTGTCCTGGGAAACAGAGCGATTCATGAGGGAACTATATCAATTGGAGATCGCGGGCCGGGAGGGCGGCCGCAGCCGCCCGGTTCTTGCCGTAAACTCGCGGCGATGATCGATTTTTCGGCGTCCCGAAACGACTTTCCCGGTCTCAGCCGGATCGGCGCGAATGGGCTTCCGCTGGCCTATTTGGATGGCCCGGGCGGGACACAGGTGCCACGCTCCGTCATCGATGCCGTGTCGAAGGTCTACGAAACGTCGAATGCGAATACGCACGGAGCATTCGTGACCAGCATCGAAACGGACGAGGTGATCTTCGACGCGCGCGCGGCAGCTGCTGATTTCCTCGGTGCGGCCGGGCCGGAAACGATTTCCTTCGGCCAGAACATGACGACGCTGAATTTCGCCCTGGCCCGGGCAATCGGGAGAACAATCGCGCCGGGCGACGAGATCGTGCTCACCGAGCTCGATCATGAAGCGAATCGCGGTCCCTGGAAGATGCTCGAGGAACGGGGGGCGGTCATCCGCGAGATTCCGCTCCGGCACGACGGCACTCTCGACACCAGCCCGATCGAATCGATCATCGGCAGGAAGACCAGGCTCGTGGCGATGGGTTGGGCCTCGAATGCTCTGGGAACCGTGAACGACCTCACGACAGCGCGGACACTGAGCCGCGACGCCGGCGCCTGGCTCCTCGTCGACGCGGTTCACTACGCGCCTCATTTTCCGATCGACGTGCAGACGCTCGATCCCGATTTTCTCCTCTGCTCCGCCTATAAGTTCTACGGGCCGCACGTCGGGATTCTCTATTCGCGGCCCGGGCTTCTGGAGAAGATCCCGACGGACCGTCTGATCACCCAGGAATCGAGAGCTCCCGAGCGGATCGAGACGGGTACCCTCAACCACGCGGCGCTGGCCGGCGTCCGCGCGGCGATCGACTACCTCGCGTCATGGGGCGGAACCGGCAACCGCCGGGAGCGGATCGTCGCCTCGATGACCGCCCTGCGAGAGCACGAGGGGTCGCTCGCGCGGAAGTACGTCGACTCACTCTCCGATCTTCCGCGCGTGACTCTCCATGGACCCCCCTTCGCCGCGGAGCGGCGCGCGCCGACGATCTCGATCACCATCGACGGGGTGGCCGCTGGCGAGGTGACTAGGGCGCTCGCCGGGAAAGGGATCGCCGCCTGGGACGGAGATTTCTATGCACGACGGGCCGTCGAGGTGCTGGGTCTCGCCAGCCAGGGCGGCCTGGTGCGCTGCGGTATGGCCATGTATACGTCGGAGAGCGACGTCGAGCGGTTGTCCCATGCGATCCGGGAGATCGCCGGTTCATGAGCGAGGGGAAGCTTCTCGTGATCGCGACGCCGATCGGAAATCTGTCCGATGCCTCTCCCCGCTCCCTCGACGCGATGCGCCGATGCTCGCGGCTCCTCTGCGAAGACACCCGCCACACGCTCAAGCTCCTCCGCCACTTCGCGATCGAGGTGCCGCTGGAGAGCTACCACGAGCATAACGAGGACGCGAAGGCAGGCCGGCTCCTCGATCAGATCGAGGGAGGCGCGACGATCGGCATCGTCAGCGATGCGGGGACTCCAGTGCTGTCCGATCCCGGATTCCCACTGGTCCGCGAAGCCCGGCGACGCGGGATCACGATCGAGCCGATCCCCGGACCCTTCGCAGGAGCCGCCGCTCTCTCTGCAAGCGGCATCCCTCCGATTCCGTTCGCATTCTGGGGCTTCGCGCCGCATCGCAGTGGAGAACGGCAGGAGTTCTACCGACGGGTCGCGGCGAGCGGGATGACCGCGCTCGTCTACGAATCACCCCTGAGACTGATCGAGTCGCTGCAGGACGCAATGGGAGCTCTCGGGGACGTCGACGCGACCGTCGCGCGGGAGTTGACCAAACTGCATGAGGAGCTGGCACATGGAACCCTCTCCGAGCTGATCGCGCTCTTCTCGGAGCGCAATCGAATTCCTGGAGAGATCACCATCGTGCTGGCGGCGTCCAGGGCGGAAGCGAGCCCGCTCCCATCCCCGGACGAACTCCGCGCCGAGCTCGAGCGGCTTCGGGCCGCGGGGATGCGGCGCAACGATGCGCTGAAGGCGATGGCCGAAAAGTATTCGGTCGGGAAAAACGAGCTCTATCGGGTGCTGGCGGGGTGATGGCGAGTTGTGTCTGTTCCCAGTTCCGAGTTCCCAGTTCTGAGTTCCGAGTTGCCGGTGTTCCCTGGCGCCGGCTTTCAGTCAACTTTCGGGCGTGAACGTCCTCGCCTCCAGCGATGACGAAACCCGCGCGCTTCGCGCGCCTCACCGGCCGGAGGCCGGCGGTACTCTTGTCTCGCGTGAGCCTGTGCGTTCATGGCGACCGGCCGGAGGCCGGCGGTACTTTGGTCTCGCTCAAAACGAACAACTAACAACTCGGAACTGGGAACTCGGAACTGCCTCACAACATCATCCCGTCTTCACGACGTGCTTCCAGAACTTCAGGAAGTAATCGATCATCGAGCCGATCGCGGTGACGACGACGATCCAGAGCGCGATTTTGCCGATGAACATGAAGCGACCCAGCTCGTAGCCCAGGATCAGGATCGAGATCGCGACGACCTGAGAAACGGTCTTCCATTTTCCGAGGCTCGAGGCGGCGATGGTCACTCCCTGTTGGGAGGCGATGGAACGGAGCCCGGAGATCGCGAACTCACGACCGATGATCACCACGATCATCCACGCGGGTGCCAGCCCCAGCTCCACCAGGGAGATGAACGCCGCGGACATCAGCAGCTTGTCTGCGATCGGATCGAGCAGCATACCGACGCGGGTGATCTTTCGCTGCCTTCGCGCGAGATAGCCGTCCAGCCAGTCGGTCAGGCACGCGATGAGAAAAATACCGAGGCCGACGTACTCCCGCCCGTCGAATTTCGTCAGCAGGACGACGACGAGGAACGGCACCAGAAAAATGCGCAGCACCGTCAGCGCGTTCGGGAGATTGAGGATCTCTTCGCTGGGCGGCTGTACGGGCGGACCCGGCTCATCCCGCCCCGTTCGGCGGGCGGCGTCCAGCTCGGACTGTGTCACGAGCGTGATCGGCTGATCCTGTTTCGGCTGGCTCATGGAAGGCGAGTGCTGAGTGTCGAGTGCTGAGTTCTGAGTCACTCAGAATAGTCGCTTCGCGCGGGCTGCGGAAGGGCGATTCTCTGGAATACGACTCAGGCAATCGACATTATCAGTCCCGGTTTGCGCTGGATGCCGAATGATGACTTTCCGGCAACCCGACAGGCTCGCGAAAGTGGCGGAATTGGTAGACGCACCAGATTCAGGTTCTGGCGGTTAACAGCCGTGGGGGTTCGAGTCCCCCCTTTCGCACCATCCCTCAATCGCCATCCTCTTCCAGAGTCTCCAGCGAATCGAGAATTCTCTCGATCCGCCCCCGGACCTCTCCCCGCTCCTCCCGGTACCGCTCGAGCTCCTCCGTGGCGCTGGCCAGCTCCTCCGAGGAGGCTCCCTGCTCGGAAATCTGTCTCTCGACATCCTGAAGGCGCGCTCGCAGATCGTCCCTCTCCTTCCTCAGCTTCTGGATCATGGTCACGGCCCGTTCGACCCGCTCGTTGAGACGCTCGAGCAGCTCCGCTTCCTCGGAACCTGAAAAGTTCATCTGGGGCTCGTCCTGCTTCACGTTCTTTTTCATTCTTTCCTTCATCCACCTGGATTGAATCTGGAACTGCCGTGGCTCGCGTCAGAGAACGCGCACCGGGAGGCTCTCACCGAGTCTCCGGGAGACCTCCGCGTGCATCTCCGACACTTCCTCCTGTGTCAGCGAGCGGTCGTGCGCCTGATACCACATGCCGAGAGCCGTCTTGATCTCGTCGCCGCCGGGTGGCACGAACCGATCCCACAATCCGATCTGCTCGAGATGAGGGATGTTCATCGCGCGAATCGTCTCGACCATCGATTGATAGCTCAGGTCGGGCCGATGCATGACCGCGAGAACCATCGGCACGCCGGGGTGACGGGAGACCGGGCTCATCTGCCACGACGACGATGCGCCCGCCAGCGGCTCCAGCTCGATCTCGGCGAACCAGACCTCCCCTTTGAGCTCGAACGGCTCGAGCACGCTCCGGTCCAGAGCCCCCGCCAGTCCGATGATCCGGTCGCCGGCCAGAACCTCGGCGGCCGCCCCGCTCCTCAGCCAGGGACGCGTCCCCGCTCGAAACGTGATTCCGGCGTGGAAACTGCCGGAGATCGATTCGATGATCCCCTTCAGATCGAAGAAGTCACGCTGCCGTTTCTGCTCTCCCCACTGCGAGCCGGTCTGGCCGAACAGAACGATTCCGAGTCGGGCCACTTCCACCACGCCATCGCTCTGCCGATGGTAGGTGCGGCCAATTTCAAACAGGGACCCGTCGCGGTTTCCGTAGCTTCGATTGAAGGCCACGCTCGTCAGGAGACCCGGAGCCAGGGTGAGCCGCATCGACGAGATGTTCTCGGTGAGGGCATTGGTGACTTCGAGCGGCGCCTCATCGGTGAAGATCGCGTTGTGATCGGGATGGATGAACCCGTAGCTGATCGTCTCCGTGAGTCCTGCCGCGTGGAGAACATCCCGCAGGGCATCCTCGAGCTCCGCGACCGGACTGTGGATGGTGTCGCCCGTGGTCACCCGCGGCAGGCTCGCTGGAATGTTGTCGTACCCGAAGAAGCGGAGAGCCTCTTCGATGAGATCGGTCTCCTCGGTCAGATCCCCGCGCCACGTCGGGATGACGACTTCCAGTCCCGCGGCCACCTCGCGCACGTCCATTCCGAGGCTCTGGAAGATCTTCCGGGCGAACGGAAGATCAATGCGACCGGCTGACATTTCGTCGAGCCGGCTCCCGCGAAGCATGATGCGCTGCGACTCGATCGGACGCGCCACGACGTCGACGAGCTTCCCGATCTCTCCTCCCGCTTCCTCCGCGATGAGCCGAGCGCAGGCGGTGATCGCCGCGACCGTGTCGTTCGGATCCACACCGCGCTCGAACCGGTAGGAGGCGTCGGTTTTCATCCCCAGCCTGCGCGCCGCCTTGCGAATCGACGCTGGATCAAAATGGGCGCATTCGAGGAGAACATCGCTCGTGTCGCTCCGGATCTCCGAGTTCGCCCCCCCCATGATCCCGCCGATGGCGATACCCCGCTCACCGTCCGCGATCACCGGGATCTCCGGGTCGAGCACGCGCTCGAACCCGTCGAGCGTCGAGAGCTTTTCGCCCGGCCCGCCCGCCCGCACGATGATCTGATTCCCCCGGATGTCGCGGAGGTCGAACGCGTGGAGGGGATGGCCGAGCGCGAGCATTACGTAATTCGTCGCGTCCACCACGTTGTTGATCGGCCGCTGACCGACCGCCTCGAGGCGTTGGCGAAACTTCGAACTGGAGGCTTCGACCTTCACGCCGCGAATCATCAGCGCGCTGTAACGGCTGCAGAGGAGAGGCGCATCGATCCGGACGCTGACTCCCGCGTCTCCCGATGGTGCCGGGGGGGCATCAGTCCTGACTTCTCGTCCTGTCGCCGCTCCGAGCTCTCGCGCGAGTCCGAGGTGTGACATCGCGTCGATCCGGTTGGCTGTGAACTCCACCTCGAAGACGCTGTCTTCACCAAGCTTCTCGACACTCTCGATGGCGTGACCGATCGAGGTCAGTGTCTCCTCGAGCTCGTGATCGGAGATTCCGCCGAGGTCGATGAAGTCGGAGAGCCAGTCGCGGGAAATTCTCATGAGCCCGGCCTCTGAAATTGCGCTCTTCCGAGCAGCCCCTCCGCCGCTTCCCTCGGGTTCTGGTCCTTGCGGTGAACGCGGTCGATGAGCTGTTCGTACTCGGCACGCGTCACTCCCTCGCCGATCAGCCGTTCCATGAAGCGTTCCTTCAACTGAGTCTCGACGCGGATCCGCACCCTCTCCCGGTTGCGGCGGTCGAGCTCACCCGAGCGATCGAGGAACTCGAAATGGCTTTTGATTGAGTCCGCCAGATCGGTGACTCCCTGGTCGGTCGACGCGACCGTCTTCACGATCGGCGCGACCCACTCGCCGTGCTCCTCGACGAGCGACATCATCATCATGATCTCGGTCACTGTGCGGTCCGCTCCGGGGCGGTCGGCCTTGTTGACCACGAAGATGTCGCCGATCTCCATGATCCCTGCTTTGATCGCCTGGATGTCGTCGCCCATTCCAGGGACGAGGACGACCACGTTCGTCTGGACCGTCCGGATGATCTCCACCTCGTCCTGCCCCACACCGACCGTCTCCACGATCACGAGATCGAATCCCGCCGCGTCGAGCAGATCGACGACATCGTTGGTCGCCCGGGCTACCCCGCCCAGAAATCCCCGCGTGGCCATCGAGCGGATGAAAACACCATGATCGAGATAATGATCCTGCATCCGGATGCGGTCCCCCAGAATCGCGCCTCCGCTGAATGGCGAGGTCGGATCGACGGCGATGATCCCGACCTTCGAGCCCGCTTTTCTGTAATACCGCGCCAGGGCGTCGACGAGAGTGGACTTTCCGGCGCCCGGCGAGCCGGTCACTCCGATGATGCGCGCCCGCCCCGTCTCCGGGTAAATACGAGCCAGGATCCCGTCGGCCTCGGGCTCGTCGCGCTCGACCAGCGAGACCGCGCGCGCGATGGCGCGGGTCTGTCCGGCTCGCAGCCCCTCGACGAGATCCTCGACCATGACCGTGGACATACCGCGGTCTACTCCGCCAGAAGGTTCCTCGCGATGACCATTCGCTGGATCTCGCTGGTTCCCTCCCCGATCGTGCAGAGCTTGACGTCCCGGTAGTACTTCTCCGCGGGATACTCCTTGATGAAGCCGTAACCGCCGAATATCTGGACTCCCTTTTCGGTCGCCCTCACCGCGACTTCTGATGCGTAGAGCTTGGCCATCGCCGAGGCCTGGGTCACACGCTCACCAGCATCCTTGATCGCCGCCGCCTTGTAGCAGAGGAGGCGCGCGGCTTCGATCTCGGTGGCCATGTCGGCGAGCATGAACTGAATCGCCTGGAAGTCGGAAATGGTTTTCCCGAAGGCCGTTCGCTGTTTTGAATAGGAGCGCGCCGCGTCATAGGCGCCGCGGGCGATGCCGAGAGCGAGGGCTCCGATGGAGATGCGTCCGCCATCGAGCACCTTCATCGAATCGATGAAGCCGTAGCCGACCCGGCCGAGGACCGAGGAATCCGGAACTCTGCACTCCTCGAGGATCAGCTCCGCGGTATCGGAGGCCCGCATCCCGAGCTTGTTCTCTTTCTTGCCGGGGCGGATTCCCTTCGTCTCCATCGGAATCGCGAACGCAGTGATCCCATGCTTCTGGTCATTCCGGTCGGTCACCGCCAGGACGACCGAGATGTCGGCGTACGTGGCGTTGGTGATGAAGTTCTTGGTGCCGCTGATGACCCAGCCCGACCCGTCTTTGGTAGCCATGGTCCTCATGCCGGAGGCATCCGAGCCGGAGCTCGGCTCGGTGAGACCCCACGCGCCGATCCACTCGCCGCTGGTCAGCTTCGGGAGCCACTCCATCTTCTGCTCCTCGGTTCCGGCGAGATCGATGTGGCCGGTGCAGAGGGAGTTGTGTGCGGCGACGCCGAGGCCGATCGAGCTGTCGACCGCGGCGAGCTCCTCGATGACGTTTACGTAGTCGATGTAGCTGAGACCCGCCCCGCCGTACTTTTCGGAGAAGACGATCCCGAGCATGCCGAGCTCGCCCAGCTTCTTGATGATCTCCATGGGGAAGTGCTGGGCTTCGTCCCACTCCATGACGTGGGGACGGATCTCGGAATCGGCGAACTCTCTCACCATATCCCTGATCTGCTTCTGCTCGTCGGTGAGACGAAAATCCATGATCACTCCTCGGACGGGATTGCGATCGGGCCTGGACCGGATCGGTGGCGGGCCGGCCAGCGTTCGCAACGGGCGGCAGGCACGGCGGGCGGCGATTCTATCAGGATTGGTGTCCCTCCCCCGTTCCCCGATAGACGCTCCTGACCCACTCGGCCTCCCCCCGAGTCAGCGGCTCACCGATTGTCGCGGCGGCTTCGACCTGTCGGGCGTTCCGCTGTCCCAGAAGTACGGTTCCGGCGGGAGCGTCCGCGAGGAGCGCGTCGACGACCGCGTGAAGGACTGGCTGCGGATGCTCGGGGAACCGTTTCGCCACCGTCGCGGCGGCATGTTTCATCCGCGCGATTGACTCGGTGTTGCCGAACTCCGGGATGTTTCTCCTGAAGTCTCCTTCCGGAAACTTCTGGGGATGATCGTATTTTCCGAGAAGAAGGCCGTGCTTGATCGGTGAGAAGAAAGCCACTCCCAGGTCGTGCTCGTCGATCCAGGCTCTCAGCCCGCTGGCGGCGTAGTCGTCGTCGCAGATGTTCCGGTACGGCTGGACCACATCGGGATCGACCCGGCTGATGAATTTCATGATCTTCCGGAGGTTCCAGTCGGACAGCCCGAGGAAACGAAACTTACCTTCCTCCCGGAGACGGAGCATCGTCGACAGCGCATCGGCAAAGTAGACGTCCTCCGGACCGAAATCGCAGTGATGCAAGTAATAGATGTCGATGATGTCGACACGCAGATTTTCGAGTGACGCCTCCATCTGACGCCGGATCTGCTCGGGATGGTAGTAGTGGCCGAACCCTCCCGCGTCCCATCCGACCTTGGTGGCTAGGATGATCTCGCGGCGAGGAACATCGTCCCATACCGAGCCGATGAGCTTCTCGGCGTGACCCCTGCCGTAAACGTCGGCCGTGTCCCAGTGGGTGAGGCCGTTCGCCCATGCTGCGATGAGCGCCTCGCGCGCTGCGGCATCGTCGTGACCCGACCATCCGACCGATTCGCCGGTGGCGGACTTGTTCTCTCCGCCGTGCCCCCATGTCCCCAGAGAGACCGCGGGAACGGTGAGGTTCGTCCGGCCGAAGCGAATCATCCGCATGCCTGCATCTCCATTTCCGATGTCCACCTGCGCGCGACGCCGGCCGCGGGGCGCGCTCAGTACGCGATGAGTAGCCGGGCAGCGCGAAGCACTTCGCTCTCGCTGACGAGGAACCGTTCCTCCAGCGGTGGCGAGTACGGCACGGGAGTGTCGAGCGCTCCGAGAATCCGGATGGGGGCGTCGAGCCAGTCGAACGCCTCCTCCTGAATGATCGCGGCCACGCTCTCCCCGATTCCGCCCGTGCGGCTGTCCTCATGCACGATGAGGACCCGGTTGCAGTGGCGCGCGGTGGCGAGAATCGCACTCCGGTCGAGCGGAGAGAGACTGCGCAGATCGAGCACCGACGCCTCCACTCCCTCGTCGGCCAGAGAAGCGGCCACGCGCATCGCGATGTGAACATACGCGCCATAGCTGATGATGGCCACGTCGTCGCCCGCGCGCCGCAGCGCTGCCTTTCCAATCGGCATGGGAGACGGCGCTTTTTTCGGAAGAACCTGCTTCACTCGCGGATCGCGATAGAGCGCGATGTGCTCGTAAAAGAGAACCGGGTCGGGATCCTTCACCGCGGCGCTCAGCAGCGCGCGGGCGTCATGAGGCGTCGACGGAGTCACGATCTTGATCCCCGGCGTCCGGTAGAACCACGGCTCGGTATTCTGCGAATGGTAAGGGCCGGCATGGCGCAGACCTCCCCACGGCATCCGCACGACCATCGGCACCGACTCCCCGAACCGGTAGCGGATCTTCGCGGCGCTGTTGACGAGCTGATTGAATCCCGTGGCCACGAAGTCGTTGAATTGCATCTCGCCGATCGGCCGCATCCCGGCCAGAGCGCTCCCGATACAGACGCCCAGCACTCCCCCCTCGGCGATCGGCGAGTTGATGATCCGATCTCCGAAGTCCTTCAGGAGCGGACGAAGCAGAAGGAACGCGTTGCCGTATTTCCCACCGACATCCTCGCCGTAAACGAAGACGCGCGGATCCGCGGAGAGCGCGTCGCCGACTCCCATCATCACCGCTTCGAGGAAGGTTTTTCCCTTGGGGTCGAAGGGAGGTCCTTCCTCCAGGGGCGGCAACGGCTGCGTGGACGACGGGGCCGACCCTTTTTCGTCGAGAACCTCGACGCGAGCTCGCGGCGGCTCACCCTCGAAGACACCAGCTCCGGCCCGTTCCGGGTCGGGCCACGGCGCCTCGATGACGGCCCGTGCCTCGCGCTCGACCAGCTCGGTGATCTCTTTCTTCCAGATCTCGACCTCCCCCGGTCGGATCACTCCTTCGCTCTCGAGCCTGGCCGCGTAGGCCGGAATCGGATCGCGGGCGCTCCAATACTCGAAGAGCTCCCGGTTCGCGTACCCCTGATCCGTCAGCGGAGGATAGTCCCACGAGCTCTGAGGATCCTTGCCGAGGTAAAGCATGTCGTCGTGGTGAGCGTGCCCGCACATTCTCATGGCGACCAGCTCGATCAGAGCCGGGCCGGCGCCCGCGCGGGCCCGCTCGACGCCCCAGGCGAATGCCGCAGCGATCGCATCCGGGTCCGTTCCATCGATCGTGATCCCCGGAATGCCGTAGCCGGCTGCTTTTTCCGCAAAGACGCGGACCGCGGACTGATCCGACAGCGGGGTCGAGAGCGCGGTCTGGTTGTTCTGCACACAGAAAACCATCGGCAGACGCCGGACCGCGGCGAGGTTGATCGCTTCATGCCACTCCCCCATCGAAGTGCCCCCCTCGCCGTTGAATGCGATGGCGACCCTCTCCTCCTTTCGGAGATGAAAGGCGAAAGCCATCCCCGCGGCAGCGAGCGCCGGGACGGCCAGAGGCGCGGATGGAGGGATCACTCCATGGGAGGGATCTCCGATGTGAAGATCCTTGCCGTCCATCGGCGGTCCGCTTTTTCCCATCTGCGCATTCAGAACCATCCGGACGGCCTCGGTGGTCGGACTCATCGCCAGCGCGGCGCCCAGGTCGCGGATCATCGGGGCGATCACGTCGCCGCTCCAGGAGCCTTCCTCGTCGCGGAAAGCGTCGCCTCTCCGGAGGCGAATCGCCGCCGCGTAAATGGCTTCCTGTCCGAGAGAGCGAAAGCCCTTCCCCTGAAAAGAGGCATTGCCGTAGCGAACTTCGCCTCCCGTGAAGAAGACCTTGAGGCGATTGTCGGTCGCCCGGGTGAGGAGCATTCCTCTCAGAATCTCCCGCCGCTCTTCGGAGGTGAGCGAAGCCCTCAGGGCCTCGCGGCGCAGAAACGCTTCGCATTCCTCCAGGAGCTGGCTCCTCGCCTGCGCGAGCCGCTCGGTTGCGGGAATCCGCGGAGTGGTCTCGGGAAGCTCGATCTCGCTGCCGAAGAGGGAAAGAGGACGGGTCACGTCCAAGAGCTTCTTCTCCAGCAGATTTCGAAGCGGCGCACGAAGCGAATCGATCTGCTCCGCGCTCGACCGCGGTTCTCCCCCCCGGCCTTCGATCACGTCTTCCATCGCTTCGATGGCCGGGCGGAGAGCGAAGGGAAAGCGCTCGGCCACGAACGCGGCGAACCGCTCGAGGAGCGTCGCGGTCTTCACGCTGGACGCCGGAGTCATGGCTGCGGATGGTAACAAGGAAGAGGCAGGCGAGCGAGGAGGAGGGTTGAGGGTCGAAGAGGGAGGGAGGAGGGTGGAGGGTAGACGAGCGAGGGAGTAGGGAAACCCGTAGCGGCGCACAACGTGCCGGGGTCATTCAGAGGCCGCACGGGAGACCGAAGTACCGCCACGATTGGTCTCGCGGCCGAAGAATCTCAGAATGCGCAGACCGTCATCGGGTTCTCATGTCGGTGCACACTCATCGTACGAACGCGTCTGGACGTGTATGAGAACCCGACAGCGATCATCGCGGCTGAGATTCTTCGGCCGCGGCACAATCTCATATTCTGCCCGGCTGGCGCGTGCGGCCTCTGAATGACCCCCCGCCCCTTCCCCGGTCGCCCCGCACGCCCGCACCGCTACAATCATCCGACCGCAATGATGAAAGTCCGCCGTTACAAGCTGAAGGCTCCCGAGCGATCGAAAAATTACCAGGTCCGCTATGAAGACGAGCTGAATCCGCAGCAGCTCGAGGTCGTCATGGCCGAGGATGGGCCGATCCTCGTGATCGCTGGCGCGGGAAGCGGCAAGACACGCACCCTGACCTATCGGGTCTCCCGCCTCATCGAAGACGGCACTGACCCTTCCGACATCCTCCTCCTCACCTTCACCAACAAGGCAGCGCGGGAAATGCTGGACCGCGTCGAGCAGCTGGCGACCCTCGACGCGCGGCGCATCTGGGGGGGCACGTTCCACTCGGTCGCGAACCGCCTCCTTCGCAAGCACGCCGACGCCCTCGGGTATCAGCGCAGCTTCTCGATCCTCGATGAGGAAGACGCCAGGGGACTGATGGACGGAGCGATCGCCGACGCCGGGATTCCGACCATGGAGCGCCGCTTCCCCCGCGGCGACGTCCTGCTCGATATCCACTCCCACGTGCTCAATACGCGCGGCTCGCTCGAGGTCTACGTGGAGGAGAACTTCCCCCATTTCCTCATGTTTCTCGACGAGATGCGGCGTGTCTTCCGTCAGTACAGCGGGCGGAAGCAGCGCGCCAACGTCATGGATTTCGACGACCTCCTCGTGAACTGGAAGCGTCTCCTCGACGAGAATCAGGAAGTCTCCGAAGCGCTGAAGAGGCGGTTCCGGCAGATCCTCGTCGACGAGTACCAGGATACGAACCGCATCCAGGCCGAGATCGTCGATCTCATGGCCTCGGAGAAGCGGAGCGTGATGGTGGTCGGCGATGATGCCCAGTCGATCTACTCGTTTCGTGGCGCCTCGTTCGAGAATATCCTGACGTTTCCGCGCCGATTCGAGGGCGCACGGATCTTCAAGCTCGAGATCAATTACCGCTCGACGCCTCAGATCCTCGAGCTCGCCAACGCGTCGATTCACCACAACCGCTATCAGTTCCCGAAAACGCTGAGCGGGATCCGGGCCGCTGGCCCCGAGCCGGCGTTCATCGGCGTCGATGACGTCTACGCTCAGGCGAACTTCGTGGCGCAGCGCATTCTCGAGCTTCGGGACGAAGGAGAAGCGTTCGACGAAATCGCGATTCTCTACCGATCGCATTACCAGTCGCTCGAGCTCCAGATGGAGCTCTCGCGGAGGAACATCCCGTACATCGTCCGGTCGGGCGTCCGCTTCTTCGAACAGGCGCATGTGAAGGACGTCGTCTCGTACCTCCGCATCCTTCACAATCCGAAGGACGAGCTCTCGTGGATCCGGGTCATGAAGCTATACCCGAAAGTCGGAGACACCACGGCGCGAAAGACCTGGAATGCGATCGCCTCCGCGCCCGATCCCCTTTCGACGTTTCTCGGCGGCGGATCGGGAGGCTCTCCGAAGGCGACGTCCAAGTCTCTGCAGAACCTGCGATCGACGTTCCGATCTCTCACCTCCGAGGCGATGAAAAGAAGTCCGGCGGAATCGATCCGCTTCATCGTCGAGGAGGGATATGGCGACTACGTCCGGACCAAATTCCAGAACTTCAGCGCGAGACTGGACGATCTCGAGCAGCTCGCGCAGTTCGCGGAGAAGTTCGGAAGCGTCGAAGAGCTCCTCGAAGAGCTCTCTCTGGCGAACCCGATCTCCGGACAGGACGTTGCCGTCGTCGGGCCGGATGACGAAAAAGTGATCCTCTCGTCGATCCATCAGGCCAAGGGACTGGAGTGGCGGAATGTCTTCATCATCGGTCTGAATGACGGCAAGTTTCCCTCCTCGCGCGCCATGAGAGTTCCCGGCGGCATCGTGCGCGTGCCGGGAAACGAAGCACGGCTTCCCGAGACGGAGGAAGAGACCGAGGCCCTGATGAAGCGGCCGATGAACCCGGAAGAGCCGGTGGCGGAAATCATCATCCCGGGGGAAGAGGAAGAGCGACGCCTCTTTTACGTCGCGGTCACCCGGGCGAAGCAGGAGCTCTACATGGTCTATCCGGTCCTGGAGAGGGACCGCTCTCAGATGGATGTCCTGCTCCTTCCGTCCCGCTTCCTGCGCGAGCTTCCAGAGAACCTCTATGAGAAATGGGCGATCGAGTGAGGGAGTTCCCAGTTCCGAGTTCCGAGTTCCGAGTTCCCAGTTCCCAGTTTCGAGTTCCGAGTTGTTAGTTGTTGGTTCACTGTACCGCCGGCCTCCGGCCGGTCGCCACGACCGCGCGGGCTCACGCGCTGCCACTGTACCGCCGGCCTCCGGCCGGTCGCCACGACCGCGCGGGCTCACGCGCTGCCACCGTACCGCCGGCCTCCGGCCGGTAGGCGCGCGAAGCGCGTGGGAATGCTCCTCTGTGGCGGCGTCATTTCAGCAGCCTGGAGGCTGCCGCCTTCCCGCTTTGATCGATGACGAACCCCCGCGCGCTTCGCGCGCATCACCGGCCGGAGGCCGGCGGTACTCTGGTCTCACTCTAGGCAAGCACAACTAACAACTGGGAACTTACAACTGGGAACTGGGATCGCGCGAGAGATCGGCATATCATCCTGACTCCGATGCCCGAGACCGCAAAGCATCCCCTCGTCGACGAACGCCTCGCGAGAGCGTCGACGATCCCCTCGTCGTGGTACACCGACCCGGCCATCCTGGAGGCCGAGGTAGAGCGCGTGTTCGGGCGGACATGGCAGCTCGTCGGAACGGTCGAGCAGGTCGCCGAGCCGGGGATGTATTTCACGACCATGGCCGCCGGAGAGCCGATCGTGGTGGTGAAAGGGGGAGACGGAGAGATCCGGGCTCTCTCGAACGTCTGCCGCCATCGCGCCGGTCCCGTCGCGTCAGGCTGCGGAACACGAAAGTCGTTTCAATGCGGCTATCACGGCTGGAGCTATGCGCTGGACGGCCGCATTCTCGCCATGCCCGAGTTCGAAGGAGTGGAAGATTTCCGCAAGGAGGATCATCCCCTCCCCCGCTTCGTTCTCCGGCAGTGGGGGCCCATGCTGTTCGTGCGTGTCGCGAGCGAAGGGCCGGGCTTCGATTCGTTCGTGGGCGAGCTCGCCGCGCGGCTCGCCTCCCGCCCTCTCGATACCTACCGCTCCGCCGCCCGGAAGGAATGGGTCATCCAGTGCAACTGGAAGGTGTACGTCGACAATTATCTGGAGGGCTACCACATCCCCATCGTGCACCCCTCGCTCTTCAAGGAGCTGGACTACGCCAACTATCGGACGGAGACCGCGCGCTGGTACTCGATCCAGCACTCTCCCATCAAACGGGGTGAGCGCCTTCGGAAAGCACCGCCGGGCGAGAACAGCGAGGCGGAGTTTTTCTGGCTCTACCCGAACCTGATGCTGAACGTCTATCCCGACAATTTCTCCACGAATCTCATCGTCCCGCTCGGGTCCGACCGGACGCTGACTCAGTTCGAGTGGTTCTTCCGGGAGCCTGCCCGGGAGTCCGTCCGGAAGATGGTCGACGACACTGTGGTCTACAGCGACGAGATCCAGCTCGAGGACATTGCGATCTGCGAGGCGGTGCAGAAGGGATTGATGTCGAAGACCTACTCGACCGGGCGCTATTCGGTGAAGCGGGAGAATGGCGTCCATCACTTCCACCGGCTCCTCACTGAGGCGCTGGAGGGGTCGCCCTCCGACTGACGACCTCATCCATTCGTTACAACCGTAGAGCCCGCCTCCTGGGGTAGAATCGCCTCGTCCAGCCCCCCACAATTCAACGTTTCGATCAGGAGAGATCTGAATGAAACCGCGCCTCATCCATCTCGCGCTCACGATCGCCGTTTGTCTCATCACCGTCACCGCGTTTGCCGCCGACCGCCCCGTCGTCGCGGTCAACGAGTTCCGCAACGAAACTTCAGCCGGCTGGTGGTACGGAGGCGTCGAGGACGACCTCGCCGACATGCTGGCCAGCGAGCTCGCCTCGACCGACGAGTTCAAGGTGGTCGAAAGAAAGAAGCTGGGAGCCGTTCTCGACGAGCAGGACCTCGCGGCCGCCGGCCGAATCAAGGCGGGCACCGGCGCGAAGATTGGTGAGCTCACCGGTGCGCAGTACCTGATCATGTCGACCGTGACCGCCTACGAAGAGAAGACCCAGGGTGGCGGCGGCGGCATCGCCTACCGCGGAATCTCACTGGGTGGAAAGAAGGACGACGCCTACATCGCCATCGATCTCCGCGTCGTCGACACGACCACTGGCGAGGTCGCCTTCGCGCGAACGGTCGAAGCCCGCAGCGGCGGCTTCGGCGTCAACGTCGGCGTCTGGCGCGGCGGAGTCTCCACGGCGTTCGAGAAGCACAAGAACACGCCGGCCGGGAAGGCCATCCGGGCCGTGACGCTCGAGATGGTCGATTATCTCGCCTGCGCCATGGTCTATCAGGACGACTGCATGGCGGAGTTCAAGTCGAAGGACCGCAGCCGCCGCGACAAGACCAAGCGGGCGGTCAAGCTCGACTGATGCTTTCCCGCGATCGAAACGAATGGCGGCCTCAGGGCCGCCATTTTTCATTCAGACCGGGGGTCAGCCGGATCGGCCTGCTCATGGTGGGGCTCGATGAGCTCCTGGGGCGCATCGGCGGAATCAGGAATCAGCCGGGGATCGCCGACCGAATCCGCGGCGGCTCCCACCTTCCTGGCCCGGATGAACGACGCGAGAACCGCCAGGGCCAGAACTCCCAGGATCACCCCGAGAGAGATGAAGGTCGGGATCTTGTACCAATGGGAGATCACCATCTTCACGCCGACGAAGGTCAGGATGATCGAGAGAGCCGGCTTCAGATAGTAGAAGCGGTCGATGATGCCGGCGAGGAGAAAATAGAGCGCCCGGAGACCGAGAATGGCGAAGACGTTGGACGTATAGACGATGAACGTGTCGGTGGTGACCGCGAAGATCGCCGGGATCGAATCGACGGCGAAAATCAGATCGCTGGTCTCGACCACGATGAGCACGAGGACCAGCGGCGTGAGTACGATCTTCCCCGCCTCATCCCGGATCCAGAATTTCTCTCCGACGTAGTGCGGCGTCATCCGGAACTTCCGCCGGACCAGTTTGACCAGCGGGTTGTCCTCGATATGGAGCCCTTCCACGTCTTTCTGCACGGCGATCTTGATTCCGGTGTAGATGAGAAAGGCGCCGAACACCCAGATGATCCAGTGGAAGCGGTGAATCAGCGCCGCGCCGATCGCGATCATCACGCCACGCATGACGAACGCTCCCAGGATTCCCCAGAACAGCACGCGATGCTGAACCGCTGCGGGAACCCGGAAGGTCGCGAAGATGAGGACGAAAACGAAGATGTTGTCGACGCTGAGCGATTTCTCGATGATGTAGCCGGTCAGGAACTCCAGCCCTCGCTCAGGTCCCTGGAAGTAATAGATCCCCGCGTTGAACAGAAGCGCCAGCGTGATCCACACGATGCTCCAGATCGTGGCCTCGCGGACGGAGACCGCGTGGGACTTCCGGTGGAAGACCCCGAGGTCGAGAGCGAGGACGCCGAGAACAGCGGCGGTGAAGATGATCCAGGGCAGAGCCGTAGTGACCATGAGCAGTTATTGGATTCCTTCTGAGGATGAGCTCGAAAGCCGCGCGATCATGCCCGAGTTGCGACTTTGATTCCAGTCCGCCCGGGAATTGGGGGGGAAAGCGAGACAACCTCCGACCCGCACCGCCGCCAGGCTCACTTTTTCTTCATCTTCGAAAAGATCTTCGAGGCTTCCTTCTCGATGGCGTTCTTGATCTTTCCTTCGAAGGGGCGGGCGACCAGCGGAACCTTTCCCTCGAGCCGGATTTCCTTATCCCCGACGTCGACGGAGCCGCGGGCGTGGAAGCCGCGTGCCTTGAAATCGAAGTTGAGTGTGTCGCCGGCCCAGGTGCGGTCCATCACTTCCAGATTCTCGCCGTGGCGGTCGTGCAGCCGGTCGAGGAGGGTGTCGATCTTCTTGCGGGCGTTCGCCGGCGTGGTGCCGTGCGGAAACGAGATTTTCATGGCGGGCCTCCTATGCAAGGAAAGCTCCGATTTCCCAGGGGAGAGGGTGAACGAGCGAGAAACCGCCGTTCCCCGCTACCTCGGACCGGGAACGAGAATCAAAAGCTGAACGCAGAACGCAGAACGATGAATTTAGAAAGAGTCAAAGGCTGAATGCGGGACCGGTTGGCTGATTTTTGATAAATACGAATCGTAGCTCTCGTGGAAAGAGGGACGGCATGGCGCGCGGCCCCCTGCGGCGTCCTGCTTTCAGCCGATCGCTTTCACCCTGCCTTGGTAAAATTCGCTCCCGGAGGCCTCGGGCCATGGCTGAAAACAAGACACAGCAGACCGGTGAGAGCGTGGATGCCTTTCTCGATTCGATCGAGCCGCCCGCCCGGCGGAATGAATCCAAGGACGTCTGCTCGATGATGCAGAAGTTGTCCGGCGAGCCTCCTCGCATGTGGGGCGCGAGCATCGTCGGATTCGGCCGGTATCACTACCGCTACGAGACCGGACGCGAGGGGGACTGGATGCGCGTCGGCTTCAGCCCGAGAAAGGCCGCCCTCACCCTCTACATCATGGGGGGCTTCCCGCGGCACGAGGAGCTGATGAAGAAGCTTGGCCCTCACAAAACCGGCAGCTCGTGCCTCTATCTGAAAAAGCTCTCCGATGTCGATCCGAAG
>DATLEY010000107.1:0-6738 GCA_035525215.1 Thermoanaerobaculia bacterium | reverse complement strand
ACTAATCATGTTCGCTGATGTCGTCGATCTCTGCCGCTCCCTTCACCCGGTCTCCTTCGCGGATGGCAGGCGTGCGGACGACCTTGATGAAAAAGTACGACGTGAAAGAGATGATCACTCCCCAGGTCAGGATCAGCATGAGCCAGGCGGCTCCGGTCATACGGCCCTCCTTTCTTTGTTCCGCCACGCTTTCCAGACGAGGATCGAAAAGCCGAGGAAGATCAGCGCCAGCAGGGCCCGAGTCAAATCCTCGACCAGCGCCTTCGTTCCAAATCCCCGCTCGTCGAACCATACGTAGTTCGTTCCGATGTGGAAGATCTTGCCGATGACGCTGTCCGGCGCGAAGGGCCATCCGTCACCGGAGACGAGCGAGCTGACCGCTGCTCCCCACTCGCCAGTCGGCTTGAACATCGCGGCCGTGAAAATCACGAGGATGAAGAGAGGGGTGACGTACTTGATGACGTACCTGAAGATCTCCGGAATCTTGATGTCGGCTCCGCGCGTGATCTCCGCCCACCCTTTCTCCATGCCGAAGATGTAGGCGAAGATGAACGCTTCGAATAGCGCGAAGATCACCAGAGAGAACGTTCCGGTCCAGAAGTCGAACTCGTCGAATGAGCCGCCCGCGTAGAGCCAGACGCACCAGAAGCCGAGAGTGAACGCCGCCAGCCCGAAATAGATGGCGGCGCGGGAGCGCGGCACTTGGTACTCGTCTTCGAGGAACGCCATGATCGGCTGTCCCATGGCCAGCGACGACGTGATGCCCGCGAAGAAGAGAAGACCGAACCACAAGGCTCCCGCGATCGGGGCAAACCACCCCCAGTTGTTGAAGAGAGTCGGGAGCGTGAGAAATCCGAGACCGAATCCCGAGCCTCCCATGGTCGCTGCCTGCACTGCGTTGATGCCGAGATACGCCGTGGCGATGGGGATGAGGAGCGAGCCGCCGAGGATGACCTCGACGAACTCGTTCATCCAGCCGGCCGAGGATGCATTGAGCGCGATGTCCTGCTTCTCGCTCAAATAGGATGCGTAACAGTGAATCGAGCCGATGCCCACGGACAGAGTGAAAAAGATCTGACCGGCTGCGGCGAGCCAGACACTCGGATTTCTCAGTCCGGACAGATCAGGGTTCCAGACGAAATTGAGTCCTTCGAGCGCCGGCTGGACCACGCCCGGGTCCGTCGTGTCGAGCATGAGCCCTCGAATGACCAGGACGACGGCGAAGATGAGCAGGAGCGGCATCCCGATCTTCGCGGCCATCTCGATCCCTTTGGCCAGCCCACGCGAGAGGATCCAGACGTTGAGAATGAGCGTAATGACGAAGAAAAAGAGTGCTTCGACCGGCACGGCGAACAGGGAATCCTCATGCACGCCGAGGTAGTTCGGGAAAAACTCCGTCGCACTGACCTCGGTGAAGGTTCCGACGATGGAGTGCCAGACGTACGCGAGCGTCCAGGACTCCAGGTACGAGTAGTACGCGGCGATCGTCAGGTTCGTGAAGAGTCCGAAGACGCCGATGTATTTGAGCCAGCTCTGCTTTCCCAGGTGGTCGAACATCCCGGGCGCGGAATGGTGACCGTACTGGCCGCCGTGCCGCCCGATCGCCCACTCGATCCAGAGAAGCGGAATCCCCATCAGAACGAACGAGATCAGGTAGGGGATGAGAAACGTTCCGCCGCCGTTCTGCGCGGCCTGCGCCGGAAACCGGATGAAGTTTCCGAGGCCGACTGCGTTGCCTGCCATCGCCAGAACGAGCCCGACGCGTGTTCCCCATTGTTCTTTCACCAAGCAGTACCCCTCTCGCGGCTGGATTGCGCGAGATGTTAGCAGTTTTCCCGGGGAAGCCGGGCGCCCGTTCAAGGTGTCAGCGGATGCGCGGTTTCTGCTGTCCCGAGCGCATGGCCAGGCGCGCCGCCCCCATGACCGGGGACTCCTTCGGAGGATGGATCGTGGCACGGGGGAAACCGGCGTGAATCACTTCCGACATCGGCCGCATCAGAAGATCGCCGGCCGTGAAGGCCCCGCCGATGTAAGAGACGGCGAACGGCTCATCGTCGAGCTCGAGCTTCCGCGAGACCGCCACCACGGTCTTTCCGAGCTCGTACCCTTCGCTCTCGAAGATCGCGTGGGCGACGGCGTCGCCCTCGCGCGCGGCCTCGATCACCATGAGACAGTATCGAGCGATGTCGTCCGCTCGGGTCGTCGGCGCGTAGACGAAATAAGGGAGCTCCTCGGGATCGCATTTCGCGTAGCTGTTGCAGAGAATCTGGGTCATGATCGTGCGCGGTCCGCGGCCGTCGTATGCGCGGACGATTGCCGCCAGACCCCGCCGGCCGATCGAGTAGCCACTTCCCTCGTCGCCGATCGTCGGACCCCATCCTCCCGCCCGCGCCTCCCGCCCCTTCCCGTTACGGCCGAAAGCCACCGACCCCGTCCCCGAGATCACCACCACCCCCGCTCCGAAGCCGATGGCTCCGGTGAGCGCGCAGCGCGTATCGCTGTCGATCGTGAAGTTGGAGCGTGGAAAGAGGGGAAGCAGCGCCTCGACCATTCCTCCGCGGTGCGCGGGATGATCGGAGCCGGCCAGACCGCAGTAAGCGAAAGCGACGTCGGCGATCTTGACTCCTGCCGACTCGGCCACCTGACGGATCGCGTTCCGGATGTTCGCGGCGGCTTCCGGCACGCCCACACGGAGATGATTCGAAGGGCCGCTCCGTCCTTCGCCAAGAACCTTCGCCGATCCATCGATCAGGACCGCCGCGGTCTTCGACCCCCCGCCATCGACACCGATATAAAAACCCATACGCGAGGGGCGGCGAACCCCGCCCCTCCTCAATCGTCTGCGGAAATCGCGCCCGCCCGAGGGGTCGCCGCTATCTCCGCCGCGTGTAAATGAACTCCATCGACTTGAATCTCTTGCCGTCCGGGCCCGTCGTCCACATCGTCGCCTCCAGACGGTCCGGGGTCACCACGCGCATCTCGTCATCGATCGGAAGGTCCTTGCCGGAGATCGGATCTGCCATCAGACCCGAAAAGCGGAACGCCTTTCCATCCGCATCCGCTTTTCCCTTCGACGTCATCACGCCGGTGCTCATCGTGTCCTTCCAGGTGGCCACGTAGGTCCCCTTCATGTTGTCGTATCCGACGTGGCCCAGACCTTCGAATGGTTGCCCCATCACCGATGCGGAGAACTTCTGCTCGACCCACCGCCCCCCCAGAATCCAGCGGTTCTCGACGGTGCCCTTCTCCTCGATCATCGGGCTGTCCGGCGTGTGCCACATCCGGACGACAACATCCCAGTTGCCGATCATGGGAGCGAGCGCCTCATGAGGATCGCCGGGCGTGCTCGCTTTCATCCATGCTTCCATCCCCGCCTGCTCCTCGGCGGTCATCGGTGGGTGGGTCGCCGGGGAGGCTGCATCCTGAGCGGCAGCCGTGCATCCGAAAAGTGCGCACAGAGCGATCGCCGAAACAATCTGTTTCATGACTCTCTCCTTATGTTGTGCGCCGGATTCTAGTCGTGAATCGGAGAAAATCAGCGAACTCTACATAAGGGAGAAATTGCTTCCAGAAGTGGCCGTTCTGGGGCTCCGGCCGCAGGAAATCACTCCCTCCCCGCTTCCGTTTAAAGTCGGCGGATGCTTCCTCCCGCCACCGATCACGATGAAGCCGTAGCCACCGAGACCCGGACCACGACCCGGAAACCGCCTCTCTTCCGGGTCCTTCTCCACAACGACGACTTCACGACGATGGACTTCGTGGTCCACGTCCTCGAGACGATCTTCGGCCATTCCCGGCTGAAGGCGATCCAGATCATGCTCCACGTCCACACGCGCGGAGCGGGGGTCGCCGGCCTCTATCCTCACGAGATCGCCGAGATGAAAGTCTCCGCGGCGACGGCCCTGGCGCGATCCCACGAATATCCGCTTCTCTGTACGATGGAAGAAGCATGATCGCCAAAGAGCTGCAGCAGACCTTCGCCAAAGCGGTATCGGAAGCCTCCCGCCGCCGGCATGAATACCTGACCCTCGAGCATCTGCTCCTGGCGCTGATCGATGATCCTGCCGCCGGCGACGTTCTCCTCCACTGCGGAGCCGATCTCGAAAAACTCCGGCTCGATCTCGACGCCTTCCTGGGGAAACACGTGCAGCAGGTCTCCGGAAAAGGAGACGTCATCCCCTCGGAAACCGCCACATTCCGCCGGGTTCTGGAGCACGCGCTCCTTCACGTGCAGAGCGCGGGGCGCGACGAGCTGGATGGAGCGCATCTACTCGCCTCGCTCGATCAGGCGAAAAATTCGCACGCGGTCTGGCTGCTCGAGGAGCAGGGAATCACCCGGCTGGACATCCTCGCTTATATCTCCCATGGAATCTCGAAGATCGACCAGCCGGAGACGGCTGGCGTCGAAGGGCTCGGCGACGACGAAGATGCCGGCGAAGAAGGACGGAAATCCGCGAAGAAGAGAGATGCTCTCTCGTCCTTCGCCGTCAATCTGATCGAGCGGGCGAAGAGCGGGGAGATCGATCCTCTGATCGGCCGGAATCCCGAGCTGGAACGGACGATCCAGATCCTCTGCAGGCGCAAGAAGAACAACCCGCTTCTGGTCGGCGAGCCCGGGGTCGGGAAGACCGCCATCGCCGAGGGGCTGGCGCTCAAGATTCAACAGGGTGACGTCCCCCCGATCCTGAGATCGGCCGAGGTCTGGGCGCTGGACATGGGCGCGCTGCTGGCCGGAACGAAGTACCGCGGCGAGTTCGAGCAGCGCCTCAAAGCGGTGATGGCGGAGCTCGGAAAGAAAGAGAATGCGATCCTCTTCATCGATGAGATTCACACCATCGTCGGCGCGGGAGCGGTGAGCGGCGGATCGATGGATGCGTCGAACATCGTCAAGCCCGCGCTGGCATCCGGGAAGCTGCGCTGTATCGGCTCGACCACGTATGCCGAGTACAAGGCGGCCTTCGAGCGCGACCGCGCCCTGGCCCGCCGCTTCCAGAAGATCGAAGTCGGCGAGCCGACCGTGGCCGACACGGTCCTGATCCTCGAAGGGCTCCGCAGTTACTACGAGGAGTTTCACAACGTCCGGTTCTCGCCAGAATCACTGGCTCTGGCCGCCGAGCTTTCCGCGAAGTACATCCACGACCGCCATCTCCCGGACAGCGCGATCGACGTGCTCGACGAGGCCGGCGCGAGGGCGCGCATGAACGATCCGATGGATGGCGCTACCGCCGAGCCTCAGACCATCGCGGAGGATGAAATCGAGATCGTCGTCGCGCGCATGGCCAAGGTCCCGCCCAAGACCGTTGCGGGCAGCGAGAAAGAGCGACTGCGCGACCTCGAATCCGAGCTGAAGAAAGTGATCTTCGGTCAGGATGAGGCAATCAAGGGTGTCGTTTCGGCGATCAAGCTCTCCCGTTCCGGACTCGGCGCGACCGACAAACCGATCGGATCGTTTCTATTCTCCGGACCGACGGGAGTTGGAAAGACCGAGCTCGCCACCCAGCTGGCCCGGGCCCTCGGCGTCGAGTTCATCCGCTTCGACATGAGCGAGTATCAGGAACCGCACACCGTCTCCCGCCTCATCGGCGCTCCTCCCGGCTACGTCGGTTTCGATCAGGGAGGTCTGCTCACCGAGGCGATCAGCCGGACCCCATACGCGGTTCTGGTGCTGGATGAGATCGAGAAGGCGCACCCGAACCTCTTCTCCATTCTTCTCCAGGTCATGGATCACGCCACCCTGACCGACAACAACGGGAAGAAGGCCGATTTCCGCAACGTCGTCCTGATCATGACCACGAACGCTGGAGGCGACGAGCTGTCGGGCAAGGGAATCGGATTCAGCAACGACCCCGCCTCCGGAAAAGGGCGCGGCGCGATCGAGCGGACCTTCAGCCCCGAGTTCCGCAACCGGCTCGACGCCTGGGTCGCCTTCGAGGCTCTCCGCATGCCGACGATCGAACGCGTGGTCGAGAAGTTCCTCGATGAGCTGCGCCAGCAGCTCGCACCGAAGGGAGTGACCCTCGAGGTGACGCCGGAAGCGCGCCGCTGGCTCGCCACCCACGGCTACGATCCGAGAATGGGAGCTCGACCGATGGCGCGGCTGATCCAGTCGAAGGTCAAGGAACCGCTCGTCGAGCGGCTGCTGTTCGGCGACCTCGCCGGGGGCGGCCAGGTCGTGATCGATGTGCATGACGGCGAGCTGAGCTTCGGTTGATCGATCGGGAGATACCACGATTTCGGGGCCAGGCGCCCACGATCGGCCCTGCTCGGACCGGACATCGGAACACCCGGACACCCGGACACACCCAAAGCTACTTCACCGCGATCGAGCGTGCCTGCTTGATGTCGGTATGGCCGGCCATGGCCTTCTGGATCGCATCCTGAAGAAGCGTGGTCATTCCTTCCTGGAGTGCCAGCTCGCGGAGCTCGTCGATCGGAACCTTTGCCTGGACGGCCCTCTTCAGCCCATCGGTTCCCACCAGGAGCTCGTGCACACCCATCCGGCCCTTGTGCCCGGTGTTGTTGCACGCTTTGCAGCCCTTCGGCTGATAAAGCGTGAATTCATCGCTGTACTGCACACCCGTCTTCGGCCACCACTTTTCGCCGTACATCACGACGAGCTCGTCGTACTCCTCCCGGCTCGGGTGGTAAGGCTCCTTGCACTTCTTGCAGAGCGTGCGGATGAGGCGCTGCGCGAGAATCCCCAGCAGGGCATCGGCGAAATTGAAAGGGTCGATTCCC
>DATLEY010000102.1:0-23290 GCA_035525215.1 Thermoanaerobaculia bacterium | reverse complement strand
TACATCGCGTAGAGCACGAGGATGGAGTCCTCGAGACGCCAGGGCACCGGTTCGACTCGCAGAAGGATGTACTCGAAGGGAAGGTCGTCGAGCGCGGTCAGCCCGGAATTGACGCCGGCAGTGTAGGCCTCGAGGATCCGGCGTTGAGGTTCGGAGCCCGTTTCGATCGCCCTTTCCGCGCGGTAGCGGAAACGGTGGAGCTTCATGGTTCGATCCGAGTCGTAGGCTAGACCTCCAAACAGCTCGCTGAGCTCTCCCGCCGGCTGGCGACGCAGAAGATCCATCTGGAAGAAGCGGTCCTGGCCATGAAGAAACCCGAGAGCGCGGGCGGCATCCAGCCGGTTCGAGGCCCGGACCGTCGGCACTCCGAGGGAGTCGCGCTCGATCGTTACGGGAGCGGAGAGACCGGCGAGATCGAGATCACCATCGAGAGCGGGAAGGCTGCCGCGAAGACGGAACGAGCCGGTTACGAGGAGCGCGAGGGCGAGAATGAGGACGATACCCAAGGTCCAGGCGGCGATCCTCACACTCCCGGGCAACCGGCGACGGCGAGAGAGGTCCGGAGTCTCGGACATTGCCGCAGTATTTTGCACGAGTTGCTAGTTCCCAGTTCCCAGTTCAGTTGCCGGTTGAGTGATCCAGAGTACCGCCGGCCTCCGGCCGGTCGCGCTGGAGGGGCAGGTTCACGCGCGATCCAGAGTACCACCGGCCTCCGGCCGGTCGCCACGGCAGTTGCCAGTTCCCAGTTCCCAGATGAGATCCACTTTACGCCGGCCAGGTTCACGCTCGGCCAGGCCGGCTGAAAACCGGCCGGAGGCCGGCGACTCTGGATCGCTCAACCGGCAACTGGGAACTCGGAACTGGCAACTGCCGTGCGTGATTGGTCATGCCATTTGCACAGCAGGCCCGGCAGGAGAGTGACTTATGAGATGGCGAGGTGCGCGCAGAAGCTCGAATGTGGAAGATCGTCGAGGAATGGGGGGGCCGCTGATCGCGGGGGGTGGCATCGGCGCCCTGGTCCTCACCCTTCTTTACGTCTTTCTCGGCGGCGATCCCTCGGCGATTCAAGGGACGGGCGCGGTCGGGGGCGGCGCTCCGCTGACCCAGGCGGACGAAGAGATGGGGGAGTTCGTTTCGACGGTTCTCGGCTATACCGAGGACGTCTGGAGAGAGCAGCTTCCGGCGCAGGCCGGCGTCGCCTATCAGGATCCGACTCTGGTTCTTTTTTCGGGTCTGGTGCAATCGGCCTGCGGAACCGCCCAGTCGGCGAGCGGCCCGTTCTACTGCCCGATCGATGGCAAGATCTACATCGATCTCTCCTTCTATCAGCAGCTGCGTGATCAGTTCGGAGCGCCGGGGGATTTCGCTCAGGCCTACGTGATCGCGCACGAGGTCGGGCATCACGTCCAGAACCTGCTGGGAGTGAGCGAACAGGTGTACGCCGCGCGCCAGCGGCTGAGCGAAGGGGAGGGAAATGAGCTCAGCGTGAGGCAGGAGCTGCAGGCGGATTGCCTCGCGGGAGTCTGGGCGCATCACTCGGAGCGCTCCAGCCAGATCCTGGAGGAGGGTGATGTGGCCGAGGCGATGCGGGCCGCGAGCGCGATCGGGGACGATCGGATCCAGGCCCGCACCCAGGGGGAGGTCATCCCCGAGACATTCACGCATGGAACCTCGGAACAGCGGCAGCAGTGGTTCCGTCGCGGGCTCGACACGGGCCGGGTCGAAGCGTGCGATACGTTCAACGCGACGCGGATCTAGGAAGAGAGTCAAAGACGAACGCAGAACGCAGAACGATGAATTTAGAAAGAGAGTCAAAGACGAACGCAGAACGCAGAACGCAGAACGATGAATTTAGAAGAGAGTCAAAGACGAACGCAGAACGCAGAACGATAAATTTAGAGTCACAGAACACTGAAACTCTGGGCGGACAATAGAAGTAACGAACATCGATTTCGGCTTAGCGAACCGCACCCGATCGAAGGCTTTTGACTCTTTTCTAAATTCTAAATTCATCGTTCATCGTTCATCGTTCTGCGTTCGTCTTTTGACTCTCTGCCGCTAAAGCTTCCTCAGCAGAATCTTCCCGATCACGTGGTTCTCTCCCTTTTCGAGAATCAGGGTCGCCTTCTCCCTGGTGGGAGCGATGTTCTCGCGCAGGTTCGCGAGATTGATCTCTCCCCAGATTCCGCGCGCGAGGGCCACGGCCTCTTCCTCGCTCATCTTCGCGAACTCGTGAAAGAAGGATTCGGGCTCGCGGAAGGCGGTCTCCCGCAGCTTGCGAAAGCGTTCGAGGTACCACTTCTCGAGCTCCTCCTCACCGGCGTCCACATAGATCGAGAAGTCGATGTAGTCGGAGACGAAAACCGAGTGGCGCATGCCGCTCTGCAGGACATTGAGTCCTTCGAGGATCACGATGTCGGCCTGGTCGACCTGCTGAACGCTCTCCTCGAGGATGTCGTAATTGAAATGTGAGTAGACCGGAGCAGCGACCGGAAAACGACCCGACTTCAGATCCGATACGAAGCGGATCAGCCGCGCAAGGTCGTAGCTCTCCGGGAAGCCTTTTCGCTCCATCAGTCCGCGCTCCCGGAGGATCCGGTTCGGATAGAGGAATCCGTCGGTGGTGACCAGGTGGACGCGGGGATGATTGGGCCATCGTGAAAGCAGGGTCCTCAGGATCCGGGCCGTGGTGCTCTTTCCCACGGAGACGCTGCCCGCGATCGCGATCAGGTAGGGAACACGGGGGGCGAGCGATCCCAGAAACCGGCTCGTGACCTGATGGAGATCCTGGACCGCTTGAATGTGGAGGTTCAGGAGCCTCGAAAGCGGGAGGTAGACTTCTTCGACTTCCTCCATCGACAGCTTGGCCTCGATCCCACTGAGCTCGTCGAGGTCCTTCTCATTGAGAGTGAGCGGCGTCTCGCCGCGGAGCCGTTTCCACGAAAGGCGGTCGAACTCGAGATACGGCGAAGGACGGTCATCCATTGCGCCGGAAGGGTAATTCCCCCGACCTCCCGCGTAAAGGAGGAGTCGTTCTTGCCGTCCGCGTGACTGTCTCCCACAATGGCTGCCGATGGGGACTTCTCGCCGCTTTGCGCCCTGGGCGATGATTCTCGCGACGCTCGTCCCTTTCTCATGCTCCTCCCTGACGGGTGCCGAACGCCGCCACGCCAGGATCGGGCAGGTCGTGCTCGACCTCGTCGAGTCCCAATCCGCGGGAAACCTCCCTCTGACCATCTCCTACTTTTCCGAGGAGGCGGATTTTTTCCCTCATGCGGGACCGCCGATCGAGGGAGTTCCGGCGATCGCGGAGTACTTCCGGCTTCTCTATCGCGAGCAGGATGTGAGACTGGGCGCGAGGATTCGAGAAATCCGGAGCGAGGGCGCGCTTGCTTTCGTCAGCGCCGACGTGGGGGGAGAGATGATCTCTCGCGACCGTGGCGGAAGAGTCGTGATTCAGGACACCTGGCTGGTCGTGCTCCGGCGCGAGCGGGAGGGGTGGCGGATCCACTCGCTCGTCTGCCGTCCCACCTAGCGGCGCACAGCGTGCGGGAGGGCGGGTCATTCAGAGGCCGCACACGCCGGCCGCGCAGAATACAAAATGGCGCCGCGGCCGAAGAATCTCAGAATGCGCAAGCCGTCATCGGGTTCTTATGAAGGAGCAGCCGCATCGCGCCACTGGCCTGGACGTGCATGGGAATCCGACAGCGATCATCGCATTCTGAGATTCTTCGGCCGCGAGACCAATCGTCCCTCGACTCCGGTCTCCAGTGCGGCCTCTGAATGACCCGCACCCCTCCCCGTGGAGGCCAGGCTTTTTGAAGATCCGTCCTAGGGCGCCGGCTTCTTGCCGAACAGATACGAGATCGCGATCCCGAGGAGATAGAGAAGGATCATCGGCACGGCGAGCGCCGATTGCGTCACGACGTCCGGAGTCGGGGTGATGACGGCCGCGATGATGAAGATGATCAGGACGGCGTACTTGAACTTCTGAAGCAGAAAGGCCGGCGTCACGATCCCGATGCGGGCCAGAAAGAAGACCAGGATCGGCGTCTCGAACACCACCCCCATTCCCAGGATGATCTTGCTGATGAACGAGAAGTAGTCGTCGACGGTGATCACCTGCTGAAACGGCGCACCAGTGTCGAGGAAGAAACTCGCCGCGATCGGAAAGATCACCTGATAGCCGAAATAGCCGCCGGCGACGAATGAGAGCGTGGCGAAGATGATGAACGGAGCCGCCAGCCGCCGTTCCTTCCGGTACAGACCGGGAGAGATGAATCCCCACACCTGCCAGAGGATCAGCGGCGAGGCGAGAAAGATCCCGGCCAGAAACGCCACCTTCATATAAAGGAAGAAAGGCGCGGTCAGCCGGGTGTAAGCCAGCTTCTCACCCTCCGGGAGGAGTCTGGTGATCGGCGCCTGAAGGAGCGCGAAAAGCTGGGGAGCGAACGCCCAGCAGATCAGGAAGGCGCCGATCAGCGAGAAGATGATGATCAGCAGACGGCGGCGAAGCTCGTCGAGATGCTCGAGAAAAGACATTCTCTCGAGCTCGGCCTCCTGCTCTTCGGCGCTCGATGAAGAGTCGTCGGGCGATCCGCTCTCGTTCATTCGGTCGGGTGGGGCTGGGCTTCACGCGGCTCGGCGGGCCGGGCGGAGTCTTGGCTGCGGGTGACGATGGGGGCTTCCGGCGCCGTCGGCTGCGCGGCGGGACCGCGGGTGGTTTTAACCTCTTCGATGCGCACTTCCTCCTCCAGGCTGGAGCGGAAGTCATGAGTGGCCTTGCGGAACTCGCCGATCGCCCTGCCGAGGGTCCGGCCGATCTCGGGCAGCTTGCGCGGCCCGAAAACGAGCAGCGCAACGACGAAGATCAGTAAAAGCTCCATGAAACCGATTGAACCCATATGAATTGGCCTCGAAGGGAGGGAAACTGGCCCCGATCTTGGAACAGCCCCCTGCTCGTGAATACTCCTAATCGATGATGCGTTCTCGCAGGTACTTATGACTCTTCGCAACCGCGGTTTCGCCATCACGCTCGCCGCCATCGTCGCCGCGGGAACGCTTGCCGGTGGACTCTTCGGCCCCAGCCTGTTCGGTTCACAGGGAGGCGCGCAGCCGCATCAGCGGCTCAAGGAGTATACCGAGGTTCTCGAAGCGGCCGCCTACTGGGCGCCGGAAGAGACGCCGACCGAAGATCTGGTCTACTCGTCCATCGACGGGATGTTGCTCAGGCTCGATCCCCACTCCTCTTTCCTCGCGCCTCGCGCCTACTCCGACATGCAGGACCGCCAGAAGGGGAGTTTTTACGGACTGGGGATCCTGGTGACGAAGAGGAACAATCAGGTCACGGTGATCACGCCGCTGGAGGGCACTCCGGCCTCGCGCCTGGGCATCCGCGCCGGCGACATCATCGCCGTCGTGGAAGGCGAACCGACCGACGAGATGCCGCTGGACGAGGTCGTCAGCAAGCTGAAGGGACCCCGGGGCACTCCGGTCAACATCGAGATCAAGCGGGTCGGCATCGACGAGCTGATCCCGATGACGATCATTCGTGAAGCGATTCCGACCAACTCGATCTCCTATGCGCTCATGCTGGACCCGGAGGTCGGCTACATCCGCATCAAGGACTTCACCAGGACCACGGTGCGCGAGCTGGATGAGTCGATCGTCAAGCTCACCGCCGCGGGGATGAAGAAGCTGGTTCTCGATCTGCGAAGCAATCCCGGCGGGCTGCTGGATGCCGCGGTCGGCGTGTCCGATCATTTCATCGAAAAGGGAGACATGGTCGTCTACACGAAAGGAAGGACCCGGGACTCGTTCCAGGAGTTCCGCGCCCCCGGCGTCCATCCGAAGCTCGACGTTCCGCTCGTGGTCATGATCAACCGTGGCAGTGCCTCGGCGTCCGAGATCATCGCCGGCGCCGTTCAGGATCACGACCGGGGACTCGTCGTGGGGACCACGAGCTGGGGGAAGGGTCTGGTCCAGAGCGTCTACGCGCTTCAGTACGGGGCCGGCCTCGCTCTCACCACTTCGAAGTACTTCACGCCGGCGGGACGGAACATTCAGCGCGATTACACCTCCGTTTACGATTACTACGTCGCCAGCGGAATCGAGACAGGCCCCGACGGCGGGATTGATACCCGCGAAGTGTTTCTCACCGAAACGGGACGGAAAGTGTATGGAGGCGGAGGCATCACGCCCGACGTGATCGTCGAGCCTCGCGAGCTCCCCACCGCTCTGCAGATCCTCGAAGTGCGCAATACGATCTTCAATTTCGCGGTCGAGTACATCTCGAAGCACCCTGAATTGAAAGGGGACATCCAGGCCTCTGCCGCGATCGTCGATGCGTTCGTCGAGTACGCCGACCGCGCGGACGTGATGGAAGCCTCCGAGGTGCGCGAGGCGATCACCTTGCCCGCGGACCGCGAGTGGCTGGAGCGCGCTCTGCGCGCCGAGATCGTGGCGGCGCGCGACGGGTTCGACGCTTCATATCCCTACCGCCTCCAGGGCGACGAGCAGGTCATCCGGGCGCTCCAGATGTTTCCCGACGCGGAACGCCTCGCGCGCAACGCGGTCGGTGCGCCCACCGGGACCGGAGAAGGAAATGCAGGGCGAGGCGCGAGCCGCGCGAGCTCCACGCTGCCCAGCGGGCTGTAGTTTCCGGGCGTTAGTCGGAAGTTCCCAGTTCCCAGTTCCCAGTTCCGAGTTGCCAGTCGCCGGAATCCAAGACTGGAAACTGAGCTGGCATCTGGTCGCTGACATTGGAATGACAACCGAGGACCCGCTTCCCGGTACCGAGACCCGGTGCAGCGCTCTTTCGCCGCGCGATTCCCCGAACTGACAACTGACTACAACTGGAAACTCGGAACTCGGAACTCGGAACTGGGAACTATCAACGATCAACTGACAACTAACAACTGGGTTTCGTTGACAGCGGCGGCGACTCGTTGTTAACGTGTCGCCGCTTTTCGAGGGAGACGGTAAAGAAGAGATGGCGACGAATCTCGGCAAGAAATACGACTGCTACAGCTGCCACACCAAGTTCTACGACCTGGGCAAGCCGGATCCTCTCTGTCCGAAATGCGGGGCCAATCAGAAGGACGCCGAAGATTCCGCGCCGGCGCCTTCCTCCCGGAGCCGCCGGGTGGTCGAGGTCCCCGTCGAGGAAGACTTCGGGGAAGAGGCCGAGACTCCGGCGGCCGCCCCGGATGAGGATGAAGAAGAAGCCGTCGTCGAGCCAGTCGAAGGAGAGAGCGACGACGACGATGACGACGACGAGGAAGAGTAGCTTCCCGCCTGCGAATCAGACGGTCACGAGCATGCGCGGCCCGGCCCGCGGAAAGAGGACAGCAATATGAAGAGCGGAGCAATCCTCCTCGGGTGTCTCGGAATTCTGCTGGTCGCCGCCGTGGTCTTCATCATGTTCGGAGTCGGCGTCAACAACCGGCTCGTCACCCTCGAGGAAGGCGTTTCCGGTCAGTGGGCGCAGGTTCAGAGCGCGTATCAGCGCCGCGCCGACCTGATTCCCAACCTCATCCGCACCGTGGAAGGCGCCGCTGATTTCGAGCGCGGAACCTTGCAGGATGTGGTCGAAGCCCGCTCCCGGGTCGGAAGCATCCAGATGGGAGCCGACCTCACCGGGAATCCCGACGCGTTCCGCCAGTTCGAGCAGGCGCAGGCGGGACTGAGCAGCGCCCTCTCCCGCCTGCTCGTGGTCGTCGAGCGCTACCCTGAGCTTCGCGCCAATCAGAACTTCCTCGAGCTGCAGTCACAACTCGAAGGCACCGAGAACCGGATCAACGTGGAGCGGGTCCGCTACAACGAGGCCGCTCAGGCGTTCAACACCGCGATACGCCGCTTTCCCGCCACACTCATCGCCGGTCTGCTCGGATTCGAGCGGAAGACCTACTTCCAGGCCGAGACCGGCGCGGATCAGGCACCGGACGTGAACTTCGACTTCGGCAGGGAGCCGGGAACAGCCGCGCCTCAGGTCCCCGCCCCAGCGACCCAGCCGTAACGGGACGGCGGATCGGGCCCTCCAGGAATCGAAGACGGCGCGATTCGGGCGCGCCGTCTTCGACACCAGACTCCCGCCGAACGCGAATTCATGAAGCGGACGACCATCATTCTCGGCGCCCTGTTCCTCGCGACGGCTCTCTTTGCCCTCGAGGTGCCGCCGCCCCCCACGCGATGGGTGACTGACCGGGCCGGCGTTCTCAGCGCGTCGGAGGTCGCCGCTCTCGACGCGAAGCTCCAGGCCTTCGAGCAGCGAAGCGGACACCAGTTCATCGTCTACATCCTTCCCTCGCTCGAGGGCGACGCGCTCGAGCGATTCACGATCGAGGCTGCGGAGCGGTGGAAGGCCGGGCAGGCCAAATACGACAACGGCCTGATTCTCTTCGTCTTTCCGCAGGACCGGCAGATGAGAATCGAGGTGGGCTACGGGCTCGAGGGATCGGTGACCGACGCGATGGCCTCGCGCGTCATCCGTCAGATTCTGGTCCCGGCCTTCCAGCAGAATCGTTATGGGGAGGGGATCGATGCTGCGAGCGACCGCCTGATCGAGATCATCGAGAAGGGGGAGCAGGCCGTCCCGCTTCCGGCGACCGGCCAACCCCAGGGCCAGCTCCGGATTCCCTTCTGGGTTTTCTTCCTCGTCCCGTTCTTCGTCATCTTCGTCCTCGGACCGATGTCGCGAGGACGAGGAAGGCGCCGGGGCGGCTGCTCGGGATGTCTCTGGCTTCCCTTCTTCTTCCCGATGGGAGGGACGACCTGGGGCGGCCACCGAGGAGGCTTCGGCGGCGGAGGCTTCGGCGGCTTCTCGGGTGGCGGCGGTGGATTCGGCGGCTTCTCGGGTGGTGGCGGTGGATTCGGCGGCGGCGGCGCCAGTGGAAGCTGGTGAGAGATCCAGGCTCACCGGGGGGATCGAACATGAACCAGAAGGATCTGCTCACTCACCTCGATCAGAGGGCCGTCGTGGCCGCGATTGAAAGCGCGGAGGCCGCCTGCTCCGGTGAGATTCGAGTTCACATCGAGCCGAACCTGCACGGCAGGGAAGTCCGATGGCTTGCCGAACGGACGTTCGAACGCCTCGGCATGACCCGCACCGCCCTGAGAAACGGCATCCTCATTTTCCTCGCCGCGAAGGAGCAGCAGTTCGCCGTGATCGGCGACCGCGGGATTCACGAGAAGGTCGGGGATTCATTCTGGGAGGAAGTCGCCGCCCACCTGGTGGAGCACTTCAGAAAAAGCGAGTTCACCGAGGGTGTCGTGCAGGCCATCGAGGAAGTGGGATCCCAGCTGGCCGCTCATTTCCCCCACGCCGGAAAGAGCGACCGCAATGAGTTGAGCGACGAGATCAGCGTGGGAGAGCCGCCGCGCTCATGACGCCGGTCGTCATCGCATTGGGGAGCAACCTCGGAGATCGCCGCCTCCATCTTCGAAGGGCCATCGCTCGGATCAACAACTTCGTGAACCTCCATCGCCTCTCTTCGGTCTGGGAGACGGTCCCTGTCGATGCTCCCGCGGGATCAGGATCCTTTCTCAACATGGTGGCGGCGGGATCGACAACGCTCAGCGCCGGGGTCCTCTTGGATTCACTGCACGAAGTCGAACGGGGAATGGGGCGGGTCCGACGGCGCCTGAACGAGCCGCGGATCATCGATCTCGATCTCATTTTCTTCGGTGCGCAGATCTCGCGATCGAAAACGCTGGACCTTCCACATCCCCGCTACGCAAACCGGAGCTTCGTCCTTCAGCCGCTCGCGGAGCTCGCTCTCCCGTGGATCGATCCCCGAAGCGGAGCCGCTCTCGACTCCCTGCCGGCGGCTGGCGAAGGGAGGAGTCAGGGAGGTCTTTACGATTCGTTCGCGAGGAGATCCCGATTCGGAGCGTCGACTCCTGCGTGACCGGAATGGTTTACCGCGCGCCGAGACCCAGCCCGCCGGCGAGAATCGGCCGCGCCGTGGAGAGACTGGCGTGCCGGAGGACCAGATAGGGATTGACCGCTTCCTCGCCCTTCAGAACGGAGAAGTGCAGGTGAGGCGGCGTCGAGATGGCGTTTCCGGTGTTGCCGACGTAGCCGATCAGATCTCCCTGGCGGACGGACATTCCTTCGAAGAGCCCCGGAGCCCATCGGTCGAGGTGAGCGTAATAGAACGAGACGCCCGGATCGGTCGAGAGCCAGATCACCCGCCCTCCCAGTCCCTGTTCTCCGATGAAGGTGATCACCCCGTCGGCGACGGCCACGATCGGCGTGCCCTTCGAGGCGAAGAGATCGATCCCCCGGTGCTTTCTCTTTCCGCCGTCGCGGGGAGCTCCCCACGAGTCACGGATCTGGCTTGGGAGAAGCCCCGCGACCGGCATGACCATCGAGGCCAGCAGGGAATCGGGGGTGTGAAGGGTCGAGGGCTGGATCTCTCTTTTGCCGATCTGGCCGCCGGGGAGCTCACGGACCCGGGCACGGGCAAGATCACTTCCGAGGGTGGCGATCAGATCGTCAACCTCCTGGGCGGGAGACGGCGACGGAATCGTGAGAGGGGCGTTGGTGGCGCACCCGGTGGCGAACAGCAGAAGCGCGGACAACGCCACGCCCCCCAACCCGACTCGTCCGTGCATGGTCAAAACGAGGATCTCCCCTGGTTTTCGGAAATGTTGGACCGTTTTCAGTGTAGCTGACGGAGCCGAAATTTCAAGGGGAGCAATGGCCGAGTCTGGTTGGCTTGGGGTTGGGGGGCCGCGTCAACGAACGGCCGGGACGGCTTTCATCGCGGCCCGGATCGCCGTAGTGACCCGGTCGGCGAGAATCTGATAGCCGCGGTGATTGAAGTGCAAGCCGTCTTCGAGAAGATAGTCGCGCGCTCCCGCCGTGGAGATGGCCTCACAGAGGTCATTGACCGCGACGCCATGTTTCGCGGCGAGGTTCCGGGAGGCGGCGTTGTAGCCCTCGATGTCGGCGGCGTATCGGCGCGAGGCTTTGTTCCGCTGATGGAGGCGCTCGTCGATCGGCGTCGTCGTCGCCCAGATCACGCGCGCTCCCGTCTCCTTCAGCAGCTCGAACATCGCCTCCAGATTCGACGCGTACTCCTGGGGCCCGACCTGCGGAGCTGATGCGCCGGGCTCGTAGCGGATATCGTGCAGCCCCGCATTGACGTGAATGATCGCCGGGTCATGTCCGGCCAGAAGACGGGGAAGCTGAGAGAGGAGACGACGGCTGGTCTCGCAGTTCTCCTGCGGTCCCCACAACTGAGCCGAGGCTCCGAGTGACTCGCGAACGAGCGGTTGATACTGCATCCGGATCGAATCGCCGAGGAGCAGAATCTCGGGCCGCATTCATTCACCTTAACCTCTCGGAACGGAAAAATAAATGGCGAGGTCAGCCGGTGACGAGGATCACATCGTGGTTTCGAGCCGGCTGCGAGCTAATCGAAAGCCGCTTCATTCATCAGAGCGAGCGCCGCTGAAGCCGCCGCGAGCAGATCGCGATCCTCCGGATCGAGCCCGGAAGAGAAGATCATCCTTCCTGCGCGAGTGACGTCGACAGCCGCAAGAGCGCCTAGTGAATCACTGAAGAGGTACCCGGTCGGATCGTAGGACGCGATTGCCGATGCGGAGGTGAATTCGGCCTCGATCCCGAGCTCGCGCGTCTCGCTGCTCAGTCTTCCGCGAGAGAGAGGCGTTCTTCCGCCTGGTGGCGGCCTCCGGTCGATGTCGAGCTCCAGACTCCATGGGGCAGATTCAGCAGCTGCGAGCCCGGAGAGGAGGCAACGGAGCGAGACGGCGCGACGGCTTTCAATCTCGATCTCTTCATCCTCGTCGCTCCATCCGCCCGCGATGCTCGAGGAGGCCCACCGGCACTCTGCGCTCCAGAGATCTTCGCCCTCGCGCTGGAGGATGAAGGAGAACGGCTCCCGCTCACTTTTTTCACCAATCCAGATCTGGCCGAAGCTCGGCTCGCTGGTTCGCTTCCATCCACGTTTCAAGGACGTGACGCGATACGGAGAGAAGGTGAGGGGGTTCCTGCTGGTCCGGACGTTTGCAACCGGGATCACGACGGCGTTCTCGATGAGCTCCTGCGAAAGGTTCATCGAAGGAGTCATTCTCTCCAGGAGAGAGGGACGCGGTCGTCCGTCGGCGGTGTCTCCGGAGCGGCATCCCGTGGCGGCGAGCGTCAATGCAGCGAGAAGAAGGGCCAGTCGATTCATGCTGTCTCCCGGATCGGTGTGGGGCGCAATTATATTCGCGGCGCTCTACGAGGATGAGAGTCACCGCGCCTGCTCCCGCTTCCGCACACGAGAAACCGGGGATCGCGGAATCGGCCCCTCTAGAATGCCTGGCATGGCCCGGAAGCCTTCCGTTGTGTTCTCCTGCGTCGAGTGCGGGTCGCAGTCGCCCAAGTGGCTGGGGCGCTGTCCCGAGTGCAGCGCCTGGAGCTCGTTTCAGGAGGAGCGGCGCGAGGAGCTCGACGATCAGCCGCTCCGCCGTCTCTCTCCCATGTCGGCGCCCGTGCCGATCTCGCAGATCGACGCCGACGACACTCCGCGGATCTCCACTCACCTGACGAATTTCGACCGCGTGCTGGGGGGAGGCCTCGTCCCGGGCGGAGTCATCCTGGTCGGCGGCGAGCCGGGGATCGGCAAATCGACGCTTCTTCTCCAGGTGGCGCAGAAGCTGACTCCGAACGGCGTGGTTCTCTACGTTTCCGGCGAGGAATCGCCGGCGCAGATCGCTCTCCGCGCTCGCCGGCTCGGTACGACCGACGCGCGGATCTCCCTCTTCGCAGAGACTTCGGTCGAACGGATCATCACGGCGATGGAGACCCTTCGTCCCGCCGCGGCGATCGTCGACTCGATCCAGACGATCCATACCTCGAAAACGAGCTCGTCACCCGGATCGATCGCGCAGGTTCGGGAGTGCGCGGGAATCCTGATGGCCGCGGCGAAGCGGCTTTCCGTCCCACTATTCTTGATCGGTCATATCACCAAAGAGGGGACGATCGCCGGCCCGAAGACGCTCGAGCATATCGTCGACACCGTTCTCTATTTCGAAGGAGACAAGTTCCAGGACTCCAGGCTGGTCCGCGCCTACAAGAATCGCTTCGGGCCCGTGAACGAGCTGGCGATCTACCAGATGCACGACGACGGGCTGGAAGAGATCGCGAATCCCTCCGCGGCACTGATCAGCCAGCGCAGCCGTGCCGCGGGCTCCGCCATCGTCGCCGCGATGGAAGGGACCCGACCGTTCCTCATTGAGGTCCAGGCTCTGGTCTCCGCGACCCAATTCCCGACGCCGAAGCGGATGGCCATGGGCATTGACGGAAACCGGCTGTCGCTTCTTCTCGCGGTCCTGGAGCGTAGGGGCGGGGGGAGCTTCCTCTCGGTGGATGTCTACACCAACATCGCCGGAGGTCTCGAGTTCGACGAGCCCGCGATCGACCTCGGGGTCGTTGCCGCGCTGGTCTCCAGTCAGCGGAACGTTCCCATCCCATGGGATTTCGCCCTCTTCGGTGAGGTCGGACTGCTGGGTGAGATCCGAAGCGTGGGCCAGGCGGACCTCCGCGCTCGCGAGTGCGCGGCGCTCGGATTCAAACGAGTGGCGGTCCCCGCCGCGAACGTCAAAGAGATCCACGCCGACATCGAGGCCATCGGCCTGGAGCGGATCGAGGATCTCGGGAGGCTGTTTGTTAGTTGTTAGTTGTTGGTTGTTGGTTGCCAGTTGCCAGGGAGGTCATTCAGAGGCCGCACGGGAGGGTTGGGTCGCGGCAGGATTGGTCTCGCGGCCGAAGAATCTCAGAATGCGCAGACCGTCATCGGATTCTTATGCCGATGCACTCGCATCGTACGAACGCAGTCTGGACTTGAACAAGACCCCGACAGCGATCATCGCGGCTGAGATTCTTCGGCCGCAGCACCATCTCGTATTCTGCCCGGCTGACGCGTGCGGCCTCTGAATGACCACCACCCGCCGTCATCCACTGTGAACCGGAACTGGAAACTGGGAACTCGGAACTGGGAACTCGGAACTCACTAACAACTAACAACTAACAACTTTCCGCCACTTCCGCGGCGATCTCCCGGACTTCGCGTTCCACGACCTCGAGCTTCGAGGCAAATCGCTCGATCTTCTCTTTCTCGATCTCGTGGAAGCGCTCGTAGGGCTCGAAGGCGCTGGAGATCTTTCCCAGCATCCTGCCGATCTCCGATTCGGACTCCTTTTTTAGCGCCTCGGAAAGCTGGGATCGGAGCTCCAGAATTCGTCGAGAGAACTCCTGCTTGGCCTTGCTCCGCTTGTAAGGAAGGATGAGGAAGCTGGTCACCAGGAGCATGGTCGCCGCGGTCAAGCCCGTGACGTCGACAGCGACGCTGGAGAAGGCCGTGGTGAAGAGATAGCCGAGCCCGAGGGCGCCTGCCCCGAGGCCGAAAGACTGCAGGACGCCCTGCATTGCGGAGTCGATCGTCTTCCGCGACTCGATCTCGACGTTATAGGTGTGGATTCTCCGCTCCGCTTCTCCGCGGATCCGCGAATAGACTTCGTCTCGGTTGTAGACGAACTCCTTGCCTGCCGTGCCGATCAGCTTCTGGTGCGCGCTCCAGTCGCTCTGAGCCTGAAACGTCTCGACGGTGTCCTTCCAGAGCTTCATATTCTCGCGGACCAGCCAGTCGACCGATTCCTGGAGCGTGCGATCGACCGATCCCTCCCAGTCCTGAAAGACCTGCCGCTCGAACTCGTCCCGGAAGCGCGAGGCGTCACGCAGCATCATGACGTGCTGAATGCGTACGTAGCGGTCGAGGAAGTCGACTCCCCGTCGCTCCAGGTCCATCATCATGTTGTCGATGCGCAGGATGAATTTCTCGAAGTTTCCCCGGATGTCGCGCTCGGCGAGAGTCAATTGATTCCGGATCGTTCCGATCTTCTCCATGTCGGAAGAGAGAATGACCCGGCGGGCTGCAATGCGATCGACCTGGCGGCGTGTCAGGGCCGTCGCCGTCTCCAGAGGAGCGCTCAACTTGATCTGCATGCGCTCCGCTTCGGAGAGCACCCGGAAGACGTAGTCCTCGAACTGCTCGAAGCGGCTCGCCGTCCAGACCCTCGGCTCGGCCTCGCCGAGTTTCGCTGTGAGCGCCTGCTTCGCGGCGAGGGGAAAAACGATCGGCTCGAACCCGAAGATCGAGCGGACGTTCGTCTCGAGCCAGGTGACGACCTCCCGAATCTCCGCTTCGTCTTTCGTGTCGATCTTGCTGAGGACGAAGATGACCTTCCGTCCCCATTCCCGGATGTACCCGAGGAACTCCCGCTCGGACTCGGAGAGCGGACGGTCGATCGAGGTGACGAAGAGCACCAGGTCCGCGCGAGGGATGAACTCCTCGGTGATCTCCTGATGCCGTTTCACGATCGAGTTCGTGCCGGGCGTGTCGATCAGCGTGAGGTTCTTCAGGAAGTCGACGGGGTAGGTCTGCTCGATCACGAACTCGCTGAGCGGGCGCGTCCCCCCGTCGCCGTGGCGGAGAAGTGAGATGCGGTCATCGACGGGTACGGGCCCTTCCTTCCGGAGGCGCTGGCCGAACAGGGCGTTGATCAGGGAAGACTTGCCCGCGTTGAACTCTCCGACGACCACGATCCGGAAGAGGTCGTCGAGCGATTCCAGCACCTCGTCGAGCCGTCGCCGCTCCTCGACCTGCTCCTGCTCCAGCACTTCCCGCAACATGACCAGCAGCTCGCGCTCGCGGCGGAGCAGCTGCTGGATCTTCGGATCGACGATCGAATCGAAGAGGCTCGCCATTCGGGACGCCAGGATCGTAGCACTTCTTTAGAAGTGCTGAGTGCTGAGGGACGAGTGCTGAGTGCTGAGTGCTGATTTCGCGTGGGCTCACTGTACCGCCGGCCTCCGGCCGGTCGCCATGGCCGCGCAGATTCACGCGAAACAACAGTACCGCCGGCGTCCCGCCGGTCGGCAAGCCCGCGCAGGCTCATGCGCGATGTCTTGTTGAGAAAAGACCGAGCGCTCTACAGAGCGCCTCACCGGCCGGAGGCCGGCGGTACTCTGATCCGGATACGACAACGTGCATGGCGACCGGCGAGACGCCGGCGGTACAGTGGCCTCCCGTCAGCCTCGGTTCCCGGCAACTGGGAACTGGGAACCTTAAGCACTCAGCACTCAGCACTCAGGACTCAGCACTCTCCTCCGATCCTTCGCTCCAGTACCTGGGTAGCCTCGAGGAGCTGATCGAACGATTCGACGACGTAAAGGATGTCCTGGAGCTCGTCGATCCTGAACTCCTGCTCCAGCACTTCGTCGAGCAGGAAAGGACGCCGGTCGCATTTCGGTCCGAGAGCGTTGGCGCCGTCTCCGGCCGAGGAAATCAGGCCGCTGCCGTAAACGCGTGGATGTCCATCTTCCCGGATCAGTCCGAACTCGATCGTGAACCAGAAGAACCGGGTGACTCTCCGTTGATCCTCTGCAGTCGTCGCATCGAGCGCGATTTTTCCGAGGAGCTGGAGAAGATCGGCGAAGACGGGGTTCGCATGCAGCGGGACGTGGCCGAACACGTCGTGGAAGATGTCCGGCTCGGGAACGTAGTCGAGACGGTCTGCCGGCCGGATCGTCACGGTGGTCGGAAAGCGGCGTTGAGAGAGGAGCGCGAAGAACTCGCTGGCGGGGAGAAAGCCGGTCACGGCGATGGTCTCCCACCTCGTCCGCGCGCTGAGGGACTGGTTGAGGCGCGAAAGATCGGGGATGGAGCTTTCATCGAGGCCGATGGCATCGAACCCCTCGAGCCAGGTCCGGCTCGCCGTGGCGCGGAGTGAAGGGAGCCGCCGTCCGCAGAGCTGCCGCCAGACCTCGTGCTGCTCCTGGTCGTAGCGGTCCCACTGCTGCGCGGTCAGAAGATCGGGAGTGATCGAGGGGGCCTGTTTCATGGCTGCGTTCCTTTCAGAAAACAAAACGGCCCGTGATCGCTCACGGGCCGTTGCGCTGGAGATCGTTGATGTTGCGGATCAGGTCTGCGCGCGGCCGGTGGGGGCCGCGTAATATGAAGAAGCAGAGAGGATCCGGTCTGACATGGCGTGATGATCGCTCAGCGCGCGGGAGCCGTCAAGCGGGAAAGAAGACCCGCCAGCGCAATGCCATCCCCCGCTAGGTGGCCGGCGCCGCTCCCCCTCCGATGATTCCGCCGACCGGCACATGATCCTCGCCGCTGGCGATGGTCACCTTGTCCTCGGGGCGCTCATCCGCGAACCATTCCTTCTGCCGGAGAAAATCGGTCCCGCTCTCCTCCATCAGGATCGCGTTCACTTCCGTTCCGTCGAGAGTTTCCTTTTCCAGGAGGCGGAGGGCGATTTTCTCGAGCGATGAGCGATGCTTCTGGATGATCTCCTGGGCCGTGCGGTAGCCGGCCTCGACGAACCGTTTGACCGCGTCGTCGATCTCGCGAGCGGTCTGCTCGGAGTAATCGGAGTGCTGCGCGAACTCGCGGCCGAGAAAGATCGCCTCTTCCTTCTTGCCGAAAGAAAGAGGCCCGAGGTCGGACATCCCCCATTCGCAGACCATGCGACGTGCCATTCCCGTTGCCTTTTCAATGTCGTTGCCGGCTCCGGTGGTGACCTCACCGATGAAGACTTCCTCGGCGATGCGGCCGCCCATCAGAACGGCCAGCATGGACTCGAGATAGCGCTTCGAATAGGAATACTTGTCCTCGGTCGGGAGCTGCTGGGTGAGCCCCAGCGCCCGGCCGCGCGGAATGATCGTGACCTTGTGGAGAGGATCGGCCGCGGGAAGGATGGCCGCCACGATCGTATGTCCCGCTTCGTGGAACGCGGTGTTCCTCTTTTCGCGGTCGGACATCATCATCGACTTCCGCTCCACCCCCATGATGACCTTGTCCTTGGCGTACTCGAAGTCGACCATCTGCACTTTTTTCTTGTCGTAGCGAGCGGCGTTGAGCGCCGACTCGTTGACGAGATTAGCGAGGTCGGCGCCGGAAAATCCGGGAGTTCCGCGGGCGATGATCGCCAGGTCGACATCCTCGGCCAGCGGCGTGTTGCGCGTATGAACACGGAGGATGCCGGCGCGACCCTGCAGGTCCGGGAGATCCACGACCACCCGGCGGTCGAACCGGCCGGGGCGGAGGAGAGCGGGATCGAGAACGTCGGGACGGTTCGTTCCGGCGATCAGGATGACTCCTTCGTTCGATTCGAATCCATCCATCTCGACGAGGAGCTGGTTGAGGGTCTGTTCGCGCTCGTCATGACCGCCGCCGAGCCCCGCGCCGCGATGGCGGCCCACCGCGTCGATCTCGTCGATGAAGATGATGCAGGGAGCATTCTTCTTGCCCTGCTCGAACAGGTCGCGCACGCGCGAGGCTCCGACGCCCACGAACATCTCGACGAAATCCGAGCCCGAGATCGAGAAGAAGGGGACGTTCGCCTCACCGGCGATGGCGCGGGCCAGGAGAGTCTTGCCGGTTCCGGGAGGACCCATGAGCAGGACACCCTTCGGAATCTTCCCTCCGAGCTTGGTGAACTTCTGCGGCTCCCGGAGAAACTCGATGATTTCCTGGAGCTCCACCTTGGCCTCGTCCACACCCGCCACATCCTTGAAGGTGACTTTTTTGGCGCTCCCGGAAAGGAGCTTCGCTTTTGATTTGCCGAACGAGAGGGCCTTGTTGCCGCCGGCCTGCATCTGCCGCATGAAGAAGATCCAGAGGCCGAACAGGAAGAGGACCGGAGCCCAGGTGATCAGGGCGGTCAGGAGTGAGTTGTCGCGCGGCTCCTCGACCTTGATGTCTATGTTTTTTTCCATCAGGGCGGGGACGATTCCGTCGTAGCCCTGCATCATCCGGGTCACGAATTCCTTTTTCCCGGAGTTGGTGTTCATTTCTCCCCGGATCTCGTTTCCGCGGACGGTGACGGCGCTGACGCGGCCGTTGTCCACATCCTTGAGAAACTGGCTGAAATTGATCTCATCGGTCGTCGCCTTGGCGGTCTGGAAGAGGCTCCAGAGCACGAACACAAGGACGATGATGACGACCCAGAGGAGAGCGGTCTTGAACGTCGAATTCAACAGTGACCTCCGTGGGGAGCGGGTCGCGGGAAGGCGCCCGATCGCGATGCGCGATTCTCCCATTGCGAGAATCGTTCACATCGTGGGGATTCTAACCTCAGCAGGGGGCCTGAAATTCTGACTTTCGGCGGGGTTATCGGCCCCGTCACAACTCGCCCAGCCAGGGTAGATTCCCCCAGGCCCCTCGATGTTCGAGTCCATAGCCGACTAAAGTCCCCTCGCTCCCTTCGAATCCGCGGAAATGGACCCCGACTTCCACGGTCCGCTGAGCGGGGCGGTCGATCAGCGCCACCAGCTTCAGATCTACCGGTTCGCGCAGTCGCAGCTGCGCGATCAGATAGTTCTCGATGACGCCCGTGCTCACGACGTCCTTGAGCAGGTAGACGCGCTTCCCCCGCATGTCGAAATGAGTGAGAAAGTCGATCTCCATCGCGGCGGCAACCGTCGTATCGGCCTCGTCCCGGATGACGTCGATGAACTCGAAACGAACGGCTCCCGGAATGGCGCGCATCAGGTCGGGGAGAAAGCAGGTCGTTCCCTTCAGGATGCCGATCAGCAGAATCGGACTGGTGCCGGCGTCCTGACGGATCGCGTCTCCGAGCTCGACGATCCGGCGCGCGATCTCCTCCGTGGAGTAACGGACGACAGGCCTGGTCTCACTCATTGATCCGCCTCGATCCTGGCCTCGAAGGTCTCCCGCCAGGGCTCGCTCACCTTGAAGCGGTCGGAAATCTCGACCCCTCCCACCCAGACGATCTGGTCATTCCAGACCAGAAGCGGGATCGCATCGCGGCGCTCGCGCGGGATTTTACGATCAATCATCAGATCGCTCAGCTTTTTTTCGAATCCGGCGCCGAGCGGTTCGAACCGGTCTCCGCGCCGGCGTGAGCGGACGATGAAGGAGCGGTCGGGGCTATCCCCGGGGAGCTGAAAGCGCTGTCGCATCCGATCCGCGCTCTCGAACTCGGGAGGGGAGTCCGCCAGACGCTCCAGGCGGAATCGCGAGCCGTCCGGCAACCGAAGCGTTTCTCCCGGAGCGATCTTTTTCTCGAAGGGCTCATGGGCGGGCGCCGATCTTCGCAGCTCGACCGCTCCACCTTTCGGGATGAGCGTCAACGTGCGTGCGATCGAGGTCCGGCGGGGATTGGAAAGCGAAGCGACGATCCTTTCGAGATCGGCTGCGGAGATGTCGCGCGCCTCCGGATCGAGCCGCTGGATTTCCCGCATCATGATCGCGCGGCGCAGCCAGGGGAGATCGGGAAGACCTTCCAGGGTGATCTTCGACCACTCGCCACTCCGCTCGACCCAGCGTCCGGCCGCATCGGCCAGAAGCCATCGCACCGCTTCCTGCTGCTCCCGGGTCTGCCGCGCCGTCTCGGCGAGCGCCCGGACGATCCGCGGATTGAAGCTGGCCAGAAGAGGAATCAGCTCGGTCCTCACGCGCGTGCGGACGAACCGGGGATCGCGATTCATCCGATCTTCGCGCGCCCGGATCCCGCGATCGGAGAGAAACCGCTGGATCTCCTCCTCAGGGACCCCGAGGAAGGGGCGCGCGATGCGGTCCTTCGTCGTGGGAGGAATTCCCCCCAGCCGTCCGGGTCCCGTCCCGGTGACCAGCCGGATGAGCAGCGTCTCGGCCTGATCGCTCTGCTGATGGGCCGTGGCGATCCAATCGGCCCCGATGGAATCGCGGCAGGCGCGAAGAGCGGCGTACCGCGCCTCGCGAGCAGCCGCTTCAACTCCGCGCTCACGGGTCACTCCTGAGCTCAGCGGCCCGTCGAGGACTTCGATGGGGAGGGAAAGCCTGTCGCAGAGGGCGCGGATGAATGCCTCGTCTTCGTCGGATTCCTTCCCGCGCAGCTGATGATTCACGTGTGCGGCCGCGAGCGGAAAGGGACGGGATTTCCACTCCACCAGCGCGAGCAGCAACGCTGTGGAATCGGGACCGCCCGAAACCGCGACCAGAAGCTTTTTGGGCCGGATTTTCCAGTCGGAGAAGAACTGTTCGACGACCTCGGCCAGCAACACGGCGGGAGTTTAGCCCGGAAGAAGCGGCGGGTCAGGTGGGGGATCCGAATTTCGCCGGATCAGTGACCCTGGACCGGGCCGGAGGAGCCCTGTTCATTTTGCAGAATGCGGATGGCCTCGCTCCCGACCGGGTCACTCTCGATGGCGATTTCCCCCTTTTCCCAGGCTGCGACGGTGACGGCGGGGACTCCCAGGCGGCGCGCCAGCTCGGCGATTTCGAGACCGAGCTCGAGGCGGCGCGACCGGAGTTCTTTCGGCGACATTCGATTTTATTTGAAGCGCAAAAATCTTACAATAAATGTCGTTTGAGCTGCAAGATAATATTTTTCGGGGAGGGAAAAGGGGAAAAAGAGGTTCCGGCGAAGGGAGGAAGGGAGGGGTGGTGGCGGTGCCCGGACTCGAACCGGGGACCTAGCGCTTATGAGACGCCCGCTCTAACCAGCTGAGCTACACCGCCGCGGGAAAAGCCGGCCGATTCTAGTCGACTGCAATTGAAATTCGAATCGATTTCATCAGGCAGGACGTCCGACGGGGCCGAAACCGCCGGGCATATACTGAACAGGGCGCTCGCGGCTGGCGATTCCAGGGTGAGGAAAGGGAGCCCGGATGGAACAACTCGGCACGACCTGCAGCATATGCGCTGCCGCCAGCGAATCGGCGCAGGTTCAGCGATGCCGAATCTGCCTCCGCCGCTTCTGCGGCGACTGCGCGGTCCGCTCCCGCAGCGGTGCCTTCTGCTCGCAAGGATGCGCCGACATCTTTTTTTATGGAGTTGATGATGAGCCTCGAGACGATGAGTGAGCCCGCGGTCAGAGCCGGCCGCTCGATCCCCAATCGCCCCCGGCGGCTGCGCCGCACCGAAGCCATCCGGACGATGATGCGGGAGACTCATCTTCGCCCGGAAAATCTGATTCATCCGATCTTCGTGGTCCCGGCCGATCGAAAGCGGGCAGAGATCCGATCGATGCCGGGTGTATTTCAGAACCCTCTCGAGGAGGCGGTTCGCGAAGCGCGGCGCGCCTGGGATCTCGGAATCCGAGCCGCGCTGCTCTTCGGGATTCCGGAAAAGAAGGATGCGATCGGCAGCGCATCGTGGAGCGCCGACGGCGTCGTGCAGAGCCTCATCCGCGCACTCCGGAAGGAGGTCCCGGAGATGGCGGTCATCGCCGACATCTGCCTCTGCGAGTACACCGATCACGGCCACTGCGGAGTGCTGACAGAGCGCGGCGGAAAAGTGGAGGTCGACAACGACGAGACTCTGGATCTGCTCATCCGGCAAAGTCTTTCCTGCGCCGAAGCTGGCGCCGATTTCGTCGCTCCCTCCGACATGATGGACGGGCGGGTCGGCGCGATCCGTCAGGCCCTCGACGAGCGGGGCTTCACCGAGGTCGGCATCATCGCTTACGCGGCGAAGTTCGCCTCGGGGTTCTATGGGCCGTTCCGTGAAGCGGCAGAATCCGCTCCTCAGTTCGGCGATCGTCGCGGCTACCAGATGGATCCGGCGAACGCGCGCGAGGCGATGCGTGAGATCGAGCTGGACGTCGCGGAGGGGGCGGACATGGTGATGGTCAAGCCCGCCCTATCCTATCTGGACATCATCCGCGAAGCCCGGACCCGGAGCGACGTCCCTGTCGTGGCCTACAACGTGAGCGGGGAGTACGCGATGGTGAAGGCCGCGGAGTCGATGGGGTGGATCGATGGTCCCCGCGTCACTGACGAGATCCTCACGTCGATCCGGCGCGCCGGCGCGGATCTGATCATCAGCTATCACGCCATCGAATGGGCCGAGCGGCACTCGAGTGCTGAGTAGGCGAGTGCTGAGTGCTGAGTTTGCGTGCGCCCACAGTACCGCCGGCCTCCGGCCGGTGAGGTGCGATTCTTTTCTTAACAAAGAAATCTCGAGTGAGCCTGCTCGGGTATGCCGACCGGCGGGATCCTTCGTCGCTACCGCTCCTCAGGACAGGCGCCGGCGGTACTGTTGTCTCGCGTAAGCCTGCCCGTGCATGGCGACCGGCCGGAGGCCGGCGGTACTCTGGTCCTCGCACCCTGCGAACTGGCAACCGGGAACTGGGAACCCGTGGGCCGCTCAGCCGCACCAGACGGCGACCGCCGCGTCGGGATGGTCGATCACGAAGCCATCCTCGACCTCGTCGTAGACGATGACCGCGCCGTCCAGCTTCGAGTGCGCCATCGAATCGAGCGCCA
>DATLEY010000079.1:0-3108 GCA_035525215.1 Thermoanaerobaculia bacterium | reverse complement strand
GACGTGGGGCCACGTGGCGGCCGTCGCCGGATCGGAGGGTCGGAGCGGTGCGGCGATCCTGACCGCGCGGGGGGCGATCCGGATGGGGGCCGGGCTGGTCACCGTCCTGACCGACGCAGAGACGGCGGCGGTCGTCGACGCAGCCTCGGTCGAATCGATGAGCTTCGCGATCGCGAGGAACAGCGGAGGGCTCGAGCGGATCGTCGAGTCGGTGAAAGCGAAGGATGCGGCGGTGGTCGGACCGGGGCTGCCGGACGATGAAGAGTCGTACGAGCTGGTGCGCGAGCTCCTGCAGCAGATCGGGATCCCGCTGGTGGTCGACGCGAGCGCGCTGAATGCGTTCGCCGGCGCGATCGGCCGGATCGGGCGCGAGGGGTCGGTCCGGGTGCTGACTCCTCATCCGGGGGAGCTGGGACGACTGCTCGGCACGACCGCCGGCGAGGTCGTGGCGGACCGCGTCGGCGCCGTGCGGCGCGCGGCCGGCGAGAGTGGCGCGGTCGTCGTCCTCAAGGGGCATCAGACGCTCATCGCCTCGCCCGACGGTATGGTTCGCGTCAACCCGACCGGGAATCCGGGGCTCGGGTCGGGAGGGACGGGCGACGTGCTCGCGGGGATGATCGCGGCACTGCTGGCGCAGGGGCACGGCGCGGCGGACGCCGCGACCGCGGCGGTCTGGCTCCACGGATACGCCGCCGATCTTCTCGCCTCGGATGCGAGCGAGATCGGCCTTCGAGCGATGGAGCTCGCCGACGCCATCCCCCGCGCCGTCGCCGCCCTGCGCAGGCTCGCCGCCCCGGAGAGGTGAATGAAGGAACCGTCTACTGCGGCGTAACGACGGTCACGTGCTGCGTCTCGTTGTGGGTGATGCTCATGAAACCCCACAAGCGTGTGGCGTTCCCTACCGGAGTGATCTCGAACCGCACCCGGCCGCGAAACGACCCGAGCTCCGAGCCGAAGTCCTCCAGGCGGGCCTGCGCAGGCACGTACTTCGGAGAAACTCCTCCTGTCGAGAGCGGGACGACGAGCTCGAGGAGGAGCTCTCCTCCCGAGAAATCGAATACCCGGACCAGCGCCTGCGAAGAAAGGTTCAGCTCCGGTCCGAGGTCGTAGATCCGCAGGGCCAGGCGAAATCCGTCCAGAGCCGGAACATCGAGCAAATGGACGGGACCCTCGCGGACCTCGTGTTCCCGCACGACGGGGATCTCCGTGCCCCATGTGCTGGTCTCGCGCGAAATGTCACGGGCCCGGAGCTCGAAGTGAACGCTTCGATGGTGGGGGCGGTCGACGTAGTAGAACTTCCCGTCGCCGGGATATCCCGGGCCGGCCATGTCGAGCGTGAAGGATCGCTTCGCGCCTGCGGGAAACGGAGCACAGGGAATCCCACACGTACCGTGTGGGGCTACCTTGACATAGAGCTCGGAATCGTTGTAGCCGGCGAGCTCCATCCGCCATATGGAACCGTGGGCACCGTGAACGGTGCCATAAAAGGCCACGGGGATGAGAACACGCTCCCGCTGGACGTCGATCACGTCCTCGGCGCCGGCCGGTGCCGCTGCCATGAGAAGCATCGCGGTGACCGCAGCAAGCCCGTTTTTCATCATGTCTCCTTCTCGCGGTCGGCGCGTCACTGAGGCGTGATGATCGTGACGTCCTGGGTCGCATTGTCCGTCAGACTGATGAAGGTCCAGAACGGACGCTCGTGGTTCATCGTGATCCGGACCAGGACCGAGCCGGTGTATCCGTCCCGGAGAAGAGCGCTCAGGTCGGAAATCTGTCCGTACGCAGGGTGCGAATCGAAATCGCTCGACGGCTGGTCGGGGGCAGCCTGCTCCAGGGTCACCGACGACGAGCCCAGGATCTCCCGAGTCAGCGCATCTTCGATCACCACCTCTGCGACGGAGTCGGGCTCATTGAACGGATCGTAAACGCGAACGTGGATCCTGCGTGCGGCCGAAACGGGCACGTCGGGAAAAACAACGCCTCCTCTCAGAAAGTCGTCCTCCCGGACGACCGGGATGGCCGTGAGCTCTGCGGTAAACCGTTCGTGAAGCGTCAGAGCGAACCAGACAGACGCCGCCGCTCGGCGCTCGACGAAGAGAATGACGGCGCGGTTGTTTCCCCTCGCGGGCGCCGAGTAGGGGGACCAGACGGCGTCTGCCTTCTGGCGCAAGGGGGGCGGGCAGAGATCGAGCCGACAGACAAATGGCGATCCCTGAACGATCGCGACCGATTCCTCGTTCCAGGCCGTGAGCTCGCTCGTCCACTCGGTTCCGTACAAACCAGTCACCGGCACCTGAATCCGGAGGGGCACGAGCACTCTGACCCACTCGCCGACGTCCCGAGGAAGCTCGGCCTCGGGCAGTTCGGAGCCGAGAAGCGCTCCGGGCGCGAGAATCGCCAGCGTCAGGACGAACAGAATGGCGTTCACGATGATCCTCCCGTCTACATGCTCGACGCGCGGCGCCGCGAAATCATTCCCCTCGCGAGATCCGCCGCGCGAGCCGGAAGTCATGGCGGAACCGCTGCACACGCTCTCCGCGCTGCACGATCCGCGGAACGGCTCTCGCTTCGCGGATCCTGGATCGAGATGGCACCCTGCAACCCCTCACCCCGACCCTCTTTCCGGATGAACGCCCGCGCAAACTGCGTGACCCGCACGGGGAGAGGGAGACGTTTCCCTCTCCCCGCGGGATGTCACAGGAACTGCAATGGAGAACAGGAACCGCAACAAAGCAGGGTTTTCGGCATGGTCTCCTTCTTGCGGTCGGCGCGTCACTGAGGCGTGATGATCGTGACGTCCTGGGTCGCATTGTCCGTCAGACTGATGAAGGTCCAGAACGGACGCTCGTCATTCATCGTGATCCGGACCAGGACCGAGCCGGTGTATCCGTCCCGGACAAGCGCGCTCAGGTCGGAAATCTGTCCGTACGCAGGGTGCCAATCGAAATCGCTCGACGGCCGGGCGTCGGCAGCCTGCTCCAGGGCCACCGACGACGAGCCCAGGATCTCCCGCGTCAGCGCATCTTCGATCACCACCTCTGCGACCGAATCGGGCTCATTGAACGGATCGTAAATGCGAACGTGGATCCTGCGTGCGGCCGACACGGG
>DATLEY010000077.1:0-17982 GCA_035525215.1 Thermoanaerobaculia bacterium | reverse complement strand
CGTCGGCCCAAGACTCGGTCGCATCGACGACGACCAGAGAGAACTCGTCGAGAGCGAGCTTCGTCTCCTGCCCGGTCGCTTCGCTGAGAACCTCGCAGCAGTCCTGATCGAGCAGCTCGCGCATCGCAGTTTTCGTCGCTTCATGCCGGCTCATGACGAGCACGCGCCGGCGCGATTCGTCTTCGCTCATCCTGCCGTTGGATTTTCAAACGAGGTGCCAAGAGAAGGGCTCTCTAAGTCGGTACATTCCAATACTTTATGGCTGGCCCAGCCGCTGTTGTGCGATCTGCCGGGGGACCGGACGCGGCAAGTTCGTTGCACTGCAGGAGCGTCGAGACCATGGCGATGAGGTGGCGCGCGGAGCGGATCGCTCAGTCCATCTCCGGGGTCGCCCACGTTACCAATGACTTGCGGGTCCGCAGACCCCTCGTCGATCGACAGGAACAGGAAGGAAGTCACCGTGACCGAACCGACGCGCAGGCACTGGCAGGAGGAGCGAGGGGGAAGGATCGACCCGAACAAGACCATCGAGGCTGAACTGGATGAGGATGGGCGAGTGGACCAGGCCATCGCGGAGTCGTTCCCGGCCAGTGATCCTCCCTCATCGAATGCGGGAATCGACGAGGAGCGGCGCGATCCGAAGCCCTGACCGGATCGGTCAGGCGCCAGACTGCCCCCCGGGTGGTGCGCCGGTTCGCACCGACTCTTCGGTATCACGCTCGCCAGCCCGCTTCCTCATCTGCCAGAGCAGATGGCTGATCCAGGGACGGCGCGTCTCGCCCGTCGTCACCATGAGCAGTTTCGTGATTTTCAGCTCATACGGATCGGTGTAGAGAAGGATGAGCATCTCGCGAATGAAGTCACTCCCGAGCGTGACGTAGTTGTCAGTGCCCACTCCGAGCCGCAGCCCCTTCTTTTCCCACCACGAAAAGGGATGATCCTTGGCGTCATCGAACTGGCCGGTCAGCTTTCGGTTCGAGGACGGCAGCGAGATCAGCGAGAGACGCTTGTCGATCATCCGATTCAGCACGTCGTGCTGGTAGTGCTCGACTTCCCTCGCCAGGTGGAACTTGGCTTTCGTGAAGAGGGTCGCCTCCGCATCGCTGATCACTTCTCCCTGCAGCAGTTTCTCGCGGATGGGCTCGCGGCGGTCCCAGTCGATCTCATTGATCTCATCGAACTGCGGGGAGCCTGGACGCAGCGGCTCTCCCCTTCGGTTCGCCGCCAGCACGTTCTGGAGCACGCGGTGAAAATAGTAGTTCGGATTGATCCCCAGGCTCAGCCCATGCTCGATCGCGTCGACATGCCAGATGTTCATCGCGTTGTCGACTGCCTGCACTCCCTGTCGCAGCGTTCTCCAGGTCTCTCCATGATGACTGCGCATGCGGAAGCCGTATGCCTGCAGCTTGCGGATCCCGATCCTCATCTCCTGAAAGTGCGTCTTCCGATAGAAGCCTCTTTCGTTGCCGACCGTATCGATCTCGGTCACGACATCGCGAAGCTCCGGGTGCCGTTCGAGCATTTCGATGATCTGCCGGATCTGATCCTCGAAATCCATCCGCTTCGAAGCGAAGCGGGTCGCATCGTAGAAAGAAGGCTCCTTGCGGAAGCTCGGCGAGAGGATGAACTGGAAAGAGGGAACCTCACGCTGGAATGAGCGGAACCCTTCGTACAGTCCCAGGACGACGTCTTCAGGAGTGAGCTGCTCGAGCCCCGGAATCTGTTCCACCGAATCGGTGGTGGAGCGGAAGAGAGTGAATTTGAGACGGAATGCCCCGACGTTGTAATCGCGGTGCAGACGGCTGGCCATGTGATAGGCCGCCGCGGCGTGCACTTCCCGGCTGGTCAGAATCAGCTTGGGGAGGTAGAGGATCTGGAGATACCGGTCGAAGCGCTCCTCGTCTCCGAGCCGGATCAGACGATCGACGTCCCCGGCGCTCCGGATGGGGAGGCTCTCCGGACCATAGACCTCCGCGATCTTCGACTCGTAAAGGGCCCGTTGCGGCCCCTCGAGGAGAGGGACGAGCCGTGGATAGATGAACTCCGCATCGAGAGAACCGGTGAGATGGGTGTGTTCATCGCGAAACGGAGCCGGAAAGCGGCGGAAGAACTCATGGAGAGCGGCCGAGAATGGGTGCGCCAGCAGAGGCTCGAGCGCGACCTCGTCGATCCGGAAACGGCGGAGCAGCGCCTGGAACTCACGCACGATCCCTCCCACCTCGGGATCGCGCTCGTAAACGAGGGAATGCTCGGCGAGGTCGAGCGTCTGTCCGAGCGAGAGCCCGTTCGTCTCGCTGATCAGCTCCGCGAGAAACCGCGTCAGCCGTTCAATGGAATGTCGTGCGTGCGACATCGCCGCATTATTTCACCTTGCCTCCCCTTGCGCGTCGGGAAGCCTCACTCTCGAAGCGCTTCGCCCGGCTCGACGCGTGAGCGGTATCCAGCGATCACCGGCAAATCATCCCTTCCAACCGAGAATCCGCGCGAGATCCGCTGCGAGAGCCTCATGTCCCGCATCTCGCAGATGAAGACCATCGTCGACCATCGACGGGTTGGCAAGAATGCCGGCCAGAACATGTTTGGGAATCACCCCGATGCCGTGCTTCCGAGCCAGCCGCCGCTGCACGGCTCCCCATCGCCACGCACCGGGCGGCAGGGGCAGTTCGAAGAGCAGGATCGTGGAAAAGCCACTCTCCTTCGACTCCTCGAGCAGACGATCGAGGGAGCGCTCGAACTCATCGACTCCGGTCTCCCCCAATAGATCGTTTCCCCCAATCTGAAGAAGCAGAAGCGAGCCGGACGCACTCCCTTCGATCTCGCTCATCTGGTAAGTGAGCGCCGAGCCCGTGGTCTCGCCGGGGAGAGCGAGATTCCTGACGGGGAGCGCCGCGTGATCCTGGAGTCGGGCGGGCCAGGGACGGGATTCGCCGAAGCCTCCCGAGGAGAGGGAGTCCCCGATCACCACCACCGACGCCGGCCTCGAGCTCGGGCGAGGATCGCGGTGCCAGGGGATCTCCACGGCGACCGAAGCGAGGACGAGGATGCTCGCGGCCAGACCGCTGAGGAAGGCACCCCGACCGCGCGCCGGCCGGAAGCCGGTCAGAATCACTCCCCCGAGGGCCGCGAGCAGAGGACCGAGAAGCCACCAGGGGAGAGGGGTCCCGCTGAGCGCGCCGAGTCCGATCGCGAGGAGGAACGAAAGACGGGCCGCAACACGCGCCACCGGCCGGTCGCGAAGCGCTCCTCCCAGATCGAGCGCGATGAGAATGACGACGAGGATCGCGGCGGTGAACCAGAGATGGCCGCTGAGGAGCTGGACGAGGAGAGCGCTGCGCACCGGCTACTCCTCGCCGAGATCTCCGAGAGGGAAGCCGGTGACGCCGATCGGGGTGGAGGGATCCTCGCGCGGGACCGATCCGCTCTCCCGGCTGGCCGCGATCTTCGCCTCACCCGCGACGCTGACGGGGGTCTCCCGCGCCAGCTGCATGCGCGCCGAAGCGAGGTAGACGCGGACGCCCTTCTCGGCATAAATCTGGGCGACATCGAGTGGATCCGCATCGATCATCACGTAGTCGTCGAGCCGGGTCGAATAGATGGCGAACTTCCCGTTCGCCTGCTTCTCGATTCTCCAGGCCATCCGCCGATTGTAGGATGTTTCGCCCTCCCCCCGAGTCCTTCGGCTCAGCCATGCCCAAGCGAGGGGGTGCGGCGGTCTCAGCCCTTCCGTCCACCATCTTGTTTCTGTACAGTCGCCCGGGGCCGCCGATAGACTGCGCGACGATCGCCCGCTTATTGGCGCGGTGAATCCCAGTCCTACGGAGAGCCTCATGCCGACATGGTTTCAACGTATCGCGAGTCTCGGCCTCATCAGCGGGCTCGTTGCCTGCGCCGCACCCACGACGATGACGACACCGACTTCCACTCCCGCGACGATGAGTCCAGGCAGCGCCGCTGCGAATCCCCTGCTTCGGGAGTGGTCCGGACCCTACGGAGGCATTCCGCCGTTCGATCAGATCGAAGTCGCGCATTTCGAGCCCGCGCTCGAAGTCGCCATGGCGGAAAATCTCGCCGAGATCGATCGCATCGCGTCCAATTCCGCGCCGCCGACCTTCGAGAACACGATCGAAGCCCTGGAGCGGAGCGGCCGGACGCTCGACCGCGTCTGGACCGCTTACGGGATCTGGAGCTCCACCATGGCTTCGCCCGAGTTCCAGGCCGTCGAGAGGACCATGGAGCCGAAGCTCGCCGCCTTCTCGGACAAGATCACCCAGAACGACAAGCTCTTTCGCCGCATCGAGGCCGTTTACGAGTCCCCCGCGAAAGCCTCGCTGACTCCGGAGCAGCGGCGCCTCGCATGGCTCCACTGGAACCGCTTCGTCCGCGCCGGCGCGCGGCTGGACTCCGCGGCGAAGGCGCGGCTTTCCGAGATCAACCAGCGTCTCGCGGGGTTGTACACGGACTTCAGCCAGAACGTTCTCGCGGATGAGAGTGAACAGACGCTGGCGCTCGAGCGAGAATCGGATCTCGCCGGCTTGCCGCAGTCCCTTCGCGATGCAGCCGCGTCCGCGGCAACCTCGAGGAACCTGCCTGGAAAGTGGGTCATCACGAACACCCGCTCATCGGTCGACCCCTTCCTCACCTACTCCGACCGCCGCGATCTTCGCGAGCGTGCCTGGCGCATGTTCGTCAACCGGGGCGACAACCCGGGTGAGCATGACAACAACACGATCATCTCCGAGATCCTCCGCCTCCGCGCTGAGCGGGCAAAGCTTCTCGGATACCAGACTCACGCGCACTGGCGGTTGGAGAACACCATGGCGAAAACGCCGGAGCGGGCCGTCGAGCTGCTGGAAGCGGTCTGGACCCCGGCCGTCGCGCGCGTTCGCGAGGAAGTGGCCGACATGCAGGCCGTTGCGGATCGCGAGGGCGCGAACATCCGCATCGAGCCGTGGGACTACCGCTATTACGCGGAAAAGGTGCGGAAAGCGAAGTACGACCTCGACCAGAACCAGGTCAAGCCTTACCTCCAGCTCGACAGGCTCCGAGATGGGATGTTCTGGGTGGCGGCTGAGCTCTTCAATTTCGATTTTCGCCCCGTCTCGGGCGTCCCGGTCTACCACCCGGACGTACGCGTCTGGGAAGTGAGGGACAGGACGAGCGGCGAGCATGCCGGTCTCTGGTACTTCGATCCCTATGCCCGGCAAGGCAAGCGTTCCGGCGCGTGGATGAACGCCTACCGTACGCAGGAGCGGTTCGATGAAGAGATCACGACGATCGTCTCGAACAACTCGAACTTCGTGAAGGGGAAGCCTGGTGAGCCTGTCCTGATCTCCTGGGACGACGCAGAGACGCTCTTCCACGAGTTCGGCCACGCGCTCCATGGCCTCTCCTCGAACGTGAACTACCCTTCGCTCGCCGGAACCGCAGTGTTCCGGGACTACGTCGAGTTCCCATCACAGCTCCTCGAGCACTGGCTCGCGACCCCCGAGGTTCTCCAGCGATTCGCGGTCCATTACGAGACCGGCGAGCCGATCCCGCAGGAGCTGGTCGACCGCATCGAGCGCGCATCGACCTTCAATGAAGGATTCGCCACTCTCGAGTACCTCGCGAGCGCGCTCGTCGACATGAAGCTCCACCTCGCCGGCGACCGCCCGATCGACTCCGACGCGTTCGAGCGTCAGGCGCTCGCCGAGCTCGGAATGCCGTCCGAGATCGTGATGCGCCACCGCACTCCCCAGTTCAACCATGTCTTTGCTGGCGATTCCTACTCGGCGGGCTACTACAGCTATCTCTGGTCCGACGTGCTCACCGCGGACGCGGCCGAAGCGTTCCTCGAAGCCGGAGGGTTCTACGATCCCGGCGTGGCGGCGCGGCTGAGGCAGTACATCTTCTCGGTCGGAAACACGGTCGATCCTGCCGCGGGATATCGCTCGTTCCGGGGGCGGGATCCGCGAGTGGACGCGCTGATGCGCAAGCGAGGTTTCCCGGTCCAGGACTGATTCACCCCATCACGAATGAGACGGGGGGCGGCCACGGCCGCCCCTTTTTTGTGTCCGCGGATCAGGCCCTGATTCTCTCCCGATTCCGGAAGTTGTCGGCACTGTAGATGGCGAGCGCGATCCAGATCAGGACGAAGGCAACCATGCGGCGGGCGCTGAAGGGCTCTCCGTAGACGGTGACGGCGAGGGCGAATTGAATCGTCGGGGCGAGATACTGAAGCAGGCCGATCGTGGCGAGACGAAGACGGCGGACCGCCGCGGCGAACCAGAGAAGCGGAAGAGCCGTGACCGGACCGGCGGCCACGAGAAGCAGGTCGATCCGCGTTGATCCGGCGCCGAAGGCGAGAGCTCCGGCCTCGGCGCGCCATGCGAGATAGCCGGCCGCGAGAGGAAGGAGGATCACCGTCTCCACGGTGAGCCCCTCAATGGCCCCGACTCCCGCCAGCTTCCGGATCAGCCCATAAAGAGCGAACGAGATCGCCAGCGTGAGCGAGATCCAGGGGATCACTCCCGCGGAAATGGTCAGCCAGGTCACCGCGGCGGCGGCGAGGGCGACGCTGATCCACTCCCACAGGCGCAACCTCTCATGCAGCACGAGGAAACCGAGAAGGACGTTGACCATCGGATTGATGAAGTAGCCGAGGCTGGCCTCGACGATGCGGGAATGGGTGATGGCCCAGATGAAAACGTACCAATTCAGCGCGATCAACAGAGTCGAGAGGGAGAGAAGCGCCAGTGATGCCGGCGCGCCGAGCAGTCGGGTCATCGCCTTCCATCGACCGCTGGCGGCGATGATCAGAAGGAGAACGACGACCGACCAGATGATGCGGTGCGCCAGGATCTCCAGAGGAAGCACCGCGTCGACGAGCTTGAAGTAGACCGCGGCAAATCCCCACCAGCCATACGCGGCGAGGCCGAATAGAACGCCCGTGGTGGCCCGGGCCCGCGCTTCCGATCGGTCAGCCACCGGCCACGAGCCCACCCGGACTCGTCCTGCGAGCCCGGATCCACAGCACTCTCGCCGGTCGTCCGCCGGATCTCACTGCAGCCGCACCATCGCCGCCCACGCCAGAAGGATCAGCAGCACGATGTAGATTTTCCCCAGCAGGGGGAGAATGAAGCGCACCCATCGTTGATAGGGAATCCGCCCCAGCGCGAGCATTCCCATCAGAAGCGCGTTGGTCGGAACGATCATGTTCGTGAAGCCATCGCCGAACTGATAGGCGAGAATTGCCGTCTCCCGCCCCACACCAGTCAGGTCCGCGAGTGGCGCCATGATCGGCATCGTCACATAAGCCTGTCCGCTCCCCGAAGGAATCAGAAAGTTCGTGAAACTCTGCACCAGCAGCATTCCCCACGCCGATACCACAGGGGCGAAGGTTCCCAATCCCTCGGCGCTCTTCAACGTGGTCGCAATCCCGTGGATCACCGTGTCGATCACGCGGGCGTCAGAGAGAACGACCTCGATCGTCCGGGCGAATCCGATCAGGATGGCTGTTCCGCTCAGCTCCGCAGCACCCTCCACGAACGCCCTGGCCGCCGCGTTGGGAGAGACCTTGCCGACGATCGCCGCGATGATGGCGATTCCCAGGAAGAGGGCCGCGAGCTCCACCAGGTACCACTCGTGCCGGGCCACTCCGTAAACGAACAGGGCAATCATGGCGGCGAAGAGAACGATGATGCCGATCCGCCGTCCGGTGAGCTCGACGTCTTCGGGCATCTGGAAGCCGGTGGTGTAATCGACGTCCGCCACCAGACTCGATGACGGGTCCGCCTGGACGCGCTTCGCGTAGCGGAGAAGGTGATGGGTTCCGATCACGATGAGAACAGCGAGAAGGACCCATCGCTGCCAGAAGAAAACGTCAGCCGGCTGCCCGGCGATGTCCTTCGCGATCATGACCGTAAAGGGGTTGAGCGCGGCGGCGCCATAGCCGAGCCCCGCTCCGATATAGACGATTCCCATCGCCACGATCGCGTCCATGCGCAGCGCCAGACACATGGCGACCAGGATCGGAATGAAGGGCATGTACTCCTCGGCCATGCCGATGGTCGAAGATCCGACCGCGAAGAGCGTGATCATCCCGCCGGTCAGCAAGAGAGGCGAGCCGCCGAGTTTCCGGATCGCGCTTCCGATGAGCGCGTCGATCGCCCCGGTTCTCCTCACCACCGCGATGACCCCGCCGACGATCAGCACGAAGAAGATGATGTCCGCCGCCTTCTCCATGCCGATGGGAATCCGGGTCAGGAAGGCGTGCCATGGCAACGGTTCGGCGTCGACATGATGGTACGTGCCGTCCTTCACCTTCCGCCCTGCGACGGAACGCTCGGTGCCGGATGGAAGGATGACCGTTCGGTCGCCACCGATCGCGATCGTTCTTCCGTCCCCGGTCGCCAGGACTCCCCCCTCGGGGATCGTCACCACCTCGGCGCTTTCGGCCGCCTGGATGTTCGATTCCCGTTCGTACTCGCCAGCGGGAAGCATGTAGGTCGCGATCTGCGCGATCACGATCATCGCGAAGATCAGAACGAGCGAGTCGGGAAAGAGGCTCCTCTTCATGGCGGAGATGATACGGGAGTTCCTGCGACGTCACCCGGGGGGAAGCCGAAGCTGAGCCGGATGGTCGCGTATTCGGGATGCACCCGTCCCTGACCGTCGCGGATGATCAGAGGCGGCTCGGCCCATGGCTTGCCCGGCGACGGCGACGTGAAGCTCGACGGCAGATCCGCACCTCGCGCGGCGGCGAAAAGGGAGATGACTGAGGGCTCTCCCTCCTTGAAGACGACCTCACGGCGGCGCAGCAGCACGAGGCCCGCATCGCGAAGCGCCTCGAAAGCCCGGCCGATCTGCAGCGTTGGAAAGACGAAAGCGAACACCCCGCCGGCGGCGAGGATGCGCGCCGCCGCCGCCGCGTAGTCGCCAACGTCTCCCCGGGTCTCGATTCGCGCGGGGATGGCCTGCTCGTGTGCAGCGCTCGAGGCGGTCCCCTCGGGGAAGTAGGGAGGCGATCCCGTGACGAGATCGAAGGGGGCCTCGCCAGCCAGCAGCGACGGATCGCGGAGATCCCCCTCGATAGCCTGGTATCGATGCGAAAGTCCGTTGTACTCGACGCTCTTCCTCGCCAGACGGATCGAGATCCGTTGGGCCTCCACCGTGCGGATGATCGTCCCCGGCAGCCGCCATGCCGCGATCAGGGCGATCGATCCGATTCCCGATCCGAGGTCGGCCATCCGGTCGACTCGCGGCGCCCAGTGGGTGCCGTACCACGCCGTCAGCACGTCGTCGGTCGAATAGCGATGCCCCTTCTCGTACTGAAAAATCCTGAAATGGCCGCAGAGGTAGTCGAGGGTCTCCCCCCGCTCCGGCTCGATGCCGCCCGGCGGGCGCGGCCCCGGCCGCACCCATCCCCGATAGCTGGCGTCATCTGACATCGCGCTGATCTCAACGGCAGTTGTTAAAGTATCATCGGGGCTTCCCATGACGATGGAGCCTTCCGAGACACGCGTTCTCGTGGTGGACGACAGTCCTCTCGATCGCAAGCTGCTCACCCTCCACCTCGGACGCGCGGGATACGAACCGAAGCTCGCGTGTGATGGGCTCGAGGCGTGGGAACTGCTGACCAGCGCGCCCAACCTGTTCGACGTGGTCCTCCTCGACAGGTCCATGCCCCGCATGACCGGGATCGAGCTCCTCGAGCGGATGAAGGGCCATCCACGACTTCGGATGGTCCCGGTCATCCTTCAGACGGCCGCGGTGGCTCGCGAGGAGCTGCTCGAAGGGATTCGCGCCGGAGCCATCTACTACCTCACGAAGCCTTACGATCCCGGGCTGCTGCTGGAAGTCGTCCGCACCGCCGCGAACGACTACGAAGAAACGCGCTCGATTCTCCACCAGCTCCAGCAGGGGATCCAGACGCTCAGCCTTCTCGACCGCGCGTCCTTCAGTATCCGCACCATCGAGGATGCTCGCGCCGTCGGCGCGGTGCTCGCGAACCTCTGTCCCGATCCCTTTTCGGCCGTCATCGGCTTGACTGAGCTTCTCCTCAACTGCGTCGAGCACGGGAACCTCGGGATCACCTACGAAGAAAAGTCCGCTTTGAAGACGAGAGAAGAGTGGAGCGCCGAGGTCGAGCGACGGCTGTTGCTCCCGGAGAACCAGTCGAAGCGCGTCCGCGTCCTGTTCGAACGCGAGGAGAGCGTGGCGCGATTCACCTTCCGCGACGAAGGCACCGGGTTCGACGCTTCGAAGTTCATGGAGATCGATCCTCAGCGCGCTTTCGACACGCATGGCCGGGGGATCGCCATGGCTCGCAGGCTCAGCTTCGATTCGATCGACTACCTCGGGTGCGGAAACGAAGTGGTGGCTACGATCCGCCGCCCCTCCGCGAAGAGCAACCCTCCTGCGGCCGCCGACATGATCGGCGCGGTTTCCCCTGGCCACCCTTCATCGCCGGGCCAGGGTCAGTCCTGATTCGGGTCGTCCCCCTTGCCTCCTTTTCCCCGCTGCGGCTCGTCGCGATCCTTCCCCCCCTGCGGCCGCTGCCTCTCGATCTCGCGCAAAGCCTTCTCCCGCGCTCGCTCGGCCTCCTCTCGCGCGCGATCCTCGGCGCGGCGGAGGGCGTCCGAGGAATCAGGCTGCTCCGGCTCCGAGGGTTGTTCGCGATCGTCGCGCCCCTGACCGGGCTCGCGCTGCTCTTCACCGCGCTGATCGTCTTCACGTTCCGATCTTCGCAGCGCTTCTTCAAGCTGCCGGTCGATGGAAGCGCGCTCCTCCGGACTGAGAACGTCCGGCTCCCCGTCCGGTGGCATGCTTCCGGGATCGATCACGATCACGATCCCCTCGACACCGGGCGCTTCACGAGCGAGCTCGCTGAAGCGGTCTTCGCTGATGACGGGGGGCTCCTCGAAATCCGCGACGAGCGGCGGTCTTTCCGCGCGACCGCGGCATGAATCCGTGGGCTCGCTCCCCTGAAGAAAGACCTCGTCGAAACGCTCCCCGCAGCCAGGCTCCCACAGCAGTCCGCTCGAGCGCTGGATGCCCACGATGCTGACGCCATCAGGGGGGGCGATCTGATCGCGGGTATGACGCGCCTCCTTCATGAAGGCGCTCCAGACCGGAAGCGCCGCTTCGGCCGACGAGATCCGGAGCGGAGTTCCGTCATCGAATCCCACCCAGGCGGCCGTGAGGAGATCCGGCGCGTAGCCGACGAACCACGCATCGCGATAATCGTTCGTCGTTCCCGTCTTTCCGGCGATGTGCCCGAGTCCTTCGCCCTGGAGCGAGGCCGCTGTTCCGCGCTGGACGACTCCCCTCAGGAGGGAATGGACGACGTAAGCTACCGCCGGGTCGAGGGCGTGGCCGCTGCGGAAGAAACGGCGAGGCGCTCGGTACCGATAAATCGATCGCCCGGAAGCAGTCCGCACTTCGTCGATCAGATGGGGCTCGGCTCTCCGCCCGAGGTTCGGGAAAATCGTGTAGGCCCCGACGAGCTCGCGCATGGAGACTTCATCGACGCCGAGCGCAATGGCAGGCGTCGGCGAGAGATCCCCCTCGATCTGCACCGTTTCGAGAAGATTTCGGATCCGTTTGACTCCGGTGCTTTCCGCGATCCGGACCGCGGGCGTATTCAGGGACTTCTCGAAAGCCTCGCGAACGGTGACATCGCCGCGATGGCGCTGATCGTAGTTCTCGGGGCGCCAGATATCGTTGCGCGCCAGCCGGATCTCGACGGGTGCATCTTCCACGACGGACGCGGAGGTGATCGCGCCGCCGGCAATCGCCGCCGCGTAAGTGAACGGCTTGAGAGCAGATCCGGGCTGCCGGCGCATCCGGCGAGTCCGATCGAACTGCGACGTCTCGAAGCTCGCCCCTCCCACCAGGGCTCTCACACCGCCCGTCGCGGGATCGATGCTCAGGAGCGCAGCCTGAAGCGGCTGCTCGCCCTGCCGCAACCATGAGTAACGCCCCCGCAGCCGCGTCACTCCCCGCGATACCGCCTCCTCGGCGGCCCTCTGCATGGTCCGATCGAACGCCGTGACGATCTTCATTCCGCCACGGCGCAGCCGCCGCTCGCCTACGCGGTCGGTCAGCTCGGCGCGAAGCGCCGCGAGGTAATAAGGATGAGGGGACGTCGGCAGCGATCCATCGCGAAAGCCGACCGGCACGCCAACCGCTCCGTCGTGATCCTCCTGCGAGATCCATTCGCGCTCGAGCATGACTCCGATCACCGCATCGCGTCTCTCCTTCGCGACCTCCGGCCGGTCCTCGGCGTTATCCCGATTCGGCGCCCGCACCATCCCCGCGAGCATTGACGCCTCGGAAATCTCCAACTCCTCCGGCTTCTTGTCGAAATAGAGCCGCGCCGCTTCGTCGATGCCGAGAACGGCGCGCCCGTTCCAATGTCCGAGGTAAACGTCGTTGAGGTAGGCCTCGAGGATCTCGTCCTTCGAAAGGCGCAACTCGATCAGCAGAGCCAGCAGCGCCTCGATCGCCTTGCGGCTGAAGGTCCGCTCCGCGGAAAGAAAGCGCGTCTTCGCGAGCTGCTGCGTGATCGTGCTTCCTCCCTGCGCGATTCCACCGCTCCGCACGTTGGTCAGTGCCGCCCGACCGATCCCGATCGGATCGATCCCCGGATGACTCCGGAACCGCACATCCTCGGCGGCGAGAAAGGCGTGCGTCACGTGATCGGGAAGATCCTCGAGGACGACCGGCTCCGTCACCCGCCAGGCCGATCCATAGAGTGCGAGAATCGTGTCGCCGTCGCGAGAGACGATCTCGGTCGGAGTCCGCCAGGAGCCGGGGGCAAGCTCGGAGAAAACCCTGAAGCCGAACCAGCCCGCTGCCGCCACGAAGAGGGCGGTGAAAACGATGAACAGAACGAGAATGAGGACGCCAAGGGTCGATCGGGTGCGCACGACCGAGAGGCGAGCAAGGGCGCTGCCATTACCCCACCGAGGGATTGAAAGTCCTCGATCCGAAACAGCAGCCGGCGCTCATCGTACTGACTGATGATGACTTCTGATGCGCCGGCCCCCGAGGGTCCCAGGCCTTTTCTTCAGACCTTCGGATCGATCCTGCTTTTTCCCCGTCGCACGATGCGGCGCATTCTCTCCGATCCCCGGAAGACGCCCGTGGTCTGGCTGGTCGTGGCGGCGTGCTACTCCTCGATGCTTCCCGATCTCGATTTCGAAGCCGCATCCGAGATCTCCGGAGGGCTCGGGCCGGGTCTCTACGCGGCTCTGATCGCCTTCATCGGAATCGTCCTGCCCCTCCTCGCAGTCTGCCTCTTCTACGCACTGAGCTGGATCGCCTTCATGGCCGGGCGGCAGCTGGAGGGAAGCGGAACGCTCACTGAAGTGCGCGCGGCGATGGCCTGGGGCCTGGCCCCGGTGATCGCTGCTCTCGTTTACCGGATCCCAGTCGTGCTGATGAGGGCCGCGGGCATGGGAGGGGAGTGGCGGAGTCGGTCGATCCTGCGAGCGGGAGATGAATCCTTGATCGTGGCCGGTTCGACTCCGGCGGGAGTCCCGGGCCTCATCTTCGTTCTTCTCGAAGGAGTGCTTCTTTTGGCCTGGATCTGGGTGACCAGCCGTTGTCTGGCGGAGGCCCACCAGTTCTCCAGCACCCGCGGGCTGGGAACCCTGATTCTGACTTTCGTTCTTCCAGCCGTCGCCGTCTTCATTCTCGTCAGCGCAGCGATCCTGTCGCGCTACACGAGTTAGCCCGGGAAGATGACGAATTTGACGGTTTCTGGAGGGGCGGGGCGCTGCTCCCCCGCATTCAGGAGTTCGGCAATCGGGAGGAAGCGGTCTCGTCGGTCTCCAGCTCGTGGAACTGGTCCTCGAAGGCGATAAACTCGCTCTCGTCCGACTGTTCGGTCTTGCGCTGCAGCCGCTTTTCGGCCTTCAACTGCTTCTTTTCGCGCTTGACCTGCTCGCGCTGCCGCTTCGTCACTGACGGTCGTGGCTTTGCCAAAGGGATATCCTTTCCTGGGGAACGCCAGCGGAGTCAGCGGGCTGCGGACGCTGCGGGCTGGCGCGACCATCGTAACACCCGGGGGGCTCATTTTCTTCGATGGGAACTTTTTCGGCGCTTTCTGGAATTCATCAGGGTGTCGGGGCGTTGCCTCCGGACGAATTCGTGTCATGCCTCACCGAGAAGCTGAACCCTGCGGTTCTGAATCTCCTAGGTGGCATCGCAGAAAGGAGATTCGATGAGAACTCAAGGTACTGTTAAGTGGTTCAACGACGCCAAAGGCTTCGGCTTCATCACCACCGAATCTGGAGAAGATGTTTTCGTGCACTTCTCCGCGATTCAGGGCTCCGGTTTCCGGTCGCTGACTGAAGGCGCTGCAGTCGAGCTCGACGTCCAGCAGGGCCCCAAGGGGCTCCAGGCCGCGAACGTTTCCCCTCTGTAATCGGGTCAACGTCGACTTCAACTCGAGGGACAGTCTCCGGGCTGTCCCTTTTTCTTTTTCTCCTCCTCACTCGAGGTTCCTCCCCCAGAGCGTGCGATTGCGCGTGTAGACGTGCAGAGCGCCGTCGTGTCCCGCCGCGGCAATGTGGCGGCCGTCCCTCGAAAACCTGACGGCGTAGACGGGGGCTGTGTGCGTCCCGATGCGCGCGCGAAGGCGGCGCTTTTCCGTATCCCACAGAGCAACGACTTTGTCGTCGCCCGCGGAAACGATCCGCTTGCCGTCGGGAGAAAATGCGACGCTCTTCACGCGCGCATCGTGGCGGCCTACGACGCCGATCTCGACGAGCGGCGAGGTCTGGAAGAGCCGAACCCCGCCCGCATCGTCGCCCGTGACGACGAATCGGCCATCCTCGGTCACGTCGACCGCGACGAGAGGCGCGGCCGACACGATCCGCCTCGCGACCGTCTTGCGACGAATTGGATCAATGATGGTCAGGGTGCCGTCGTCGCAGACGACGACCAGATGCGTCCCGTCCCGCGAGAACGCGGTGCCGTATGCGGCCCCACGTCCTTCGGTCTTTCCTATAGGGAGAAGCGGGCGTCCCGTGAGGTCGTAGAGATAGGTCGACGTCGCGAGAAGAGCGCCGCTCGGCGAAGCCGTCAGGGTGTAGTTCGACTGGGAGCCTGTAATCGTTCGGCGTGGCTCACGCGCCGCCACATCCCACAAAATCACGACCCCGTCCTGATCGGCCGAGGCGAGGACGTGGCCGGCGAAGGTCACGCCCGTCACGCGCGTTTCGTGTCCCGCAAGAACCGCCGTCTTCCGGCCGGACGAGAGGTTCCACACCGTAACGGTTCGATCATCGCCGGCGGCGACGAGCCGGGAGTCGTCAGGGGAGAATGCGAGCGTACGAACGGCGCCGCTCTGCTCATTGAGATTCGCCGCGAGCCGCCGCGCCACGACATCCCAGATCAGCACCGCGCCGTCGCCGTGCGCGGAGACGAGCGAGCCCCCATCCGGCGAAAAAGCCAGACTCCATACGATCGCGTCGTGCTCGAAGCGCGCGACCGGCTCACGCGTCGTCGCGTCCCACAGTACGATGTGATCGGCGCCCGAGGCGACGAGGCGTCCGTCGGGCGAGAACGCGACCGCGCGCACATGATCGTCGTGAGCGCGAAACGATTCGACGAGAGTCCGATCCTCGATCGCTCGTGGACGGCCAAGACGGTACAGATGCAAGTCGCCGAGGCCATCGACGGTCGCCAGGCGCATCCCGTCGGGCGAAAGCGCACCCCAGTTCCCGAAGATCTCGGGATCACCGGCGCTCGAAAAGAGAATCGCGGCGTGCTGCACGCCGCTCTCCAGAGCTCCGACGGTCGACCACGAGCGGGTCTCCCAGATTCGACCGGCACCGCGAACCGTGGCGGCGGCGAGCCGCTGCCCGCCAGCGGAAAACGCGAGGGCCGCGATCTCACCCTGCGCGCCCCGGAGTGTCTGAATGAGCGAGAAATTGCGGCCGACGTCGAAAATCTCGACCGCGCCGTCCGTCCCACCGATCGCGAGCCAGCGACCCTCGGGCGAAAAGGCGAGCTTGTGCGCGCGTCGCCCGGGGAGCGTCGCGATCCTCTCGCGCCGCTCGAAATCCCAGATGAGGATCCGGCCGTCCTCGCCGCACGAGGCGATCAGGCGTCCGTCCGGCGAAAGGACCGCCTGCCGCGCCGCCGCGGAATGCCCGTCCCGGAGGATCCGGTCGGTCCAGGTTTCCTGAATCGACAGCACGGCCGCGCCTGCCGCGAGCAGGATGCCGCCGACGGCCGCCGCGGCGGTGAGCGCGATCACGCGGCGCACTGAGCGACCCTCGAGGCGCTGCCGCGCATCGCGAAGCTCGGTCCGGAGCTCCCGCGCGGACGGATGCCGGTCCTCGGGGCGAGGCTGGGTCAGCCGCGCGAGGATCCGTTCGATCTCTCGCGGGGGGCTGGCAACCATCTCGCGGAGAACGAGACCGAGAGAATAGAGGTCGCTACGACCGTCGAGCGGATCCCCTCGCTTCTGTTCGGGCGACATGTAGGTCGCGGTGCCGAGGACGGCGCCGGCGGCGGTGAGCCTCACGTCGGTGGGCGCTGTCAGGCCGGCCGGCGTTGCCCGCGCCTCTTCGGTCGATTTCGCGATTCCGAAGTCGAGGACCTTCACCAGGCCGTCCTCGCGCACCATGACGTTTTCCGGCTTGATGTCGCGGTGAACGATCCCCGCCACGTGCGCCGCGTCGAGCGCGGTTGCGATCTGGAACGCGATGTCGAGTGCCTCGAGCGGCGGAAGCGTCCGAGGCTTCTTCGCCACAGGGTCCGTCAGCAGCTCGCGGAGCGTGGCTCCGTCGATCCTTTCCGTGACGATGAGCTCCCTCTCACCCAGTCTTACCGTCTCGAAGATCGTCACGATGTTCGGATGATTGAGACGCGAGACTGCGAAAGCCTCGTGCTCAAAGCGAAGCACTCGCTCGCGATCGCTCGAGAACTCCTCCGGCAGGACCTTGATCGCGACGATCCGCTGGAGCAGATCGTCCCGTGCTTCGTAGACATCGCCCATTCCTCCGGCGCCGATCCGCTCGCGAAAGCGGTACCGTCCGACCGTGCGGCCCGTGAGCGGCGGCGATCGGCGGAACGGGCTCGCGCCGGCGCTGAGAAGCGCGCCGTCATCCTCGTGGCGGAGAAGCGCTTCGACTTCGCGGAGCAGGGCATCGTCGGAGCCGCAGCGGCTCCGCAGCCACGCCTCGCGCTTGCCGGGGTCGAGCTCGAGCGCTCCCTGGAGCAACTCCTCGATCCGTTCCCACAGCGCGTGATCCATCCTAGTCTCCGGAAAGCATCTGGAGAAGCCAGAGCCTGGCCGTCCGCCACTCGCGCTTGACCGTGTCGACCGACACACCGAGAACGGCCGCGACCTCCTCGTTGGCGAGCCCGCCGAAGAATCGAAGCTCGACGACGCGGGCCTTCCTGGGGGCGTGATCGGCCAGCCTCGAGATCGCCTCGTCGAGCGCGACGAGATCGATCGACCGTTCGGGAACGGCGTGCGCGTCATCGTCGAGGCTGACTCGGACCGCGTCACCTCCGCGCTTCTGATAGCCGCGTCGTCGGGCCTGATCGACGAGGACGCGGCGCATCAGACGCGTCATGACCGCGAAGAAATGCGCATGATCGGTCCACTGGATCCGCCGCACGCCGAGAAGACGGAGGAATGCTTCGTGGACGAGTCCCGTCGTCTGCAGCGTCCCCCCGGCGCGCTCGCCGCGCAGGCAGCGGCGCGCGATCCGTCGCAGCTCGCCGTACACGAGCGGCGCCAGCTGGTCGAGCGCCGCGTCGTCGCCCTCGCGCCAATCGCGGAGCAGGCTCGTGATCCCCTCGGCGTCCTGAGCGGTCATGACATCGTTGGTGGAATGCCCCATTTTGCTCCCGATTCGCGCCTATGGAAGTAAACACCCGAGCTTCGACCGGTTGCCGTCGCCTCGAGGGCCGGCCCGGGGTCGTTCTGCCCCCGGAAAAGAAAGGATGTCTATGCGCGCCTCCGCGGCTTTTCCC
>DATLEY010000055.1:0-12177 GCA_035525215.1 Thermoanaerobaculia bacterium | reverse complement strand
GGAATCCTCGGTCGGTTGCACATTGCTCACTACGGCCTCGCCGGTCATCGTCTTTGCCGTCTCATATCCATCTACTCATCGAACCGCAGGAGCGTTTACTCGATGAGACGGGCAGGGGAGGGAGAAGTTGTGAGCTCGGGGAGCGGGCGAGCGCCGTGGGCCGAGAGGACACTCTCTGAATCGCGAGCGGGTGAGTCAAAGGCCGTTCACGGGCACGGGCACGTTCACGGGAAGAAGCCTCCGGAGGGGGCGCTGGACGGTAGCCGGGGGTTGTCACCCCGAGCGTAGCGAGGGGTCTGGGCGGTGGGGACGCGAATGACGAGGAGTTGGCGTAGGGCACGAGAGCGTTGATTCGCTCGTTCCAAGTCACGATAGAAGTGGGAAGCGTCGCAGGGGTCGGTGGTGGAGATGACCATCGCGCGCGACTCGTAGCGGCGCACAGCGTGCGCCGACACTCCAACCGGCGGGGTCTAATGACTCCGGTCCCGCCTGTCGGCGGCGATGGGGGGGCGGGTCATTCAGAGGCCGCACGGGAGACCGCAGTGGCGGGAAGACTGGTCTCGCGGCCGAAGAATCTCAGAATGCGCAAAGCAGTCATCGGATTCTTGTGGCGGTGCAATCGCATCGTACGACGCGTCTGGATGTGCGTAAGAACCCGACAGCGATCATCGCGGCTGAGATTTCTTCGGCCGCGGCACCATTTCATATTCTGCTTGGCTGGCGCATGCGGCCTCTGAATGACCACCACCCGCACGCGATAGCCGCTCCGGATTTCGCGCGCGCACCGGGTCATCTCCGCTCCACCGGCGCTGGCGACGTTCCCCCACTCTGAATGACCCCTCCGCCCGCCGTCATCCTCGGGAGGTTTGCCCGTGAACGCGAACGCGCCCGGGCCGTGAACGGCTTTTGACTCTCCGCGATCATTGCCCCTCATCCCCGACCCTTCTCCCCGAATGCGATTTCACTCGGATCGCGGTCCCGACGGGGAGAAGGGGGCCCGCCCCCCGCGGGTCTCGTCGTCATCGGGGAAGCTCAGGGTCGTTTCGCCAGGTCGACGAGGAAGGCATGGATCATCGCCGTCTCCTCGTGCCTCTTGAAGCGGCCGGTCGTACCGCTGTGCCCCGCCTCCATTTCGGTCTTCATGAGGAGCGTGGTATCCGCCGTGTTCATCGCGCGAAGCCTGGCCAGCCACTTCGCCGGCTCCCAGTACTGCACCTGGGAATCGTGCAGGCCGGTGGTGATGAGAAGATTCGGATACGCGGCTCGAGCCACCTGGTCGTACGGCGAGTACGAGAGCATGTAGTCGTAGTAGCGCTTGTCGTTCGGATTCCCCCATTCGTCGTATTCGCTGGTAGTGAGCGGGATGGACTCGTCGAGCATCGTCGTGATCACGTCGACGAAAGGTACCCTGGCCACGACTCCTCGCCAGAGATCGGGGCGCATGTTCATCACCGCGCCGACCAGCAGTCCCCCCGCGCTCCCCCCCGAGGCGAAGAGCCGGTCGCGGCCGGAGTATCCTCCGGCGAGGAGGAACTCGGCGACGTCGATGAAGTCAGTGAACGTGTTCTTCTTGTTGAGGAGGCGCCCCTCTTCGTACCATTCGCGCCCCAGCTCCTGCCCTCCACGGATGTGGGCGATGGCGTAGACGAAGCCGCGATCGAGTAGAGAGGGGATCGTGAAGCTGAAGGCGGCGTCCATGCTCGCGCCGTAGGAACCGTATCCGTAAAGCAGAAGAGGCGCGGTACCGTTCTTCACGAAGCCTTTGCGGAACACGATGGAGACGGGAATCCGTTTCCCGTCGCGCGCCGGAGCCCAAACCCGCTCGGTGACATAGTCGGCGGGGTCGTAGCCTCCTCCGACGTCGTCACGCTTGAGAAGGGTCTTTTCCCGCGTTCGCATGTCGTAGTCGTAGGTCGTGCGCGGCGTGGTGAGCGAGCTGTAGACATACCGGACCACATCCGTATCCGGATCGGGATTCGCCTGCAGACCGGCGACGTAGGCGGGCTCGCCGAAGTCGATCGAATGATGCTCGCCGCCGTCCCACCGCCGCACATCGAGACGGATCAGCCCTTCGCCTCTTTCCTCCAGAACGAGCCAGTCGTTGAACAGCTCGAACCCCTCGAGAAAGACGTCTTTCCGATGAGGGACGACCTCGCTCCAGCTCTGCCGGTCCCCCCGCGCCTCCGGAGCGGACATCAGTCTGAAATTGCTGCCGCCGTCGTTCGTACGGATATAGAAGTGATCGCGCAAGTGATCGACCGAATATTCGCGGCCGCGCTCGCGAGCCTGAAGGAGGCGAGGCGGCGCGGTTGGATTCGACGCATCGATCACGCGCGACTCATCGGCCACCGTCTGACTGGAGTGGATGAAGACGTACTTTTTCGATTTGGAGCGGTAGACGTAGGAGTTGAACTCTTCGTCCTTCTCTTCGTAGACCAGGACGTCGCTGGCCGGCGAGGTCCCGAGAGTGTGTCTCCAGATCTGAAACCAGCGGAGCGTGTCCGAATCCTGGCGGGTGTAGAAAACGGTCTTTCCATCCGCCGCCCAGGCCATGTTTGCCGTGACGTCGTCGAGTACGTCGGGGAGCATCTGGCCGCTGCGGAGATCCTTGAAGTGGATGTCGTACTTGCGGCGTCCCACCGTGTCGACCGCGAATCCGACGATCGATCCGTCGTCGTTCGGGATCACGCCGGGAACCGCGTAGTACGCATGCCCCTTCGCCAGCTCGTTGACGTCGAGGAAGATCTCCTCGGCAGCCTGGAGCGAACCCTTTCGCCGCGCGTAGAGCGGATACTCGCGACCCGGCTCGAACCGCTGATACCAGAAAAAGCCGGCATCGCGCACCGGCACCGACTGATCGCTCTGCGGGATGCGCGCGACGATCTCATCGAAAATCTGCTTCTGCAGCGGCTCGGTGTGGCGGAGCTTCGCCTCCGCATACGCGTTTTCCGCTTCCAGATGCGCGATCACTGCAGGATCCGAGCGCTCGCGCATCCAGTAGTAATCGTCGATTCGCACCGCGCCGTGACTCTCCATCCGGTGGGGAACCCGTTTCGCTTCGGGGGGTCCGATCGCAGCGGCCATCGGAGCGGAGGGAGGGGCGGTGGCTCCGCCGGATGAATCGGGAGCGCTCCGGCAGCTGGTGAGGAGAGTGGCGGCCGTCATGATCGCGAGCCAGGATGCAGGGGTCATCGAATCCTCCATGAATCCGCGTATCCTAACGGATTGCCATCCAGTTCCGAGTTCCGAGTTCCGTCCGGTTCTGAGTTCCGAGTTCCGAGTTGGCTCATTCTTCCTCAGGCGTGGCGCCAAGCCGTCAGTGGCTCAGGATGACAACACTGAGAACTCGGAACTGAGAACTCGGAACTTGAAACTCGCGGAGTCCTCATTCGCTCGGCGTTTCGCCGCGCAGCGTCGCTCGAGCGATCTCGATGATGTCCGCTGGGTTGACCGGCTTCGTGAATACGCGCGAGATCGGAAAGAAGATCTTCAGGTCGTCGGCCGCGACGTGCGAAACGACGACCGTCTTCGAGAGCCGCTCGGGATAGCGCTCCTTCAGCCACTTCATGATGCCGTAGCCGTCGACTTTTGGAAGGTGTACGTCGAGCAGAATCAGACGGTAGTCGCGCTCGGAGAGCGCCTTGATCGCATCCTCGCCGTTTCGGGCGAATTCGACCTCGAACCCCTCTTTCGTGAGGAGATCGATCATCGTCTGGCGCTCTGGCTCCTCGTCTTCCACGACGAGCGCCGCCGGCCTGTCATTGCTCGAGCTCATATGGGAACCGCCATCCTGCGTGGCAGGTTGGGACCTCTTGAGCAAGAGAAATGCCGAGTCAGCGAAGCACGTAAAAGTAGAAACTGTGAGCGACGATCAATCCCGCGGCGGCCGCGGCGACCACTCCCTGCGCCACACGCAAGGGATGGAAATCGGGGCGCACCAGCGACCACCCGTGCAGCAGCAGAAGCGTCACCGTGGCGAGGAACAGCGGAGGCCCGAGCATGTTGAGCGCCGCGGCTCCCTCCCAGTCGCCCCCCGCCAGCGCGATGAAGCTTCGAGTGAGGCCGCAGCCCGGGCAGGGGCTGTCGAAGAAGACGATGCTCCAGCAGATGCTGCGGCCGGGAAGAAGATCGATCCCGCGGCTGCGCGCGAAGGCGATCAGGGCGCTGAGCAGGAGAATCCCCGAGCCGATGCCTGCCGCGATGACGTCGAAGATCTTCCCTTTCCTCATTTTGTGAGGAGCTTCAGGGAGGCTCGGATGAGAGAGGAAAGATCGGGATCCGCGCCGAGCTGCTGCCGGGCGGTGCGGACGGCCGGCTCGGCCGCGGCGGCCTTGTATCCGAGATTCAGCAACGCCGACACGGCATCATCCTCGGGGCTCACCGGCGGAGCCTGCGGGCGGGGCCCCTCGCCCGACGGGGCAATCAGCTTGTCCCGCAGCTCCAGGCAGATCCGCTCCGACGTCTTCTTGCCGACGCCGGGAATGGCGGACAGGCGGCGGCTGTCCCCACGCACGATCGCATCGGCGAGCTCGGCGACCTCGATCCCCGAGAGGATGACCTGAGCGAGTCGCGGCCCGATCCCGCTGATCCCGATCAGTTTCTCGAAGGCGAAACGCTCGGAACCACTGGAGAAGCCATAGAGCGAGATCTGGTCCTCGCGGACGTGGGTGTAGATCTCGAGCGATGCTGCGGCTTTCCCTTCGAGGCGGTAATACGTCGACAGAGGGATGTGGACGAGATAGCCGACTCCGCCGGCCATGATGACGACGCTCTCCGGCTCGAGCCGTCGGATCGCTCCTTCGATGTAACCGATCATGGCTTGCGACGCCAGCGCGTCCCGCCGGGGGTGTCTTCGAGCAGGACGCCCCCGGCCAGCAGTTCGTCCCGGATGCGGTCTGATTCGGCGAACTGCTTCGCTTTCCGCGCCCGATTCCGCTTCTCGATCAGCGATTCGATCTCGGCGTCGATGGATTCCTCGCGTCGAGGATGGAGGTCGAATACGCGATCGATGTCTTCGAGGGCCTCGAGAATCCGCCACGCGTCCTCCGCTCCGATCGATCCCTCGTCCGCCGCGATATTGGCTTCTCTGACCATGCTGAAAAGGCACCCGAGTGCTCCGGCAGTATTCAGATCATCATCCATGGAGGCTTCGAAACCGGCGACGAATCTGCCGGCGAGCTCCTCTCCCCGCCCCGTGAGCGCGGCGGCACCGCCAGCGATCTCGCGCATGCGGAGGATGAAGAGCTCGAGTCTTTCCAGAGCGTGTTTTGCGTCCTCCAGGCTGCGGAACGTGAAATTGAGCTTCGTCCGGTACGGGACGGAAAGAAGCGCGTAGCGGATCTGCAGAGGGGTGTATCCCCGTTCGAGGAGACTCGGAAGTGTGTAGATGTTTCCGAGGGACTTCGACATCTTCTGATCCTCGATGATCAGGTGCTCTCCATGGACCCAGGTGCGGACGAACGGCCGTCCGGTGGCTCCTTCACTCTGGGCAATCTCGTTCTCATGATGCGGAAAGATGAGATCGACTCCTCCGGTGTGAATATCGAAGCTCTCCCCGAGGTATTTCATCGACATCGCGGAGCATTCCAGATGCCATCCCGGCCGCCCTTCGCCGATGGACGCTTCCCACGACGGCTCTCCTTCCTTCTTCGCTTTCCAGAGAACGAAGTCGCGAGCGTCTTCCTTTTCATACTTGTCGCTCTCGATGCGGGAGAACTCGGAGCGTTCCTCGATCTCGAGTTGAGCCAGCCGTCCATACGACGGAAAAGCAGCGATCCGGAAATACGTCGATCCATCCGCGACGTAAGTGCGTCCCGCTGCATTGAGCCGTTCGACCAGCTCGATCATCTCGCCGATATGCTCGGTGGCTTTCGGATAGGAATCGGCGCGACGGATTCGAAGCGTATCGACGTCCTCGTAGAAAGCGTCGACGAAGGGCGCGCACCAGGTGTTGATGTCGACCCCGGCCTCGTTCGCCTTCTCGATGATGCGGTCGTCGACATCCGTGAAATTCATGACCTGGTTGACGCGCAGTCCCTTCCACTCCAGATAGCGCCGGAGGACGTCTCCCCAGAGGAAGGTTCTGAGATTTCCGATGTGCACGCGGTCGTACACCGTCGGTCCGCAGCAGTACATCCGCACGGTCCCCGGTTCGATCGGCTCGAAGGGCTCGAGCGAGCGAGTCAGGGTGTTGAACAGACGGAGGGCGCCCATCGCGCGGGAGGGTATCAGGGGGGGAGGGGCGGGGGGAAGGGAGGGATGTTGAATGTTGAAAGAGAAGAGTCAGAAGCGGAACGCAGAACGCAGAACGCAGAACGTAGAACGAAGAATGTAGAAACAGAGGCAGAGGCAAAGGCTGAATGCAGCATGCAGATGCAGAATGCAGAATGACGAATGTTGAAAGGGAACGAGAGTCAAAAGCGAGACCATCATCCTGCGCGCGTCATCCTGAGCGCGAGCCATGTCATCCTGAGCGTGAGCGAAGGATCTGGGCGGGCTGGGACGCGCGTGACGCGGTAGCGGTATCGGGCGCGAGAACCGCGATTCGTCTGAAACGAGTCGAGGGACCGTTGGTTCCTCTTCTGCCTTTGCCTCTCGTTTCTCTTTCTAAATTCTAAATTCTGCGTTCTGCGTTCTGCGTTCAGGTTCTGACTTTCAACATTCTTTCCGTTAGACTTCGCGGACCATGAGTGCTCCGCTGGATCGCGCAGGGTTCGCTTCACGCTTCGGGCGGCGGGCGCTCTTCGGCATGGTCCATCTCGAGCCGCTGCCGGGAGCTGCGCTCTGGGGCGGTTCCATGGAGGCGGTCATGGCTTCCGCAGTTCGCGACGCCGCCGCGATCCGCGATGGGGGAGCATCGGGCATCGTCGTCGAGAACTTCGGAGACCGTCCATTCGGGAAGGCCGCCGGCGGCGTGACCGTCGCAGCGATGACCCGGATCGTCGCTGCGATCATCGATGAAGTGAAGCTCCCGGTCGGGGTCAACGTGCTCAGGAATGATCCGGCTGCGGCCCTCGCAATCGCGGCGGCGACGGGCGCCGGGTTCATTCGCGTCAACATCCACGTCGGAGCGATGCTGACTGATCAGGGGTTGATCGAAGGAGACGCTCGAGAAACTCTACGGCTGCGGCGCGAGCTCGGCTCTTCCGCGGCGATCTTCGCGGACTGGATGGTCAAGCACGCCACGCCCATCGCTCCGTATGATCAGGAACAGGGGGCTCGCGACCTGCGGGAGCGGGGACTCGCGGATGCCGTCATCGCCAGCGGCATCGCGACGGGAGCTCCGGCGGATCCGGAGAAACTCGCCCTCCTCCGGCGGATCCTTCCCGACACGCCGCTTCTTCTCGGCAGCGGTCTCACGGCGCAGAATGCCTCCGCCTTTTCGGATCTGATCGACGGCGCGATCGTTGGAACCGCGATCAAGAAGCAGGGGATCGACTCTCCGGTCGATCCGAAACGGATCGACGAGCTCCGCCGCGCCCTCTGCACGGGGGTCTGATCACCATCGGGACGCCATTGCCGCCAGCCCGGCGCAACGTCGCGCCGGGCTGGGCGGACGCGTCAGAGGACTTTTCGCCCGGTGGCCAGGCGCCAGATCACCAGGATCAGCGCGATCACCAGAAGAATGTGGATCAGGTTGCCGCCGACCGGCATCACCACGAATCCGAGAAGCCAGAGAACCACGAGCACCACGATGATGATCCAGAGCAGGTTTCCCATTGTGAGGTTCCTTTCTTCCATCCGGCTCAGGCCGGCCGGGAAGCAGGCTCTGCGAGGGAAGTGCCATGTTGGTTGTTGGTTGCTAGTTGTTAGTTGTTAGTTGGGGTTGCGGTGTGGTTCCCAGCCTCCGTCTTGGCCTAGTGGGAGATTCGACAGCCCCGGCCGCAGGCCTGGGGTCTTAGGAAGAAAAATCTCTCTGAGAAGCCCGCGAAGGCGGGCACCGCGCGCCCAGGTCATCGAAGGTGGGGCTCGCCGGTCCTTGAGAGCGTGGGCCCGGCTCTCTCACCGTTCCCCGGCGCCGCGTCGTTCGCGTCCCTCCCGCCCAGATCCCTCGCTCACGCTCGGGATGACGGGACGCGGCAATACAACTCACAACTCACAACTATCAACAGCCTCCCTCACTCCCCCTCCCCCTCGACGACGAGCGCCGACATGGCGAGCTTCTCCCGATTCCTGCTCGGCGGCCGCGACGCCTTTCTGTCGGCGGAAACGTATTTCGCGATGAGGTCTTTCGTGTCGTAGACGGCGAGCTTTCCCATGAGGAACTCGAACTTCGCCTCGAGCGCGTCCATGATCGGCTGGCGATTCTCTTCCTTCATGTCCCACATGGCGCGCTTGAAGGGGCCGATGGCTTTCTTGCGCGTCGAGTAGATGAACTGCTCCTCGGTCTGCCCCTCTTTTCTCTCGTTCGCCGCGTTCTTGCGGCACCACTCCTCGATCTCCTTCTTCATCTCGGCGGGGAAGGCCGGGTCGTCATAGAGCATGTTCTGGAAGCCGGTGGCGAGGTGGATCTCGATCGCATCGGATTTCGGAAATTCGTCGAACACCTCTTCAGGGAGAGTGGAGGCGCCATGCTGCACGGCGCCGCCGATCCCATATTCCGTGCGCGCGATGCGGGAGATCTCCCGGATGGCGTTGAAGTCGATCTTGACCTGGGCAATCGATCCATCCGGAAGGGGGACGCCGCCGTGCGAGCTGCCGGTCTGGATGGAAACCTTGCTGATCCCCTTGATCCCGTCTCCGAGGGTTCGGCGGAATCCTTCGACGTAGGCGCGGAACTCCTCTGGGGAGGTGTTGTGCTTTCCAACTTCGCCGATCTCTCCGCCGACCGAGATCTCGATCCCCTCGGGCTCCCGCTCGCGGATATAGCGGGTGAAGTAGGCCGCCTCTTCGTAGTTGAGCCGCTGCTGCTCGTCGACGGTGGGATGGGAGAGATCGACCAGGGTCGAAGTGTCGATGTCGATGTTGTAGAACTCTGCAGCGATCGCCTCGTCGATGAGAGACTCGATGGCCTTCCGCTCGGCCTCCCGCTCCTGACCGCCCCAGCGCTTCGCGCTCGCCTGAAAATGATCGCCCTGCAGGAAGACCGGTCCCTGGAATCCTTCCTTCACGGCTGCGGCAAGGACGGCGGCGGCGTATTCGGCAGGCCTCTGTTCGGTGTAGCCGATCTCCGAGCGAGCAATCTCGAAGACGAACGCGCCGACGTCATGTTTCATGGCCGCGCGAAAGAGAGCCCGTGATTTGTCGTAGGTCTGCGCGCGGATGTTGTGCGCCGGCACGGTGAGCTTGCGGGTCACCTCGCCCCGGCCAACCGCTTCGTAGAAGGGTTGGATCGAAGCCGGAACGGCGCCGGTGGCGCGGGCCACCGCGTGGATCAGCTCGCGCGCTTCGTCGCGTACCGCTTCGCTCGCCGCGAACACCGCGGTGCGGATCAGATGATCGATCCCCTCCGCGCGGAGCCTGGCGAGATCCGTGATGCGGGGAGTCCCCTCCTCGAAGCGGAGCCCGGCTCCTTCGAGGGTTTTGCGCAGATCGGCCGCTTTCTCGTGAATCATCGGATTCCTCCCGCCCGGACTTATAGCAAAAACCATAGCGGATCGTCTTCCGGCTTCGAGAGCCTCTCAGCCGGACGGCCGCGTGGCGAGCGCTTCCCGGATGTCGGCCAGGAGGCGGGGGAGGTCGAACGGTTTCTGGACTCCGCCCCATGCGCCCAGGCGCTCGAGCTCGGCCCGCCCCATGGGCTCGCCGGTGAGGATCATGATCGGGACGGAAGCCAGCTCCGGTTCCTTCTTCAACGCTGCGATCGTCTCCTGGCCGGAAAGCCCGGGCATGTTCAAATCGAGCAGGATCACGTCCGGCCGGGTGGCGCGGGCGATGGCGAGCGCTTCGTCTCCCGATTTCGCGAGCAGAGGCTCGTAAGAGAACTCCCGCAGCAGATTCTGCATCAGAGTCCTGAGCGGGAGGTCGTCGTCGACGACGAGGATTTTTGGGGAGGACACGCCGCGGCGGATTTTATCAGAGGGAGAGGGCGGACCGTTCGGGTCGCCGTCAGGGAATCCGGTCGAGGTAGCGACCCTCCGCGACGTCGGGAAGGGCGAGGACGCGGTCGAGCGCGCTGCCCGAGATGGGAGAGTCGATGTCGATCTGCATGAATGCCTCCTTCCCCCGCTGTTTCCGCGAACAGGCCAGCGAAGCGATGTTGATCCCTTCATCAGCGATGATCTTCGTCACTTCGTGAATCATCCCCGGGCGATCGCGGTAGAAGAGGAAGAGGGTCGGCGAGTCCCCCTTGAAGCGCGCGGAGAATCCGTTGATCGAGAAGACCTCGATCGCCGCTCCTCCGATCGAGGAGCCGATGATCTCCACCTGACGCGTTTTCCCGCGAGCTTCCACGCGCACCGTGTTTGGATGGACCTCGCCGAGATCTTCTTCATGGAAGTCGATGGTCACCCCCGCCTGCTCGGCGATACGGATCGCCTCGGGGATTCGCGGGTCGTCGACTGACAACCCGATCGATCCGCCCGCGAGCGCGAAATCCGATCCATGGCCCCGATAGGTGGCCGCGAGCGGCGGGTGGAGATGAAAATGAACTTCGACCGGCTCTTCGTCGAGCAGCTCGTAAGCCACTCGCCCCAGCCTGGCCGTTCCCGCGGTATGCGAGCTCGATGGGCCCACCATCACCGGGCCCATGATGTCGAGGATGGGAATCTTGCGATCGTTCTTGAGTGCCATGGCGGAGGGAGATTAACCGAAGGAAGAATCTGGGGAAACACCAGGGCTCATTCCGACTGCGCGGGACGCCAGTCGAGGTCATTCCCTCATTCAGCGGTTGATTTTCGCTCGCGCGCCAGGCGTTCCCGCTCTTCCGCCCGCGCTGCGCGCCGCTCGTTGGCCTCGTCCTTCAGACGCTGAGCGATGGCAGCTCCGGTCGGCGTGACCGCAAGGCCGCCCTCGGCGGTTTCCTTCAGGCCCCGAGGAAGCGAGCGTCCGATGCGGACCATGGCGTCGACGACCTCGTCCATCGGGATCGCCGATTCCACACCGGCGCGCGCGAGCTGTGCGGCGGTGAGCCCGTGGACCGCGAAGACTCCGTTTCTCTTCACGCAGGGGACTTCCACCAGCCCGCCGACCGGATCGCAAACCAGTCCGAGGGTGTTCTTGAGGGCAATCGCTGCGGCGTTGATGCACTGGCGGCTCGTCCCTCCCACCATGTAACAGGCCGCGGCCGCGCCCATTGATGCCGCGACTCCGACTTCGTTCTGGCAGCCTCCCGCCGCTCCGGAAATGTTCGCGCGGAGCGAGATCAGCGATCCGACGCCACCTGCAACGACCAGCCCGCGGACCGTCCGTCCGGCCGGAATGTTGCGCTCTTCCTCCAGCGCCAGAAGCATTCCCGGAACGATCCCTCCGGCTCCGGCGGTCGGGGCGGCGACGATGACTCCCATCCGGGAGTTCTCACCCATGACGGAGAGGGCATAGGTCATCGCCTTGATCACGAGCGGCTCGAGAAAGGTCTCTCCCTTCTCGAAAGCCTCGAAGAGGAGTCTCGCCTCGTCTCCGACGAGCTTGCCCATCGAGAGGCCGCCCTTTTTTCCACGCTGGACGCATTCCAGCATCACCTCGCGGCGTTTCGACAACGCGCCGATGATCTGATCGGGCGGAAATCCGCTCTCTTCAGAATCCGATTCGAGAAAGACATCGGGAAGCTCACGTCCCACGCCGGCCTGATCCAACTGCTGAAAGTTTTCGATCATCGAAAGGCAGAAGGCGAAGGGAAGCGAGAATCATTCCGGGTCGATCATGACTCCGGGCTTCGACTGCGAGGCGGGAGGGGGGCGGGTCATTCAGAGGCCGCACGGGAGACCGGAGTGGCGGGGAAGATTGGTCTCGCGGCCGAAGAATCTCAGAATACGCAGGCCGTCATCGGGTTCTTATGAAGGTGCCGCCGCATCGCGCGCCGCGCCTGGAGTTGCATAATAACCCGACAGCGATCATCGAATTCTGATATTCTTCGGCCGCGGCACCATTCCATATTCGGCCCGGCTGGCGCGTGCGGCCTCTGAATGACCACCACCCCGCCCATCATCCTGAGTGTTGACTCGAATACCTCGCGCCTCGAAACCAGGTGCGCTTACGGGTAATACCCGCGGATCGTCTTCGCCACGCCGTTCTCCACGA
>DATLEY010000050.1:0-4891 GCA_035525215.1 Thermoanaerobaculia bacterium | reverse complement strand
TCTACCCTCTCCCCTGTTCCGCCATCGCCCTCACCACTTCACCGGTCTCAGGAAATCGTCCCGTCTCATGCTTCGAAAAAATCCGCTTCCCGTCCACGGTGACGTCGAATACGCCCCCGCTTCCGCGCTTGAGTTTCGAGTCGACTCCGAAGGCTTCCTTGATCTCGGCCGCCAAACTGGTGGCCCTGGGTGTGTAATTTCAAACGACGCAGTATTCGATCTCGACGTTCACGACGTTCTCCTCATGGTTTTCGATTTCGGCGACTCGACAGTCGGCGCACTCTGTGCGCCGCTACGGGGCGGGGTCCTGCGCCTCGACTCGGACCAGGACCGCGGTGATGTTGTCGTTCCCACCCCGCTCGTTGGCGGTTTCGACCAGATGCCGCGCGGCCTCCTCGAGATCCTCGTTCTCCATCAGCAGGCGCAGAATCTCGTCCTCCGGGACCATGCCCGTGAGACCGTCGGAGCAGAGCAGGAACAGATCTCCAGGGCGGCATTCGATCTCGGAGGCATCCGCGACCACGCTCGCTCCACCCCCCAGCGCCCTCGTAATCACGTTGCGAAGAGGATGCCGCTCCGCTTCGGCCTCGGTGAGCATGCCGGCCTGAACCTGCTCGAAGACCCATGAGTGATCATTCGTGATTCTCGCCATCTGCGCGTCGCGCACGAGATAGGCGCGCGAGTCGCCGACGTGCGCCAGCGACATCGTTCCATCCTCGACCAGCGACGCGACCACGGTGGTGCCCATCCCCTTCAGACGGGAATCGCGGCGCATCGCGTCGAGGACCCGGCTGTTCGCGATCTTCAGCGCCGCCAGAAGACGGTTCGTGCTCGGCTTGAAGCGATCGTTGTAGGCGTGCGGCCAGGTGCCGTCCTCGTCCCGGGTGTGAAGGATGAACTCGGCGATGGATTCGCCGGCGATTCGAGAGGCGATCTCTCCCGCGGCATGGCCGCCCATCCCGTCGGCGACGATGAAGAGACGGGCTTCGGGCTGCACGAGGAAGAAATCCTCATTGTGCTGACGCTGGCGCCCCACATCTGTGACGCCGAACGCTTTCACTTCCATCCACCTCAACCCTTCTTGAACAGTGAGTCGAGGAGCCCTTTCTTCGGCGCCTCTTTCCCCTCTCGCGACTTCCGAATCTCTCCGAGGGCGACCTGAGCCTCGGCGTTGCTGGCGTCCATCTCCAGCGCCTGCGTCAGGTACCGTTCGGCCTTGCTCTCCAGCCCTGCCATGCGGCAGATCAGGCCCGCGTCCTTCAGGAAAATCGGATTATACGGCTCCCGCTGGACGGCGGTCTCGGCGGCGGTCACGGCTTGTCTGACCATGGAGGGGATCCGGCTCGCCGCCAGCGCCAGCGAGTGGTGCGCCTTCGCGTCGGCCGGATTGTGTTTGACGGCCATGTCGAAGTTCTCGTAGGCCGCCATCATGTTCCCCTCTCGGAAGGCTTTCACTCCGTGGCTGAGGTAGGCGCGGGCGGTCTGCGCCATGTCCGCCCCTCCCCCGCTCGAGGAGCCGCTTCCCTGAAGCTCGACGTCATGCTGCTTTCGTTTCGTGGGGTTGGTCAGCACGTTCAACGCTTCGGTGAGAGTCTGAAACGTCTTTTCGGCGCCGCTCTTGTCGGGACCCTTGTAACGATCGGGGTGGTTCTCGCGCGCGAGCTTCCGGAATTTGTCGCGGATCTCCGCATCTCCCGCCGAGCGGGAGACTCCGAGCACCTCGTAGTAGTTCACCTTCATCAGCTTTTCTTGCGTACCTGGTGGAGCTTGCGCGCGGAACTCCGGACGGCCTCCCCGACGTTCTTGTCGCTCGCCAGGGTCTTCAAATCCTTCTCTTGCAGACGATTGATCAGCGGTAGAACAACGCCGATCGGCGCCTTCGGATTCCTCACGAGCCTCAACATGATCGGATATTTCTGCATCCAATCCCGCCGCATCCCGATGATCCGGAGCACCTCTTCCTCGACGTTTCGAAGGGTCGCGAACGCTTCGACCTCGGATTCACTGATCCGCGGACTCTTCACCACCGCGCCGGCCACCAGTTTATTGCGATCCTTGATCAGGATCGACCGCTCCGTTCTTCCTCCCTTCAAAGCAACCTGAACGCGCTGCGAGATCGTCATCTTCTGAATCCGCGTCCAGAGGGATCCCGCTTCGGGGCTCTCCACGTCGTTCGGCAGTGGATCGGGCAGCGAAGCCTCTTCCTGCGCCGCGGCCGCCTGCTTGAGCAGGTCCGCGAACTCGACCTTTTCCGCCTCGCTCAGCGCATAGAGCTCCTCGGCCTTCTCGTCGCCACCGATCAGGATTTCTTCGATCCGTTTCTTTTCGAAGAACTCTTCCCTGACCTCCGTAACCCGGCGCCGGACGTCCTGAGACAGATTGGGATTCCGCTCCAGCGCCTCGACGATCTCCGGCGAGCGGATCAGCCGCTCGTGGTTGATGACGATGATCTCCTGCAGATGTCCGGAGACGTGTGAGGCCAGATCGATGAAGATCCGATCCGGCGTGGAGCGGTTTCGCAGAAGTGCCTCGAGAATCGCAGGGTCCTCGGTGGCTCGTGCCAGCAGCTCGAGAAGCCGCTCCTCGGTATCCGGATTTCGCGCGAAACCGATGACGACGCGGGGCGGCAGGCCGGCCAGCGATTCACGTGACGCCGCGGAGATCTCCGGGTCACTGTTCGCGGAAAGAAACGCCTGGATGCCGACCAGGTCTTCCTGGGCAAGGGGAAGGAATCCCTGAGCGGCCAGGAGAACGAAGTCACGAGGGAACTCTCCCTCTTCGTAACGGCTGATGAACGTGCGAGCGTTCAGCTCGGAGGGGTTTTGCGCTTCCATGGGTTGAGCGGCGTCTCAGGCTCGGGCCGACGCGCGGGGGGAATCGTACCGCGTCGCGAGGAATGGCGAAGAGCTCATTCCGCCGGAGGCCGATGAGATCGCGGCCGTGACGGCGGTCGTCGTGGGCGGCGCGGCCGGCTGGCGGCCGAGCCAGAAGCGGACTCCCAGGATCACGCCAATGAGGACGGCGAGAAGAACGATGAGGATCCAGACCTTCCGGTCGACGCGCGCGTAGGGCCGAGGAATCTCGCCGGTGTTTCTTTCGGAGTGGAGGGGCTCGGGGAGCTCGCGAAATTCGGGGTCATCGATCGAGCTCATATGGTGAACGTAGCGGGAAACCATTTCGTCGGCATCGAGGCCGAGGTATCGCGCGTACTCCCGGACGAATCCGCGGGCGAACACGGGAGCGGGAAGGTGTCGGTAGTCATCCTTCTCCAACGCCTCGAGAAGGCGCTGGCTCACCTTGGTCGCCTCCGCGATTTCTCGGAGCGAGATCCCCCGGATCTCCCGCTGCCGGCGCAGATCCTCCCCGAAGGTGGCACGAGCAGTTTGACGCTGCGGCTCGTTCTCCGCCATCTGGAGAAGATTTTACTTTACTTGAGGTTAGATCACGAAGGAATCGGAACGTGAGCCAGGTCACGCTCAACTCTGCAGCGCGCGCGTCATCCCCTGCGGCGCCGGCCTCTGGCCGGCACTGTACCGCCGGCCTCCGGCCGGTCGCCATGCTCGCGCAGGCTGACACGAGTCCAGAGTACCGCCGGCCTCCGGCCGGTCGCGATGCTCGCGCAGGCTGACGCGGGTCCAGAGTACCGCCGGCGTCCCGCCGGTCGCCATGCACGCGCAGGCTCACGCGAGTCCAGAGTACCGCCGGCCTCCGGCCGGTAAGGCGCGCGAAGCGCGCTGGTTTTTTGGCCGGCCCTGCCTTGAGGAGCGAAGCGACGAAGGGTCTCGCCGGCAACCGCGCCGCAGCGCGCCTCGTGGAGAGAGGGAAATCGTGTGCACATCCAACTGGGAACTCGGAACTGGGAACTGGGAACTGGAAGCTTTTACCGTCCCCGACCCGGGAGCCGCTCGATGACTCGCTTCAGGTAGACGGAGACCTGCGGGTTGCGCGCGATCTGCTGGAGATCGAAGGCGGAGAGATGCGGCAGCTGCGAGGCGGCCACGGACTTCGGTGCGTTGGGGCTGAGGACGATCGCCTTCCGGAGCGGGATGCGGAACGACCACTTCGGGTGTGCGGCCACGAGGGTGATTTGCGAGCCGGTCGCCCTCCCCGACCCGATATGAGCCAGCAGGTCATCCTCGGTCATCCTTGAGTTCCAGAGCAGCGCTCCGAAAACGCGGGGGCTGGGGTCGACCAGCAGAGCCTTGAGGAGCTCGCGGCTGCAGGAGCGGGCGCTGGCGATCTTGATCCCAAGGGCGAGCTTGGAGAGCCGCGCGAGCATCTGGAGATCGATGGCGCGGCGGACGGGCGCGGGGACGGTCGTGTCGACGGAAAAGCGGAGGAGGACGGGCCAGTCGAGATAGTGAACGAACTTGACCGCGTGCGCCTGAGGCGTCGCCCGGTGCCGCACCAGGGCGGCCCGAACCGACCCGTACGAGGTCAGCCGCGGCTCCGAGGCGATCGCCGCGGCGATCTTCGCGTTGCAGAACCGGTTGGCCAGTACGAGGAGCGCCTCCTCCTCGATCAGCGTGGAAAGATGCTCATCGACGAAGGCCTGCAGCTCGGTCGCGTTGAGGGCGCGTGGATCGGGCATGAGGTGGGGGAAATGGTAAGGGAGGAACGGGCCCGCGACGAGCTGGGAAGTCTGAAAGTGGCATCAGAGCGGAGGCAACGTCCGCCGGTGGAGCGGAGATGACCGTCGGAGCGCGAAGCCCGTAGCGGCGCACAGCGTGCGCCGACACTCCCGTGGGCGGGGGTCATTCAGAGTGGGGGAACGTCGCGAGCGCCGGTGGAGCGGAGATGACCCTGCCTGAATCGCGATCGGGTGAGTCAAAAACCGTTCACGGGCACGGGCACGTTCACGTTCACGGGAAGGAAGCCCGCGAAGGCGGGC
>DATLEY010000048.1:0-6784 GCA_035525215.1 Thermoanaerobaculia bacterium | reverse complement strand
TTCGTCCGACCCTCCGCTCTCTTCTCAGGAACCGCTCGACCACCATCCTGGCCATCCTCACGCTCGGGCTGGGGATCGGCGCGGCCACGGCGATGTTCAGCGCCGTCCAAGGCATCCTTCTCCGTCCGCTGCCTTACCCGGAGGCGGAGGAGATCATCATCATCTCGTCGCGCAGCACTCCCGACTCCGACGCGAATCAGATGTCGTGGCTGAACTACGAGGATCTTCGGGATAGTGCGGAGTCGCTGGCAACGGCCGCCGCCTTTGCGCGCTCGGGGAGCTTCGTCTACCCGAGTGGCGAGCCCGAGCTGACTTACGGGCTCATGGCGACGCACGAGATCTTCGACGTTCTGGGGGTGAGCCCGGTCATGGGTCGCGCCTTCACGGCGGAGGATGATCGCGAGGGAGCTCCCGATGTGATGCTGGTGAGCTGGGAGTTCTGGCGCTCGCGTCTCGGCGGTGATCCGGCGGCCGTGGGGCGTCCGCTGCAGGTCTCCTCGACCGGAACGACCAGCCTGGTCATCGGCGTGATGCCCCAAGGATTCCGTTTTCCTTACGATGACAGAGATGCCAGTTTCTACATGCCTCTTCGTCCGGAACTGAGCGAGACGGACCGAACCGAAAGAGCTTCGGTCTGGCTGGACGTGGTGGCGCGCGTCGCGGAGGGGACGACTCTGGAGGCAGCGAATGCCGAGCTCGCGACGATCTCCCGCCGGCTGGAGCAGGAGTATCTCGGCTCGAATCGCGACGTGTTCTTCCGCGCCTATCCTCTGTTCAGTGAGATTTTCGGAGGTGTCGAGCAATCTCTCTGGATCCTGTTCGCCGCGGTCGGCGCGGTTCTGCTGATCGGCTGCGCGAACGCCGCGAACCTGCTCCTTGCGAGGGCCGCGGGACGAGCGCGCGAGATCGCGATCCGCTCCGCTCTCGGCGCGAGCCGCTTGCGCATCGTGAAACAGCTTCTTGCCGAGAGCGTGACGATCGCCCTGGTGGCTGGCGCTCTCGGACTGGCGATCGGAGCGCTGGGGCTGCGGCTTCTCCTGGCGATTGCGCCGCGGGACATTCCGCGGCTCGACGCGGTGTCCATCGACTGGAGAGTGGCCGGATTCGGACTGGCTCTATCGATTGCCACGGGACTGCTCTTCGGTCTCGCTCCCGCGCTGCTCGCGGCGCGCAGCACATCGAGCAAGGCGCTTCGCGAGAGCAGCCGGGGAAACACGGAAGGAAGGGGACGCGGTCGGGTTCGTGAATCGCTCGTCGTCGCGGAGATCGCCCTCGTGCTTCTCCTTCTTCCTGCCGCCGGCCTTCTGTTGAGGAGCTACTGGAACCTCATGTCGATCGATTCCGGCTATCAGTACGAGAACGTCACCATGCTCGACCTCTCCTTCCTCGCGCGTCATGAGACGGATGACCAGATCATGACCGCATACGGCGTCGTGAAGGAACAGCTGGAAGCGATTCCGGGCGTCGAGTCGGTCTCAGCTTCGCGCATGCTGCCTCACATGCAGCAGAACTGGGTTCAGGATTTCACCATCGAAGGCCGGCCCGAGCCGGAGCCCGGGAGGGTTCCGGTCGCGGACTACGCGATCGTCGCACCGGGATATTTCGACTCGCTGCGGATTCCGATCCTCAAGGGACGGGCGTTCGACGATCGTGACGCCGCGGGGTCGCCCGCTGTGGCGATCATCGGCGAAACGCTGGCGAAGCGGCACTTTGCCGGCGAGGATCCGATCGGTCAGCGCATCGTGTCGGGCGGCAGCCGGGAGATCATCGGAATCGCCGCGGACGTGCGCGAGCTCGGGGGGGCCGGCGAGCCCGGTCAGGCTCTCTACACTCCTCTGGCGCAGAACGTCAATCGCCGCGTGCGTTTCCTGGTTCGCACGTCCCCGGATGCCGGGCCGCTGGTGAACGAGCTCCGCGGCGTCGTCCGGCAGTTCGACCCGGCGCAGCCGGTGATCGAGATCCGTGAGCTCGCCACATACCGCTCCGAGGCCTTTGCCGCGCGTCAGCTCGCACTGAGCCTTCTGATCGGGCTCGCTGCGCTGGCGTTCACGCTCGCCGCGGTCGGCATTTACGGCGTCATGTCCTACACGGTGAGCCAGCGGAGCTCCGAGATCGGCGTGCGTATGGCCTTCGGCGCGGAACCGCGGGACATCTTCCGCCTCGTCCTCAAGCGCGTCGGCACGCTTCTGCTGATCGGAGCCCTGATCGGTCTCTTTGGCGCATTCGCCAGCGCGCGTCTCATCGCCCGATTCCTCTACGGGCTCTCTCCCTCGGATCCGGTCACCTTCGCGGCCATTCTCGCGCTCCTCGCCGGCGTCACTTTTCTCGCGGGATGGTTTCCGGCCCGCCGCGCCGCCCGCGTCGATCCGATCGCCGCGATGCGGCAGGAGTGAAGGAAGGGAAGAGGTAGAGGAGCGAGGGGAGAGGGGTTAATCACGCGGAGAGGGGCGGAGGGTCATTCAGAGGCCGCACGCGCCAGCCGGGCAGAATATGAGCTGGCGTCGCGGCCGAAGAATCTCAGCCGCGATGATCGCTGTCGGGTTCTTATACACGTCCAGACGCGTACGTTCGATGCGACCTGCACGGGCACGAGAATCCGATGACGGCCTGCGCATTCTGAGATTCTTCGGCCGCGAGACTAATCGTGCCGGTACTTCGTCCTCCCGTGCGGCTTCTGAATGACCCCACCCGCGGTATTTGCCATTACGACTTGGCGCTCCCAGCGGTTTTCCCTCTTCCCTCGCTCCTCTACCCTCTTCCCTCGCGTCTTCCCGTATCCTTTCGGCATGCGCTTCCGGCCGCTCGTCATCGCTCTCGCGCTCATCGCTCACTCGGTGGCCTTCGCGGCCGATCCGCTCGACGGGGTGCGGCAGTACCGCCTCGCCCACGAAAAAGAAATTCTCACCGAGCTCGTCTCTCTCCTCGAGATTCCAAACGTCGCGCGCGACCGCGAGAACATCGAGCGCAACGCGGCGCATCTCACCGCAATGCTCGAGCGTCGCGGTATTGAATCCAGGCTTTTGCGTGTCGGTGACGCCCCTCCAGTGGTCTTCGGAAAGCTCGACGTGCCCGGCGCGACGCGGACCGTGGTCTTCTATGCGCATTACGATGGCCAGCCGGCAGGGGAAGGATGGAGCAGCGACCCCTGGACTCCGGTACTTCGCTCCGGCGCGCTCGACCTCGGCGGGAAAGATCTCCCCTGGTCCGCCCTCGAGGGAGCGATCGATCCCGAATGGCGCGTCTACGCACGCTCCGCGAGCGACGACAAGGGGCCGATCATCGCGATGCTCGCCGCTCTCGATGCTCTTCGCGCCGCCGGCCTCCGCCCCTCCGTCAATCTCCGTTTCTTTTTCGAAGGTGAAGAGGAAGCCGGTTCCGATCACCTCGGTGCGATCCTCGAGAAGTATCGCGACGATCTCGAAGCCGACCTTTGGCTCTTCTGGGATGGCCCGGTCCATCAGAGCCGGCGGGGACAGGTCGTCTTCGGTGTGCGCGGCGTGGTCGGAGTCGAGCTGACGACTTACGGGCCGGCGCGCGCCCTTCACTCGGGACACTATGGAAATTGGGCGCCGAATCCAGCGTCACTCCTGGCCACGCTCCTCTCGAGCATGCGCGATGCCGAGGGGCGGGTCCTGATCGATGGCTTCTACGACCAGGTGCTTCCGCTCGGTGAGACCGAGCGGAAGGCCCTGGCTGCAATACCCGACGCGGACGACGATCTGCGTCGGAGCCTGGCCCTCGGCGGGACCGAAGCCGGCAATGCGCGGCTGGTCGACCGGCTCATGCTCCCGGCGCTGAATATCCGCGGCATCGAATCAGGGGGCGTCGGAGGAGAGGCGCGCAACGCGATTCCCACCGTGGCTCGAGCTTCGATCGACTTCCGTCTCGTCCCTGACGTGACGCCGGCCATCGTGCGTGATCTCGTCGAGAAGCACATTCGGGCGGAGGGATACCACATCGTCCATGACGAACCGGATGCCGAGGCGCGAAGACGATACGCGAAGATCGTCCGTCTGGACTGGGAGGATGGCTATCCGGCGCTGAGAACCCCGATGGACCTTCCCGCTTCTCGCGACGTCATCGCCGTGATCCAGGAGGCGCGCGGCGAGACGATCGTCGCGATTCCCAACCTCGGAGGGAGCCTGCCGCTCTATCTCTTCGGCGACATTCTGGGAGCGCCGCTCATCGTCACCCCGATCGTGAATCACGACAACAATCAGCACGCCGCGGACGAGAATCTCCGGATCCGGAATCTCTGGGACGGCATCGACATGGCCGCGTTGCTCATGCTGCGTCTCTAGGTGGCGGAGCCCGCGGTCAGAACTTGTAGAGAAGCGCCGCGAAGAGTGCGCTGTCCCCCTTTTCGACACCGGGCGGCGGCTGATTCCGGTAGTCGGAGACGTGTTTGGGTTGAAGCGTCACCGTTCGTCCACATCCCGCAGTTTCCTCTTGCCGCCCCCGGGTGTCACATTGGTGAAGGCGTTCAATGCACGCGTGAAAGGGAGGCATCATGCTGGAAACATCTCTCGTCGACTCTGCATCGAAGCGTGACCGATCGAAGCTCGCGCTTCTTCCGATCTCGGTGGCCTCTCACGTCGTCCTCCTCGGTGCCGCGCTCTTCGCCAACGTCTGGTGGGTCGAACTTCCCGATGCCGGGCCCCATCAGGTAAGCGTCTATCGAGTCGGCAGCTCACCCGCGGTTCCGCCCCCGGCGCCCCCGCCTCCAGCGGGACCGTCCCGGCCTGAAGCGACGAATCCGCGGCCGGTCGAGATGAACGAGCCGACCGTCCCCACGGAAGTCCCGCGGGAAACTTCGGACGTATCACCGATCACGACGAGTGAGGAGTCGGCGAGTGGATCGATCGAACCAGGAGGTCAGCCTGCCGGAGAGCCCGGCGGCGTCCCGGGCGGAACTCCCGGCGGAACTCCGGGCGGAACTCCCGGCGGCATGCCCGGCGGCGAGATCGGGGGGCAGGGGACCGGAGCGCTTCCGGTCGGGGGCGATGTCAAAGCGCCTGTGACGATCCGGCGCGTCGACCCTAACTATCCGCGGCTCGCCCAGAAGATCGGAGTGCAGGGTGTGGTCGTCCTGGAGTGCACGATCGACCGTTTCGGAATCGTCCGCGACTCGCGAGTCGTTCGCAGTCCGCACCCGCTCCTTTCGGAGTCGGCGATCGAAGCGGTGACGCAGTGGAGATTCAAACCAGGGACGCTCAATGGCCAGCCCGTCGATGTCATCTTCCATCTGACGGTGAACTTTTCGATCCAGCGATGAAGGATTTACAGGGGAACAAGGAGGCGGGCGGCGTCCCGCCGCCCGCCACTCTTCGGGTTAGTCCTCGTCCTTGCTCGCCGCTGCCGATCTTCCCTTGAGTGCGAAGATCGTGTCGACGCGGACCTCGAGGGCTCGGGCAATCTTCAACGCGAGAACGACCGAGGGGATCATGTTCCCGGTCTCGATCGCGTTGATCGATCGACGCGTCACTCCCGCCATCGCCGCAAGATCGGCCTGCGTGAGATCGCGCATGGCCCTCTGTACTTTGAGGCTGTTCTCGAGGGTTTCGCTCACGCAGGATCCCGATCGAAATAGAGGAAGAGGGAGAGCAGGGTGATGAGTCCGAGGGTGACCGTAGCAGCTCCCATGGCGAAGGCTCCGCGAGGGGCGGGAAGCTCCATGAAGAATCCGAAAAGGAGAACGAGTGGGTATTGCGCGAGGAGTACCGTGATCAGAGCGGCGCGCGAAGCACGGAGAACGCTGGCCCGGCGCATCTCATCGTCCATGACCACCTGAACCGCGGGCGAGCTCGCGGGCCAGCGCCTCCTGTGAAGAGCCACGAGGATGGTGACGAGCAGGGCAACGGCTACGGCAACGAGCGAGACCTTCGAAGCGGTCTCGAAAAAGGCCCGGGACGGCGACAGCATCAGTGAGAGTGCGGCCCCACCGAGAAGAATCACCGTCGCCAGCAGGGCGATCACGCTGCGGCGGCTGAAGCGGAGAAAGAGCTCGGCGGGATGCTGGGTCGAATCAGTCATGAGAAACCTCCTTTCCAGCAATGTAAGCGATCATTCTCTAAAAGGGAAGCATCATTCTCAAAAAGGGATCGCCTCATCCTATTTTTACCCGGTATTTTCCGGAATCGTGCAGTCTTTTCGGGCTGAAAGGTGGCGGGCGGGGACGATCTTCCAGAGCTCGCCGTTTCTCTCGTCGGTGACGATGAAGAGGGATCCGTCGGGACCCTGCTTCACGTCGCGCACGCGCTGGCCTCGCTCCGCAAGCAGGTGTTCCTCTCCGGTCACTCTCTCATTCTCGATGACGAGGCGTACGAGCCGCTCTTCCCTCAGGCCGCCGACGAAGAGACTCCCTTGCCATGCTGGGAACGCCGCGCCGCTGTAGAACTGCGCGCCTGAGGGAGCGATGACCGGATCCCAGTAGTAGACCGGCGCCTGGAACCCTTCCCGCTCGGTCACGGAGTTCGCGATCGCCGAGCCTGAGTACTCCTGGCCGAAGGTGACGACCGGCCAGCCATAGTTCTTACCGCGCTCGATCAGATTCAGCTCATCTCCTCCCTGAGGACCATGGTCGACGATCCAGAGACGTCCTTCGGCGTCGAGCGCCGCGGACTGCACGTTGCGATGCCCGAGGGTCCAGATCTCGGGGAGCGCGCCCGCGCGCGAGACGAAAGGATTGTCGGGAGGCACCGACCCATCCGGACGGATCCTGATGATCTTTCCCATGTGGCTGTCGAGTTGCTGTGCCTGGGGGCGGACCTCACGGTTCGAGCGC
>DATLEY010000037.1:0-52380 GCA_035525215.1 Thermoanaerobaculia bacterium | reverse complement strand
GGCCTCGATGAGAGGTCCGGCGGCCAGGCAATCTCGATCGGCGCCGTGATTTTGGTTCGCGACGCTGTGATAGGATCCGCCGGCTTCTCGAGCTGAACCCTTCGTCGGGCAGTGGCGCAGCCTGGTAGCGTACCTGAATGGGGTTCAGGTGGTCGGGGGTTCAAATCCCCCCTGCCCGACCAACAAACATCCGTAGTATTAGACACCATTCCGGGCGGCTCCGCGGGACGGCCCCGGACATCCTACGTCGCTCGGGCATCCTGTCGAGGTCTCGTCTCCCGCAAACTGTTCGCAAAAGACCGTAGCCGACAAACCTGGAGCCCACGAGAGAACACCCCGTGAATCCATGAGGAGTGTTCAGTTATACTGCACGAGCTGCAGGCCCGAGCGCCGCAAATTGGGGCGGGAATGAGCGAATCAGTCATCACGGGGGCAAGCATCGGCGAAACGCTGCAGCGGCTTCGACAGGCGCGCGATCTGTCGCTTCGCACGCTCGCCTCAATGAGCGACTTTTCGCCGAGCTTTCTCTCGCAGATCGAGAACGGCCTGACCTCGCCATCGATCGCCTCGCTCGACCGGCTCGCTCGCGCTCTCGGCCTGACACTGGCCGACTTCTTCGACGAAGTCGCCGCCGCCGAAGCGCCGGTGATCGTGCGCGCCGGCGACCGGAAGGCGGTGCAGAGCGGTTGGTCGAGGGCCCGCTTCGCGACGCTCGTGCCGCACGGTTCGCTTCAGCGGCTCGACGGCATTCTGATTACGCTTGCGCCCGGAGGCCGAAGTGGCAAACGCGCGGAGTCACTGCCGTACGAGCAACTTGCGCTGGTCACCGAAGGCCCGGTGACGTTGAGGTTCCCGTGGGAAGAGTTCCCACTTTTGTCAGGAGACGCTGCCGCAATTCCTGCCGGCTGTCCGCATCAGTGGGAGAACGTCTCGGATGCGCCGGCCACGTTCGCAGTCCTGACGGTGCGGCGCCGCGGCATCACGGATGGATCGATAGCGACCGAGACGCGAAGCCGCACCTGACGAATACGCTCAACGACAGTCATGGCAGGCACGCACCTCGTCGCCGATGACGCAATCAAACGCCGAGCACGGCTGTTCAGTTATACTGCACAGAGGGGTCCTGAGGGACTGACGCACGGCATCCGGCGCGCCCGCCGGCGCATGAATGCTCCTGTTCCGCGCCCGCTGCACCACAAAATACGGAGGGCTTAATGATCGGTGCGATTGCCGGCGACATCATCGGTTCGCGATGGGAAGCGAGTGGGTTCAAAGAAAAAGACTTCGATCTGTTCGAGGGCTCCGTTCGGCCGACTGACGACACGGTACTGACGGTAGCGGTGGCGGACTGCCTCGTCAGCGGACGCGAGTACGCGAAGACGTATCAGGCATATTTCCGCTCGTACCCGCGCGCCGGCTTTGGCGCATGGTTCACGGACTGGGCGCTTGCACGCAGTACCAAGTCGTACGGCAGCCTCGGGAATGGCGCCGCGATGCGGGTCTCGCCTGTCGGATGGGCTTTCGAATCGCTCGCAGAAGTAGCCGCCGAAGCCCGCTTGAGCGCGGAGGTCACACACGACCACCCGGACGCGGTGCGGGCCGCTGAAGCGACTGCGGTCGCGGTAATCCTCGCGCGAAGCAACTTGACGAAGAACGAGATCCGCTCGTTGTTGCAGACCAAGTTCGGCTACGACCTTTCGCGCCGACTCGACGAGATCCGCCCCTCGTACACGTTCGACACCAGCGCAAGCGGGTCCGTGCCGGAGGCGATCATTGCGTTCCTGGAGAGCCATGACTGGGAAGACGCCGTGCGCAACGCAATCTCACTCGGTGGCGACGCGGACACGATGGCCTGCATCGCAGGCGCGATCGCGGAGGCCTATTACGGGGTTCCTGAATCGATCGTAAGGCGTACACGCGCATTTCTAGACGAGCCCCTTCTGCGAGTCGTCGATGCCTTCGACGAGCGGTTCGGTGCCGCCGTGATTCCGAACAGGAACCACCAACAGACGTCCTTGACGACGACGCCCCAGAGCGAGCACCGCTGAAACCACGGAATGCCCGAGCTCAGCGATATCGATCGACGTGCACTTGTTCAGTTGAAAAACGCAGTTTGCGGCTCTCATTCGGAACGGAGGCTGTCCAGTGGCCGGCAGGTGTAACGCGGAGCTGAGCCTGTGGCCCGACGGCTCGACGATTCCATTCACCGTTGGTTGCGAGCGGCGCATGGGGCACCGCGGGTTGCATCGCCGAAACGGTACGCGGGAACTTATTCTTTACCGGATCGAATGGCAGCCTCGCATGTTTCTCGCGCGGCCGATCGACGAGGACGCAACCGTGGCAGCCGAGGGTAGTCGCCGGCAACTCGTCCCGCAAGCGTCCACGCGCGTCAGGTCCGTATTGCGCGAGGCGATGCTCATCGAAGGAATTCGGAAGACATGAAGCGCCGCAGACGCTGCATCTGCCGCATGGCCACAGCTCTCTGGATACTCCTATGAGAATGACGAGAGAGCCTCAGTAGCTCTGCGGTCGTGTGCTCGAGACCTCAGCGCGGTCGTCCGTCTCTGGCTACTCAACCTAAAACTCCCTCCGTCCCTCTCGATCCCCGGAGGAGGTTGTCCCCGGGCCCGGCGAAGTCGTATTTTTTCAGAGTGGTTCCCCTTCTGCGCGGATTCGTCAGACAATGGCGCCTCCAGGAGGCGGTCGCAGATGGCTGGAGTCAGATTCGAGAACGTCTCGAAGCGGTACGGAGCGGTCTCCGTCATCGAAGGACTGAATCTCGAGATCCACGACCGTGAGTTCATGGTCCTGGTCGGACCCTCTGGTTGCGGAAAATCGACCGCCCTTCGGATGATCGCGGGACTGGAAGATCTCAGCGGCGGCACGATCCGGATCGGCGATCGGGCAGTCAACGATCTTCCGCCGAAAGATCGAGACATCGCCATGGTGTTCCAGAGCTACGCGCTCTACCCGCACATGACGGTCCGAGGCAATCTGGAGTTCGGCCCGAAGATCCGCAAACAGCCGAAAAAAGAGATCGACCGGCTGGTCGAAGATGCGGCGGAAATTCTCGGGATCGCCCCTCTGCTGGATCGGAAGCCGCGCGAGCTCTCCGGCGGGCAGCGGCAGCGCGTCGCCGTCGGCCGCGCCATCGTTCGTCAGCCTTCCGTTTTTCTCTTCGACGAGCCGCTCTCGAATCTGGACGCGAAGCTTCGCGTCCAGATGCGGGCCGAGATCACCAAGCTGCAGAAACGGCTCGAAACCACCTGTGTCTACGTCACGCACGACCAGGTCGAAGCGATGACCATGGGGCATCGCATGGCCATCCTGAACGGTGGAAAGCTCCAGCAGGTCGGCACGCCGCTGGAGGTCTACGAGAAACCGGCCAATCTGTTCGTTGCGAACTTCATCGGCACCCCGCCGATGAACATGCTGACGGGACAGATTGGCGCGGACGGCACGACCCTGGACCTCCCGGGGCTGTCCATTCCGCTTCCCGAGCACAAGCGGAGCGCCATGAAGACCAGCAGCGGCCGGGAGATTGTGCTGGGCATCCGCCCGGAGAACGTCGCCCTGGCGCCCGCGGAGACGAAGGGACCGGCAGCGGAGATCGCCGGCAGCGTGGAAGTCGTGGAGCCGCTGGGGCACGAGACGACTCTGCATGTCCGGGCCGCGGACGGGATGATCGTGACTTCGGTCGAGCCGGGGCGCGCCCCTCGTACCGGCGATACCGTCTCGCTGAATCTGGAGCTCGATTCCGCGCACCTCTTCGACGGAGCCACCGGCCAGCGACTCGGATAGGGCGTCTGCGCGCCGGTCCGGAGAATGGATCCCTGATCGCTCCCGTTGTGGCCTTCCGGTCCCCGAACACCGAAGGAGGCGCCATGCAGGAGAACAATCCGACCATCCGCATCGTGATGGACGAAAAGCTCGCTCAGGGAGAGTACGCGAACTTCGCGAACATCATTCATTCGCCGAGTGAGTTCGTGATCGACATGGGCCGCATCATGCCGGGACGGCCCGAGGCGCGCGTCTGCAGCCGGATCATCATGACGCCTCATCACGCCAAGCAGTTCCTGCAGGCTCTCGCTCAGAACGTCACGCTCTTCGAGCAGAAGTACGGTCCGATTCAGATTCACGCCGCTCCGCCGGTCCTGGTGGCGTCCGAAGGAGAGCCGTCCAACTGATGGCTCGGATCCGGATCGTGGGAGGGGGGCTGGCCGGCTCGGAGTGCGCGCTCGTTCTCGCGCGCGCCGGTCACTTCGTCGAGCTGATCGAGATGAGGCCCGCGCGAACCACACCCGCGCACCAGACCGCGAATCTCGCGGAGCTGGTCTGTTCGAATTCATTTCGTTCCACCGCGCTGACGAACGCGGTGGGTCTGCTCAAGCACGAGCTCGAGATCCTCGACTCTCCCATCATGACCGCGGCGGGCGGGGCGCGGATTCCGGCGGGCGACGCGTTCGCAGTCGACCGCGCGCGGTTCTCGTCGTCGGTCACCGCGATGATCGAAGCCGAGTCCGCGATCACGCTGATTCGCGAAGAAGCGATCACGCTCGATCGCGGCCCCGCGGACTTCCTCGTCGTGGCGACGGGCCCCCTCACCAGCGGAGCCCTTCATGAGGCCATCGCTGCGCATCTAGGCGACGGTCTCTATTTCTATGACGCGATCGCGCCGATCATCGCCGCGGATTCCCTCGACATGTCGCGCCTCTACTGGAAATCGCGATACGACAAGGGAGGCAGCCGCGACTACCTCAACGCCGCGATGACGAAAGAGCAGTACGAGCAGTTCGTCGCCGCTCTTCTGTCCGCGGAGATCTATCCGCTCCACGACTTCGAGAACGCCGTCCACTTCGAGGGTTGCCTCCCCATCGAGGAGATCGCTTCACGCGGTTTGGACACGCTGCGATATGGCCCGATGAAACCCGTCGGTCTTCAGAATCCGGCGACGGGTGAAATGCCATGGGCGGTCGTACAGCTACGCAAGGAAGATCTCTCCGATGAGTTCTTCAATCTCGTCGGGTTTCAGACCAAGATGACCATTCCTTCGCAACGCGAGGTTCTGCGCATGATCCCCGGCCTCGAGAACTGCCAGGTGGCGCGCTGGGGCTCCATGCACCGGAACACCTTCCTCAACGGCCCGCGGCATCTCACGAACACGTTTCAGCTCCGCTCCGACGCCGCGACCTTCTTCGCCGGCCAGATGACCGGGGTCGAGGGCTATCTGGAGTCCGCCGCCACCGGTCATCTCGTCGCTCTCTATATCGATTCGATCGCGCGGGACGGTGCGGCGGAGCCGTTTCCCTACCACACGGCACTTGGTGCACTGGGCCGCCATGTCTCTGAATCCTCGCCCGAGCGTTATCAGCCGTCCAATGTGACCTGGGCCCTGATCGAGGACCGGACCTCCGGGATTCGCAAGAAGGATCAGCGTCGCGAGGCGCAGGCGCTTCTCGCGCTGGAAGCCGTGCGCGCCCGAGTCAGCTTGACGATGGGCGTCGCGGACTCGTAGCATCGTTCAGGTCTGGACCGACTGAGGCTGCTCACCCTTCGGCGTCGCGACCTCGGTCACGGTCGCTGCGATCGGAACCGAGAAGAAGAACGTCGTTCCATACCCTTCGCGGCTTTCCACCCAGATCGCGCCGCTGTGCCGTTCGATGATCTGCTTCGAGATGTAGAGTCCCAGCCCAAGGCCGCCGTAGTTCGTCGAGGAGACCTGACGGCCGCGATGAAAGCGCTCGAAGACCTGTCCCAGCTCATCGCCAGGAATGCCGATTCCACTGTCTGTAATCGCGGTGACGACGCGCTCGGCTTCCCGCATAACTTTCACCGTCACGCCGGTCCCGTCCGGGGAGTACTTCACCGCATTCTCCAGAAGATTTCCGAGCACCTGCTCGAGGCGATCACGGTCCCCTTCCACGATGATCTCGGCCGCCGGTGGCAGGGCGGCCTCGAAGCGCCGATCGGGATTCGCGGTCTGATGCCGGTTGACGACGTTGCGGACGAAGCGCAGCCATTCGATTCTCTCGCGCCTGATCTCGAGGCGCCCCGTCTCGATCCTCGATACGTCGAGCAGCTCGAGGATCAGCCGCGACATCCGGTCGATCTGGTCGAGCGCGACATCGAGGTACTCCGCCGAGGTCGTCAGATCGTTTTCGTGAATGAGGCTCTTGGCGAGCTGGGTGTATCCCTTGATCGAGGTCACCGGCGTGCGCAGCTCGTGGGACGCGATGGAGAGGAACTCGTCTTTCAGGCGAGAGAGATCTTCGAGTTTCCTGCGCGCTTCGACCTGCTGCGTGAACAGTTGAGCGTTCTCGATCGCGACCGCGGCCCGCTCGGTCAGCAGCTCGGCGAGAGGCAGTTTTTCGTCGGTCATCTTTCTCGCGGGGTCATGCGCGGCGATGGCGAGAGCTCCGAGCACCTCCCGGCGGCTGCGGAGCGGAAGCACCAGGAGCGATGAAAGCTTCATCTGAACCGCGTGATAGGTGGTCGATTCGCTCTCGATGTTGGGCTCGAAGTTGGTGGTCAGCGTGGGGTAGCCGGTGGCGGCGACCTGGCCGAAGATGCCCTCGCCGAGAATGAGCGGCTGGCGATAAATGAACGCCCATGCAATGCCGAGGGAAGACATCTCGCGGTGGTAGATCGACGCGACCCGAAGCTCCTTCCCGTCGGGAGACTTGATGATCACCGCTGCCCAGTCGCCAAGAACCTCGGCGACCCTCTCCGCGATGGCCTGGTAAACCCAGGCGGGGTCGATGTTCGACGCGAAGAATGCGCCCGCCTCGGCCAGGATCTGCGCGCGCTCCGCCTGAATCTGCATCTCCTCCTCGAGCCGGTGGCGCTCGGTGACGTCGCGAAAACTCACGATGACGCCGGCGACTCGTCCGTCTTCTTCGAAGGGAACCGCGCTCATCGAGATGGCCGTCGACTCCCGATCGGCGCGCGCGATCCTCAGTGTGACGTCCTTGATCGGCGTGCCGGTCGAGAGGGCCTGAGCGGCCGGATTCTCGCGGGGATCGAGTTCCCGCCCGGAGGCGTTCCGGAACCCGTAGACCTCGGCCTGACGCTCGATCTCGACTCCTGTCTGCGAGGTCCCGAGAAACCGAACACCGGCCGGGTTGATGAAGACGACCCGCCCTTCCCCGTCGACGAGCATGACGCCGTCGGCCATCCCGGCAATCATCGCCTCGGTGCGGCGGATCTGCCGGGCGATGGAGGCGTCGAGCGACTTCTCGATCCGGAAGACCATGAACGCGCCGACGAGCAGAATCCCGAGGCTCACGCCGAGGAGAAGGAGGGTCAGCGCGAGCCTCAGATTGTCGAGCTGCTCGAGCTCCAGATTTCGCTTTTCGCGCTCCTTCACCGTGAACTCTCCGGCAAAGTCGTGAGCCGTGCGGCGCATCTGGGCCGCCTCGAGCATTTTCTCGATCGCCCCCCCGCGCCCTTCCTGGGTCAGCCGGATCTGTTCGTCGGAGACGAACTTCAGATCTTCGAAGTGACGGATCATCCCGTCGATCAGCTGGCGGTCGCGCGGCTCTCGCGTCACGCTGCTGGCCGCGGCCGCGGTGGCTTCGAAATTGCGGATGGCATCCGCGTACTGCTGGAGAAACTCAGTCCTGCCATTGGTGACGGTGTACCCGCGCGCCGCCGCCAGCAGGGCGCTGATCGACCCGTCCATCGACATCATCGCCTCGAGAAGCGGCTCGTAAACCCGGATCACCCTCGAGTACTGCGCTTTCTCGCGATTCAGCACGAGGAGGTTGATCGAGGCTGCCAGAGCCACGAAGACGAACAGGGCGATGAAGGCAGCCCACAGACTGCGTCGCGTCGATGAGTTCATAAAAGCCAGGCCGGCTCGCGTTTTCGAATGGGGCCGCTGCAAGATCAACGCCTCAGAGCGGCGGCGGATGGCGTCAGGTATGGCCGATGCAACCGACTGCTTCAGCGCGGATCGGGGTCAGCATAACCCATCGATCCCGTCACCCTTCAGTTGAACTGAAGCCGGGAGGCGTTTCGATGCCGGGCAAGCTCGCCAAATACCAGTCCATGCGGGACTTCGATGTGACTCCGGAGCCCCGCGGAGCTCGCGAGGGCGCCTCCCCAAAAAAGCCCATCTTCGTGGTCCAGAAGCACGCCGCCTCTCATCTTCACTATGACTTCCGCCTCGAGATCGAGGGCGTTCTCAAGTCGTGGGCCGTTCCGAAGGGGCCCTCCTACAACCCTTCCACCAAGCGACTGGCGATGATGACCGAGGATCATCCCTACGAGTACGCGAGGTTCGAAGGCGTCATCCCGGCCGGGAGCTACGGTGGCGGGAACGTGATCATCTGGGATCACGGCACCTGGGAGTTCATCGGCCCCGCCTCCACTCCCGGGAAAGCCGTGCACGATGGCCAGATCAAGTTCCGGCTCGAGGGGTTGAAGCTGAAGGGGGAATGGGCCCTCATCCATCTCGCCGGCAGGAGTCGCAAACAGAACGAGTGGCTACTGGTGAAGCATCGGGACGCGTACGCCTCGGAGGAGGTCGACGTCACCGCCCAGTTCTCTCAATCCGTCATCTCCGGAAAAGAGGTCGAAGAGGTCGGAAGCGAGAACGTCTGGAAGGGAGGCGCCCCGGCGAAAACGAGACGCCGCGCCGCTCCGAAGAAATAGAGGCGTTCCCGAGCCTACTGCGGCAGAGGCGAAAATCCCTGCTTCATCTCGTCAGGCATCGCGGACCAGGTCCTGAGGAGCTTCTCGATCATCTTCTTCTCGGATGGAAAGGACGCTCTTTCGAGAGCATCGCTCAGAAGCACCCATTCGGCATCATCGACCTCGCTGAGCTGAGGGCGGAGCGTCCCCCCGCGACACGCCATCAAATAGAAATCGACGTACTTGTGGATCAGATCACCCCGTCCCCGGAAGAAGTACTCGATTGTCTCCAGCGGCTCGAGGACCTCGGCGACCAGCCCCGTTTCCTCCTCGACCTCGCGGACCGCGGCGGCTTCCTTGGTCTCTCCTTTATAGGCGGCTCCCTTCGGAAGTCCCCATCGCGTCCTCCCCCTCGTCGCGATCATGACCACGCAGGGCAAGCCGTCCCGCAATCCAATCACCGCGCCACCGGCCGATCGCTCGACCCTCACCTGCCCCTTCGCGCTCATCAGCCGGATTCTACGTTACAGTCCACTCGCCCGGATTTTCCAGTGCGATCGGGGGCCAGCCCCTTAGGAAATGGGGGATACGTCGCATGATCTCATCTCGTGCGGTCTGGTCGAGTTCGCTCCTGCTCGTGACTTGGGTCGCTCAAAGGCATACATTGGACGTGCGCGATTTTTTTTCCGAGGAGGTGTTCATGGAGTCGATCTGGATCATCGTGATCGGAGTCATCGTCATCGCTGGGCTCGTGTGGTTTCTGCTCAAGAAAATGTCGAAGGACAAGATTGATCAGAGAATCCGGAGAAAGCAGGCTGGATCGAAGTTCGTCGCTTCAGCCGATTTCGTCGAGGCCAACACCAGGATTCCGGTCGTGCTCGGCCTCACGGATCGCCAGATCTTTTACGAAAACGACGATCTGGAGGGTAGTCTCGACCTGGGGCAGATCGAAGAGGTCGAGTACGGGTCTGAGCTCTACACAGGCCAGGAAGTGGCGAATGGAAGAGTATTGCGTCTCCGATCTCATGGGCGCAGCATCGAGTTCGTTCTCGACAAGGCGACCAGCGAAAAGTTCGAAAGCCACCTTCCACCCCACCGCGCTGACGAGCCGGGGAAGGTCTACTCCGTCTGATTTTCCGTTTCAGAACCTGCAAGAAAGGCGGAGGCGCTCGAGCGCTTCCGCCTTTTTTTTCGGCTGCCCGGCCATGACGCGAGGCGATGCCTATAATGCAGGGAAACCACCATGATGCTCGAACCGGGAACGCGGGTCGGCTCCTTCGAGATCGCCGAACTCCTCGGCTCAGGAGGGATGGGACACGTCTTCCGAGCCCGCGATCTCCGTCTCGGCCGTGATGTCGCGATCAAATTTCTGCGCGACGATCTGGTCGAGAGCCCGCTGCAGCTCCATCGATTCCAGCGCGAAGCGCGCTCCGCTTCGACCCTGAACCATCCGAATATCGTCACGATCTACGAGATCGGCGAGCATGAGAATCGTCCCTACATCGCCATGGAGCACATCGATGGCGAGCGCCTTCGGGACCGGCTCGCCCGCGGTCCTCTTCCCCTGAGGCTTGGCGTCGATGTCTCCCTCGCGCTGGCCGACGGTCTGGCCGCGGCGCACGGTCATGGAATCGTTCATCGCGATCTCAAGCCGGAGAACGTCATGATCACGAGGGCGGGACGGATCAAGATCCTCGATTTCGGGCTTGCCAAGCCGCATGAAGCCGGCGACTCCGGTGGCAGTCTCCGCTCGGAGACGACCCCGGGTGTGGTGATCGGCACCGCGGGTTACATGGCTCCGGAGCAGGCCGCGGGAATGATGGCCGATTACCGCTCCGATCAATTTTCACTCGGAGCCATCCTCTACGAAATGCTCGCCGGGCGTGCTCCTTTCAAGCGGAGCTCCACGGTCGAGACACTCGCGGCACTGCTCAACGACGATCCCCGCCCCCTCTCGGAAGTCTCACCCTATGCTTCGCCAGAGCTCCAGGCGATCATCTCCCGCTGTCTCGCCAAGTCCCCCGAAAAGCGTTACGCGTCGACCAGCGATCTGGCGCGCGACCTCCGCCTGGTCCTTGGCCGGCTCGATGACGACAGCTCGGTGCCGACTGAAGGAATGACTCCGATCCCGCTCGGCCGGCAATCGCGCCGTCCCATGATTCTGGCCGGCGTCGCCCTCCTCCTCGCCGTCGTGGCGCTGGCCCTCTGGCTCGGGCTGCGGCCTGACGCCGAGACGCCTGCCAGGAGTGGAGAGACCGTTTCGCTACCGGCGGTGAAGTATCTGATCATTCTCCCCTTCAAGGAATCGAGTGGCGATCCTGAATGGCAGCTCATCGGCGAGGGAATGGCCGAAACGGTGAGCGCCCGCCTTTCCCGCGTCCGCGGCCTGCAGGTCATTTTTCCCTCCGCGGTGCCGGCGAATCGCAGCAGCGACCCGCGCCAGCTGGCCAGATCGTTCGGCGCCAACATCGTTCTGAGCGCCCTGATGCGGCGCTCGGGCGAGCGCGTCCGAGTCACCTACTCCATCCTCGATCCGGTGCGGGGACTGCAGCTCGCCGCCGGAACGGTCACCGGTCTGGCCACGGATCTCTTCAGCCTGGAGGATCAGCTGGCGGAAGCGATCGCGGGTTCGCTCTCCCTGAGTCCCGATCGCGAGCGGGCCCCTGCATCGCTGCTCGCGCCGCAGGTTCAGGACCGGTTTCTGATCGCAGTCGGAGCGCTCCAGCGATACGACGACCAGGCCTCGGTGGATCGCGCGATCTCGATCCTCGAGCCATTGGCCGATTCGAATCCGCGATCCGCTCTCGTGCAGGCGGCGCTCGGTCGCGCTTACCAGTCGAAGTACGATCTCACTTCCGATCCGGACTGGGCTCGAAAGGCTGTGGCGACTTCCCGCACCGCCGCAGCTCTCGACCCGGGACTTCCCGAGGTGCACGTCACGCTCGGAAAGCTGCTCATCATGACGGGGAGTTTCGATGAGGCGATCGAAGAGCTGCAGACGGCGCTGGAGCTGAGGCCCGATGACCCCGAAGCCACCCTTTCTCTCGCTGAGGCACACGATCGCTCAGGCGACCATGCGACAGCAGAAGAGACCTATCGAAAAGCCATCGCCAGCCGGCCTGCCTATTGGGCCGGATACAACAAGCTGGGAGTCTCCTATCTGCTCACGGGAAGAATCGACGACGCGATCCCGATGCTGGAAAAGGCCGCGGAGCTGAGCCCCGAGAACACTCGAACTCTCTCCAACCTCGGAGCGGCCTACCTTCACCGCGGCGACTTCGACGAGGGAAGAGCGGCGTTCGAGCGCGCCATCGCCGTCTCGCCCAGCTGGCAGGCCCTCTCGAATCTCGGAACCTGCCTCTACTACCTCGGCCGGTGGGAAGGGGCGCGCGACGCGTTCCGCGAAGCGACTGAACTGGCGCCGTCGAACTACCAGCTCCGGATCAACCTCGGAGACGCCTATCGCTACACCGACGAAGGCGCCGCGGCTCTCGCCGCTTATCGCGAAGCCAACCGTCTCGCTCTCGAAGCGCTCAATCTCAATTCGAAGGATGTGATGGTTCACCGGGCCTTGGCCCTGATCTACCTTCGGACCGGCGACGAGTCGCGCGGAAGAGCGCATCTCGATCGCGCACTCGGACTGGCTACACCGGCGGCAGGGACGCTCTTCAACGCGGCAATCTTCGCGAATGCCGCGGGACGTCCCGACGAGGCGCTAGACTGGCTGCGGAAGGCGGTCCACGCCGGCCACGGCCTCGCTCCGATTCGAAGCGAGCCGGAGTTCCGCAACCTTCGCTCCCGCGAAGAATTTCAACGGATGGTCGCCGGAAAATCGGCGACCGCGCAGTCGAAGTCATGACACCCGCCAATACCGACGTGACAAAAGGAGAAGGCCATGCAAGAAGAGGAGCTCGTACACGCTGAGGAAACCGACAAACCCATCCTCGTCGATTTCGACGGGACCAACGTCATCGTCACTCCCCCGTCGGTGAATATCGAACGGCCCGGGCAGCAGGTCATCTGGGTCACCCATCCGGACTGGTACCTCACGATCGAGTTCAAGGGAGGATTTCCTCCGAGCCCCTGCAACAAGGTCAAGGGGCGGTGTCATGCGACGTTTCCGCCCGGGCGGCCCGGGAAATACGACTACAACGCGACGGTCACCCTGGAAGACGGGTCGGAGCATTCGATCGATCCCGACCTGATCATCCTTTACTGACCGGAATGCCCCTTCGGAGGGGCCTGTTCGGTTGACAGGTGCGGCGGCGGACGGCAGGATTGCCCGCCTCGCGCCCGGGTCGGGGTGTGGCGCAGTCTGGTAGCGCACCTGCTTTGGGAGCAGGGGGTCGGAGGTTCGAATCCTCTCGCCCCGACCAATTTCCCTTCGATCGTTTGCGGTGGGTATAGTTCAGTTGGTTAGAACGTCGGATTGTGGCTCCGAAGGTCGTGGGTTCAAATCCCACTACCCACCCCAGTCGAAGCGGCCATCTCGTTCCTGCCCGTAGCTCAGTCGGATAGAGCAACAGCCTTCTAAGCTGTGGGTCGCAGGTTCGATTCCTGCCGGGCAGACCAGAGTTTTTATGGGAGAGGGCAGAGGAGCGAGGGGAGAGGGAAAAGCGAGAGTCAAAGGCTGAACGCAGAACGCAGAATCTGGAATGTTGAAAGAGACGAACGACACCGGCGCGCCGTCATCCTAGGCGTGAGCGAAGGATCTGGGCGTGCGGGACGGGAGTGACGCGGAGCTGGACTAGGGCACGAGAGTGTTGATTCGCTCGTTCCATGTGACCGGGGGTTCTCCGCTCCGCAGCATTCAGCCTTTGGCTCTGGTTCCCTTTCTAAATTCTGCGTTCTGCGTTCTGCGTTCTGCTTTTGACTCTCTCGCTTCCCGACCGCCCTCTCCCCAAAAAAAATCACGCCTCCACAGTTGGTCGGGGAAGGGCGTGCAGGCAGTGACCAACCGTGGAGGCTGTGATAGCTGAGTTCTGGATCGAAGGCTCTAAGTGTACCTCAACCAGCGGATGATTTCGGGAATCGTCGGCTTCTTTCCGTACATCAGGATGCCCACCCGGTAAATCTTCCCGACCAGCCAGATCATCAGCACGATGGTTGCCAACATAATAATGATCGACAGGCCGATCTGCCAGGCCGGCGGCATCTGAATTCCGATCCTCAGGTACATTAGGATCGGGCTGAAAAAGGGGATCAGTGAGAGCACCGTCGCCAGGGTGCCGTCGGGGTTCTTCATGACCGGCATCAGCAGGAACATCGGCGCGATCAGTGGAAGACTCGCCACCGACATCATCTGCTGGGCGTCCTCCTCGGAGTTGAACATCGAGCCGATCCCGGCATAGATCGTGGCAAATAGAAAATAACCGAGGATGTAGAAGACCGGGAGGAACAGCAGGCTCGCCATCGGAAGCTTCGGCATCGACCCCGCTGGAAGCGACAAAGCCATCGCCATCTGGGGCGCGGTCATGATCAACCCGAAAGTTGCCCAGATCGCGATCTGCGTCAGCCCCACCGCGCCGATACCGATGATTTTTCCCATCATCAGATTGAACGGCGTGACCGACGAGATGATGACCTCCACGATCCGATTCGATTTCTCCTCGAGGACGCCGCGCATCACGTACATCCCGTAGAAGATCAGCGTGAAGTAAATGAAGAAAACCATCGCGAAGCTGGCGAAGAAGGCGGCCATGCCGCTCCCTTCCTTCTTCGGATCGTTGGTCGCCTTCCTCACATCGAAGTTGATCGGCGCGATGGCCTGATCGATCTCCGCCCCATCGAGGCCGAGACGCGTCAGCTTGTACTTCCGGATGGCGCGGGCGACCACCGAGTTGATGTCGGCATCCGCCACGATGGACCCGGGGTTCCGGGTCCAGTAGATGACCTTCCCCGTCTCCACGGCATCGGCGTCGACCAGGTAATAGCCCTGGATCGTCCCCGCCTCGGCCAGATCGTTGAACTCGCGCCGGATCTCGTCCATGGAGCGCCCGCCGGCGCCGACCACCTCGACCGGCGGAGCATTCTTCCCAAAATCCTCCGCGGCCAGAGTCTCCTCGGCGACCGGAGCAAAGTCGCCGATCCCGTCCACCACTCGGATCGGCTCCGGGCTCGCCTTGGTGCGCGCCGTCATCAGAGCCGGTCCGATCGTCATTGCGACGATGAACAGAGGAAAGAGAGCCGTCGAGATCCAGAACGCTTTCGTTTTGACACGGCTGAGATATTCACGTTTGAGAATGGGCCAGAAGCTCGCGCTCATGCCACCGCCTCCTTCTGCGCTTCGAGTTCCTCGACGCTCGCGCCGACCACCTGGATGAAGATGTCATCGAGCGACGCTTCATGAGGAATCACGCTTTCGATCGACCAGACTCCGGCAGCCTGTCGGATGAAGTCGCCGCGCGAAAGCGAGGGATCCAGCTCGACCTCGAGAACGTCGCCCTTTCTCTCCGCGTCATGCACTCCGGGCAGATTCCGGATCTGCGAGTCATCGCCGCCGCTGCCACGCAGGAGGAGCCGGTTGCCTGAGAATCTCCGCCTGACCTCGGCGAGAGGTCCCGACAGCACGACCTTGGCGCGGTTGATCAGCGCGATCTGGTCGCACAGCTTCTCGGCCTGCTCCATGACGTGCGTGCAGAGGAGGATCGTCTTTCCCTGCTTCCGGAAGTCGAGGAACATCTCCTTGAACGCCAGCGCGTTGACCGGATCGAGGCCCGAGAACGGCTCATCGACGATCAGCACCTCCGGATCGTGGATCACGCAGCCGATGAACTGGATCTTCTGCTGCATTCCTTTCGACAGCTCTTCGACTTTCTTTCCCCCCCACTCCGTCAGCTTCATCCGCTCGAGCCACTGCTTGGCGCGCCGTTTTGCTTCCTTCCCCTCGACTCCGCGGATCTCCGCCAGGAAAACGATGTGGTCGAGGACCTTCATCTTCCGATACAGGCCTCGTTCCTCCGGGAGATAACCGATGTGTTTCGACGCGCCGTCGGTGCTCGGTTTTCCGAGGATGAGGACGCGTCCGGAGTCGGGAATCGTGATGTTCATGATCATCCGGATGGTGGTGGTTTTTCCCGCTCCATTCGGCCCGAGGATTCCGAAGATCGTCCCCTGCGGAACCTGGAGCGAGATGCCGTCGACGGCCGTGAAATCGCCGAAGCGCTTCGTGACCGAGTCGACTACGATCGGTGTGGATTCCATTCTGGCGAGACCTCCTGGATTGCGGGAGAGGCTACCGCCCGGAGATCGGGGGGTCAAACTTCCGGGAAGGGGCATGGGCGAGATGGCCCGTCGCACGACTCATACGGATGACCGGGGTCGCGGTTGCTCACCCCCGCGGCGGCCTATAAAATCCGCCCCCCGCGGAGTGGAATGGATGCCGCCGGGGGTGGGTTGGTAGTGGACCGCAGCGCAGTGAGCACCCATAGCTTAATTGGATAGAGCACTTGACTACGGATCAAGAGGTTCGAGGTTCGAGTCCTCGTGGGTGCACCAACTCGATCATTCATGACGGCGGGCCCGAGGCCCGCCGTCGTATTCTTTGACAATGGCGGCAGCCGAATGGATGGAGGAAGCCCTCCGGCTGGCGGAGCTCGCCGGGTCGGAGGGAGAAATCCCGATCGGAGCCGTGGTGGTCGACGCATCCGGAAGCATCATCGGACGAGGCCGCAACGCGCGCGAGTCGGGGGATCCTCTGGGCCATGCCGAGATCCTGGCGATTCGCGAAGCGGCCGCCGCGATGGGCGGCTGGCGGCTGGTCGGAACGACGATGGTCGTCACCCTGGAGCCCTGCGCAATGTGCGCGGGCGCCATCGTGAATGCCCGGATCGATCGTCTGATCTTCGGCGCCCTCGATCCGAAGGCAGGGTTTTGCGGCTCGCTCGGAAACCTGGTGCAGGACGCACGGCTCAATCACCGGGTCGAGCTGATCGCGGGATTCGAGGAGGAGCGCTCGCGGACTCTCCTGCAGACTTTTTTCCGCGGCTTGAGAAAAGGGAAATTCGGTGTTGCGGAATGACCGTTTTTTCCGCTGGACCGATTCCGGAGAGATGGCAGAGTGGTTGATCGCGGCGGTCTCGAAAACCGTTGTACCGGTGACCCCGGTACCGGGGGTTCGAATCCCCCTCTCTCCGCCAACACCTTTCAGCGTCACCGGATGAGCGCGTCGCTGACGCTTCTCTTCCGCGAGCTTCGAATTCTTTGAAAACGGAGAGATGTCCGAGTGGCTTAAGGAGCACGCTTGGAAAGCGTGTGTATGGGTAACCCCCGTACCGTGGGTTCGAATCCCACTCGCTCCGCCACGACTTCATCCTCTGGGATGAGCCCGGGGCCTGTGCAGCGGAAGCCGTCGACCCTCGTCAGGTCCGGACGGAAGCAGCGATAAGACGGCGCTCCCGCGTGCCGCAGTCAACCTGGGCTCTTCCGAGAGGATGAAGAGAGTCAAAAGACGAACGCAGAACGCAGAACGATGAATTTAGAAAGAGTCAAAGACGAACGCAGAACGCAGAACGCAGAACGATGAATTTAGAAAGAGTCAAAGACGAACGCAGAACGCAGAACGCAGAACGATGAATTTAGAAGTGAACCAGGTCAAAAGCGGACAATTGGGCTAAAACAACGAAAACCTCCACGACATCGAAATCCGTAGGCGTTTGTCTAAAAAGTTAACCTCCCTTTGTTCTGCGTTCGTCTTTGACTCTCTTTTCTAAATTCATCGTTCTGCGTTCTGCGTTCATCTTTTGACTCTCTTTCTAAATTCATCGTTCTGCGTTCTGCGTTCGTCTTTTGACTCTCTTACTCCCCCTCCAACGGCCCCCCCCTCCGCCAGTTCACGATAGACTTCCCCCCTCTATGGCTTATCAGGCTCTCGCCCGGAAATGGCGTCCTCAGAGCTTCCGCGACATCATCGGTCAGCAGACCGCGGTCCGCACTCTTCAGAACGCGATCGAACAGAAGCGGATCCATCACGCCTATCTCTTTTCGGGCGTCCGCGGCATCGGCAAGACCACCAGCGCGCGCATCCTGGCCAAGGCCCTCAACTGCGAAAAAGGACCGACCGCCGAGCCGTGCAACGTCTGCGTGATCTGTCGCGAGATCACCGAGGGAATCGATCTCGACGTGCGGGAGATCGATGCCGCGACGTACTCCAAGGCGGAGGATGTGCGGGAGATCCGGGAAGTGCTGCAGTTCCAGCCGGTCCGGGATCGGTATCGGATCTTCATCATCGATGAGGTCCACTCACTCTCGGGACAGGCGTGGAACGCCCTGCTGAAACAGATCGAGGAGCCGCCCCCGCACGTCATCTTCATGATGGCGACCACCGAGATTCAGAAGGTGCCGCCGACCATTCTTTCCAGGGTTCAGCAGCTCGCTCTCCGAAAGATCACGAGCGAGGAGCTTCTCGCCCGTCTCGAGGAGATCTGCCGCGCCGAGGGGATCGAGGCCGAGAAGGAAGCCCTGGAGATGGTGACGAGACGGGGGGAGGGAAGCGTCCGCGACTCCCTCTCCGTGCTCGATCAGGTCATCGCCTTCGGCGGCCGCAAGCTCACCGCCACCGATGTTGCCGCAATCCTCGGCCTTTCCGGCGGCCACTTCCTCGGGAGCCTCATCGATGCGATCGAGGAGGGCTCGCCGGGTCGCGTGCTCGAGCTTCTCGATCAGGCCGCGGCTGCCGGCCGCGATTTCAAGATCCTCTTTCGCGATCTCCTCGACGAGCTTCGGACTCTTCTTCTGGTCGCCGGCGGCGCTCCGGAGAGAATGCTGATCACGGCGCCCGGCGAGATGGACGCCCTCCGCGAGCGCGCCGCTCGCTTCGATTACGCCGAGATTCTCCGGATCCTCAACCTCCTCATTCGGGACGACGAGCTGGTGAGCCGCTCCGAGCAGCAGCGCCTTGCCGTCGAGATCGCGCTTCTGAAAGCCGCCACGCTCCCCCGCCTGCGCAGCATCGAATCCGTGATTGCTGGCAGTGGAGGCTCTATTTCTCCGGCAGGAGGAACGGCGCGACCCGCACAGCCTCGAGCGGCCGCTCCGCCTGTCCCAAAGATCTCGACTGTCGAACCGGAGTCTCGCCCGTCCCCATCGACTCCGGCTCCGCCGAAACCGGGCAAAGCCGCGACATCGCCGAAGCCATCACATTCAGCGACCACTGGCAATTTCCGGGAACGTCTCACCCGCGGCGTTGCATCGAGCCGAAGGGCAGCCGGCTCCTATCTCGAGTCTGCGCGGGAGATCAGCGTCGAAGGCGATGATCTGATCATCGAGTTCGATTCTCCCGGAATCGAGGTCGACTTCCTGTCCGAACCTTCCCATCTCGATCTGCTCGGCAGCGTGGCGAGCGAGATCGCGGAACGGAGGCTCGTCCCCCGTATCCGAACCACACCTCAGAAGGCTGCGGAGGGGACGCCGAAAAAAGAGAGCGCCATCGACGACGACCCGGTCATCCGGGCATTCCAGAAGCATCTCGGCGGCGAGGTGATTCCGCGCAGCCCGGAGACCCGTACGAGGAGGACCGATGAACATTAAGCAGATGATGCGGCAGGCTCAACAGATGCAGGAGCAGCTGCAGAAAAAAATGGCCGAGACGACCGTCGAGGGAACCGCGGGCGGGGGGATGGTGAAGGCGTCCATGTCCGGGAACAAGGAACTGATCGCCGTGACCATCGACAAGGAAGCGGTCGATCCCGAGGACGTCGAGATGCTGCAGGATCTGATCATCGCCGCGGTCAACGAAGCTTCGCGCAAGGTCGACGAAGTGCTGGCCTCACAAATGGGTGGCTTTAAGCTGCCAGGAATGTGAGATGTAATTCAAAATCTAATTGTTGAATGAAATGGCTTCATTTTTTCACGCAGATCTTTCTCGGCCAATCGGCAAATATGATAGGTCCTTTGTTTAATAATAAAGATATCGCTATTATATAAACAATGGCCATATTAATTCATAACGAATTCTCATGACCGCGACGCCGCTGGCGAATCTGATCAATGAGCTGAGCCGCCTCCCCGGCATCGGCGCAAAGACCGCCGCGCGACTCGCTTACAACATCGTCCGCCGTCCCCCCGGCGAGGCGGAGAAGCTCGCCGAGGCGATCCTCGAAGTCCGGCGGACCATCGTCCGCTGCACGATCTGCAATAACCTCACGGATGTAGAACCCTGCGTCATCTGCTCGGACGAACGGCGGGATCGTTCGACCATCTGCGTCGTCGAGGAGGCGTGGAACATCCCGACCATCGAGTCCGCCCGCGGGTTTCGCGGCGTTTACCACGTCCTCATGGGGAGTCTCTCCCCTCTCAAAGGCGTGGGACCCGACGAGATCGACATCGGCGGGCTGCGGCGGCGGCTCGAGTCCGGAGGCATCCGCGAAGTGATTCTCGCGACGAATCCGAACGTCGAAGGCGAGGCGACGGCGATGTATATCGCTCAGGCGCTCCGGCAGTCGGGAGCCCTGGTGACCCGGCTCGGATTCGGGCTTCCGGTGGGAGGTGATCTCGAGTACGCCGACCAGGTGACCATGGCCAAAGCACTGGAAGGACGGCGGGAGATCTGACGCAAGGCAGACCTTGAAATATGCTATACACGGCAGGCAAATCGCTGAAACGGTGGCCTTTGAATGTCTTCTCCTGATCTCGTCATGTACGAGGAGGAGTACCAGCAGATCAAGGAAGTTCTTTCCCGTCTGCTGAGCGACTCCAACTCGAAGATCGTCTTTCTGGTCGACAAGAACGGCCAGCAGATTGCCTCCCATGGCGACATGGCCGGGGTGGACGCGACTTCGCTCGCCTCCCTCACCGCCGGAAACGTCGCCGCGACGGACGGGCTGGCCAAGCTCATCGGAGAGAAGGAGTTCTCGATCCTTTTCCACGAGGGGGAACGCGACAACATTCACATCTCACTGGTGGCCCAGCGGGTGATCCTCGTCATCATTTTCGACGAGAAGTCCTCGCTCGGACTCGTCCGCCTGCGGGTGAAGAAAGCGTCTCTCGAGCTCGAGCGCGTTTTCGAGGTCATCCTGAAGAAGGCCGAGGCGGACCGCGGGAATCTCGCGAGCCGCTTCGATTCTCCGTTCGCGGAGATCACCGACGAGGACATCGACAGTCTTTTTTCTGAATGAACGGGAAGCGGAACGGGTAGATACGTGACGTTCATCAATTACGCGGCGCGAGAGATCAACTGCAAGATCGTCTATTACGGCCCCGGCCTCTGCGGGAAGACGACCAATCTGCAGTGGATCTACGACAAAACGAATCCGCAGGCGAAGGGAAAGCTGATCTCGCTCGCCACGGAGACCGACCGCACGCTCTTTTTCGACTTTCTTCCGCTCGATCTCGGAACGGTCCGCGGCTTCAAGACCCGCTTTCACCTCTACACCGTCCCCGGCCAGGTGTTTTACGACGCATCCCGCAAGCTGATCCTGAAAGGTGTCGACGGAGTGGTCTTCGTGGCCGATTCGCAGGATGCGCGGATGGAAGCGAACATCGAGGCGCTTCAGAACCTGGAGACAAATCTGGTGGAGCAGGGTTACGAGCTCAAGGACCTTTCCTACGCGCTTCAGCTCAACAAGCGGGACCTGCCCACCGCCCTCCCCGTGGACGAGATCTACGGCAAGCTCAATTACAAGGGAGAGCCGACGTTCGAAGCGATCGCGATGAACGGCACCGGCGTCTTCGACACACTCAAGTCGGTCGCGAAGCAAGTCCTCACCGAGCTCAAAAAGAAGTAGCGCGCGCGGCCGCGGTTCGGCGCCTATGAAGGAAGACGGCTTCAGAATCGTCGCCATCGGCGGCGGCACCGGCCTCTCGACTCTTCTGCGCGGCCTCAAGGGTTACGTCGGGAGCGAGGGACACTGGTCCATCGATCATCTCTCCGCGATCGTCACCGTGACCGATGAGGGGGGAAGCTCGGGGATGCTCAGGAAGGAACTGAGCATCCTCCCCCCCGGCGACGTAAGAAACTGCATCGTTGCCCTCGCCGAGGAGGAAGCCCTTCTCTCGCGCCTCTTCGCGTACCGCTTCGGAACGGACACCCCTCTCAAGGGCCACTCGCTGGGCAATCTCCTCCTCGCCGCCCTCATCGATCTGACCGGCAGTTTCGAATCCGCCATCCTCGGAGCCTCGGAGGTGCTGGCGGTCCGAGGCGAGATCTACCCCTCCACCCTCGCCGATATCCGCATCCGGGCGATCTGCGATGACGGAACCGAGCTGGTCGGCGAGACCGCCATCAGCGGGGATCACTTCGTGGGCGCCAAAGTTCCGCAGCACGCCCGGATCTGCAGGCTGATGATCGATCCGCCGGATCCGGAGCCGCTGTCCCGCGCCCTGGAGGCGATCCATCAGGCGGACGTCATCGCGATCGGGCCGGGATCACTGTACACGTCGCTGATTCCGAATCTTCTGATCCCGAAGATCGGCGAAGCGGTGCGGACGGCGAGAGCGCTGAAGGTCTACATCTGCAACGTGATGACCCAACCGGGCGAGACGGACGGCTATACGGCCGAGGACCATCTCCGGGCGATCATCGAGCACGCCGGGCTGGTCGCCGATCTCGTGGTCATCAACGGGCGGCGCCCGACGGAGACGATTCTGGAGGCATACCGCGAACAGAATCAGTTTCCGGTCGAATTCGCAAGCGACGCGATTCGCGATCTCGGAGCCACCCCGTTTTTCGCGGACGTCGTGGCCGAGGATGACTTCGTCCGGCACGACGCCGCAGCCCTGGCCGAGACGATCTTCCGTCTCTACGATCGCTACGGGAGACGGCTCCAGAAGATCCGACGGAGCAGTGGGGGATAATCGCCCCGGCAGCGGAATTGCTCGTGAACGAGCGATTCTGCCGAAGGGAGCTCGTATGGCCCGACTCGAAGTCGTCATCCTCGCCGCCGGTCTCGGCAAACGGATGAAATCGTCCCGCATCAAAGTGCTTCATGCCGCGGGAGGACGACCACTGGTGCACCATGTCATTGATCTCGCTGCGGTCGCGTCACCGTCGAAACCGGTCCTCGTGGTGGGTCATCAGCGCGACGAAGTGAAAGCGGCCTGCGAAAGCGTCGCGGAGTTCGCGGTGCAGGAAGCGCAACTCGGAACCGGGCATGCCGTGCTGCAGACGGAGACGATCCTTCGAGCACGAGGTCTGGAGGGAGCCCAGGTTCTCGTCCTCTCCGGCGACGTCCCGCTCACCCGGCCGGAGACGATCCGGAAGCTCGTCGAGGAGCATGAGCGCGGCCGGAACGCCGTCACCGTCCTGACCATGCGTCTTCCCGATCCAGCGTTGTACGGGCGCGTGGTCCGGGGGAGCGAGGGACGCGTCGAGCGCATCGTCGAAGCGAAAGACGCCGGAGACGAAGAGCTCCGCATCGACGAGGTCAACGCCGGCATCTACGTGTTCGATGCGGTCACGCTCTTCGACGCCCTTCACGGGCTCTCGTCCAACAACGCTCAGGGGGAGTACTACCTGACGGACGTGATCGCCCGAGCGGTCTCCGACGGAAAGCCGGTCGGCGCCGTCGTGGCCGATGACCCCATGGAAGCCCTCGGGGTGAACTCCCGGAGCGAGCTCGGTCAGGTCGAGGCCGAGCTGAACCGGCGCACCATCGCACGCCTCATGGACGATGGAGTGACCTTCAGGAATCCGCTCGCCGTCTCCATCGACTCGACGGTGATCATCGGACAGGACACCGCGATCTATCCGTTCGTGGTCCTCGAGGGAAGGACCCGGATCGGAGAGGACTGCGTCATCGAGCCAGGCGCGCATCTGATCAACGTGACCGTCGGAAACAACGTCCATGTGAAAACGGGAACGGTCGCGGAAGATGCCACCATCGCCGATGGCGCGACCGTCGGTCCCTACGCGCATCTCCGGCCTGGAACGGTTCTGGGACGGAAGACCAAGGTCGGCAACTTCGTCGAGACGAAGAAGGCGGTCTTCGGTGACGGAGCCAAGGCCTCGCACCTCTCCTATATCGGGGACGCGGAGATCGGAGCCGACGTAAACATCGGCGCAGGCACGATCACCTGCAACTATGACGGCGTGAACAAGCACAAAACCGTCCTCGAGGCGGGGGTCTTCATCGGCTCCGACACTCAGCTCGTGGCGCCGGTCCGCGTCGGTCGCGGCGCGTACGTCGGCGCGGGATCGACCATCACCAGGGACGTCCCGCCCGATTCGCTCGCGCTCTCGCGCACGCCACAGAAAACAATCGAGGGCTGGGCGGCGAAGAAAAGAGCGGAGCAGGGGAAGGGGGGGGAGGGCGGTTGATCGTTGTTAGTAGCTAGTTGTTAGTTGTTAGTTGCTAGTAAGTTCCCAGTTCCGAGTTCCCAGTTGCCGGTTCCGAGTTCCCAGCTCAGGATGACGGCGGGTGGGGGTCATTCAGAGGCCGCACGGGAGATGGGAGTCGCGGGAGGATTGGTCTCGCGGCCGAAGAATCTCAGAATGCGCAAACCGTCATCGGGTTCTCGTGAAAGTGCAGCCGCATCGCGCCAGGCGTCTGAACGTGCACAAGAACCCGACGGCGATCATCGTGGCTGAGATTCTTTGGCCGCGACGCCATCTCATATTCTGCCCGGCTGTCGCGTGCGGCCTCTGAATGACCCCCACACGCCGTCATCCTGAACTGGGAACTCTGAACTGGGAACTCGGAACTCGGAACACTCGCAACTCCTCACGGCAGAAACCCCCGAATCGTCCGCGCTTTCGCGCCAGCACGCTTCACGCGTACCTCGACGGTCCGGTAGGCGTCGTCTCCAGTCGTGACCTCCGTGTAGTAACCGAGGAGGTATTGGGAGCGCAGCTCCTGCTCGAGCCGGGTGTAGATTTCCCTCAGCTCGTCCTTCATCTCCTCGCCCCCGCTCGCAAAGTAGGCCACCGCACCGCTCTCGGCAGCGAGCGTCCGGAGCCGGGATGAGAGCGTGAAATCCATCCTCGAGATCCCGATCCCGACGAAATAGACCGGCACTCGGGTCGCCCGTACGTACCGGAGCATGGAATCGTAATCGACGCGCGAGGAGGTGTCCTCTCCGTCCGTGACGACCACGAGCGCCTTTCTCCCCTCGATGCCACGGAACCGGTAGAGCCCGGTCACGATCGCGTCATAGAGAGCGGTGGCCCCTTCGGCGTTTCCGAGTCCGGAGATCTCGTGCTGGAGCGACGACACGTCACTGACCAGCGGAGTCAGGTCGGTTGCCGCAAAAGAGAACCCACCGAAGAAGGCGCGGTCTCCCTCTCGCATCACCTGCGCGAAAAATTCGACGGCGGCCCTCCGCGCCTGTTCAATTCTGGGCTGCATGCTTCCGGAGTGATCGAGGAGGAGCCCGAGAGTCAGCCGCAGATCGCTGGAGAATCCGAATGCTTCGATGGCCTTCTGCTTTCCTTCTTCATAGACCTCGAATTCATCCTTCGTCAGGGCGGCGACGGGTGTGCCCGTCGAGTCGAACACCGAGACCGGCAGCTCGACGAGATTGACATCGAGCCGTTCCACGTAGCGATCTCCCTCGAGATAGAGAAGATCCGTAGTCTCGCCCCCCGAGTCATCGATGAGTGTCGCTCGAATGAAAGTCTTGCCGGCGAGAAGCGCGGTGTCGATGTCGAGCGCGTATGGAGGATGGGCCCAGCGGGCGAGCTGCTCGTCGTCGGCATGAAGGGTCACTCTGCGGGTTCCCAGGCGTTTCGGATTCTGCACGCTGACCTTGAAATGCGAAACGCCATCCGGCGTGTCGGTTTTCGTGACCTTCACTTCGAGATCGTTTTCACGCTCGTTCACGATCCAGGCGTCAGCGTCGATGTAGCGTCCGCGCGCGTCATAACCGACGGCACGGACTTCCACGCGCCGCGGAATCGCTCCGAGATCGAGCTCGGCCCGATAGGGCGGTGCGTTGCGCGTCATGATCTTCTTTCCATCGATCCAGAACTCGACTCGTCGCACCGGCTCCTTCACGTCGACGTCGACGATGAAGAGATTCGGAGCAAGGTCGCGCCGGGGGGGTTGGATGGCGATCGCCCCCGCGCTGCCGGGAACGACCCCCTCCGCGAGAATTTCCTCCGCGGTCCCTTCTTCGTCCGCCACGAAATCGATCCCCGTTTCCCTGATCGTCGCGGAGAGCTCCTTCTTTGCCAGAAGAAGAGGAGATCCATCCTTCATGACCAGAAGCCGCGCTTCGATCACGGCCGCTCCGACTGGCAGAACCTGGAGCATCTCCAGGCGGTTTCGTTCCGATCCGATCAGGGGCCGGCGGAAATTCCGGAAGACGCTCCCCTCGATCAGGATGGAGCCCTGAAGAATGAGCTCGCGATCGTCGGTGACCACCGATGGATCCACGGTGAACGTGATTCGTGTCGCCACGCCTCCGGGAGAGTCCCCCAGCTGGTCGGCGACGATGACGAGGGGCTCCGCCGCCGGGGGCGACTGGGCCAGCGCTGCGACTCCGGAAAGGACGAGGAGCAGTGCCCACGCGGTTCTCATGGGAGCGATAACGGCGGGGTCGTGATGTTTCATTGCGGACGACGTCTTTCCGGCCATAGTACGCATCTTCGTTCAGAACCCGGAGTCGACGCCGCCTTGCGGGAAAATGAACCGTTACAGAGTGGGGTTGCGGACCGCGCTCCGAATCTCCCGGGCGCGGTCGTCCCATCCCGTAAAATGCTCGACTCGATGAGTAAGGCTCAGCTGATCGAACTCACGGCGGACGGAGGGAGTCACTCTTGACGAGGCCGCGCTTCGAGCTCGTCTTTTTCGACGTCGATTCGACTCTCGTGACCATCGAGGGGATCGACGTCCTCGGAGAAGGGGATCCGGAGATCGTGAGATTGACCGAGGCGGCGATGAATGGAGAGATTCCCCTGGAGGAGGCGTACGAGAAACGTCTGGCGCGGATCCGGCCGTCAGCTGGCCGCATCGAAAGACTGGCGCAGCAATATCAGAGCTCCATTACCTCCGGCGGAGCGCAAACGATCGAAACCCTCCGAGGGGCCGGCGTCGACGTGCATCTCGTGACGGCCGGAATCGAGCAGGCCGTGATCCCGCTCGCGGAAATTCTCGGGATCCACCGCCGGGCCGTTCACGCGGTCCCGCTCCTTTTCGGCGATGATGGAGCCTATGCCGGCTTCGACACGGCGTCGCCGCTCGCTCGAGCAGGAGGAAAAGAGACGGTGGTGTTGAACGTGCGAGCACGCTCCCACGGCAAGGCCGCGTTCGTCGGGGATGGCGCGACGGATCTGGAAGCGAAAGAGGCCGTGGATCGCTTCATCGGCTTCGGAGGAGTGAAAGCGAGGGATCGCGTGGAAAAGGAAGCGGATTTCTTCGTCCGCGGCCCGAGTCTTCTGGACGTGCTCCCTTTTCTGATTGGAGAGAGCCAATGAGCGAGACGGTGAAGTTCTTCGTTCCGGGACCCACCTGGGTTCGGCCGGAAGTCCTGCAGGCGATGACGCAGCCGATGATCGGCCATCGCAGCCGCGAGTTCCGGCAGATCTTCGAGCGGGTCACGCCCCGCCTCAGATCGCTCTTTCGCACCTCGAGCAACGCCTTTTTCGCCGCATCCACCGGGACCGGGCTGATGGAAGGAGCGCTTCTCAACACCGTGTCGCGATCGGTCCTGGTCACGACCTGCGGGGCGTTTTCCGAGCGCTGGCTGAAGATGGCCCACAAGCTCGGGTTCGAGGCCGATCAGCTCGCGTTCGAGTGGGGTCAGCCGGTCGATCCCCTGAAGGTCGCGGATCATCTTCGCGGCCGCCGCCATCACTATGACGCGGTGACGATCACTCACAACGAGACCTCGACCGGCGTGATCAACGACGTCGCCGAGATCGTCAAGGCGATCCGCTCGGTCTCGGAGGGGACCCTCATTCTCGTGGATGCCGTCTCTTCGCTCGGCTCCGCGCCGCTTCTGGTCGATGAGTGGGACATCGACGTCTGCCTGGCCAGCTCGCAGAAGGGGCTCGCGCTTCCTCCGGGTCTCGCCGTCTTCTCGGTCTCCGAAGCCGCGTTCGCTCGCGCCGATCAGAAACATTACAAAGGCACGTACTTCAATTTTCTCGAATTCAAGCGCAGCGCCGAGGAGAACGGAGTGCCCTTCACGCCGGCGCTTCCGCTCGTGTACGCGCTCGACTGGCAGCTGGAGCAGATCCTCGAACGGGAGGGTCTGGAGGCGCGCTGGGATCGCCATCGCGCCATGCGGGATCGGGTTCTCGAACGGACCAGCCATTTCTGCGAGCCCGCCAGCGACCACGAAGCTCTTTCGCCCAGCGTCTCGGCTCTCATGCCCGAGCGGATCACCGCTGCGGATCTTCTTGAGAAAATGAGAGAGCGGGGATTCACTCTCGGCGGCGGATACGGCGCATGGAAGGATTCCACGTTCCGCATCGGACACATGGGAGACATTCCGCTGGCCGACGTCGACGCAATGCTCGACGTCCTCGCTGAAGTCGCTGGAGCATGACGAGCATGAACGAAAGTTCTTCCCCTCCGGAGCGCAGCGGTTTGGCCGTGGCGGGTACGCCGAAGCGGATCCTGGTCACGGATACCCTTGCTGACTCGGGACTCGAGCTGCTGAAGGGCGCTCCGGACGTGGAGCTCGACTACAGACCGGGGGTCAAGGGAGCGGAGCTGCTCCAGGCGATCGGGACGGCTGACGCTTTGATTTCGCGAAGCGGCACGGCCATCACCGCCGAGCTGCTCGACGCGGGGCCGCGTTTGAAGGTGGCTGGCAGGGCAGGAGTTGGCCTCGACAACGTGGACGTCGACGCAGCGACGAGCCGGGGAATCCTGGTCATCAACGCTCCGACGGCCAACATCCTGTCGGCCACCGAGCACACCATGGCGCTCCTCCTCTCTCTCTGCCGCAACGTTGCCGCGGCGGACGCCTCGGTGAAGCGGGGTGAGTGGAACCGTTCCCGCTTCATGGGAATCGAGCTCTCCGGCAAGAACCTCGGAGTCATCGGTCTGGGACGGATCGGAAGCCGGGTCGCCACTCGCGCGCGAGCCTTCGACATGCGGATCCTCGCCTATGATCCGTACATCCATTCGTCCGCTGCGGAGAAGGTCAATGCGGAGATGGTCCCGCTCGACCAGCTTCTGGCCGAGGCCGATTTCATCACCGTTCATACGCCGTTGACCGACGAAACGAAGGGAATGATCGGGGCGGCCGAGATTGCGCGGATGAAAGATGGCGTGGTGATGATCAACTGTGCGCGGGGCGGGATCTACGTGGAGGCCGATCTGGCTGCCGCGCTGGAGAGCGGAAAGGTCGCGGCCGCGGCCGTCGACGTCTATGAAGACGAGCCACCCGCATCGGATCATCCGCTGCTGAATGCAAAGAACATGATCCTGACCCCGCACATCGGCGCGAACACGCGCGAGGCGCAGGACCGCGTGGCGGTGCAGACCGTCGAAATGGTGCTCGAAGCGTTGAAGGGGTCGATCTTCGTTTCCGCCGTGAATCTCCCCTTCCAGGGAATCTCGGACGCGAGCGCCGGGCCGCTGATCGGATTGGCGGAAAAGCTCGGCCTGATGGCCGCGCAGCTTCTCGATGGCCCGCCAAAGTCGGCGGAGGTTGAACTGTGGGGAATTGAAGAGCGTTTCGCGAAGATCCTCACCGTGGCTTCGCTGAAAGGACTGCTGAGGCCCCATCTCAGCCACTCGGTGAACTTCGTGAATGCTCAATCCCTGGCCGAGGCCAGGGGAATCGACAGCAGCGTCACGCTTCATCCGATTCCGCACGATTACACCAACCTCGTGACGTTCAGGGTGAGCTCCGATTCGGACGAGATCTGCATCTCGGGAACGCTTTTCTCCGAAAAAAAGGCGCGCATCGTCTCCCTGAACAACTTCCGCGTGGAGTTCGAGCCGGAGGGATGGGTGCTCTACATGAAGAATCGCGACGTCCCTGGGGTCGTCGGCAAGGTCGGCACGATCCTGGGAGATCGGGAGATCAATATCGCCGAGTACAACCTGGCTCGCGCTCCGGAGGGGGGTGTGGCCATGGCGATCGTCACCGTGGACACGCCGGTCGACCGCGTCACGCTCGACTTCATCCGTTCCTTCAAGGAGATGATGGACGTGCGACTGCTGGAGCTGTGATCGGGCATAATCACGCAGGGCGAAATCGCAACGATGAACTACCGCACTCTCGGATCGACCGGCCTCCGCGTGAGCGAAATCGGCTTTGGAGCGTGGGCCATCGGCGGCACCACGGACGCGCTGGGCGCGCCCCTCGGATGGGGAAAGACGTCCGACGACGAGTCGCTCGAGGCGATCCGGCGCGCACGGGATCTCGGCGTCACCTTCTTCGATACCGCGGACCTCTACGGACATGGGCGCAGTGAATCGCTCCTCGGGATCGTCCTTTCACGCCGCCGCGACGAATTCGTCATCGCCACGAAAGTCGGAAACGTCCGTACGTCGAGCGGCGCGGTGATCAAGGACTTCTCGAAGCGTCACATCTTCTATGCGATCGATGGCTCTCTCAAGCGGTTGCGCACCGATCATGTGGATCTCTACCAGATTCACAATCCGACGCTCGCGGATCTCGCGCGCGAAGAGATTCAGGAGGCCATGGCCGTCCTCCAGGATCTCGGCAAGATCCGATTCTGGGGCGTTTCCGTCACCACGCCTCAGGAAGGCCTCGAGATCGTCCGGAAGGGGTGGGGCTACGCGCTCCAGGTGCTGTACAACATCCTGAACCAGTCGCCTTCACGAGAGCTCTTTCCACTCGCGAAACAGAAGGGCTACGGCCTCATCGCCCGCGTTCCACTCGCCTCGGGTCTGCTCACCGGCAAGTTCAGGGCGAACTCGAGCTTCCCGGCCGATGACATCCGCCAGAACTTTCTGACGCCGCGCCGGCTCGCTGAAGTTGCCGAGCGGATTGCGGAAGTCGAAGGGATCGTCGGAGGAGCAGCCCGCAGCATGGGAGAGGCTGCCCTTCGTTTCGTTCTCGGAGACGAAGCGATCTCGACGGTGATTCCTGGCGCCCGTAACGCTCATCAGGTCGAGCTCAACGTCGCCGCTTCCGGCCAGGTCCTTCCAGCCGCCGTCATCGAGAGACTGCGCGAACGGCTCGGTGAGTACAACTTCTACGAACGCCACTCGATCCGTGTCTGACGGCTGATTCCAGCCGGAACATCGTGTCTTTGCCCTCTGTTTTCCTGAGGCTCTTATGTCCTCGAAGTCGATTTCCATTCGGGGAGCGCGGACCCACAATCTCAAGAACATCTCGCTGGAGATTCCGCACGGTCTTCTGACGATGGTCACCGGCCCGTCCGGCTCGGGGAAGTCCTCGCTCGCCTTCGACACCCTCTACGCGGAGGGGCAGCGCCGGTTCGTCGAATCGATGTCGACCTACGTCCGCCAGTTTCTGGAGCGGATGGAGAGGCCGGACGTCGACGCGATCGAGGGAATCCTGCCGGCGATCGCCGTCGAGCAGAAAAACTCGGTCAAGAACGCGAGATCGACCGTGGCCACGGCCACCGAGATCGCGGATTATCTCCGGCTCTTCATGACCTACTGCGGCGAAACGATCTGCCCGGGGTGCGGGAAGGTCGTTCAGCGGGAGAGTCCCCAGTCGATCGTGGAGCAGATCGTCTCCTCGATGGGCGAGCGGCGGATCGTGGTGACCGCGCCGATCCACCTGACCGAGGAGACGCGTGGCGAGGTGCTGCCTCAGCTGATTCGCGGCGGCTTCTTCAGGATCTGGCGCGACGGAACCCTCATCGATCTGAAGGAAACGGACACTGCATCTCTCGAGGCCATCGACGTGGTCCTCGGTCGGTTCCGGGTCTCAGAAGACACCCGGGGTCAGATTCTCGATGCGGTGGAGCAGGGTTTTCCGATCTCCAAGGGTGTCGTCGTCGTCCATGAGCAGACCGCGGCGGAGTGGTCGCGCCATTACTTTTCCTCACGGTTCGGCTGCGACTCATGCGAGACCGAACTGGCCGAGCCCCGGCCGCACCTTTTTTCCTACAACTCCCCGCTCGGAGCCTGCGAGGTATGCCAGGGCTATGGCCGCATCATCGGCGTCGATCTCGACCGTGTGATCCCCGATCGCACCCTTCCGCTGAGCCAGCGGCCGATCGCCCCCTTCAACTCGCCCGGTTACGAGGACTGCTATGACGACCTCGAAAAGGCGTCGCGTAAATATGGACTTCCCCTCGATGTCCCGATCGCATCACTCAGCCCCGGCCATTGGGACATCCTTCATCGTGGAAAAGGGAAGTGGTACGGGATCAAGGGGTTCTTCGACTGGCTGGAGTCGAAGAAATACAAGATTCACGTCCGGGTCATGCTCGCGAAGTACCGCAGCTACACCGAGTGTGAGACCTGCGGTGGAACGCGCCTCCGGCCGGAGGCGCTCAACGTCCGGTTCCGCGCGCACCACATCGCGGCGCTGTTCGCCATGGATGTCTCCAGAGCCCGGCGTTTCTGGGAATACCTTCCCCTCTCCCAGGGCGAGGAAGCGAGGGCGGGACATCTGCGCCGTGAAATCGTGAACCGTCTCGTCTATCTCGATGAAGTGGGACTCGGTTACCTCACCCTCGACCGTCAGACGCGCACACTCTCGGGCGGCGAAGCACAGCGGATCAATCTCGCCTCAGCGCTCGGAAGCGGCCTCACGGACACCCTCTACGTGATCGACGAGCCGACCGTCGGACTCCATGCCCGCGACAGCGAGCGCCTTCTGGCGATCCTCCGGCGGCTTCGAGCTTCCGGAAACACCGTGGTCGTCGTCGAGCATGATCCGACGATGATCGCGGGAGCGGACTGGCTCGTGGAGCTCGGGCCTGCCGCGGGCGAAGGGGGAGGCGCCGTCATGTACTCGGGCACGGCGCGGCGGCATCCCCATCTTCAGGCTCCGCCATCCGATCCACCCGCCCCGAAACCGACCCGACCCGGCGCAGGGCCTTCCCTCGTGATCCGCGGAGCACGGCAGCACAATCTGAAAAACATCGACGTCGAGATTCCACTGAATCGCCTCGTATCGATTACGGGAGTCTCCGGCTCTGGCAAGTCGAGTCTGATCCGGGACTGCCTTTACAACGGGTATCTCCGCTCGCAACGCGGCGTGTCGAATGTCGACCCCGGTGCCTACACGTCGCTCGAAGGAGTCGAGAACGTCGAGGTCATCGTGTTCGTCGATCAATCGCCGATCGGACGGTCGACTCGTTCCAATCCGGCGACCTACGTGAAGGCCTGGGACGAGATTCGCAAGGTTCTCGGATCGACCACGAGCGCGAAGGTGAACGGAGTGACGCCCGGCATGTTCTCGTTCAACACCGACGGAGGACGCTGCGACGTCTGCAAGGGAAGCGGCACCGTGACGATCGACATGCAGTTTCTCGCCGATGTCGAGGTGGTCTGTGAGAAATGCGAGGGAAAGCGTTTCAATGACGCGGTTCTTCACGTCACCTGCAAGAGGATGAATGTCGATCAGATCCTCGACCTCACGGTGGAAGAGGCGGTACGGTTCTTCATCGACAAGCGGGCGATCGTCCGCAAGCTCGACCCGCTTCGCGCGGTCGGTCTCGGTTATCTGCGGCTCGGCCAGTCGACCGCGACACTCTCGGGGGGCGAAGCGCAGCGCCTCAAGCTCGCTTCCTTTCTTTCCTCCAAAAAAGAGACGAACCGTCTCTTCCTCTTCGATGAGCCGACCACCGGGCTCCACGCTGGAGATGTCGCTCAACTTCTCGAGACCTTCCGGGCTCTCATCGAGCTCGGGAACTCGATCATCGTCGTGGAGCACAATCTCCAGATGATCGAGGCGAGCGACTGGGTCATCGATCTGGGACCCGAGGGAGGCGACGGCGGAGGATCGCTGGTCGCCGCGGGAACGCCGAAGGAGATCGCGCGAATTGCCGCGAGTATCACGGGCCGGTTTTTGGAATCGTCGTCAGAAAGGATTGGAAACCCCGGGAGCCTTGGTCCATCCAACTGATCATTGGAACGCGAATTCGTAGCGACGGGGAACCGCGGGGTCATTCAGAGTGGGGGAACGTCGCGAGCGCCGGTGAAGCGCAAAGGACTCCCTTGAATCGCGAGGTGAGTCAAAAACCGGGCACGGGCACGGGCACGTTCACGTTCACGGGTAGGAAGCCCGCGAAGGCGGGCGGCAGATGTGACAGCTGGGGGCGTAAGCCCCCAGTCCGAGGGGCCGTGCAGAAGCCAGAGCCCGCGAAGGCGGGCGGCACATCGTTGCCCCTCATCCCCGACCCTTCTCCCCGAATGCGATTTCATTCGGATCGCGATCCGGACGGGGAGAAGGGGCCCGCCCTTCCCGCGGTGTCATTAGAAGGCCGCACGGGAGAACGAGGTCCAGAGACGATTGGTCTTGCGGCCGAAGAATCTCAGAATGCGCAGACCGTCATCGGGTTCTTATGCCGGTGCAGTCGCATCCGACGAACGCGTCTGGACCTGTATGAGAACCCGACAGCGATCATCGCGGCTGAGATTCTTCGGCCGCGACACCATCTCGTATTCTGCGCGGCTGGCGCGGGCGGCCTCTGAATGACCCCCACTCGCGCCGCGGGAGTGCCGACGCGCGCTGTGCGCCGCTACGAGTCCCGCTCGCGCGATCCCCGCTCAGCTCGCGCGGAAACGCGCGCGCTCGTCGAGCGACCAGGTGCTCGCGATCCGGCGGGCCTTCCACTGCGGAATCACCCGCGAGCGGAGATAAGCCGCCACGATCAGCGAGTTGACGAGAAGAAGAACGAGGATCGTTCCGTCGCGATCGATGAAGGGGAGCCGGGCGTCGGACCAGATCAGGAAGATCGCGTCCACCACGAGCAATACCGCGCAGTCGAGAAGATCCTGCACCGCAGCGCGATGTCGCGCGCGCGATACTTCGAGACGCGCCTGCTCGGCCGCGAGGGCGGGGCGTTTCGGACCTTCGACTCCGGGGATCAGCTCGGCTCGATGCGATCGTTCGTTCATAGTTATGTGAAGAGACAAGCAGTTATTAATAGTAATTCCAACTGTACCGCCGGCCTCCGGCCGGTCGCCATGAGCGGGCAGACGACGCGAGACTTCGGGGGCGGTCTCCCTGAAGGGGGACCGCCCCGCCGGTCTGCACCTATTCAAAGCAATAATGACGCCGCCGACCTACTGAAGCCGGATCGTCTGAGCCACGTAATTTCCACGCGGATCGCGGAACGCCTTGATGACCACCGAATCTCCCTTGCGCAACTGGGAGGCGCGAATGATCCCGTCCTCGCGCTGAACCACGAACTCCTCATCCACGACGATCTCGATTTTGCGGTCGCCATCGCGATCCCGGAGGGTGATCTTGTCCTCATTCGCCGGATTGCTGTCGATCCGGCCGTAGAAGACGACCGTCGAGTATCCGGTGAAGGGTTGCTGCCCCTGATCCTGATACTCATCGTCCTGGTAGGCATCGCCCGCCGAGCCGAACTCGATCCGCTCGGCCCGGAACACCCTCGGCGACGTGTACGCGCCCCAGATCCGCAGCCGATCGCCGACCTGCAGCGTGTTCACCCGGAAACTGTCGCCGGCTCGATCCGCCGCTCGCGAGGTGTCGATCCGGATCTCTCCGGCGCGATCGGCCCTGAGCGTGAATGAATTCCCGCGGTCCAGTTTCGACACACGCCCCGTCACGTAGTTCTCGGAACGGACGCCTGTCGGCTCATCGGGTGTCGAGTCTTTCAGCACGTGGATGCGCCGGGCCCGGATTTCTCCGCTGGAGAGTCTTGCGTCGACCTCCACCCGTACACCGTCGCCCTCCTCCAGATTGCGGATCGAGTACGTGCGGCCTTCAAAAATCACAGGCGTCTGAGCGGTCCCGACGATCGTGGTGCGAACGCCGTCTTCCGATTCCAGGATGAAGCTGGAATCGAGAATCCGGATATCCCGGATTGTCCCCTCCAGCTCGTCTGCCGTCCGGATGCCCGACGTCGTTCCGAGCAGCCCGCCGACCGCTCGTCCCACCAGGGCGACCTCGACGGCCCGGATCACTCCCCCAGCCCGGCCGGTCCCCTGGACTTCCACTCGGTCCCCGATCTTCAGCTGCCCGAGCCCCGACCGTCCGGTCCAGATGTCCTGGGAACGGACACCCAGGCCCGAGTAACGGGTGGATGCCGTCCCTTCGACGCGCACTGAGGGAGTGCTGACCTCCGAGTCCGGATCGAGCGTGAATCCATTGGAATCGATGCGCTCGACCGCACCGGTGATGGTTCCGCTGACCCCTTCCCGGATCTCGTCCCCTGTCCTCCAGCGAGTACCGGTTTGCGCGAAAAGAGACACTGCGGCGAAGGCCATCAGAATGGTCATGATGAGCGATCGCTGCGTAGAAACGTGGTTTTGCGTCATGGTGAGACCTCCTGCGAATCTGCTGAAGCGGGTTGAAGCGCAAACGGCGAGCCAGCAGGGCGATTCTCCCGGACCCACAGCCGGTCTCCCTCGACGCGGCATTCGGCGATCGTACGGTCGTCGCCCAGAAAGATCAGAGCGGCGAGCAGTTCCTCGGTCGTGACCGCGGCGGACGAGCGGGCCGCGAGCAAAGGGGTCGCTTCCAGGTCGAGGATCAGAAAATCGGCGTCTTTCCCTTTTTGAAGACTCCCGGTGACCTGCTCGAGGCCGAGGGCCCGGGCTCCGCCCAGGGTCGCCAGATACCAGAGATGGAGGGGACTGAGGACGTGACCTCGAACCTGCTGCACCTTGTAGGCGTCCGCCATGACCGTGAACATGGAAAGAGTCGTTCCGGCACCGATATCCGTTCCCAGACCGACCCGGATTCCGCGCTCCAGCATGGGCGCCATCGGAAAGAGTCCGCTTCCCAGAAAAAGGTTCGAAGTCGGACAGTGCGCGATCCTGGCTTCCCGCTCCGCGAGAACGTCCATCTGCGCGTCGGTGAGATGGACAGCGTGCGCCAGCACGGTCTTGGCGCCGATGAGACCGTAGCGATCGTAGACATCGAGATATCCCCGGGCGTCGGGGAACAGCGTGGAGACCCATGCGATCTCCGCGAGGCTCTCCGAGATATGCGTGTGGACCCAGGCTTCCGGGAACTCTTCACGCAACCGTCCGGCAAGCTCCAGAAGCCGGGGGGTCGAGGTCGGAGCGAAGCGCGGTGTGATCGCATATCCGATCCGCGAATGACCGCGGCTCCACTTCTCCGCGAGGCGGCGGCTCTCGGCGTACGACTCCTCCGGATCCTCCAGAAGAGCAGCCGGCGCGTTCCGGTCCATCATCGTCTTGCCGAGAATGGCTCGGAAACGCCGTCGTTCGGCCTCGCTGAAGAGGATGTCCGTCGCTTCGGAGTGAATGGTGGAAAAGATCAGCGCGGTCAGAGTTCCATGCCTGTACATCTCGTCGAAAAATCGCCGGGCCAGGCGCGACGCATGCGCGGGATCGGAGAACTTCGCTTCATGCGGAAAAGTGTAACGCTCGAGCCACTCCAGGAGATGACCACCGTAAGAGCCGATCATGTCGAGCTGCGGCGCGTGGAGGTGGAGATCGACGAAGCCGGGAACCATCAGATACCGGCGATCGAGATTGAATTTCTCCGCTTCCAGATCCCGGAACTGATCCGCCTCGCCGATGGCGGTGATCTTTCCCCCTTCGACCGCGATCATCCCGTCCTCGAGATGCAGGAAGGCTTCGGGTGAATCGAACGGATCGCCCGTCGGGGTGAAGATGCGGCCGCGGAACAGCTTCATCGGGATCAGCTGCTCATTCGGCGTTCCGCCCAATCTCGTCGGCCGGAACGTCCTCTTCTCCCCCGTCCATCAGCTTGCCGAGGAGCCGGCTCTGGTGAGTCTCGAAGATCTGGTGGCGGTCGTCATCGCCACTCTCGAGCGCCGAGCTCAAGACCTCGGAGCTCTCTTCGATCGATTCCAGGAAGGACTTCTCCGAGCTCGGAACGACAAGCGATTCCTGATCGGCTTCGCGCGGGGTGCGGAAGCGCTCGATCCGCTGTTCAGCCTCGCGGAATGAGCTGTCCCAGCAGAGAAGAGTCGGCGCGATGCGGTGGTAGAGCTCCGCCGTCGCGCGGACATCCTCGAGACAATACGTCGCGATCTCCTCGTATCGCCCTTCGCGATACATCGATTCGACGGCTCTCCCATCCATTCCTTCGCTCTTCGAGCTGGTCACGCCGAACGCTTTGCAGGCGAGGTCCAGGTTGAACCGGAACTGCCGGCGGTCGACGGAGCCATAGAAGCTGAGCGCTTCGCGAAGGTCGCAATTGGGGTGGTAGCTGTAGCGATAACCGACCAGATCGCGGCGGGGAACGATGCCGTAGATCGCGGATCGCATCATCAGGAATGGTCCGTCGAACTGCCGGCCATTGAACGAAATGAACCGGTCGCGCTCCCCGAGGAAGTCCCAGAATTTCCGGAGGATCATCTCCTCGGTGCCGGAAATGAGAGTCCGGGTGCCATCGCGCCGCACAGTCAGCTCGCGCAGGCCGGGCACTTCGTAAAGAGCGCAGGATCGGCCGTCGTCAGCATTGACCACGCCGATGGCGACGATGCGGCCGGTGAACGGAGAAAGGGCGCCGCGGCGCTTCTCCTCTTCGGCCTCCGCCTCGCTTTTCCCCTTGATCAGGTATTCGCGAACGTAGGGATCGTGCTCTTCCCAGGGAGTGCCGACGGTCTCGATATCGATGACGAGGCGTTTCATGACTCCACAGTAAACCCGCCCTGACCGAATTGTCATCCCGCCGGCATCTGAGCGCCCTTCCCCCCCCGACCGGAGACGAATCCGCGGTCGCGCAGACTCATGCGAAGCCAGAGATAGGATCAGCTCGCGGTCTTGAGCTTTTCCACGAGCTCGCGAACCGCGTCGGCCGACTTGTCCAGGCCCGCTTTCTCCGTGGCGTCGAGCTCGATCTGGATGATCTGCTCCACACCCCTGGCCCCGAGCTTCACCGGAACGCCGACGAACAGGCCGTCATATCCATACTCCCCCTGAAGGTAGGCGGCGCAGGGAAGGATCTTCTTCTGATCGTGCAGGATCGCTTCAACCATCTCGGCGGTTGCCGATGACGGCGCGTACCAGGCCGATGTCTTGAGAAGATTGACGATCTCGGCGCCGCCGGTCCGGGTCCGGTCGACGATCGCGTTGATCCGTTCGGCCGACATCAGCTCCGTGATGGGGATTCCAGCCACCGTGGAGTAGCGCGGGAGCGGAACCATGGTGTCGCCATGGCCGCCGAGAACGAAGGCATGGGTGTTCTCGACCGAGACGTCGAGCTCCATGGAGATGAAAGCGCGCATGCGGGCGGAGTCGAGGACTCCGGCCATCCCGATGACTCGCTCGCGCGGAAACCTCGACACGCGCCGCGCGACTTCGCACATCGCGTCCAGAGGGTTCGAAACGATGATGAGAATGGTCTCGGGGGAGCGTCGAGCCACTTCCTTCGTCACCGACGCAACGATCTCCTCATTCTTCCAGAGAAGATCGTCCCGGCTCATCCCCGGCTTCCGGGGAAGCCCCGCCGTGATCACCACGATGTCGGACCCCGCGGTCTCGTCATATCCGTTGGTGCCGATGATTCCGGCGTCGAACTTCTCGACGGGGGCGGATTCGAGCATATCGAGCGATTTCCCCTGAGGGACGCCCTCGACGATGTCGACGAGGACCACGTCAGCCAGTTTTTTCTCGGCGATCCGCTGGGCGAGGGTCGCTCCGACATTTCCGGCTCCGACGACGGTGACTCTGGTTTTCATTGGGACTCCTCCGAATCGGGTTTTGGACGGCGCGGCGGGCGGGATTCTATACCGCCGGGGACGTGTATAAGAACCCGACAGCGATCATCGCGGCTGAGATTCTTCGGCCGTGGCACCATCTCCTATTCTGCGCGGCTGGCGCGTACGGCCTCTGAATGACATCAGGCTCGGTTCCGAGGGGGAAGGGTGGGTCATTCAGAGGCCGCACGGGAGGACGAGGTGGAGAGACGATTGGTCTCGCGGCCGAAGAATCTCAGAATGCGCAGACCGTCATCGGATACTTGTGCCGGTGCAGTCGCATCGTACGAAACGCGTCTGGACGCGTATGAGAACCCGATAGCGATCATCGCGGCTGAGATTCTTCGGCCGCGGCACCATCTCTTATTCTGCGCCGCTGGCGCGTGTGGCCTCTGAATGACCCGCCCCCCGGGAGTGTCGCGCGCACGCTGTGCGCCGCTACGGGTTTGCTGCTTTCTGTGAGACCTTCGGGCTTTTGCTATTCTCCGCGCCATGGCACGGCACGAGCGGATCGGCGAGACGTTCATTTCCGATCCTCCGAAGGACCTCGCGCTCGAGAGCTTCGCCTTCCAGCACGGACAGACGGTCGCTCCCTTCACGATCACATACGAGACGTTCGGCGAGCTGAACGCCGACCGTTCGAATGCGATCCTCGTCTGCCACGCGCTTTCGGCGAGCGCGCATGCCGCCGGAAAGTACACCCCCGAGGACGAACGGGCCGGATGGTGGGATGGGATGATCGGATACGGCAAGGCCTTCGATCTGGAAAAGCATTTCGTCGTCTGCGTGAACCTCCCCGGCTCCTGCTTCGGCACGACTTCTCCCGCATCGATCGACCCGGTTACGAGCGAGCCGTGGGGCTCGCGCTATCCCTGGCCGACGATCGAAGACGCGGTCGAGTCGCAGAAGCTGGTCGTCGACCACCTCGGAGTCGAGCGGCTTCTCGCGGTGGCAGGCGGATCGCTCGGGGGCATGCAGGTCCTCATGTGGGGCGCACGCCATCCGGATCGCCTCGCATCGATGATCTCGATGGCGGCGGCCGGCGCCGTTCCCGTCGAGGGAGTGGCCTGGCACATCATCGGACGAAAGATCATCGAGTCCGACGCCGCGTTCCGCGGCGGTGATTACCGCAGCAGCGCGCTACGAGGACTCGAGCTGGCCCGGATGATCGGTCACATGACTTATCTGTCGACCGAAGCCCTCGAGCGTAAGTTCGGCCGGCGGCGCAGGCAGGGTACCCGGCAGTTCGAGATCGACTCCTACTTCGAATATCAGGGGAAGAAGTTCGCGCGCTCATACGACGCGAACTCCTACATCCGGATTCAGGCGGCCATGGACGAGATGGATCTGGACGAACGGTACGGCTCGATCTCGGATGCCTTCGCGAATTTCGAAGGAAGGGCCCTCCTCGTTTCCTTCGATACGGACTGGCTCTTTCCCCCGAAGGAAGTCCAGCGCGTTCACGACGCGCTGGAGGGGAACGGCGTCGACTCCATGTACGTGGAGATGGAGACCGGCGCGGGCCACGACGCGTTTCTCATCGACTTCGACGAGATCACGCCGCTGGTGCGACGCTTCATCGAAGCTCTGGAGAGCTCGCGATCAAAGAAAGTCAAAAGATGAACGCAGAACGCAGAACGATGAATTTAGAATTTAGAAAAGAGTCTAAGGCCTTCCGCTTTTGACTCACTTTCTAAATTCATCGTTCTGGTTCTGCGTTCTGCATTCAGTCTTTGACTTTTTCGCGGCTCAGGATTCAGTGCCCGTGGACTCGGTGGCGCGGGGAGCCTTGTAGCCGCACTCCTTTTTCGCGCAGGCTTCGATCGGCCCCATCTTCTTCGATTCCTTCTCCACGAGGATCTTCGCGCCGCATTCGGGGCACGGCTTGTTGATCGGGCGGTTGGAGACGGCGAACTTGCACTTCGGGTAGCGGGAACAGGAGAAGAAGGCTCCGCGGCGCGAGAATCGCTGGACGAGGTCCCCTTCTCCGCAATCCGGACACTTCACACCGGTCGGCTCGGCGGGCGCGGCGACTTTGCCGCCCTTGTCGATCCTCCGGATGTTCGAGCAATCGGGATACCCGGAGCATGAATAAAAGGGGCCATAGCGGCCGCTCTTGAGAACCATGTCCTTGCCGCACTTCTCGCAGGGGGGCTGCGGCTCCTCCGAGAGATTCACCTTCAGAAGACGCGGGTCCTTGGTGCTCTTGCACTCGGGGTAGCCGGTGCACGCCCAGAACTGGCCGAACCGTGATCGCTTCAACGTCATCGGACGGGAGCACTTGTCGCAGGTCACTTCTTCGTCGGTCGCCGTGTCGCCTTTCGGGATCTCCTTGGTCGTCTTGCATTCCGGGTAGTTCTTGCACGCGAGGAACTCGCCGAAGCGACCGAACTTCATCACCATGGGCGAGCCGCAGTTCTCGCACTTTTCTTCCGTCTCGATTCCCTCGCCCTTGACCTGCTTCATGTTCTTCTTCGCCACCTCGAGATCCCGGTTGAACTTCTTCGAGAAGCCGGCCAGCGATTTCTTCCAGTCCAGCCGCCCCTCCTCGATCTCGTCGAGCTCCTCCTCCATCTTCGCCGTGTAGGTCTCGTCGATGATGTCCGCGAAGGACTCCCTCAGGAGCCGCGTGACCAGAAGTCCCAGCTCGGTGGGCCGGAACCGCTTCTCCTCATCCTTGTATGTGTAGTCCCGCGTCTGGATCGTCTGGAGAATCGTCCCGTAGGTCGAGGGGCGCCCGATGCCGTTCTCCTCGAGCGCCTTGACCAGGGTCGCTTCCGTGAATCGCGGCGGGGGCTGCGTGAAATTCTGCTTCGTGTCGAGCCCGCGCATCTCCAGCTCTTCCCCTTCCTTCAGCATGGGGAGCATCTTGCCGGTGCCATCAGTCTCCTCGGCCTCCTCGATGTCGCGGAAGACGGAGAGGAATCCAGGGAACCGGAGGACTTCGCCGGACGCGCGGAGAGTGACTGGCCCGTTCTGGATGTCGGCATCGGTCACATCGAAAAGCGCCGGCTTCATCTGCGAGCCGACGAAGCGCTCGAAGATCATCTTGTAGAGGTTGTGCTCATCCTTCGAGAGGAACGGCTTCGCCGTCTCCGGATCGAGCGTGACCATGGTCGGCCGGATCGCCTCGTGCGCCTCCTGGGCCGACTTCTTGGAGCGATAGACGTTCGGCGTCTCCGGCAGGATCTCGGCGCCGTAACGCTTTGCGATGAACTCGCGAACCTCTCCGATCGCCTCGTCGGAAGTCCGGGTCGAATCGGTGCGCATGTACGTGATCAGTCCTACCTGCCCCTGATCGCCGATCTCTTTTCCTTCGTAAAGCGCCTGCGCGATCTGCATCGTGCGACGCACCGGGTACTTGAAGCGGCGGTACGCCTCCTGCTGGAGCTTGGAAGTGATGAAGGGAGCCGGAGGCGACTGCTTCTTCTCCTTCCGGGCGATCTTCTCGACACGGAAGGGACCCGATCGAAGGATGGCCTCGAGGCGCCTGGCTTCCTCTTCGTTCGGAATCTCCGCCTTTTTCCCGTCGACCTTCGTCAGTTTCGCGACGAAGGGAGGGGGAGCGCTCCCCTCGAGCCGGGCGGCGATGGTCCAGTACTCCACGGGAACGAAAGCGCGGATCTCGTCCTCGCGGTCGACGATCATCTTCATCGTCACCGACTGCACCCGCCCGGCGGAAAGGCCGCGGCGAACCTTGTCCCAGAGGAGTGGAGAGATCTTGTAGCCGACCAGGCGGTCGAGAACGCGCCGGGCCTGCTGCGCGTTGACCTTGTTCATGTCGATCGTGCCAGGGGATTCGATCGCCTTCTTGACCGCATTCGCGGTGATTTCGTGGAAAAGGATGCGGCGGACCTTCGACGGATCGACCGCCAGCAGGTTCACCACGTGCCAGCCGATCGCCTCTCCTTCACGATCCGGATCGGAGGCGATGTAGATCGTGTCGACGTTCTTCGCCGCCGCCCGCAGCTCGCTGACGACCTTTTCCTTCCCCTCCAGCACCTCGTAGGTCGGATCGAAGGTCGTTTCGTCGACGCCGAGCACGCTCTTCGGAAGATCGCGGACGTGACCGACCGAGGCTTTCACCGTGAAGTTCTTCCCGATGAACTTGTTGATCGTTTTCGCCTTGGCCGGCGATTCGACAATGACGAGATTTTTAGCCAACGCTAGGGCTCCTGACCTCACGAAAAAGCGGTTCGTTCCGTTCCATGGGTTTTCTAGAACGCCCACCAACCGGCTCTTCACTCCATGGAATTCCGGCGGTGAAGAGCGACAGAATACGACGCCCCGGTGGAAGGGTGGCGGGGCGCGAAGCGGAATTAAGAGCGTAACGCTTGCGCGATCAATGACTTGCGCGCATGTTTCGCGGGGTCAGCTTTCGGCTTCCTTGTAACGCTTCGTCTTGTTGTAGAGCGTCTTGTAGGAAATCCCCAGAATCTCGGCCGTCTTCTTCCGGTCGCCCGCCGTCATGTTCAGCGTCTCTTCGATCACGATCCGCTCGACTTCTTCCATGGGCTGGCCCAGAGGGACCGTGATCCGTTCGACGCCCGCAGCGTCGCTGCGGCGCTTCGCCACGAACTTCTCGGGGAGGCAATCGACCGTCAGCGCATCGCCCCGGGCCATGATGAACGCGCGGTTGATCACGTTCCTGAGCTCTCGAACATTGCCCGGCCAGTCGTACTGAGCCAGGATCTCCAGGAACTCGGAGTCGATCTTCTCCACCTTCTTCTCTTCGGCTTCGTTCAGTTTCTCGAGGAAGAACATCGCGAAGAGCGGGAGATCCTCTTTTCGCTCGCGGAGCGGCGGAACCTCGATCGGAAAAACGTTCAGACGGTAGTAGAGGTCCTCGCGCAGGCGTCCCTCTTCGATCGCCTTGTGTGGATTGCGGTTCGTCGCCGCGATGATCCGGGCGTCGATGTTGATCTCGTCGTTCCCGCCGACCCGGCGAAAGCGCCCTTCTTCCAGCACCCGGAGGAGCTTGACCTGAAGATCGAGCGGCATCTCGGTGATCTCGTCGAGAAACACCGTGCCCCCCTTGGCCATCTCGAAATACCCCTCGCGCCGCTTGATCGCGTTGGTGAACGCTCCTTTTTCATGTCCGAAGATCTCGGACTCGATCAGGGTGGGGGAGATCGCGCCGCAGTTGAAGGCGATGAACGGCTTGTTACGACGGCGTGAAAGGTGGTGAATCGTGTTGGCGACCACTTCTTTTCCCGCTCCCGACTCCCCGACGATCATGACGTTCGCGTCCGTGTTCGCGACCATCTCGATCTCTTCGAAGAGCTTCTGCATGGCGCGGGATTTTCCGACCATGTGGCCGAGGGCGCCCATCTTCTGGAGCTGACGGCGCAGCTCCAGGATTTCCTGCTTCATCATGTGGCGGTCTTCGACGCTCTTGAGGACGACCTCCAGCCGCGGCAGATCGACCGGTTTCGTCACATAGTCTTCGGCGCCCACCTTCAGCGACTTGACCGCGGAGTCCACCGTGGCATGCCCGGTCAGGATGATGACCGAGACGTCCGGGTAGGTGTCCTTGAAGCGCTTCAGAAGATCGAGTCCCGAACCGTCGGGAAGCTTGAGATCGACGATGGCGACGTCGGGAACCTGGCGCGAAGCGGCGGCCCAGGCGTCCTTGATCGTGACTGCCGATTCCGTCTCGTATCCCCACTCTTCCATGACGTCGGCCATGCCGGCGCTGGTCGCCTGGTCATCATCGACGATGAGAATTTTTGTCATTGGTGGTCACCGGGTGGAACTGTGAGCTCCAGGATCAGCGAGCCTTCATCGAGCCTGGCGGTCAGCTCGCCCCCGTAATTTTCGGCGATGAGGCGCGCGGTGGCGAGAGAGATTTCGGGGTTCCCGGACGAATCAGTGTAGTAGAACTTGAACAACTTTCCCAACTCCAGATCCGGATCTTCCGCCTCGGCTTCCAGTCGAAGCACCGTCCGATCCGTGGTCGTTTCCACGCTAACGCGAGGAGGGGTCCGGAAAATTTTAGTGGCCCCAGCGGCGATCAGATCGAGAAGGTCTCGGAGCCGATCCTCATGAATCAGGGCCGGACCGGATTCCCCGTCGATCGGGTCGAATCGCTTGCGGGCATCCTCGACGAGATCCATCACCCCCGGGCCCTCCGTCCCCGCCGGCATCGCCAGCTGGAACACCGCGTCGAATACCCTTCCGAGGCGGCGCAGCTCCAGCTCGATGGACTGGAGATATCCCCCCACCTTCTCGTCTTCTGCTGCCTCGGCCGCCAGCTTCCGGAGCCGCATCCTCAGCAGCTCCAGATTCAGCACCGCGATGTTCAGCGGCGTCTTCAGATCGTGATTGATGTCCGCGCTCCGGCGGAACATCGACTCCGCAAACTTCTCCTGCCAGCGTTCCATGGAATGACCGATCTCAAAAACGCCCAGACGTGACTGCGGACCTGAACGAAAAATGCTGGCGGACGATTTCGAATTCGGCGAAAGGTTGCACTGAGGCCGCGCCACCCTTCCCTGCAGGGCTCACCGGAAACAATCCGGCCTACTCGCTCCGCCGCCCGGCGACCTGGATCTTCGCGATCGACTCTTCCAGCTTCGCCTCGGCGAGCGCGAAGCCCTCATCGTGCGAGGAAAGGCTCGCGATCTCTTTCTCGGCTTCGATCCGCATCCGTTCGACTTCCTCGACGTCGATCTCGTCAGGGAGATAGGCATTCTCCCCGAGGACGATGACGCGATCCCCCAGTACCTCGGCGACGCCCCAGCTCAGGGCCAGACGCGAGACCTGATCACCGACCCGATAGTTGAGCTCGCCAATCCGCAGGACCGCCAGCAGAGGCGTATGCCCCGGAAGGATCCCGAGCGCTCCTTCCCATCCCGGAAGAACGACTTCGTCGACCTCGAGGTCGAGAATCTTCCGCTCGCGTGTCACGACGACGAGCCGGAGTGCCGTGGGAAGTCTGGTCTCAGCCATGGGTGATTACGCAGCCGCCTGCTTGCGCAGCTCCTCGGCTTTCTCCAGCACGTCCTCGATCGTTCCCTGAAGCAGGAATGCCTGCTCCGGAACATCGTCATGCTTTCCTTCGACGATCTCACGGAAGCCGCGAATCGTCTCCGCGACCTTCACGTACCTTCCCTTGATTCCAGTGAACTGCTCCGCGACGAAGAAGGGCTGCGAGAGGAACCGCTGGATCTTGCGCGCGCGCGACACGACGACCTTGTCCTCCTCGGAGAGCTCGTCCATGCCGAGAATCGCGATGATGTCCTGGAGATCCTTGTACTTCTGCAGCACGGCCTGAACCGAGCGCGCCGTGTTGTAGTGCTCCTCGCCGAGGATGCGCGGGTCGAGAATCTTCGAGGTCGAAGCGAGAGGATCGACGGCGGGATAGATGCCGAGCTCGGCGATCTGGCGCGAGAGAACGGTCGTGGCGTCGAGATGGGCGAACGCCGTCGCGGGCGCCGGGTCCGTGAGATCGTCCGCGGGAACGTAGATCGCCTGCACGGAGGTGATCGATCCGCGCTTGGTGGAGGTGATGCGCTCCTGGAGCTCGCCCATCTCGGTCGCGAGATTCGGCTGATATCCGACCGCCGAGGGCATGCGGCCGAGAAGCGCGGAGACTTCGGAGCCGGCCTGCGTGAATCGGAAGATGTTGTCGATGAAGAGCAGCACGTCCTGGTTCTCGACGTCGCGGAAGTACTCGGCGACGGTGAGGCCGGTCAGGCCGACGCGGAGACGCGCGCCCGGCGGCTCGGTCATCTGACCGTAGATGAGCGCCGCTTTCGATTTGGAGGGATCGCCGGGCGTGATGACTCCGGTCTCCTCGAACTCGAGATAGAGATCGTTCCCTTCGCGCGTTCTCTCTCCGACGCCGGCGAACACCGAGAAACCGCCGTGCTGCTTGGCGACGTTGGTGATCAGCTCGAGGATGAGGACCGTCTTTCCGACTCCCGCGCCGCCGAACAGGCCGGTCTTGCCGCCCTTGGTATAGGGCTCCAGCAGGTCGATGACCTTGATGCCGGTCTCGAACATTTCGACGCCGGTGGCCTGCTCGTCGAAGGGAGGAGCGAGGCGATGAATGGGCCAGCGCTCTTCGACCTCGATGGGGCCGCGCTCGTCGACGGGCTCACCGAGGACGTTCATGATGCGGCCGAGAGTTCCGCGGCCGACCGGGACGGTGATGGGCGAGCCGAGGTCGAGGGCTTTCATCCCGCGCACCATTCCATCCGTGGGCTTCATCGCGATGCAGCGAACCTGGCTCTCGCCGATGTGCTGAGCGACTTCGACGACGACGTCGATGGGAACCTTCCCCAGCTCGCCGTTGTCGGTGATGTGGATCGCGTTGTAGATCGCCGGAAGGTGTCCTTCCTCGAACTCGATATCGACCGCGGGGCCGATGATCTGGATGACGCGGCCGGTTTTGAAGTCGTCTGCCATTTCGTTTTCTCCGGTTCGTTTCTGGGAAGATGGATCAGCCGAGCGCCGAAGCGCCCGAGACGATCTCGATGATTTCCTTGGTGATTGCGGCCTGGCGCAGCCGGTTGTAGGACAGGGTCAGGCGGTCGATCATTTCCGATGCGTTCTTGGTCGCCGCCTCCATCGCGGTCATCCGGGCAGCGTGCTCGGCGGCCGACGATTCGAGAAGCGTGCGATGGAGCTGGAACTCCACGTACTTCGGAAGGAGATTCTGAAGGATCTCCTCCGGTGAAGGCTCGTAGAGATAGTCGATCTCCGGCTCGCCTTCCTCGCGCTTGATCTCCGCGATCGGAAGAAGGCGCTGCATGACGACGCGCTGGGAGATCATCGACTTGAACTCGTTCGAGACGATGTAGACCGCGTCGACCTTCTCCGCGGCATAGTCCTCGATGATCAGCTGCGCGAGATCGCGCGCCGTCTCGGTCGAGAGAGCCTGGAAGACGTTGATTGCCTGCGTGCGGATCTCCACGCCCCGGCGCCGGAAGAAGTCGCTCCCCTTGCGGCCGACCGTGATGAGCTGGGTGGTCTGCCACGGCTGGTCGCGGAGCGCGTTCTGGCCCGCCTTGATCGCATTCATGTTGAACGCGCCACAGAGTCCCTTGTCCGCGGTGACCACCAGGAGAAGAACGTTCTTTTCTTCTCTTCGGCTGAGCAGCGGATGGCGGCTCTCGTCGATGCGCGAAGCGACCGACTGCAGGATCTGATGCAGAGCTCCGGCGTAGGGCCGCGCGGCCATCATCCGGTCCTGGGCGCGGCGCAACTTCGCCGCGGCGACCATTTTCATGGCGCGCGTGATCTGCTGCGTGTTCTTCACGCTGCGGATCCGCCGTCTGAGATCGAGAGTACTCGGCACGGATCAGGCTCCGACCTTCGCTCCAGCGTTTTCCTTCAGCCACCCTTCCTTGAACTCGCGGATCGCTTCGCGAAGATCGCCGGAGAGCGTATCGTCGAACTTGGGCGACGTGGCCAGCTGCTCGACCAGGCCCCCCTTCTCGTCCGCGATCCATTTGTGCAGGGCCGCTTCGAACGGCCGGATTCCCGAGACTTTCAGGTCATCGAGGAATCCCTGCGTCCCGGCGAAGATCGACACGACCTGCAGGCCGATCGGCAACGGCGAGTACTGTCCCTGCTTGAGAATCTCGACGAGGCGCTCGCCGCGATGGAGCTGGGCCTGCGACGTCTTGTCGAGATCGGAAGCGAACTGCGCGAACGCCGCCATCGCGCGGTACTGCGCGAGATCGATGCGCAGCGTGCCGGAGATCGACCGCATCGAGCGCACCTGCGCCGATCCTCCGACTCGACTGACCGAGATGCCGACGTTGACCGCCGGCCGGATGCCGGAGTGGAAGAGATCCGTCTCCAGGAAGATCTGACCGTCGGTGATCGAGATGACGTTCGTCGGAATGTACGCCGAGACGTCGCCGGCCTGCGTTTCGATGATCGGCAGCGCCGTGAGGGATCCGCCGCCGTTCTTGTCGCTCAGCTTCGCCGCGCGCTCGAGAAGGCGGGAGTGAAGGTAGAAGACGTCTCCCGGATAGGCTTCGCGGCCCGGCGGTCGCCGGAGCAGGAGTGAAATCTCGCGATACGCCTGCGCGTGCTTCGAAAGATCGTCATAGATGAGCAGCGCATGCTGGCCGTTGTAGAGGAAATACTCTCCCATCGCACAGCCGGCGTAGGGCGCGAGGTACTGCAGAGGCGCCGGCTCGGAAGCGGAGGCGGAGACGACGATGGTGTGCTCCATCGCGCCGTACTCCTCGAGCGTCTTCACGATCTGCGCGACCGTCGACTTCTTCTGACCGATCGCGACGTAGACGCAGATGACACCTTGTCCCTTCTGGTTGATGATCGTGTCGACCGCGATCGCGGTCTTGCCGGTCTGCCGGTCTCCGATGATCAGTTCGCGCTGCCCACGCCCGATCGGGATCATGGCGTCGATCGCCGTGAGACCCGTCTGCAGCGGCTCCTTGACGGGCTTGCGGTCGATGACCCCCGGCGCGATCCGCTCGATCGGATACTGCTCCGCCGCGGCGATCGCTCCCTTGCCGTCGATCGCCTGACCGAGCGGATTGACCACGCGACCGACCATGCCCGGGCCGACGGGAACCGAGATGATCTTGCCCGTGCGGCGCGCCTGATCCCCTTCCTTGACCTCGCGGCTCTCGCCCATGAGGACGCACCCGACGCTGTCTTCCTCGAGGTTCAGCGCCAGGCCGAAGAGATTGTGAGGGAACTCCACCAGCTCGCCGGCCATGACCCGGGAAAGCCCGTACACCCGGGCGATGCCGTCGCCGACCGAGATCACCGTGCCGACTTCGGCGACGTCGACCCCGCGATCGATTCCCGAAATCTGTTGACGAATAATCTCTGTGATTTCATCAGCTTTCAACTCGGCGGCCATTTATGTCTCCGAATAAACTAACTTTTGTTTAGCGATTAAAAGACTACGATAATGAGCTACGTAATTTATTGAGCTTGCCGCGCACCGACGCATCCCACACTTCGCTCTCCACCTTCGCGACGAACCCGCCGAGGAGCGCGGGATCGGTCGTCACGTCGAGCTCGACCTGCCGCCCCAGCCGCGCCTGCAGGGCCTCGCTCAACCGCGTGCGCTCCGCCGCATCGATGGAATGCGCCGTCCTCACTTCCGCGACCGCGATTCCCAGCGCTTCATTGATCTTCTCTTTCCACCCCTCCACCACCGCTCCCAGGTCGTTGATGCGGTGATGGCGCACCAGCACCTCGAGCAGCCGAACGCCGAGTGGATCGATCTCCAGCCGCGAAGCCATCTGCCTCACGACCTTCAATTTCGATTCGACGTCGACGCCCGGGTTTTCGAAGAGCTGGCGAAGCTCGCTGCTCTGCGAGGCCGCGGCCTCGAAGGCCGCGATCTTCTGGTGAATCGCTTTCGCAGCCTCGGGCGTTCCGGACAGTTCCATCATCGCCTTGGCGTAGGGGCGCACGAACCGGCGGATCATGAGCGGATCTCCTCGAGGCCTTCGGCGAAGATCTTCTTTCGATCCGCATCGGTCATCTGCGTTTCCAGCAGGTGGAGCGCCCGTTCGGTGGCGAGCTGCCCGGCAAACTCGGTGAGCTCCTGCTTGGCGTGTTTGAGCTGGGCGTCGACCGCGTTCCGCGCCTGGGCGAGCACCTTCTCCGCGTCCGCTTTCCCCTGCGCGATCATCTCGTTCTTCTGGCGCTCTCCCTCTTCGGCGGCTCGCAGAAGAATGAGCGCGACTTCCTTCTCGATCTCATCGAGCCGCGACTGGATGTCGCTGGCCAGCTGGTCGGCTTTCAATCGTCTCTGCTCAGCCTCCGCCAGTTCCCGTTTGATCCGCTCGCGCCGGTCCGCGAACGCCCGGCCGATGGGTCCCTTCAGGAGATAGGTGAGCAAGCCGGCGAAGAGGATCATGTTCACGAGCTTGAGGATCCACGCCGGAACGCCGAAGTACTCCTTTTCGGCGTGCGCTTCGCCCTCGTGCCCCCCGCCGTGAACGTCTTCATGCGTCTCGCTGGCGGCTCCGCGCGCGACCGTGGCTCCCGTCTCCTCCGCGAGGAGCGGCGGCGCGACGAGCGCGAGGAACAGTACGAAGAGGGTGGCGAAGAGCCGGCTCATGCGACCGTTCTTCCGAGAATTTTTTCGGCGGCCAGTCGGGCGAGCTGATCCGCCTCACGGACGATCCGTTCCCGGGCCGTGGAGACCGATGACTTCAGCTCCGATTCGGCGGCGGCAATGCTTCCCTCCGCTTCGCCGCGGGTCTGTTCCAGGAGGTGGTTGCGGACCTTCGCCGCCTCGGCGCGATGACCTTCGCGGATGGCAGCGGCTTTTCGACGTGATTCCTGGACTCGCGCTTCCATCTCGCTGGTGGCCTCGTGAAAGCGTGACATCGCCTCCTCGTGCACCGCGGCCGCGCTGCGAACGTCTCGTTCCCGCTCGAGCAGCAAATCATTGATCGGCTTGAAGAAAAACCGACGAACGATGAAGTAGTTCGCGGTGAAAATCGCCATGATGGCGACGAGGGACCAGTCGGGAGTCAGATTGATCTGCATGGTGCTCGATTGTTCGGTGAGAAAGACGGGCTGCCGAAGAGGTGCGGCGCGCCCCGGCCGATGTCCGAAGCCGTCGCTGTATAACACAGCCCGTCAGCATGAATCAACCGGGAAAGGCGCGAAACAAACGAGCCCTTCTCAACGGTTTACAGTCCATCGGCATGTCGCGTTCTCGAGACGTTCTGAACGCCGCCGACCGGTTCTTCGAACAGGTCGCTTCGGACCAGCCAGCCGCCCTCGCCTGCCGGGCCGGTTGCACCCTCTGCTGCCATGGACCTTTCGAGCTCAGCGCGGCGGACGTTCCGGTGATTTCTGAGGGACTCGACCGGCTGGATCCGTCGATCCGGGCCGCCATCGTCGCCTCAGCCGAGCAGATCGTCGCCGCCACCGCGCACCCGTCACTGCGCGAATGCACACCGGAACAGAAGGAAGAATTCTTCAGGGGAGCCGATGACGTGGCCTGCCCTGCTCTCGGCGCGGACGGACGCTGCCAGATCTACGAGTCGCGCCCTCTCCTCTGCCGCACCTTCGGGCTGCCGATCCGCGAGGGAGAGACGTTCAAAGTTGTG
>DATLEY010000028.1:0-42420 GCA_035525215.1 Thermoanaerobaculia bacterium | reverse complement strand
CTCGAGGTCCTGGTGGGCCTTCGCCCAGGTCGCCCGGCGGTCCGCGTGGAACGGGACCTCGAAGACCCGCGAGTGATCCATAACTACGGGCATGGAGGCTCCGGATTCACGCTCTCCTGGGGGTGCGCGGAGGATGTGCTGTGGATCGTTCGGGAATGAAGGGAAAAGGGTAGAGGAGCGAGGGAGGAGGATCCACTGTACCGCCGGCCTCCGGCCGGTCGCCATGCGTGTTCGGGCTCACGCGGTCAGAGTACCGCCGGCCTCCGGCCGGTCGCCATGCCAGTGCGGGCTCACGCAGTACAGAGCGCGCTTCGCGCGGCAGCCGGCTGAAAGCCGGCGCCACAACAACCGGGGATTGCTTCTCCCTTCCCCCTCGCTCCTCTTCCCTGCCCCCCACGCCCCCCCATCGAAAGTAAGGAAGCCCCAACGATGGATGGGGTAGGGAAACCGCCGTCTCGAACACACCTTGAAACGAGGCGTCTGTTTCCGCGTCGAACGTAGAGGAGACCCGTGACGAGACCGACCTGTTTTGTACGGTTCGATCCGGCCGGAAAGCCGGTTGTCTGGATGCGCTGTCTTCAGTGCGGCGGTGAGGTGATCATCCATCCGCAGAAGGGGAGCGTGCCGAGGCCGTGGACCGAGCTTCCCTGTGAATCGTGCGGGAAAACTGCGAGGGAGTTCGGGGCAACGGACGAATCGACGAGCTAGTCTGGTCTGAGGCTCACCGGGCCGCGACGCGGCCTTGCCACTTTGGGCGGATTCTGCAACGATTCGCGCCGAACCGATGCCCGCAATCCTCCCGGAGCCCGGCAGCATTCTCAGACGGTTCGCCGTAGCCGCCGTGCTCTTTTCGGCGGTCGTGCTCTCCTGCAGTCCGCGCCTCCGGCCCGCCGAGGATCGGGACAAGATCCACGTCGGAATCGTGTTCGACATCGGCGGGAAAGACGATCGTTCGTTCAACGCGGCCGCCTGGGAAGGGGTCAAGCGCGCGGCGCAGGCGCTGCCGATCGTGCTTCGCGACGTGGAGCCCGGCGACCCCAACTCGATCGAGCCCGCCATGCGTGCGTTCGCCGAGCGGGGCTACGATCTGATCATCGGAGTCGGCTTCGCTCAGACCGCCATCCTGGAAACGGTCGCCCGGGATTACCCGGACATCCGCTTCGCGATCATCGACGGAGTGATCGATTTTCCCAACGTCGCTTCGCTCGTGTTCAAGGAACATGAGGGATCGTATCTCGTGGGTATGATCGCGGCCCACGCCAGCGAGACCGGAACGATCGGTTTCATCGGCGGCATGGATATCCCCCTGATCCGCCGCTTCGAGGTCGGCTACGAGGAAGGGGCGCGGGCGGTGAACCCCGCCATCCGAGTGATCGACAACTACGTCGGTGTGACCGACGCCGCCTGGAATAACCCCGGGAAGGGAAAGGAACTGTCGGTCGCGCAGATCCGACGCGGCGCCGACGTGATCTTCACGGCCGCCGGGAATTCGGGACTCGGCGCGTTCGACGCCGCCGAGCAGTTTGACAAGCTGGTGATCGGTGTCGATTCCAATCAGAACTGGGTCAAACCGGGATACGTGCTGACGAGCATGGTCAAGCGCATCGACAATGCGGTCTATCACATCATCGAGGAGATCGTCGCGGGCCGATTCCAGGGAGGAATCCACGTCTACGGGCTCGAGAACGAGGGGGTCGGGTATTCGCTCGACGAGCACAATCGCCATCTGATCGATCCCGCCGTCCTCGCCGAGGTGGAAGCGGCGAAACGGAAGATCATCGACGGCGAGATCGTCGTCACCGATGCGATGTCCGCGGGGGGCTCGTAGCATGCTCGAGCTTCGCGGAATCACGAAGTATTTCGGCCCTGTGGCTGCGAATTCCGGGGTGACGATCACGATTCCAGCGGGGAGCATTCACGCAATCGTCGGTGAGAACGGAGCGGGAAAGTCGACGGCGATGCGAATCGCCTACGGTTTCTATCGCGCCGACGAAGGAGAGATCGCGGTCGAGGGGAAGTCCGTCGAGATCCGCAATCCTCAGGATGCGATCGAGGCGGGCATCGGGATGGTCCATCAGCACTTCATGCTGGTCGACACGATGACCGTCGCCGAAAACATCATTCTGGGGGCCGAGCCTGGATCGATCTCGCTCGAGATGGGCGAGGCCGCGGAACGGATCCGCGATCTCTCGATACGTTTCGGCCTGGCCATCGATCCCGCCGCCACGATCGAGAATCTGTCGGTGGGGCAGCAGCAGAGAGTCGAGCTGCTCAAGGCGCTCTATCGCGACGCGAGAATCCTCATCCTCGATGAGCCGACCGCGGTGCTGACTCCTCAGGAAGTCGAAGAGCTCTTCGCCATTCTCCGTTCCATGCGGAGCGAGGGAAAGACGGTCGTCATCATCACGCACAAGCTGTCCGAGGTGCTGGCGATCTCCGATACCGTGACGGTGATGCGTGACGGAAAGGTCATTGGAGAGCGTCCGACCCGGGAGACCAGCGCCGCCGAACTCGCAAGGATGATGGTCGGACGCGACGTTCTCCTGACGGTCAGCAAGCCTCCGGCACGGCCGGGCGAAACGGTTCTGTCGGTGCGCGATCTGCGGGTCGTCGACGACTCCGGAGTCCGTGTCGACGGAGTGACGTTCGAGGTGCGCGCCGGGGAGATCGTCGGAATCGCGGGCGTCGAGGGGAACGGGCAGACCGAGCTCCTGGAAGCCCTCTGGGGGCTTCTCCCTTCCTCGAGAGTCAGCGGGACCGTCGAGTTGAAGGGAAAAGGGATCGGGAGTGATCTCCCTCGCGATCGCCGCGGAAAGGGGATGGCCCACGTGCCGGAAGATCGGCACCGCCGGGGACTGATCCTCGAGTTCGACCTTCGCGAAAATGCCATTCTCGGCGCCCAGAGGAACGAGGAAGTCTCGAAGGGCCCACTTCTGGATCGTGGCGCCATGGACTCGCGGGCCCGCCGGATCATCGGCGACTTCGACGTCCGCCCTCCGAATCCGGACCTCGCCGCGCGGTCGCTGTCCGGCGGAAACCAGCAGAAGCTGATTCTCGGCAGAGAGCTCGATTCGTCGCCGCGACTGCTCCTGATCTCGCAGCCGACGCGCGGCGTCGACATCGGGGCGATCGAGTTCATTCATCGGAAGCTGGTCGAGCTGCGTGACAGCGGATGCGGAATCCTCCTCGTCTCGGCCGAGCTCGAGGAAGTGACATCGCTCTCGGACCGCCTGCTGGTGATGCGGGAAGGAAAGATTGCCGGCGAAGTCGATCCCGCCACTCAATCGATCGCCAGTATCGGTCTGCTGATGACAGGCGGAAGCGCCCGGGGTGACGCGTGAGGCGGCTCCGAGCTCTGGCCGTTCCGCTCCTGGCGATCCTGGCGGCCTTTCTTCTGGGTGCCGTCATCGTCATCCTGATCAAGGACGATCCGGTCGAGACGTACCGTCTGATGATCGGGAGCGCGCTCTCCTGGCCCGATGGAATCGGGTACACGCTGTTTTATGCGACGCCGCTCATCTTCACCGGGCTCGCGGTCGCGCTCGCGCTCCATGCAGGGCTGCTGAACATCGGCGCCGAGGGGCAGCTCTATGTCGGAGCGTTCGCCGCCGCGTGGGTCGGAATCAGCCTGGCCGGCCTCCCTGGATGGATTCTCATTCCTCTGGCCATGCTCGCCGCGATGCTGGCGGGGGGATTCTGGGGGGCGGTACCTGGAGTGCTGAAAGCGAAGTTCGGGTCGCACGAGGTCATCAACACGATCATGATGAACTTCATCGCGGTCGCGTTGACGAACTACCTGACGCAGTATCACTTCAGGGAACCGGGCGATGCGGTCATGCAGACCGGACCGATCGCCGATCACGCTCGCATCGCGCGACTCGGCCGCTTCATCCCCGGACTCCCGGAGCGGATTCCCCTCAGCATCGCGTTCATCCTGGCGCTGGTCGCTTGCGGAGCGGTGGCTTTCTTCCTCTGGCGAACGCGATGGGGATATGAGATCCGCGCGACCGGAGCCAGCCCGGCGGCCGCCGAGTATGGTGGCATCCGGACCTCCCGTCAGATCATCCTCGCGATGACTCTCTCGGGCGCGCTCGCCGGGATGGTGGGGATCGGAGAAGTGCTCGGCTACCGTTACCGTTTCTACGATGGTTTCTCGGCCGGCTACGGCTTCACCGGGATTGCCGTGGCCTTGCTGGCCCGGCGAAATCCACTCGGCGTCCTGCTCGCCGCGATTCTCTTCGGAGCACTGCTCCGGGGAGGCCTGTTCGTCGACATCTTCACGGAGCACGTCTCCAAGGATCTCGTCCTCGTGCTGCAGGCGATCATCATCCTGTTCGTAGCGTCGGCTTCGGGATTCCGCCTCCCGTTCAGGCGGGGGAAGAAAGTCTGATGGACGACCTGATCGGCGTCGCCATTCTCTTCTCGACGATCCGTCTGTCGACGCCGCTCCTGCTGGCGGCCCTCGGGGGCCTCTTCTCGGAGCGCTCGGGCGTCATCAACATCGCTCTCGAGGGATTGCTCCTGGCCGGCGCGTTCACCGCGGCCACGGTGACTCATTTCTCGGGGAATCCATGGGTCGGCCTCCTGGCCGCGATCGGAGCGGGAATCCTCGTCGCGGCGATTCACGCTCTGGCGACGATCCGATTTCATGCGGACCAGGTGGTGAGCGGCACAGCGATCAACATTCTCTTTCTCGGGGTGCCGGCGCTGCTCAGCGGCGCGTTCTTCGATTCCACCGGAGCGACTCCGCAGATTCCACAGCGCAACCTTCTGCCGATGACGCCCGTCGTCCTGGCCTTCCTTCTCGTGCCGGTCACCTGGTGGGTTCTGAACCGGACACGCTTCGGGCTCCGGCTGCGCGCGGTGGGGGAGAATCCGGAAGCGGCGGATGCGGCTGGAATCCGGGTCGATTCGATCCGCTGGGCATGCGTACTTCTCTCCGGGGCGCTCGCCGCGATCGGAGGAGCGTACCTCTCGACAGGACAATCTTCGCTCTTCACGCGGAACATGGCGGCCGGGGGTGGGTTCATTGCACTGGCGGCACTGATCTTCGGAAAGTGGAGGCCCGTGCAGACCATGCTGGCCTGCCTGCTGTTCGGTTTCGCCGAGGCCGTGGCGATCCAGATGCAGGGCGTGGCGCCGGTACCGGTTCAGTTCATTCAGATGATCCCGTACCTGCTCACCATGATCGTACTGGCGGGGTTCATCGGTCGGTCTCGGGCTCCGAGGGCGCTCGGTCTGCCGTACGAAAAAGAGACGCGGTGAGCGCCGGCGTCGTCGAGCGGAGCCGGACTTCAGCGAGGGGGATGCGCGGAGGCCGCTTTGACGATTTCGTCGAGCCGCTCCCGCAGGCGCTGAATCTCGTCGATCGCTGCGACGAGGGTGGAACGCAGCTCATGGATGGGAACCTGCTCGGCTCCCGCTGCGCGCGCGTATTCTTCGATCGCCTCGGCGTGATTCGCCGTCGACTGGAGAGAAACGGAGATGCCGAGGAGAAAGCAGTTGCCGCACAGCTTCCGGTCATTCACCTGAACGACCGGCGCCACCCCGCAACCGATACATACTTCGTCCGTCGAAGTCATGGAATGAGGAGCTCGGCCAGGTTCACCAGCACTCGATGCTCACTACGCTCTCAAATTGAATTAGTTGCCCGCCGTGCAACGGCGCGGTTCAGTTGTAACAACTTTCGTGACGTGGCCGCTGACACAGATCAATGAATATCCGTACGTACTCCGTCATCGAGGATGAACGACGTGTTAAGCCTCAATGGTGAGAGCGGTCTCGACATTCAGAAAAACTACGACGTCCGGGAGCTTCAATCTCCGAGGGAATGTCGCAGCTCTTCCAACTGAGCGCGAAGCTCTGCCACGTCCGACTCGAGTCGTTCGATCCGCTCAGCCATCGATGATGAAGCTCTTGGATGGGGCTCGGGAGAGTCGTCGGGCGTCACGTCACCCGCCAGATGAACCCAGCGGTTCTCCTTCTGGCCGGGACGCCGGGGGAGCTCCCGCACCAGCGGTTCATTCCCCTTGCCGAGAAATCGAAGCTCCCCTTCGACGTCCTCGATGGAGTCGAACCGGGCGAGCCGCTCGGATCGGTTGCGCAGCTCACCGGCGGTCTGGGGCCCGCGGAGAAAGAGGATAGAGATCAGCGCTTTGGTCTTCTGGGTGAGCCCCCAGCGTCCGTCGAGCCGGTGATCGTAGCGAAGCGCGCGGCCTCCATGAATCTCCCAGACCAGATTCAGTTCCTGAAGACGCTGCAGCGCGCCGCGCAGATCGTCCTCGCCCAAATCCATGACGGGATCCCGGTTCGTCTTCTGGTTGCAGGCCGCGGCGATGGCGTTGAGCGTCAGAGGGTAGAGATCCGGCGTGGCCTGCTGCTTTTCCAGAAGAGATCCAAGAACCCGGAGCTCCAGAGGGTCGAGAGGTCGGTCGAGCTGCATCGAGCTGAAGGGTAGGGTAAAGATAGGGAAGAGGGTAGAGGAGCGAGGGGAAAGGCAAGGCAGGGAAACCTGTGGCGCCGGCTTCAGCCGGCGAGACGCCGCCCGCCACTCCGAAGGTTTCGTCGCAAGGGCTGGGCGGCGAGACGCCGCCCGCCACTCTGAGGGTTTCGTCGTAAAGGGCTGGGCGGCTTACTCTGGGCACCGCCGGGCTCGCTATTTTCAGTCCCGGTTACGGCTCAAATCGGTTGAGGACAAGGTGGGACTAACGACATTGTTTGTAGAGCTTTAGATCTGGAATTACCTCCGGGTCAGCTTGTTATAGTGAAACGAAAGCGGCCACACGAAAAGGGCAAACCTTCGGCGACGGAGGGGCGCAAAGCAACGGGCCTGAATGGTCAGGAAGCCGGGCTGCCGAAGGTGGCAACGGGATGGGGAGGCGAATCACCGTGGGCCGCATCGAGGAGGATGAAAATGCGGAACACGAGACTCGCCCTGATTGCGCTCGCCATGACCTTTGCGACCTCGACCGTTGCGGAAGCGGGCTCGCTCTGGGACAGAATCTTCGCGCCGCGCAAGCGCACCGAAGTGACGAAGGCCGTGCTCGGCAGCGGCGCCCGGATCCCGACGGCGGTCCCCTCGTCTCTCCAGCAGATTTTCGAGGAAGCAGCGGCCAGCACGGGTCTCGATCCCAACCTGATCGCCGCCGTTGCCTACCAGGAATCGCGATTCGACCAGCGCGCCGTCTCCTCACGAGGTGCGCAGGGGCTGATGCAGTTGATGCCACGGACCGCCGCCTACGTCGGAGTCCGCGATCCGTTCGATGCCCGGCAGAACGTCCTTGGCGGAGCGAAGTATCTGGCCGAGATGTTCGACACCTTCGACGGCGACCTGGAGCTGAGTCTCGCCGCCTACAACGCCGGTCCGACGGCGGTGAAAAAGAAGGGTCCCGGAGCCACGCAGGAAGCGGTTCACTACGTCGCCGCGGTCAAGAGCTTCTATCGCCCGACGCAGAATCGTCCGTGGCTCGGACTGGCCAGCACCACGATCGCGTCTCGCTGATCACGAATCCAATGATGGGCCGGAGCGGAGGGGCAACCCTCCGCTCTTTGTTTATGCCGGCTGAGGCGCCATCATTCGTCGGCACGCCTCCGGCACCGGATGGAGGAGTCGAGGATCGCTCATGATCGAGATTCGCCCTGACCTCACCATTCCCGAAAGCGAGCTGCGGTACGTTGCCTCCCGAAGCAGCGGTCCGGGTGGCCAGAACGTGAACAAGGTGAGCTCGCGAATCACACTTCTCTTCGACGTCGAGTCCTCCCCGGCGCTGTCGGAGGAAGTGCGCACGCGCCTGAAGGAGCGGCTGGCCTCGAGGATCAACCGGCAGGGGATACTCCAGGTCTCCTCGCAGCGCTATCGTGAGCAGCCGATGAATCGGGAGGCCGCCCTGGCTCGGTTCATCGAACTGCTGCAGGACGCGCTCACCGACAGGCCCCCCCGAAAGAAGAAAAAGGTGCCGAAGGCATCGAAGCGCAGGCGTCTGGAGGAGAAAAAGCGGAGGGGAGAGCTCAAAGCCCTGCGCCGGGGCGGATCCGTATAACGAAGGATATATTGAAGGGGCTTCCCTGCTCCTCTACGCTGAGTGAATCCATCGGTGGGATCTCTGGAGGCTTCTCACTACCCGACCTGAATCGGTCCGGCAGTCAGGAGGGTTGGGGGGAATGACTCCGCGGCGCGGATCGTGCCGGGTGTCCGCTCAGGTGTGACCCCCCTCGGCATCGGTGATGCTCAGCCGGGCCAGAAGTCGGATGAACTCCCGCCCGTCCTCGTCCGATTTCCGGTAGTTCTCGCACAATTCGTCGATCTGACCGAGATCCTCGGCGGCCGAGACCGTGAACCCGTTCGACGGCTGTGCCGGATCCGCTGTGTGCGTCTTTCTCCAGCTGTTCTGATCGAGGCGGCAGGAGATATATCCGGTCTGTCGCGCGACTCTCGCGGCAGGGAGTTGGGACTGCAGGCCTTCGACGTGAAGCACCTCGGTCGGATTCGCCGTCAGCGAATGCCCGCGAAAAATCGGCATTTTCTCGACCGAGATCGGCAACTCCCCCCGGGCATTGGCTCTCTGTTCGGCAAGTGAGCGGGCGATGTGCTCCAGAACGAATTGCCGGATGATGTTCCGGCTCTCGCCCGTCTCGGTGAAATGAAGCCCCGAGTGGTAAATGGTCAGCCCGTCGCTGCCGACGGCGAACCGCTCCAGTTTGCATCGAGTCACCCGGCATCCCAGGGCGATCTGCTGGTCGTTCCAGCGGAAGCTCAGCCGCATGGTGGCGCCGATCTTCACGGGCTCGTGATGCTCGATTCTCGCTCCGTCCAGGCTGATGTCGACGAGCACGACGCTCTCGGCGCCTAGACGTCCGATCAGTGGCTCCCCGAGTCGGATCCGGTCGACTCGTCGCTTCCGGTCATAGGCCATTTTTATGGGGTCTGTCTTAAGGTCGGCGGGAGTTTACGATGCCCGGTCCGGCGCGCCAAATCAGAAATGGAATGCCTCGCCCGCTTGACGGGGATATGACTCGGGCTACCGGGCCAGTAACATACGAAGGTCTTCGTTGACAATACGAAAACCTTCGTATAGATTGCCCGTATCGATGGAGATGATCATGAGCGAACGAGTGACCACACCACGACCGACCGACGGAGAGCTCGCCATTCTGCGCGTGCTGTGGGACCGGGGAGAATGCACGGTCCGCGAGGTCCACGACAAGCTGAGCGCTTCCAGCGCCATCGGATACACCACGGTGCTGAAGCTGATGCAGATCATGACCGAGAAGGGGCTGGTGGAGCGGGATGAATCCGAGCGGGCTCACGTCTACCGCCCCGCCCTGAGCGAGCAGAAGACTCAGAAGCAGCTCCTCGGGGATCTCCTGGATCGCGCCTTCGGCGGATCCGCCACCAAACTCGTTTTGCAGGCGCTATCCACGCGACGAACATCAGGAAAGGAACTGGCCGAGATTCGCAGCCTTCTCGCGAAGCTCGAGGAGGAAGCGCGATGACTCCGACATTCGACACGGATCTCGTCCAGGCGGCGGCGGGAACTCTCATTCATCTCCTCTGGCAGGGCGCGCTGATCGCTGCAGTTCTCGCGATTGCACTCGAGCTGCTGAGGAAACGCTCGTCCGAGGCTCGTTACGCGGTCGCGGTCGCGGCCCTCTTATCTTTCGGAGTCGCGGGAATCGTCACGTTCACGATGCTGCGGACGGATGGCGGCGCCCCTCCTCCGCTCGCTTCCGAAACCGTCTCCGTGGAACCGGTCATTGCTGCCTCCGAGATGTTCTCTCCGAGGGCGTGGGTGAGAGGCGAACCGGCCGCCGGGCTGGGCAACGTACTCGAGCGCCTCGTTGAATCCGCGGCGCCGACGCTGGTCACGATCTGGTTCGCCGGAGTTCTCTTCTTCTCGATCCGTCTCATCTACGGCTACCGGACGATCCTCGCCCTGGTGCGTGACGCCAGGGAGGATCTCGAGTCCGAATGGAATCTGGCGCTGCGACGGTTGTCCGGACGAATCCGGCTGACCCCTTCGGTTGCGCTCCTTCACTCGGCGAGTGTCGAGGTCCCGACGGTGATCGGCTGGTTGAGGCCGACGATCCTGGTTCCGCTCGCGGCCGTCAGCGGACTCTCGACCCGGCAGCTCGAGATGATTCTGGCGCATGAGATCGCCCACATTCGCCGTCACGACTTCCTCGTCAATCTCCTGCAGAATCTGATCGAGACTCTCTTCTTCTATCATCCAGCCGTCTGGTGGATTTCCCGGCAGGTTCGTATCGAGCGTGAGCATTGCTGCGACGATCTCGCGGTCGCTTTTTGCGGCGATCCTCTTCAGTACGCTCACGCTCTCACGGGACTGGAACAGTTGCGGGCACTGGCTGAGCCCTCCGTGGCCGCTACGGGAGGCTCGCTTCTCGGAAGAATCCGTCGTCTGGTCGGGGGGGATGCCTCCCCGCACGTGGTGCCGGGATGGTTCGCGGGACTCGCGGCCGTGACCCTGGTCGCGGTCGCCACGCTGGCCGCTCCGGTGACCAACACCGACGATCCATCAGCGCGACCGTTCTCGTACTCGCCCTCTTCCCATCTGCTCGCCGCGATCGCTTCCTTTTCGCCGCTCTCGGGAGGTGGGGGAGGTCAGGCTGATCCTGAAACGCTGATTCTCACGAGCGACTCGGACAGGACCGGGACGCACTCCGCAATGATCCAGGGAATCGAGGGAGGTATCGCCGGGGGGATGGGCGCCGCCTCGATGAGGTCTGCCGTCAAGCAAGGCGTCGCGGGGGCCTTCGCGATCGGCGATCCGGTGACGATGATTGCGTCAGCTCAGGAAGTCGTCGAAGTGAGAGGCGAGCCGTCCGACTCGATGGATGTCGAGGCGTTGATCCGGCTCCGATCCGTCGGAGTCGACGGCGACTACATTCGCCAGATGAAAGCGGTCGGATACGATCTTTCGCTCTCCGAGCTGGTCGCATTGAAGTCGGTCGGCGTCTCGCCGGCGTACGTCGAGGCGATGAAGAAGGCTGGCTACGCAGATCTCGACGCGAGTGAGATTCAGGCCATGCGGGCGGTGGGCATCAGCACGGCGTGGCTCGATGAGATGCGGGCGGCGGGGATCTCCGACCTCGATCCAGACGACCTGATCTCGCTTCGAGCCCTCGGCGTCAGCCCCGCCTACGTGAGGGAAGTCAGGCGGCTCTTCGGCGAGAACCTCGATGCCGAGGACATCGCGCAGCTTCGCGCCGTCGGCGTCACCTCCGAGTGGGTCGCCGAGATGAAGAAAGTCGGTCTCCTGACCGAGGGCTTCGAGGACGCGGTCGAGATGAGAGCTGTCGGCCTCACTCCTGAATACGTAAAAGCCCTTCGGGCCGCCGGATACACGACGGCCGAGCCGGATGAGATCGTGTCGGCGCGCGCCGTCGGCGTCAGCATCGAGTATCTCGAGTCGCTGAGCCGCCTCGGCATCCGCGCCGGCGATCTCGATGACCTGGTTTCGCTTCGGGCAGTCGGCGTGACTCCCGAGTGGATCCACGAGATGCGCGAATCGGGTTACCCGAGCCTCACCGCGGACGAGATGCAGGAGCTGCGCGCCGTCGGCGTCACGGCGGTCTGGATTCGGGAGATGAAGAACGCGGGTCTCACGCGGTTGAGCGTGGACGATCTGGTGCAGCTCCGCGCCAGCGGCGTCGACGCGGCGTTCATTCTGGGATTGAAGAAAAAGAACTGACCTGAAACCCGTGCCCCGCCGCCTCGCAGCAGCTCGGGTGCCGGGATTCGAAAGGAGTCTCGCATGCCCGTAGTGCGTCTGTTGATTGCCCTGGTTCTTCTGCTCACCGTGACTGGAGCTCAAGGAGCGACTCTCGAAGGTGTCTGGGTCGCCGATGTCGAAGGGGAGAAAGTCGATCTCTCCCTCAGTTTCCGAAGCCGTGGCTTCAACCAGCACCAGAGCTCGTTCCTTTTGTCGGATTTCGTGGGGCTCGATCGTTCTCTCTTCCAGTCGACGCGTCCGACTCCGGCGAGCTTCGCGATCAACCGGGATGCAGGAACGATCCGCATGGAGGGGAACTTCACGGGAACCCGGGGCTCGGGCCACTTCACGTTCCTTCCCAGCGAGGCGTTCGGCTCGAGGATGAACTCCCTTGGCTACGAGGATCTGACCGACCGGGATCACTTTCTATTCGCGGTAGTGGACTTTGGCGCGGAGACCCTGGAAGGCCTTCGGTCCGTGGGGATCGTTCCAAAGGACCGGAAGGAGCTCATGTCCGTCGCGATTCACCGCGTGACTCCCGAGTACGTGCGGGAGATGAAGCAACTCGGAGTGAGCGCGTCGAACGTCAAGGATTGGATCGCAATGAGAATCCATGGAGTCACTCCCGCCTATGTCCGGGAGATGCGCTCATTCGGGTGGGATCTCGACGGCGACGACCTGGTCGGAATGCGGATTCACGGCGTCACGGCCGCGTGGCTTCGCGAAATGAAGGCCCTCGGGCTCGATCTCGACGCGGACGAAGCGAAGAGGATGCGGATCCATGGCGTGACCCCCGAGTACATCGAGGAGATGCGCTCGCTCGGAGTCACGTTCAGCGACGATCAGGCGGTGGAGATGCGCATTCACGGCGTCACTCCCGATTTCGTGCGGAAGCTCCGGTCCCGCGGATATGAAACTCGCGACGCGCTGAAACTCACGCGCGCGAAGATTCACGGCCTCGATCGCATGCTGCTCGACGACTGACCCGCGAAACGAATCAAATCGCCGGCGTTGCGGGATCGGCGGGCGAAGCTGCAGGTTCGGGGACTTCCTGATCGGGCGCCAGCGCCGTCTTGTAAATCTCTATCAACGTGACAAGGAGAACGAAGACGAGCGGCCCGAGGAAGAGGCCGGTGAAGCCGAACGCCTGCAGACCTCCCAGAATCGCGAAGAAGAGAATGATCGGATGCATGTTGACGCCGCTTCGCATCACCATCGGCCTGACCAGATTGTCGACGAGCGAGACGACTCCGAATCCCCACGCCAGCAGGAAGATCGGTTTCCACCATCCGATGTCACCCTGGGATGCGTTAAAGGCGAGAAATAGCGAGGCGGGTAGCCAGACCGCCGCGGCGCCCACCATTGGGATCAGGGAGAAGATGGCGGAGACCCCGCCCCAGAGAGCAGCGCCGGGCACCCCTGTGATCGCCAGCCCGATGCCAGCCACGAAGCCCTGCGCCAGGGCGGTCAGCAACTGTCCCCTGAACGTCGCATCGGCCACGCCTCTGAACTTCCGGAGAATGTGCTCATCCCATTCGTCCGGAAGCGGCGAGAGCACCTTGAGCTCCCCGATCATCTTCGCCCCCTCGGTGTAAAAGACGAACGACGCGAGCAGCATGAGCAGGAACCCGATGAAGAGGCCGAAGAAGCCGGCGATCAGCCGGGTTCCCTGGGTGGCCACGATCGCGGGCACCTGCCGGACGATGTTCATCGCAAGCTCCTCGATCCGGGCCTGATCGAGACGGACCCACGGAGCCCAGCGCTGGATCGCGGAGATCCGTTCTTCGATTCGAAGCGAGGAGAAAAATCCCCTGTAGTCGCTCTGCTCGATCCGCATGAAGAGCGTGACGGCCTCCTGGATCAGCAGGCTGGCAAGGATCACAGCGGGAATCACCAGCACGATCGTGACGAAGAGCAGCATCACGGTCGCGGCGAGGTTCCGTCGGCCGCGGAACTGGAGCAGCAGGCGCTCATACGTCCGGTAAGTCAGGGTAACCACCACGATCGCGAGCAGCATCGGCGTGAGGAAAGGGGTGAGGATGCGGAAGGCCGCCCAGAGAACACCGAGGGTGAGCAGCCAGAACATCACGACCGCGTAAATCGCGAATCGCGTGCGTGGGGGAGGATTGATGATCACCACGTCCGGCCCGGTATCCGCTTTCTCGCGCGATTCGTTCACGCGCCGATTGTAGAGGGGGCGATCGAATCCGGCACGATCTTTCGAAAGTTGGGGGCGGGTCTGAAAAATCAACTTTATTTAGTAAAGTTTGGATTTTCAGACCTGACCCACCTCGAAGGGGGAGACGTGATGGCTCGAAGATCAACGATTCCGGCGCTCGTGTGCCGTCCGGGAACCGAGCCCGACATCGAGACGCTGGTCCGCTTTCAACAGGGGCTGGCGCGGGAAACCGAGGATCTCGCGCTCGATGCGGAGACGCTGCGAGCCGGACTCGGCGCGCTGATGAAGGATCCCTCGCTCGGCCACTACTGGATCGCCGAGTCCCAGGGGCGGCCGATCGGAAGTCTGATGATCACGTTCGAGTGGAGCGACTGGCGAAACAGGATGATCTGGTGGATTCAGAGCGTCTGGGTGGAGCCGGAGCTCCGCGGCCAGGGCGTCTACGCCTTTCTCTACGATCACATAAAGAGCCTCGCGACAGCAGACGACGCCGTGGGCGGAATCCGGCTCTATGTCGACAAGAGGAACCAGCGCGCCCAGGATGTCTACCGCAGACTCGGGATGAATGGCGACCACTACACCACGTTCGAGTGGATGAAGTGAACGCCGCGTACTAGGAATCCTGTCGAAGGCGCTCGAGCTGTTCGTCCGGAAACTTTCGCGCGTCGACCGATGGGTAAAACTCGCTGATCTTTCCCTCGGGATCGATCACCGCGGCGGCGCGCCTCGGATATTCGTCATTCGCCGAGTCGCACGCGCCGTAAGCGAGTGCGATGGAGCGGTCGGGATCGCTGAGCAGAGGGAAAGGGAAATCGTTCTTCTGAGCGAAACGCTTCATGGCGTCCACGTCATCGAAGGAACATCCGACGATATCGGCCCCTGCCTCGTTGAACTCCGCCTGAAGGTCCCGGAACCGGGACCCCTCGGCCGTTCACCCGGGGGTGTCGGCTTTCGGAAAAAACCAGAGGACGACGTTTCTGCCTCGGAAATCCTCCAGGCGTCGCAGATTGCCATCCTGATCCCGCGCTTCGAATTCAGGTGCGGGCTGACCCGTTTTCAGCATCGGATACTCCTTTCGGAATTTCGAATTCCAGAGGAACTTCAGGAAACCCCTCAGCATGATTCCGCGTGTGGGTGAGCCACGATCCCTACCCGCTGAATCGTCCCACTTCGCCGGGTTTCCGGAGCATCTTATCGACTTCGAACGCGTGCTGTTCCTCGGCGGCGATCTGCTGGCGGGCGTACTCCTCGAGAACCACGGAGCGATCGCGAACCTCGTCGAGCAGTGCGCGGTAGAGCACCAGCGATTCTTTCTCGTTTGCGAGGGCTTCCTCGAGGATCTGACCGATGTCGTGCTTATGCGTCTCCAGAAGGTGGCCGATGGCCAGCGAAGGATGCTCGCCGAAAGAGGTCAGCAATTCGCCGGCGAGCTGAGCGTGAGCCAGCCCCTCGTTCGCCTGATCGCGAAGCCACGAGACGATGGGGATCCGGTTGTAGCCATAGACCATGAAGGAGTAGTGGGTATAGCGGACCACTCCAGCCAGTTCCGCCTCGAGGATCTGATTGAGGAGCGCAGTCACTTTCTTCCGGTCGATTGAATTTGCCATCCAGTCCTCCAATGTTCAGCGCGACGACATCAGTTCCGCGGAGCGACGCCGGCTTTGGCAGTATCCCGCAAGCGCTCGACCAGAAGCTGGCAGAGCGCCGTCGTGAATTTCGCCAGCGTCGCCGGCTCGTCCTTCAGTGCATCCAGCAGGCTCGACCTCTCCCATGCGCGAACCAGCGATGGCTCCGCCGCCCTCATCGTGGCCAGCCGGGGCGATTCGTCCACGAAGGAGATCTCGCCAATGACGTCGCCGGTCCCAACCGTGGCGAGGACGCGTCCGTTTGGCGCGACGATCTCGATGACACCCTGCTCCACGGTGAAGAGCCTGGTGTCTCTCTGTCCGGCCTTTGCGAGGATCGCGCCGTCATCCAGCTCGATCACCAGCCCGATGGCTTCCACCAGTGTCCGCTCGCCGTCATCGAAGTATCGAAAGAGTGGGTGATCGGATTGTTCAGGGAAGAGATTCAAGGCGGCTCCTTGCTGAAGAGAGTGCTGAAGGGCGAGTCCTTGTGGCGCAGAGCGTGCGACGTTCCTACGAGTGCTGAGTGCTGAGTGTCCGGGTTGTCCGTCTGTTGGTGACCCGGATCATATCGGATCTTCACGGGAATCCCGTGGCGGAGAGATCCGGTCAGTGCGGCCGTCGGCCGCGGGGATAACGCTGCGCACGCGCAGCCCGCACGCGCAGCCATCGCGAATGGCGATGGGTATAATCCGGCCATTCCAGAGGAGGAAAATGATGGCGGAACCGATTCGCGGGCAGGCGCCCTCCGAGACAGCGAAGGAAGCTCGCGACACGATGGGGGCGGCGGAGCAATCGAACGAGCCGATGGGGGAAAAGGATCGGCTCGAGCAGCTCTGCGTCGACACCATTCGGTTCCTCGCCGTCGACGCCGTCGAGGCCGCGAAGTCGGGTCATCCGGGCACACCCATGGGGATGGCGGACATGGCGTTCGTCCTCTGGACGGAATTCCTGCGCCACGATCCCAGGCGTCCGGACTGGCCCGGGCGCGACCGCTTCATCCTCTCCGCGGGACACGCCTCCATGCTTCTCTACGGGCTCCTCCATCTGACCGGCTACAAGGAGATGACCATCGAGGAGCTCAAAGCGTTCCGGCAGTGGGGCTCCCGCACGGCGGGTCATCCGGAGTACGGTCACGCCGCGGGGATCGAGATCACGACCGGGCCTCTGGGACAGGGTTTCGCCCATGGAGTGGGAATGGGTCTGGCGGCCCGAATGCTCGCCGCGCGGTTCGACTCGGAGGACTTTCGTCCCGCCGATCACTTCATCTATGCATTCTGTTCGGACGGCGATCTGATGGAAGGGATCAGTCATGAGGCTGGATCGCTCGCTGGACACCTCGGCCTCGGGAATCTCATTTATTTCTGGGACGACAACCAGATCTCGATCGAGGGAGAGACGCGGCTGGCTTTCTCCGAAGACATCCGGAAGCGGTTCGAGTCGTACGGATGGCACGTTCTCCGGATCGACGGACACGACCGGAGTCAGGTTCGAAAGGCGATCCGGAAAGCGCAGAAGGTGACGGATCGACCGTCGCTCATCTGCGCGAAGACGGTGATCGGCTGGGGCGCTCCCAATCTTCATGGAACCGCGGAGGCTCACGGATCGCCTCTGGGCCCGGAGGAAGCCGCGGCGACGAAGCGCGCGCTGGGGTGGCCCGCGGAACCCGCATTCCTGGTCCCTGAGCCGGTGCGGGCGGAGTTTGCGCGCCGCACCGCGAAGCTGGCGCGCTCACGGAAGAAGTGGGAGAAGCGGATGAAGGAATGGCACGCGTCGCAGCCTCATCTCGCGGAGATCTGGGATCACTTCTGGAGCAGAGAGCTTCCGGAGGAGACCTACGAGGAGCTGCTGAAGGCGGCGAAGAGCGAGAAGGCGGCTGCCACGCGAGCTCTTTCCGGCAAGGTGCTGCAGCGGGTTGCCTCGCTCGTTCCGTTCGTCGCGGGAGGCTCGGCGGATCTGGCCCCCTCGAACAACACGATGCTCGAAGGGGAGGGCAACCTCGCGCGCGAGAGCCAGACCTCGGGTCCTCCTCCCGCGGATGCGTTCACAGCCAGAAATCTGCACTTCGGTGTCCGCGAGCACACCATGGCCGCGATGGTCAACGGAATGGTGCTTCACGGAGGTTGGCGAGCTTACGGCGGAACGTTCCTGATCTTCTCCGATTACATGCGCCCTTCGATTCGACTGGCCGCGCTGATGGGCCTCCCCTCGATCTTCGTCTTCACCCACGACTCGGTGTTCCTGGGAGAGGACGGACCGACGCATCAACCGATCGAGCATCTCTTCGCCCTGCGCCTGATCCCGAATCTTCACGTTTTTCGCCCCGCCGATGGGGCCGAGGTGGCGGCAGCGTGGACACACGCTCTGTCACGGAACGACGGTCCGACCGCGATCGCTCTCACCCGGCAGAAGCTCGAGCCGCTGCCACGGTCCGCGGACTTCGATCCGGCGAAGATCCTCAAGGGCGCCTACGTCCTCGAGAGCTTCGCGGAAGGAGATTTCACCATCATGGCCACGGGATCGGAGGTTCCGCTCGCCGTCGCCGCTGCGTCGAGACTGGCGGCGAGCGGCATGAAAGCCCGAGTGGTTTCGGCGCCCTGTCTCGAGCTCTTCACGCTTCAGAGCCGGAAGTATCAGGATGAGGTGCTCGGTCGCGATCGTAGCGCGATCGTCGCAATCGAGGCGGGAAGGACGGATGGCTGGTACCGGTGGGCCGGTCACGAAGCCCTGCTGATCGGACTCGACCGGTTCGGTGCATCGGCGCCTTACGAGGCTCTGGCGCGGGAGCTCGGATTCACCCCCGATTCGGTGGTCGAGAGGATTCAGGCGTGGCGCGCTCGCTGAGCGCGGCGCTTCTCCTCTCGATCATCGCGGCTTCGGCGCAAGCCGATTTCCGTGATCTCGTCGCCATCCCTGTCGACCAGCAACTGGAGACGCGGCTGGCCAGAATCGCAAAGGATGCGATGGAGGCGAACTCCGCTCTGACAGATGGCAATCTCTCGTTGACGGTCGTCGACATCTCGGACCCGTCGTCCCCTCGACGAGCGAGCTTTGCGCCGGAGATCACGTATCACCCGGCCAGCGTCGTGAAGTTGTTCTACATGGCAGCGGCTTTCGAGCTTGCCGAGCGCGGCTCGCCAACGCCCCTGGTGCTCAACGACCCGCTCCATGAGGCCATGGAGGACATGATCGTCGACTCCAGCAATGACGCGACGTCCTACATGATCGATCGCATGAGCGGGACGACCAGCGGTCCGGAGATGAGCGGCACCGAATGGAAGCGGTGGGTCGAGCGCCGGAACGTCGTGAATCGATGGCTTCACGCCATGGGATATGACGTGAATGCGAACGGCAAGACCTGGTGCGACGGTATCTATGGCCGAGAGAAGCAGCTCCTCGGAGCGGATCGCGAGAACCGCAACCGGGTGACGAGCGAGGCGGTGGCAGCCATGGCGCTCTGGATCGCGCGGCGCCGCGCGGTCTCGGAGGCCGCGAGTGACCGGATGCTCACACTGATGCATCGAGTTGCCGGCGGGGATGGCGACGGAGGCCAGGTCAAAGGGTTCGCGGGAGAGAGTCTCCCGGAGGGGTCGAAGCTCTGGTCGAAGGCTGGCTGGACCTCCGAGGTGCGGCACGATGTGATGATCGTGGAGCTCGAGGACGGGACGCGGTACGTCGCCGGAATCCTGACGCGTGGAGTTTCGGACGATCTCCGCATGCTGCCGAGGATCTCGGAGGCGATCGCGAACGCGATGAGCGAGCCGCACCAGTAACTCGCAATGCGCGGGGGTCATTCAGAGGCCGCACGCGCCAGCCGGGCAGAGTATGAGATCGCGTCGCGGCCGAAGAATCTCAGTCGCGATGATCGCTGTCGGGTTCTTATACGCGTCCAGTCACGTCCGGACGATGCGAGTGCACCTTCATAAGAACCCGACGACGGCCTGCGCATTCTGAGATTCTTCGGCCGCGAGACCAGTCGTGACGGTTCTCCGGTCTCCCGTGCGGCCTCTGAATGACCCGCCCTTCCTCTCTCGCGCGCCAATTCAACATTCACAATTCAAGAGCCAACATTCCCTCACGGCTGCAGCGCCTGATCCTCGTTTCCCATCGCTGTGATGACGACCCGGTCGACTCCATCGATGGCCTTCAGAGTCGCCTCCACGGACGCCCGGATGGCCTGGGCGCGGCATGAGCCGCCGACATTCGAGAGACGCTCGTTGAAATCAATGGTCAGAACTCCGCCGCGGAGATTGACGGAACGGATTCCGCTGCCGGGGGGGAAGGGGGCGTGGGCTCCTCGAGCGGCCTCCGTCGCCGTCGGCCCGTCCAGCAGCGCCTCGGCCGTGAGCCTCGCCGCGGAGATGCTCGACGGGATTGTTCGCACGAATGGTTGCACGCGGGTGCAGTCGGTGCCGCTGGTCGGAAAGAAAAGACGGACGTCGCGAGTCGGCACCAGGAAGGAGACGACCGCGGAGTCGGAGCTGCGTATGCTTCCGTCCTTTGCCGACTCTTCGAAAATCACGATCCGAATGCGATTCCCGGGATCTCGCGTGATCAGGACCTCGGCCTCGAAGGGATTGAACGACCCGAGCTCTCCGGTGGCCGTCGCGAAGGCGCGCTCGATGACGTCTCCGCTCGCGCTCTCGATCCGGATGCCGACATGATTCTCGAACGTCCGCGCCCGGCCTGCGACGCGAATCGGATTCGAGCGAACCGCGACTCCCTCGCTGGGAACGTCGAGAATGACGTTGGCGAGGGGAGAATCGGTCGGATCGGGTGCTAGGTCGTCAGGGGTGACGGAGGAGGGAGGCGGTGTGCTCGCTTTCCCGGCTGCGCCCGTTCCCGCCGTCGAAACGGACGGTGTGGTGGCGTCGGGAGAGTCGGAGGGGCGTGAACAGCCGGACAGGCATAAAAGAAAGAGGGTAATCGCGGAAAGCAGCAATTGTAATGGCGGTCTCATCGAGTTCTCTCAGCAGACTCCTCTGCAACGGTCGTGCACCGGGTCGCCTTGACCCATTCCTGAGGGGCCAATAAACTCCGGGCGCCGGGCGCCTGCACGCGAACAACGGTTCCTCACGCGCCAATCCGAGCGCGCCCACCACACGAAAGCGAGCCATGCCGCACAACTCATTCAACGCTCTCGACACGTTCGAGGTCGCCCCCGGCCGTCAGGCGAAGTTTTATTCGCTGCCGAAGCTCGAGGAAGCGGGGCTCGGTCGGATCTCCCGACTTCCGGTCTCGATCAGGATCATTCTCGAAGCGGTGCTGAGGAACGTCGATGGGCAGAAGATCACGGAGGACGACGTACGGTCCCTTGCCGCATGGGCACCGCAGGCGGAGCGCACTGAAGAGATTCCCTTCATGGTGGCACGCGTCCTTCTTCAGGACTTTACGGGAGTTCCCCTCCTCGTCGACCTCGCGGCGATGCGCTCGGCCGCTCACCGCTTCGGCAAGGATCCTCGGATCATCGAGCCCTCGGTTCCGGTCGATCTGGTCATCGACCACTCGGTCCAGGTCGATTTCTCGGGAACTCACGATGCTCTCGACCGGAACATGGAGATCGAGTTCCGGAGAAACAACGCCCGCTATCAGTTTCTGAAGTGGGGCATGCAGGCTTTCGACGGCTTCCGGGTCGTCCCCCCCGGCATCGGCATCGTGCATCAGGTCAATCTCGAGTATCTGGCGAAGGGGGTTCTCGAAAAGGAGGGCGTCTACTACCCGGACACTCTGGTGGGAACCGATTCCCACACGACGATGATCAACGGCCTCGGAGTCGTGGCGTGGGGAGTCGGGGGAATCGAAGCGGAAGCCGGGATGCTCGCACAGCCGGTTTACTTCCTGACTCCGGACGTCATCGGTGTTCATCTTTCGGGAAAGCTTCGCGAGGGCGTGACGGCCACGGATCTCGTTCTGCACATCACGCAGATGCTTCGGAGTTACAAGGTCGTCGGCAAATTCGTGGAGTTTTTCGGCGAGGGCGCCGCGTCGCTCACCCTCCCGGACCGGGCCACGATCGCGAACATGTCGCCCGAGTACGGAGCGACCATGGGTTTTTTCCCCGTGGACGAGGAGACGGTCGCCTATATGGCCGCCACCGGGAGAACGGCTGAACACGTCCGGGCGTTCGAATCCTATTTCCGGGCGCAGAAACTCTTCGGCATTCCGCGACGCGGTGAGGTCGATTACACGGACGAGCTGGAGCTCGACCTCGCCGACGTTGGAGCGAGCGTGGCCGGACCGAAGCGTCCGCAGGACCGGATCGATCTCGGCGCCCTGAAGTCCTCCTTCCTGGAGACTCTGGTCAAGCCCGTTGCGGAAGGAGGCTACGGGAAGGCCGAGACCGGCCTCCGGCCCGTCGCGGGCGGATTGGCCCGTTCGGTTCCCCGCGAGGTGAGCGGTGGCGGAGAACAGGATCCGACGACGGTTCCCGAGGGTGAGCGGAAGAACACCAGCACGGAGACCGAAACGGAGATGATGAACAACCGGCCGACTCCGGACCGCGTCTCTGCGGCCTCGGTTCTCGAGCCGATCAGCGCCAGCGATCTGCAGCTGCACCACGGCGAAGTGGTCATCGCCGCGATCACCTCCTGCACGAACACCTCGAATCCTTCGGTCATGATCGCGGCAGGGCTTCTCGCGAAGAAGGCGGTCGAGAAAGGATTGCGAGTACCCGCCGTGGTGAAGACTTCGCTCGCTCCCGGCTCGAGGGTGGTCACCGATTACCTGCAGAAGAGTGGTCTGCAGCCCTATCTCGATACCCTCAGGTTCAACCTGGTCGGGTACGGATGTACCACCTGTATCGGCAACTCGGGACCTCTCGACCCCCGGATCGAAGAAGTGATCCTGAAAAACGACGTGATCAGCGCCAGCGTGCTTTCCGGCAACCGCAACTTCGAGGCGCGGGTCCATCAGAGCGTGAAAGCCAACTTCCTGATGAGTCCTCCACTCGTCGTGGCGTTCGCCCTGGCCGGCCGGGTCGACATCGACCTCTCCAGCGAGCCTCTGGGTCATGAATCGGATGGGAGGCCCGTCCTCCTGCGCGAGATCTGGCCGACGCTGGAGGAGATTCAGGTCGTTCTGCGCGACGCGCTCGACCCCGAGACCTATCGCCGGCTCTACAGCGATTTCTCCGAGCAGAATCCCTTGTGGAACGAGATCCCCAGCACCACCGGATTTCTCTACGACTGGACGCCATCGACCTACATTCAGGAACCGCCGTTCTTCAAGGAATTCTCGATGGAGCCGAGTCCCATCAGCGAGATCGTGAAGGCGCGGCCTCTGGCGATCTTCGGCGACTCGGTCACCACGGACCACATCTCACCGGCCGGCGCGATCAAGCCTGCCTCGCCGGCGGGCAAATACCTGATCGAGAACGGTGTGGAGCCGCAGGACTTCAACAGTTATGGTTCGCGGCGCGGAAACGACCGGGTGATGACTCGCGGTACCTTTGCCAACGTTCGGATCAAGAACCTCATGGTTCCCGGCACCGAGGGGGGAGTGACGGCTCACCAGCCGAGCGGGGATCGGATGAGCATCTTCGACGCGTCGGCGAAATACAGGGAAGCGGGCGTGCCTCTGATCGTTCTAGCCGGCCACGAATATGGCACCGGGAGCTCGCGGGATTGGGCGGCCAAGGGAACGGGGCTCCTCGGAGTCAGGGCGGTGGTGGCCCGAAGCTTCGAGCGAATTCATCGCAGCAACCTCGTCGGGATGGGGGTTCTCCCGCTTCAGTTCGAGGATGGAGTCTCGGCTCTGACGCTGGGGGTCGATGGAAGCGAGACCTTCGACCTGGTCGGATTCAAGGACGACCTGCAACCGCGTCAGACCGTCACTCTGGTCATTCACAGGGTGAACAAGGAGACGCTCGAGGTGGCGGTCCGGGTGCGGATCGACACGCCGATCGAGGTCGAGTACTACCGTCACGGCGGAATTCTCCCCTTCGTCCTGCGCCAGCTGATCCGGGAGGCGAGCTGAGGCAGCCGCCCATCGCTTCCGGCGTCAGCCCCGGCGGGTCAGGCGCTGTCGATTGAGGACGTTAACCGAGCAGATTAGAGGAATGTATCTGCCGGGAGAGCCGTTTGCTCCCACACGGTACGGTGGAGATCACGCCTCGTTTCGAGTAACATTCCCACCCCGCCCCTGTGACTTCGCGTCCGGGGAAACTCACCAGGAAGGTTTAACCATTCATGACCCAATCGCGAGATAACGGCGAGAATGCCTCGTTTGCGGAGGCGTTCGAAGCGAGCCTGAACTTCAAACAGATGGAAAGGGGCGATCTACTCAAGGGAACCATCGTGTCGATTTCTGGTGACGACGCGTTTGTCTCCTACGGCGGACCGATGGAAGCGGTCATCTCGACCGCCGAGATCGAAGGAAAAGTGGTCGGCGATACGGTCGAAGCGACCGTGGTCGAGACCGGCGCCCAGGTCCGCATCTCGCGCAAGATGCTTCAGCGTCGCGCCACCATCGATCATCTACTCCGGGCCCATGAGAATCACCTTCCGGTCGAAGGAAAGGTCGGTTCGCGGAACAAAGGCGGCTTCGACGTCAGCGTCGGCGGCGTCCGCGCCTTCTGTCCTCTCTCCCAGATCACCCTCGGAAAAATCGAGAATCCCGACTCGTTCGTCGGCCAGACTCTCGAGTTCCTGGTCACCGAGGTCTCGGAAGACGGCCGCAAGCTGGTGGTCTCTCGCGCAGCGCTCCTGAAGGAAGAAGCGTCGGCGCGCGCGGAGCAGATCCGCGGAACCCTCGAGCTCGGCAACGTCTACGGCGGCAAGGTCAAGACCATCGTCCCGTTCGGAGCTTTCGTCGACATCGGAGGGATCGAAGGTCTTCTTCATGTCTCCGAAATGAGCCGCAAGCGCGTCACCAACCCCGCGGACATCGTTGCAGTGGGGCAGGAAGTCGAAGTCAAAGTCATCAAGATCGAAAAAGACGGAAAGCGGCTCTCCTTCTCCATGAAGGATCTCGAGCCCGATCCGTGGGAGTACGCCTGGGAGAAGTATCAGCAGGGCGCGCAGTTCACCGGCACGGTCGTTCGGAAAGCTGATTTCGGGCTGTTCGTCGAAGTGGAGCCGGGCCTCGATGGCTTGGTCCATCTCTCTCAACTTCCGCCCGGCCTCACCAAGGACTCCGCGGACGTGGAGATCGGTCAGACCGTCACGGGGTGGGTGCGGGAAGTCGATCCTGAACGGAAGCGTCTTTCGCTCGCGCTTCGCGAGGTCGCAGTGAGCGATCCCTGGGATGAAGCCGCGCGCAACTATCCTCTCGGCAAGGTGGTCGAGGGCGTGGTCGAGCGCGGTGGTCAGCCCGGCGTTTTCGTTTCACTGGAGCCTGGCCTCACGGGACTGATTCCAACCTCGGAGCTCGCTCCGGGAGCCGACCCCAACACCGCCCATCAGCCGGGTGAGAAGCTCGCCGTGAAGATCATCTCGATCGATCCCGAGCGCCGGCGGATCGCCCTGAGCCACGAGGCGGCCAAGGCGGCTGGAGATCGCGCCGAGTACATGGGCGTGATGAAGCAGATGACGAAGGACGCTGAAGCCGCTGGCGGCAAGAGCGCCATGGCTCTGGCTCTCGAGCGCGCCCTCTCCGGCAAGGAGTAGTCGGGCAGCCGCGCGCGCCCTTCTAATGACGCCAACCCCCGGCTCGAGGGGGGAGGGCGGGTCATTCAGAGGCCGCCCGCGCCAGCCGCGCAGAATACGACGTGGCGCCGCGGCCGAAGAATCTCAGCCGCGATGATCGCTGTCGGGTTCTTATACCCCGGCATCCTTCGTGTAATGAAAAGGGGCGGAGGACTCACCCATGGGCGAGGAACACTACCGGCCAATCTCATGTGACAACCACGACGAGCTCGAAGCCGCGGCTGTTCAGAAGAAGGAAGTCGTGCTCGAGTTCGAGAGAGCCGGGGTTCAGCAGCGCGAACGGGGACGAATCACCGACGTCTATTCGCCGCTAGGCGCGGAGTGGGTCCGGCTTCAGGCGACCAACGGACAGCCTGAAGTGAGGCTGGACGAGTTCGGTCGATGCGCGAGGTGGGGTGACTTCAAATCCGTTATCATGAACATTCCGGGGGAACCTGTTCCCCGGGATTGAGCGCTCGATGCCGAAGTCACTCTTTTATCTGGGCGTCATTTTTTCACTCCTCGCGGCCGTGCTGCTCGTTGGCGCCGCGATCGACCGAGGACTGACCGGTGACTGGCTCGAGATCTCGAGCGTAGGACTCCTCCGAGGCTCCACCAGCACGGGCGTCATCGCGGTGATGCTGCTTTCGATTCCGATCGCTGGCTTCTTTCTGAGGATGGCCGCCCTCGTCGCGCCGCGGAACCTCTTCGCCGCGTTCTTCGCGATCTTCGCCACCTGCACGGCGGCCGTCTCGGCCGGCCTCTATGCGGCGCTCGATTTCCGGGCTTCCCTGCTGGAGGTCGAGCTCGCTCTGACCGCGGCCCAGGCCGACACCCTGGAGATGCTGCTGGAGTTGAGGCTCGCGACCCTGTGGGCTCTGGGATTCTTTCTCTCCACGATGTTTCTTTCGACGCGGCCTTATTTTCAGCTTCAGGGGCGCCTTCTCGCAGCGCTCGTCTGCATCCCTCTTCCGGCCTTTTTTCTCATCCTCGGAAACCGGTTCCTGATTCCCTCGAGCGAGACGGGACTCGCGGCCTTCTCAACGGGCATCCTTCTCGTTCTCTTCGCCGTGCTCTTTGGAGCCGTCGCCGTCCATGGATTCCGGCATCGTCACCTGTTCATCGAGGTCACGAACCTGAGGGAGCTGCTCGATGCTCCGGTCGACCCCGGCGTGAGCCATCCTCCGGGTCGGCGGTTCTCCCTCGGGGGCCCTTACCCTCTGACCGAGTAAATGACTCGCTGAAAGGGCCTCGAAGAGCCGGCTGAAAGCCGGCCCACGGATCTAGCCGTTCATCAGCCCCATCCACTCCTCGACTGATCGCGGTTGCAGGGAGTAGTTCTGCCGGCGCTCGATTGCCAGAGTCGACGTGGGGCTCGGTCCATAGTGATGGCCCGGATAAAGAATCGTCTCCGCCGGCAGTTTCGCCAGTCGCTGCGTGAGGGTGCGATACATCTCCTCCGGATCGCTCCCCGGAAGATCGACGCGTCCGCACCCTCCGACGAAGAGAGTGTCGCCGGAAACCAGCATTCCGTCGACCAGAAAACACTGGCTTCCCGGCGTGTGGCCCGGCGTGTGAACGAGCTCGATTCGCGCTTCTCCGATCTGGATCACATCGCCCGCTTCATGGAGCGTGAGGTCGGACTCCGAGAGCTCGGTGACCACGCGGATTCCGTAGGCCTCATGACGATTGCAGTGGACCGGCATTCCCTGCAGCTCCTGAAGCCGCGCGAGTCCCTCGATCTGGAGGCCGAACAGGTCGCCGCCTACATGGTCGGGGTGGTAGTGAGTCACCAGCGCTCCTTCGACCGTCATTCCGTCTGCGGCGGCCACGGCGAGCAAACCCTCCACATCCCAAGCGGGATCCACGACCAGGCAGGAGCCGGCAGTCCGGTCTCCGATCAGGTAGCAGAAATTGACCATCTGCGCGGCGGCGGCGTTGGCCGTCGCAAAGTCGCGTCCCGCGAGGAGTTGCCGGAAGTAGAGTGAGCGCATCCCTTCTCCGCTCATCTCAGGACGGGTCCCGCCATCCGACCTCGCGGAGCCACATTTCATAGACGCGCTCGCGCTCCCGCCAGTCGTCCGGAGGCATCTCCGGCCCGTGCATCGCGGCTTCCCGTTGACGGCGGACCGCTTCGAAGAAGGGCATCAGGCCCGCCTCCTCACGCAGGTCCTCGATGGCGGCGGGATCCTCGATTGGTTTGGGCACCATCTCTCCCTGTTCATTCCAGTCGAACTGAGTTCCATAGCGTTGAGGACGTCCTTCGAAGACGCGGATGCGATCGTCGAGATGAGCCGCATGGCGCATGGGCGCTGTGCCGCGGGCCACGGCATCGCGCACGAGCTCGAACGATCGGCGCATCAGCGATGGGCGGGAGATCGCGTGCTGGGCAATGATCCATGCCGACTCGGCGCCATCGTCCCCGACCAGCTTCTGGTCCGGCCATGCGCCGAGGCGATCCAGAATTGCGGCCAGCCGATCGGCGTTGCGCTCGTGAACCTCGCGCATCCGCGGCTGATAGCCGTCGAAGAGTGTTCCGTCTCGCACCAGCGTCTCGCGGACCTGGAAATCCTCGCGCACCATGGCGAGCAGCTCCTTCCGGAGGTCCTCATGAGCCGGAGCGTCCATCAGCTTCGCTCCACGGCCGCAACGACGTGTCCCAGGTGATGGCGTCCATGCCACGAATACTGAGCCAGAAGCCAGTCGAGTGTCGGTCGCTTTCCCAGCTCTGGGTGAATCACTTTCCAGCCCGTCCTTTGATGCGCGGTACGGAGACCCTCGTATCGAAACTGGCCGATGGGATAGTGAGCTCTGTCGTCATTCATGGCGTGCATCGGATTCTACCCGGAGAGGTGGTCAGAGCTTCTCGAAAGCGCGAATCATCTTTTTTCGAGTCTCTTCGTCCGGAAGCGCGCCGCGGCCCGCGCCCATGTTGTCCCGGAGATGGCTGACTTTCGAGGTCGCAGGGATGACGCAGGTGACCGAAGGATGACCGAGGATGAACTTCAGGAAGAACTGGGCCCAGGTCGAACAGCCGATCGACGCCGCCTCGGGTGGAAGCGGCTTCGACGCTACGGTGGAAAAGAGCCTTCCTCCGCCGAACGGCTGATTCACGAGGACCGCGATTCCGCGCTCGGCCGCCAGCGGGAGGATTCGCTGCGCTGCGGCGCGATCGGCGATCGAGTAGTTGATCTGGATGAAGTCGAGTGGGTGATCCTTCATGAGCCGCTCGACTCGGGGAAAGGCCGATGCGACGTAATGCGTGACGCCGACGTAGCGCACGATTCCCTTCGCTTTCCATCCGGCCAGAGTCTTCAGATGAATGTCGACGTCGACGAGGTTATGGACCTGCATCAGATCGATCCGTCGGGCCCGCAGCCGCCGCACTGACTCCTCCATCTGGTCGATTCCTCTCTGACGGCCCTCAGTCCAGACCTTCGTCGCCAGAAAGAGAGAAGAGTGAATGTCGAGCTCGGAGCCCAGCTCGCCGACCACGCTTTCCGAGCGGCCGTACATGGGGGAGGAGTCGATGACTTTCCCTCCGAGAGCGACGAACTCGCGCAGGACTTCGCGGACGGCTTCGCGTTCCCGCCCCTGCGACCCCACATCGAAAGTCTGCCACGTGCCGAGACCGACCGCGGGTATCGCCTCGCGGCTCGAGGGGATGCGGCGCTCGATCAGATCCAGGGACCGGGAAAAAGCAGGAGTCGATCCCGCGGCTGCGATTCCGGCCGCTCCGATGAAACCGAGCACGTCGCGGCGAGTCGGCTTGTTGGATGGCATGGCTCTTCCTCCTCGCCGGACCATCCTACGATGGGCAAGAGCGAAAACTTTCCGTGTCTGGTGTCCGTTCGGTCAAACCACGTGGATATTCTGGCCTGCCGGTTGCGCCTGGCTCACGGCAAATCGGTCACACCAGGAGGCAGGCAAATGATCAAACGCTTTGGTTTTCAACGGGTTGTCATGACTGCGATCGCGGGGCTCGCCATCGGGGCGATGTCTCTTTCCGCGGAAGAGCGTCCCGACTGGAGGACGAGCGGCATGACCATGGAAGTCCGTGCTCCGCGCGATACTTCGCGCATCAGCGCTGATCTCTCCGGGACGGTCGTCGCCGTTCATGGAAGCGGCGATCGGTTCGTGCTGCGGACCTCGCGTGGAGACATCCAGGTCGAGGCCAAAGGAGGCGTGCCGGTCTATTTTCGCGGAGCGCGGTACCGCGTCCGTGATCTCGAGCGAGGAGATCGCGTCGCGGTCGATCTGAAGTCGGGTCGGGGACGGAAGCTTCATGCCCGCAGCGTGGAAGTCATAAGCAGCCGCTCGCACTTCAGCCGGGATTACCGCGACTACCGAGGGGATCGGTATCTGACGGGCCGAGTCATCTCCTTCGATGCGCGGCGCGACATTCTGATCGTCCGGACGAATCAGGGGAGGGACGTCCGCGTGGACGGCAGGCGTCTCGATGTTCGGCATGGGCGCTCGTGGCCCGCTTCGATCCGCGTTGGAGACTGGGTCGAGGTCTCCGGAAACTGGAGCCGCAATGGCGTATTCATCGCCGAGGAGCTCGGACGGGATCGGCGCGACGGTTACGGCCGAGGATACGGGCGCTGAGATCTCACGAAGCCGGTGTCAGGTCCGGAGAACTTCCGGGCCTGACACCGCGCTGACTCCATTTGACGACGGCCGATGAAGGGTGTGCTAACCTTTTTTCAGGCATGAAGGATTCAGCAGTGAAAAGGCTCGTTGGACGGTCGCGCCCCCGGCGTGGGTTTACGCTTATGGAGTTGCTGATGGTCGTCGCGATCATCGGCGTTCTCGCTGCGATTGCGATTCCGGGGCTGATCTCGGCTCTGAGCCGCTCCAAGCAGAAGCGAACGATGGCGGATATCCGCTCGATCGCGATGGCCTGGGAAACCCAGGCTCTCGAAAAGGGTGGATACAACGTCGCCGGCTATGCCGTTTACTCGAGCATCGCCCCGGAGGATCTCCTGGAGGCGCTCTCGCCGACGTACATCCGGCAGATGCCGGTCAATGACGGGTGGTCAGTGCCCCTTCGCTTCGGGGCTGATGTTCCCTGGGGAGGTTTCCCACCGGCCGGTAAGTACCAGATCATCTCGGGGGGCAGAGACGCGCAGGTGGACGCCTCGCAGGCGCCCGGCCCGTTCGGTCATTACGACTGCGACATCGTCTTCGAGAACGGAGCTTTCCTCGCCTGGCCTGAAGGGGTTCAGGAGGGGGACAGCTGACGGATCTCAGGCGGGGTCCATCTCTCGCAACAGACTCTTTGGCGCCACTGACCGGAAACTCTCTTCGATCCATCGCCGGAGCATCCCGATCGGGAGCTCGTCCCCGCGCTCGAGAGTGATGGTGACCCAGCCGTGCTTCCCGAGGCCGTAGTGAGTCGGCTCGGTGCCGGGATGTTCCAGCGCGAAGTCTCGGCTCTGGGGAAGCTTCACTGAGAACGTGACTTTCTTCTCCGAGGATCCGAGGAAGAGGAACGCCTTCCCCTTGACTTTGATCGCCGTCTCCCCCCAGGGATGATCTTCGGTCGTCTGCGGAAGCGCGAGAGCATGATCGATGAGAGCCGACTTCGCTTTCGCGAGCTTCTTGCTGGCCGGCGGTGCGGATTTCGATTCTTTACTGGTCACGCCGGGATTCTAGCGTGGGAGGGGAGAGGGTAGACGAGTGAGGAGAGGGGAGAGGCAGAAGCCGTCTCGCCGTGGCGCCGGCTTTCAGCCGGCAAGAAAAATGGCCTCGGAAGTCATTGCCCTCCGAGGCCGGTCTGGCGCGTTGACAGCTGCAAGAAGCATCCGCACCAACAGAGTCGGCGACCTATCGCGTCGTTCGCCTCCTGACCTCAGCTCGTTGACATCTGCGATAGAGCATTCAAGCTGAAGTGAGTGCACTCTACGCCTGCTCGAGCGTGTGATCAAGTTACAGTTCGAGCTGTTTTCAACAGCTCTCCACAGAGGCTCGACTGAAATTTGTGCAGTTGATCAATCGAGTCAGGCGGCAGGCGGAGCAGCGAAAGGAGGGCTGTGGAAAACGTGGCGAGCCGGATGGGAAGGGCGGGGCATTCTGAATGACCCGCCCTACCAACCGTGAGCTCTTCTCCACCGTCGCCAGCGGCTTCTCACCCCCGCCCAGTAGACGAGGTAATAGCCGAGAACGATCGCCCCTGCGCCCATGGATCCGGCAGCGCCGGATTCCTCGAGCCACGATGCATCGCCCGCGGACTGCCACGCGCTCCATCCGCGCCAGATTCCCAGGGCGAGCCGCGCGAGAACCAAGAGGGTAATCGAGAGGATCAGCGCGCGGTTCGGGGTGTAGTGAAGATCTCGCGGCGTCGCTTCCCACCGCGTGATGAGCAGCCCGAAGAGCCCGAGAGTGCAGCCCGCCGCCAGGCCGGCCAGAACGTAGGTGAGCGCCCCAGGAATCCAGGCCGTCGAGATCGCCGCCATCAGCACGAAGATGAAACAGGAGATTGCGATGCCGATGAGGTTGACCCGCAGAATCCATCCTCGCGCGGCCCGGCGCGCCGTGCCCGCGCGGTATCGCTGGAGAATTGAAAGCGGAATCGCGAGCACGCCGATCGCCAGAAGAATGAAGAAAGCGGCGAGCAGGACCAGGAACGGCACGAGCCTAGGGTAGCGCAGAGCGTTTTCGGGCCGGCAGCCTTGCTCGGCGACCATGTTGAGGCCGATATTTCATGACTGACGACCAAGATGACCGAGCAGCGCGGGAGAGTTCATGACTCAGCGTCCCGATGAGGAAGCGATCCGGGAGATCATCGAGAAAATCAATGAGAGCTGGCTGGCGGGGCGGTATGAAGAGATCGGGAGGAACATCGACCAGGATGTGGTGGTCGCTCCTCCGGGCTCGCCCGCTCGAATCGCTGGCCGCGACGCCTATGTCGCTTCCTATCGCGAGTATGACGAGATGGCCAGGACTCACGAGTTCCGGATGGAGACCTCTCAGGTCGACGTCATCGGAGACGTCGCGGTCGCAATCACTCCGTTCCTCGTCGATTACGAGATGACGGCTGGGCGCCATCGGGAGAGCGGGAGGGAGATCCTCGTGTTCCGGCGCAGCGGGGGGGAGTGGCGGGTGGTCTGGCGGACCATGCAGACGGATCCGCCTCCGGCATGAGGGTGATCGCAGCGGTGATCTTCCATTCGAATGCAGGCTCAGCCCGCCTGAACCGGAAGGGGCACACCCCGGTCAACTCTCCCATTCGTGGAATCTCTACGTCTCGCGGATCGTCGAGGGCGTCGCAGGAAGCGTTCCTCGGTGCATCCGCATAGAAATTGAGGTGCTAAAATCGGGGTCGTCGCCCCGATGTCCTTCGCCCACCTCCACCTTCACACCCAGTACTCGCTCCTCGACGGCGCGAACCGCCCTGGCGACCTCGCCGCGCGGGTTGCGCAGCTCGGGATGTCCGCGTGCGCGATCACCGACCACGGAAACCTCTTCGGCGCCGTCGACTTCTACGACGCCATGAAAAAGAACGGCGTGAAACCGATCATCGGCTGCGAGATGTACATGGCCATCGGATCGCGCAGGGACAAGGCCGGCGTCGAAGACACCGCCGCCGACGCGGGAGCGAACAATCACCTCATCGTTCTCGCAGCGAACGACGCCGGTTACAGGAATCTCGTCAAGCTCGTCTCGATCGGCTTCACCGAAGGCTTCTACTACAAGCCCCGGATCGACAAGGAAGTCCTGAAGGAACACCGCGAAGGGCTGATCGTCCTCTCATCGTGTCTCAAGGGAGAAGTATCCCAGGCACTGGCGGGCGGAAACTACGACAAGGCGAGGCAGTCCGCTCTCGCTTTCCGCGAGATTCTCGGGCCCGAGAACTTCTTCCTCGAGATTCAGGATCACGGAATCCCCGACCAGGTCCGAATCCTGGAGCAGATGAAGCAGCTCGGTGAAGAGACGGGACTCCAGCTGGTTGGAACGAACGATTCTCATTATCTGCTGAAGGAGGACGCGTTCGCTCACGAGGTCCTCCTGGCGATCGGGACGGGCAAGACGCTCGACGACGATCGCCGGATGAAGTTCTACTCGGACGATTTCTACGTGAAGAGCCCGGAGGAGATGAAACGGATCTTCGCGAAATATCCGGAAGCGATCGTCAACACGATGAGGATCGCGGACCGGATCGACCTCAAGCTCGAGCCGAAGGGGCACCATCTCCCGAACTTTCCGGTTCCCAGGAGCTTCGACACGGCGGGTTATTTCGAAAAGGTCGCGGGGGATGGGCTGCAGAAGCGGCTGACGGGGCTCGCTCCGCTCTTCGCCGCGGGACGGCGCAAGTATCCGGTCGAAGCCTATCGGGAACGCTTCCACAAGGAAGTCGGGATCATTCGCGAGATGGGTTTTCCGGGCTATTTCCTCGTCGTCTGGGACTTCATCAAGTTCGCGAAGGACAGCGGCATCCCGGTGGGGCCGGGGCGCGGCTCGGCGGCGGGGTCGGTAGTCGCGTGGGCGATGGAGATTACCGATGTCGATCCGCTCGAGTACGACCTTCTCTTCGAGCGCTTCCTCAACCCCGAGCGGATTTCCATGCCCGACATAGACATCGATTTCTGCATGAACAACCGCGGGCGGGTCATCGACTACGTCCGGGCCAAGTACGGCCAGGAGAACGTCGCGCAGATCATCACGTTCGGGACCATGGCTGCGCGGTCCGTGGTGCGGGACGTCGGACGCGTTCTGGGACTGCCGTTCGGGTTCGTGGACAAGGTGGCGAAGATGATTCCCACCGAGCCCGGGACCACGTTGGCCGAGGCGCGCGTCAGCTCGCCCCAGCTCGCGGAAGCCATTCGGAGCGACAAGGAAATCGAGAAGATCGTCGACCTCGGGTCCAGACTGGAGGGATTGACGCGCCATGCCGGCGTCCACGCGGCCGGCGTGGTGATCACTCCCGAGCCGGTCGATCACTTCGTGCCGCTCTACCGGACGAACAAGGACGAGATCGTGACCCAGTTCGACATGCGCGTCGTCGAAAAGATGGGTCTGCTGAAGATGGACTTCCTCGGGTTGCGCACGCTGACCGTGATCGACACCGCGGTCAAGGCGATCCGGGGCCAGGAAGGGAAGGAGATCGACGTCAAGGACCTTCCCCTCGACGATCCGGAAGTCTTCCGGCTTTTTCAGGAAGGGCGAACCAAGGGAGTCTTCCAGTTCGAGTCCGGCGGCATGGTCGATCTGCTCCGGAAAGCAAGGCCGACCCGGTTCGAGGATCTCGCGGCGCTCAACGCACTCTACCGTCCCGGCGCGCTCGACGCGGGAATGGTGGACGAGTACGTGAGACGGAAGAACGGCACCTCGAAGTCGAGATATCTCGTTCCGGCGATGAAGGAGATTCTCGAGGAGACCTACGGGGTCATCGTTTACCAGGAGCAGGTCATGCAGATCGCCCAGGCGGTTGCCGGCTACTCCCTCGGGCAGGCGGATCTCCTGCGCAAGGCCATGGGCAAGAAGCAGAAGGAAGTGATGGAGGCGGAGCGCTCGAAATTCGTCTCCGGGGCGACCGTCAATGGTTACGAAGCAAAGAAAGCGAACGAGATCTTCGACTTCATCGAGCCGTTCGCCCGGTACGGGTTCAATAAATCCCACTCAGTCGCGTACGCGCTTCTCGCTTACCAGACCGCCTGGCTCAAGGCGTACCACCCCCGTTACTTCATGGCCGCCGTTCTCTCCTCCGAGATGGACAAGACCGACAACGTGGTCAAGTTCATCCATGAATGCGAGTCGATGAATATCCGGCTGCTCCCGCCGGACGTCAACGAATCCAATTTCTCGTTCACTGTGGTCGGGGACAACATCCGATTCGGACTCGGAGCGGTCAAAGGGATCGGGGAGAGCGCCATCGAGTCGATCCTCGCGGCCAGACAGCAGAGCGGGCGGTTCACGGATCTCGACGGATTCTGCGAAGCGGTCGATCTCCGCGCCTGCAACAAGAAGGTGATCGAGGCCCTCATCAAGTCGGGATCGTTCGACTCGTTCGGAACGACGCGAAAGGACCTGTTCGAACGGCTCGAAGGATCGATGAGCTATGCGAACAAGACGCGCGATGAGAAGGAACGAGGTCAGAACAATCTCTTCGGAATGCTGGGAGGGGCTCTTCCCCCCTCGGGTTCGTCGCGCGCGACGGCACGCGAGCCGGAGTCGGAGTGGCCGGAAGAGGAAAAGCTCGCTTTCGAGAAAGAGACGCTCGGCTTCTATATCACCGGACATCCTCTGAACCGGTATGCAGCCGACCTGAAGACTTTCTCCACGGCGAATACCGCCGTCCTGCCGAAGTTCATCGATCAGACCGTCGATATCGGCGGGATCGTCGGCCAGATCAAGAAATCGAAGATCAAGAAGGGACCGAACGAGGGAAAGCTGATGGCAAAGTTCGTCCTCGACGACCAGTACGGGTCGGTCGACGTCGTCGTCTTCAGCGATCTCTATGGAAAGGTTCTCCGCTGGCTGGAGAACGGAGTCCCGATCCTCCTGACCGCGGCCGTGAAAGATACGGGAGGAGTGCCCGCCGGTCGCAGCGCCTCGCTCGCATCCGCCGAGCAGCAGGCCAACCAGCTCCAGGACGAGTACGGCGGTCACCCGGAAGAGGGTTTCGAAGCGCCGGCCGCGTACGTCGCACGGGCGGGGACGGCGAGTCGCGAGGACGAAAAGTCCGAGGATGACCTCGAGCGGGAACGGATTGGAATCGACGTCGCGAAACACAACCTGGCCCTGTTCGGTGCCCCGGCTGCCGGCGACGATGACAACGGAGGAGCCGGAGTCCGTCTCGATTCCGACCTGCGGAGCGAAGAGAGCGCAGGCGAAGCCCGGACCCATCTTGCCGACGGAGAAGCGGACGCGACCCGGGTAACTCCCGGAGCGTTTCCCGATGCGCCGGTGACACCCGAGCTGCAGGCGCTGGAGATCATCCGGCTGGACGGAATCCGCGAACAAAAGGTGCGGGAGATCTGCCTCGAGATCTCCTACGCGAAGGCGGGGGAGGAGACGATCAAAAAAATCCGCGAGATCGTCGAGAGTCACCCTGGTGAGATTCCCATCACGATCGCCCTGCATGATGTTCCCGATGCGCTGCGAACCGAGGCTGGGAACGGGAACGGGAGTCTCCGTATCAGGATCAACGCCCACTTCCGCGTCCAGCCCGGGCCGGAGCTGACGGCAAAGCTGGAGCAGTTGTCCGGCCGCCTTCTCTACAACTTCCTATGAACGAGACCGAGATCCGGGACCGGCTTGCAGCAATTCGTTCAGAGCTGGCGAACGAGCGGACTTTTCTGGCCTGGGTTCGTACCGCCATTGCAGTCGTCGCGGGTGGCGCCGCCATGAAGGTTCTGGTGGAGACGGCGTGGCTCAGGGCGGCGGGCGTAGGCCTCATGGCGGCGGGGTTGAGCGCTCTGATCTTCGGCGTGGTGCGATTTCGTCAGACGCGCCGGAAGATCGATGAGGCCAAGCGGCTCGATCGACCCTGACACTTTCGATCCGGGGCTCGGAGCGGTCAGCCGCGACCCGGCAATTCGGTAAATCGCCCTGCTATACTCCGGAACGATCCATGAGCCGCCTGTTGAGCCGATCTGCTGCAGTGCTCGTTGCCGGACTGCTGTTCGGCACGCAGAGCTTTGCCGACGTCTGCGCCAACGGAATAGCCGAGCTTTCGGCAACGCCGGTGGCCGTTGCTGCCGGGAGCGATACGATCGGCGTCGCGTCGCGGGAAGGGCAGTCGGTCTGGCTGCAGGCGTTTACGGCGACCGGGTTTTCTCCGGTCGGCCCCATGGTGTTCGCCGGCAACAGCGCCGGTCCGGTCGCTTTGACGTTCCACGATGGCTCCTATTTCCTTTTCACGATTCCAGTGGGGGGCGGCGTGGTCATGACGGAGATCGACGAAGCGGGAGCTCTCCTCGGCCAGCGGACGATCGTGACCGGCCTCACGTCGGGTGAAAGCGCCCTCGCCGCGGAGAGTGGTGGAGGGGAGATCGCTGTGGCCTACACCTCGCGTAGCTTTCCCGACGAGGGCGTCTATTTCGTCCGCGTGACACGGGAAGGCCTGGCCGCGTCGTTACGGCTGGCGATGCCCATCACCCCGCGTCCGCACATCGACATCACCTGGCTCGGCGTGGATGCAGGGTGGGCCTTTGCCACACACAGAGCCGACCCTGCGGCAGGGGAGTCGACGCTGGTCGCGCGGGTATTACCCGGCACGACGTTCATCAGTCCGCGAATCGAAGCCGCTGGCGTCCGGCCGCGGCTGGCATGGACCGGTTCCTATCTTCTTCTGACGACGACCGTGGAGACCACGGCCGGCAACGAGCGTATCCAGATCGCGGGCTACTCGCAGGACGGATCGCCCATTGTTCCTCCGCGCACCGTGATCGAGGGAGCCGTGAAGCTGGTCGACGCGGTCTGGAGCGACTCCGGCTTCTATGTCTCCTGGCAGGATGAGGCGGCGGGACGCGCGGTCCTCCGACGCTACACTTCTTCGCTCGAGTCCTTCGTGGATACCCACGCCGTCTCGACTCTGGCCCCGACGCGCTTCCGGCAGGTCACCAACTCGGCGGTGATCGGCGCAACGGTATACGCCGCCTTCGAGGACACCACCAGCTCCGCCGGCGCGCTCTTCAGTCTGTTCGGATATTGCCAGCTGCGCGCGAGCATCAGCGGTCCCACGATCGTCAAGGCGAGAGAACCCTTCACGCTGACGGGATCGGCAGAAGGGGGAGTCGGTCCTCACTATCTCTACTGGGAGATCGACCAGGGCATCCGGATCGTAGGTGAGGGAGAGACGCTCACATTGCGTTTCGATGATACGGGCCTTCACGAGGTCCGGCTGATTGTCGTCGACCGGCTCGGGGACCGAACTTTAGTCCGCCGCATCATTCAGGTCGTCGCCGATATCCCGCCGTTGAACGCCTCGATCGTCGTCGAAAAGGCTTCGATCGGAGTCGGGGAGCTTCTGGCTCTCGAGGGCGTAGCCTCCGGCGGCGCCGGGGCGTTGACCTACGACTGGACGATTCCGGGACAGGGCTCCCTCAGCGGACAGCGGATTACGGTGTCGTTCCCTTCACTCGGAACGCGCACCATCGAACTGCGGATCACCGATGGCGCAGGGCAGGTCGCTCTCGCTTCAGTGACCATCGAAGTCGCAGGCGCCCGCCGCCGGATCGTGGCCCGCTGAACCACCGCCACAGAGTGGCGGGCGGCGTCTCGCCGCCCAGCCGGTTCCGGGCCGGCCGGGCGGGTCGCGCAGGCTCACGCATGGTCTTCACGTTCGAAGAGGACCGTCACCGCCCGCGGATCCGCGTCACGGTCTCATCGAGATCCGGCGTCACGGAGGCCTGCGCGCGGACGATGTCGCTGGAGGTGAGAATCCCCAGGAACTTCCGACTCTCTTCACCATCGACGACCGCGATGATGTGAGTGCCGAGCTCGTTCATCCGGACCGCGGCCTGCTGGAGTGTCGCGGTCGGTAGAACGAACTCGGCGCGCGAGATCGCTTCGACCACGGGCCTGTCGCCCGCAGGTCCTCCGATGCCAGCCATCAGGCGCGGGCGCGTGACGAACCCGTTGAATCTGCCGGACCGGTCGACGACCGGAAAGGTCGTGTACTCGACGGACGCGACATGTTGAAGAGCCGCGGAGACCGTGAGCTCGGCGGGGATGGTGAGAGCCTTGGTGTTGAGAATCGCCGCGATCGGTGTGCGGGCGACATTGTTGTCGCGTTTCGGCAGCAGGATTCCATCCTGTTCCAGAAGCGCCTCGTAGATCGGCATGGGACGCCAGCGGCGGGCCAGACCGAAGGCCGTCATATTCGCGATCATCAACGGAAGGATCAGGGCGTAGCCATCCGTCATCTCGAAGATGATGAGGACCGACGTGATGGGCGCGCGGATCGTTCCGGCGAAGACCGCTCCCATTCCGACCAGAGCGAAGGCGCCGACCTGCTCGCTGCTGCCGGTGAAGACGGCCTGATCGAGGTAGCCGACCGATCCGCCGAGCATCCCTCCGATGAAGAGCGCCGGGGCGAAAATGCCTCCAGCGCCCCCGCTCGCGTAGCTGAGCACCGTGGCCAGCAGTTTCAGCACCATGAGGACGAGAAGCGTGCGAACCACCAGGTGACCGCTGAGCGCCGCGGAGAGAGTGGAGTAGCCGCCTCCGAGAATGCCCGACGCTTGAACCCACCAGAGAGCGAGCGCGGCAAGGAGCCCCGTTCCGAGTCCACCCACCGCGGGCCGCATCCAAATCGGCATGATGTGAAAGTCCCGGAACCAGCGCCGCACGGCCAGCAGGAGATCGGTGAAGATCACCGAGACGACCGCGGCGAGCACGCCGAGTATCGCGTAGAGAAGCAGTGAAGAGGTGTGCTTCAGCTCGTACTGCTGCGTGATCTGAAAGGCGGGATGCTGCCCGAGAACCGATCGCTCGATGGCGGCGGCCACCGCGGCGGCGATGATCACGCCCGAGAGGACGGCCTGATCGAGATCGCCGACGATCTCTTCGATCGCGAAGGTGACTGCGGCGATTGGCGCGTTGAACGCGGCGGCAACTCCAGCCGCCGCTCCGACCGGAAGCAGCCTTCGCAGCGATTTTCGTGAGAGCCCGGCAGCCTTCCCGAGAGTGCTCGCGATTCCCGCGCAGATCTGCACCGTGGGGCCCTCGCGTCCGAGGGAGGATCCCGAGCCGATCTGGAGGATTCCAATGAAGAACTTTCCCGCGGCCACTCTGAAGGGCACCGTTCCCCCAGGCGTCGCGTACGCAGCCTTGACCTGGGGGATTCCGCTTCCCCGCGCCTCCGGCACGAGATGATGGAGAAGGATCCCGCAGAGCAGTCCGCCGATCGCCGGGATGGCGACGATCCAGGGAATCCATGGGAGCCCGAACCGGCCCACGGCCGTGCCGAACAGAAGGTCCGAGAGCGCCTCGATTCCGACGTGAAAGCCGACCGCGGCAAAGCCGGAGGCCACCCCGATGACGACGGTCAGCGCGAGAAGCCGCTGCTTCTCGCTCCAGCGAGCGCGCGCATAAAGCCGGAGGGCTCCGAACTTCAGCCGCCGCGCGAGCGGCGCCAGGCGATCCGCGGGCCTCTCAGGGTCGGGCATTCTCGTCGGCCGCCGGAGCGGGGTTGGGCGCCGCCGGCCAGCTTTCCACGTGAAGCGTTCGCGTCGGGAAGGCGAATCCCACACCGAGCGCTTCCAATCTGGAGATCAGCTCCAGATTGATGGCTTGCTGAGCGTCCATGAATCCATTGAAATCCGCGCGGAGCATCCAGTAAACGACTTCGAAGTTGAGGGACGAGTCTCCGAAGCCCTTGAAGTGTGCGCGGTCGAAGCGGACGTCGGGCGTCGACTCGATGATCTCCCGAACGATTGCCGGGATCTGCTGGAGTTGCTCCCGGCTGGTCGAATAGAGCACACCGAACGAGAAGAGGGCCCTCCGCTCGGTCATCCGCTTGAAGTTTCGAATCCGGCTGTTCAGAAGATCGCTGTTGGAGAAGATGAGCTGCTCCCCGGACAGCGAGCGGACGCGCGTGGTCTTCAGTCCGATGTGCTCGACGCTCCCCACCTCCGAGCCGACCACGATGAAGTCTCCGAGCACGAACGGCTTGTCGATGACGATCGACAGCGAGGCGAACAGGTCGCCCAGGATGTTCTGAGTGGCCAGAGCGACAGCGATGCCGCCGACGCCCAGACCCGCCACCAGCGCCGTGATCTCGAAGCCGAAATTATCGAGTGCCGCGAGGAGCAGGATCAGCCAGACCGCGACCTTCCCGAAAAATCCGAAGGCCGTGATCGTGGTGACGGCGGCGGGGTCGGCCTCGAGCCGTCTGCGCCTGTAGCGGATCAGCCAGAAATCGATCAGCCCGACGATCCAGAACCCGGCCTGAAGCAGGGCAGCCAGAAACGCCACCCCTCGAAGCAGCCCCATGATCGGCGGGTCCAGCTCGAGATGCCGGCTGCCGAGATAGAGCACCACCAGAGCGATCAGCGAGAGCTGCGTCCGGATGACGATCGCGGCCAGAAAATCATCGAGCGAGGTCTCGGTCTCTTCGGCGCGACTCAGTCTCTTCGCGAGAAGGTTTCGAATCGCCGCGATCAGAACGACGGCGGTGACGACGATCACAGCCGTGACGAGCCAATCACGCGCAGGATTGCCGTTGAACTCGTAGTTCAGCCACTCCATTTCGCTGGAAACCCTATCATAGGGAGGAAGACATCCCGTTTTTCGAATCGTGACGTTCGGCGGCGGCGTTCCGTACTAAAAAGGGGGACGGGAGTCTTGGCGGATATGACCCGTGATCAGATGACTCGACTGGCGCGGCAGCCGAAATGCCCGCGTTGCGATTTCGACAAGACGGGCGGCGCCGCGCTCTGCAGCAGCTGCCGGGCCAAGCTCCCCGAGCAGATGCGTCGCGGCCTCGAAGCGGTGGAGCATTACGACGAATCGACCGTCCGCCGCGCCATCCTCGCGGCCGCCAACTACTTCAAGGTGAAGTATCAGTCCGTGCGCGACTTCGGCGGCGGCAGGAAGCGGTGACGACGGCCTTCGGTGTGAAGGGCTGGGCGGCGAGACGCCGCCCGCCACTTTGCGGACCAGCCGGCTGAAAGCCGGCGCCACAGAACCGCTTCCGAGATTAAACTCACGCCTCCCCCCGTTCTCCTTTCCGGAGACATCAATTCATGCTCAGACGTGCTGTACTCGGATTCATTGCTGCCATGCTGGCGATCCTCGTCGCCGGCCATCTCGCCGCGGACGGAAAAGCCGCTCCAGTCCCCGCCCCCCAGAGCATCGCGCGCGCGACCTTCGCCGGCGGCTGCTTCTGGTGCATGGAGCCCCCTTTCGATGATCTGGAAGGCGTGATCTCGACCACTTCCGGTTACATCGGCGGCCGTATCGTCAACCCGACCTACGAGGAAGTCTCGGCGGGGGGAACCGGCCACTTCGAGGCCGTCCAGATCGTCTTCGATCCTTCCAGGGTCTCCTACGAGCGCCTGCTCGAGGTCTTCTGGAAAAACATCGACCCGCTCGACGCGTCCGGACAGTTCTGCGACAAGGGGACTCAATACCTCTCCGCGATCTTCTTTCATGACGAACAGCAGAAGAGAGCGGCGCTCGCCTCGCGGGAGGCGCTGGAAAAGTCGGGAGTTCTCCAGGGATCCATCGTCACGCCGATCCACCCAGCTGCCCGCTTTTATCCCGCGGAGGAGTATCACCAGGATTACTACGAGAAGAATCCGATCCGGTACAAG
>DATLEY010000009.1:0-3865 GCA_035525215.1 Thermoanaerobaculia bacterium | reverse complement strand
GACGTGGGGCCACGTGGCGGCCGTCGCCGGATCGGAGGGTCGGAGCGGTGCGGCGATCCTGACCGCGCGGGGGGCGATCCGGATGGGGGCCGGGCTGGTCACCGTCCTGACCGACGCAGAGACGGCGGCGGTCGTCGACGCCGCCTCGGTCGAATCGATGAGCTTCGCGATCGCGAGGAACAGCGGAGGGCTCGAGCGGATCATCGAGTCGGTGAAAGCGAAGGATGCGGCGGTGGTCGGACCGGGGCTGCCGGACGATGAAGAGTCGTACGAGCTGGTGCGCGAGCTGCTGCCGCGGATCGGGATCCCGCTGGTGGTCGACGCGAGCGCGCTGAATGCGTTCGCCGGCGCGATCGGCCGGCTCGGGCGCGAGGGGTCGGTCCGGGTGCTGACTCCTCATCCGGGGGAGCTCGGGCGACTGCTCGGCACGACCACCGGCGAGGTCGTGGCGGACCGCGTCGGCGCCGCGCGGCGCGCGGCCGGCGAGAGCGGCGCGGTCGTCGTCCTCAAGGGGCATCAGACGCTCATCGCCTCGCCCGACGGCATGGTTCGCGTCAACCCGACCGGGAATCCGGGGCTCGCGTCGGGAGGGACGGGCGACGTGCTCTCGGGGATGATCGCGGCACTGCTGGCGCAGGGGCACGGCGCGGCGGACGCCGCCGCCGCGGCGGTCTGGCTCCACGGATACGCCGCCGATCTTCTCGCCTCGGATGCGAGCGAGATCGGCCTTCGGGCGATGGAGCTCGCCGACGCGATCCCCCGCGCCATCGCCGCCGTGCGCCGGCTCGCCGCCCCGGAGAGATGAATGAAGGAAGCGTCTACTGCGGCGTAACGAGCGTCACATGCTGCGTCTCGTTGTGGGTGATGCTGATGAACGCCCAAATGCGGGTCGCGTTTCCGGCAGGATGCACTTCGATACGCGCCCGGCCGCGAAAGCCTCCGAACTGTGCACCGAAATCGTCCAGGCGCACCTGCGTGGGCAACCCCGTAGAGGGGAAACCGCGCATCGAGATCGGAACGGCGCTTTGGAACAGCAGCTGGTCGGTTGCCCGGTCGAAGGCGCGCACGACTACTTCCGAAGTTCGGTTGAGCTCCGGCCCGAGGTCATAGATGCGGAGCGTCAGCCGGAACCCATCGAGCAACGGCACATCGACGAGATGAACCGGGCCCTCGGGAATGTCGTGCTCCCGCACGACCGGGATCTCGGTGCCCCACGTGCTCGCCTGGCGCGACAGGTCGCGCGTCCGCAGCGAGAAATGAACCTCCCGGTTGTGCGGGCGCTCGACGTAGTAGAAAATACCGTCTGCGTCACCAAATCCAAATCCCGGACTGGGCATGCCGAGCGTAAACGAGGACTTTCCCCCCGCAGGAGGCGGTGGGCAGAGGATGGCGCACGTCCCATGGAGGGCGACCTTCACGTGGACGCCGGCATCGTTGTATCCCGTCAGCTCCATGCGCCAGATGGATCCGTGTGCGCCCGCGACTTCGCCCTGAAACGCGACCGGAACCAGGATGCGCTCATTTCGGACGTCCACGATGACGTCCTCGGCAGCGAGGGCGGCCCCCGCCATGAGAAGCACCGCGGTGACCGCAGCAAGCCCGGTTTTCATCATGTCTCCTTCTCGCCGTTCGATCAGTCGGTGACGTTCACGAGCCGTGCCGCGTATGATTCGTTCGAACCTGGCGGCTGATAGGAAATGCTCATGAGCGACTCAGAATTGAGCCAACTCATAACCGTCGAACGGGTGGCCGATGGATTCGTCTGCAGGAAACGAGCAATAAGACCCGCGACGATGGGAGAGGAAAACGAGGTCCCCGACGTACAACTGTCGAAGTATCTCTCGGGGTTGAAGCAGTCGCTCGACAGCTCGGTCCGGACGAGCCATCGGCCCAATGTCGGGCCATATTCGGTCGACGCCGACTCGACGCGTTGCGCGGGGGCGTAAAAGTGGACACGGTAGTTGGATCCCATCCAGTGTGTATCCGTATCGCGGTTCGATCCGGCGACCGTGATCCCGTACGGAGCATTCGCCGGAGAGAAGTATCGCGCGTCGCCGGGCTGTCCCCAGGTCACGCAATTCACTCCTGTAGCGTCGTACTCGGCGCCCACGGAATGTTGCCGGCGGCCGATACGACCTTGATGTTGTACGTGTTGACGAGCGTGTCGATCCACGCATTCGTGGTCGTCATTCCTTCCTCGTACTTGGAGAACGCGAAGCTGAGGTTCACCACGCTCGGATACCAGCTCGACGTGCCGGAAATCTGCCGATTGGGATCCTGAATGATCCATTCCAGAACCTTGTTGATGTGAACCGCGTCGGCGTCCCCGAAACAGTTGAACGCTCGGGCGTCGACGATGGTTGCCATTCGCGCCACTCCGAACTTCTTGCCGGCGGCGACGGAAGCAACCGAGGTGCCGTGGGACGACTCGGGATTATGTATCGATTCCCAGCAGGGGGCGCCATGGCTCAGCCCGGCATCAAGCATCGTCTGCTGAAGATCCGGCGCAGGATCGACCCGTCCCTGAAACTCGGCGTGATCCGGTCTCACCCCGGAGTCGACTACGTAGATTCGCACGCCGGAACCCGTCGTGGCGTACGAATAGCTGTCGTCGAGACGGGCCGATCCGAGGCTCACCTGATCGATCCGGTCGACGTGCCACAGGTTGAGATTCGGATACTCCGGGGGTCCTACGATGGTCGAGTCCGCGAGCAGCGCGATCGCGTTTTCCTCGATCATCGCCACCCGGGGATCGGCGGCGAGTCGCATGGCGAGCTCCTCGCTCGACTTCAGCGGCAGACGGATCGCGAATCCCGGCAGCGGCTCCGCGTAGGTCGTGATGATCTCTCCCTCGAAAAGCCCCGCGAGCTCGAAAGCGGTGGAAACCGCCGGGACGCCCTCCTTCAGCGCGATGATGTACTCACCCGGCACGCTGCGCTCGGCTCGATTGACAGTCGCTCCAAGAGCCGAAGAAAGGAAGAAAGAAAGGACAAAACAGAGGATTGCGCTGATTCGCTTCATGGTCAGGATCTCCTTTCGTACGAGCAGCCCGGAGATCCGAGTGGGGACCCGAGACTTCCAGATCGACGCGCAGATGCAATATAAGCAGGCGGCAGATCTGGTAAATTTCATCTGGCGAGCTCGAGCGCGGAACACGGCACGTGGCTCCTGGATCGACAGGGCTCGAGGCGACCCTGTTCTCTCTCCCCTGCGGTTCGCGCCGCGAAATCATCCCCCTCGCGAGATCCGCGGCGCGAGCCGGAAGTCATGGCGGAACCGCTGCACGCGCTCTCGGCGCTGCACGATCCGCGGAACGGCTCTCGCTTCGCGGATCCTGGATCGAGATGGCACCCTGCAACCCCTCACCCCGACCCTCTTTCCGGATGAACGCCCGCGCAAACGGCGTGATCCGGACGGGGAGAGGGAGACGTTTCCCTCTCCCCGCGGGATGTCACAGGAACTGCAATGGAGAACAGGAGCCGCAACAAAGCAGGGTTTTCGGCATGGTCTTCTTCTCGCAGTCGGCGCGTCACTGAGGCGTGATGATCGTGACGTCCTGGGTCGCATTGTCGGTCAGACTGATGAAGGTCCAGAACGGACGCTCGTCGTTCATCGTGATCCGGACCAGGACCGAGCCGGTGTATCCGTCCCGGAGAAGAGCGCTCAGGTCGGAAATCTGTCCGTACGCAGGGTGCGAATCGAAATCGCTCGCCGGCTCGTGCGGGGCAGCCTGCTCCAGGGCCACCGACGACGAGCCCAGGATCTCCCGCGTCAGCGCATCTTCGATCACCACCTCTGCGACCGAATCGGGCTCATTGAACGGATCGTAAATGCGAACGTGGATCCTGCGTGCGGCCGACACGGG
>DATLEY010000134.1:0-2321 GCA_035525215.1 Thermoanaerobaculia bacterium | reverse complement strand
CTCGTCCTTCGATCCGACGTGGTACCACAGATTCACCGCGACCAGAGGGGCCGAGGAGTCGTGATTGAGGCAGACGTGAAGCCCGTTGGCGAGGGCGTAGTCTTCGATCTCGATCCGATCAGCTTTCATTTTGGGATTGTTCGTCCGAACTCCTGTTTCCCGCTTCGCCTTTTTGGTCTAATAGCCGGAATGCTGCGGCCAGTCATCCTAACGCTGGAGATGATCAAGATCCAGCACACTCTGTTCGCGTTGCCGTTCGCGTTCCTGGCAGCCTTCACGTCCGCGGGAGCGATGCCCGCGGGATGGACGATATTCTGGATCGTGGTCGCGATGACGGGGGCGCGCTCCGCGGCGATGGCGTTCAACCGGCTGGTCGATGCGCCGATCGACGCGAAGAATCCCCGGACGGCAGGGCGCGCGCTTCCCGCGGGGCTGGTGAGCCGGGGATTCGTGATCGTCTTCACGATCGTCTCGGCAGCGCTGCTGCTGTTCGCGGCATGGCAGCTCAACCCACTCGCATTCGCTCTCGCTCCTCTCGCTCTCCTCATCATCCTCGGGTACTCCTTCACGAAGCGGTTCACCTCGCTCAGCCACATCTTCCTCGGATTGGCTCTCGCGGTGGCCCCGATCGGGGCGGCCGTCGCGGTCGAAGCGCGGATCGATCCCCGCATGTGGTTTCTGGCGGGAGCCGTCCTGACCTGGACCGCCGGTTTCGACATCCTCTACTCCCTCCAGGACCTGAAGTTCGACCGCTCGGAGGGACTCTACTCGATTCCCTCGCGGATCGGCGCATCGAACGCGCTGGTGGTTTCCAGAGTTTTACACGCCGCGACGGTGGGACTTCTCGCGGCGTTCGGTCTCGCGTACGGGTTCGGCCCGCTGTACTGGACGGGGCTCGCCGCGGGCATCGGACTGCTGCTCTGGCAGCACTCGATCGTGGCACCGGAGGATCTCTCCCGGCTCGATGCGGCCTTTTTCACCGCAAACGGTGTCCTCGCCATCGTCCTGTTCGTCTTCGGGGCGTGTGATATTCTCATTCGAGCCGGGGGGGCCGGTTGAGCCTGCCCACTACAGTCGTCTCCCATGAGTGAGGCAGCGCTTCCATTCCGCTACATCGCTGTCGAAGGCCCCATCGGCGCGGGGAAGACGTCGCTCGTGACCCTCCTCGCGAAGCGATTCCGCGGCACACGGGTGCTCGAAGACATTGATGACAATCCGTTTCTGCCGGAGTTCTACAAGGACAAGCGTGGCGCCGCGTTCCGCTGTCAGCTCTTCTTTCTGCTCTCGAGATTCGATCAGCAGCGGAAGATCGGGCAGGGGGATCTCTTCACCAGCCTCTTCGTCGCCGACTATTCCTTTCCGAAGGACAAGATCTTCGCCTATCTCACGCTCGAGGATTCCGAGCTCCCGATCTACAACCGCCTCTACGACCTGCTCGCCGAGCAGGTTCCGAAGCCGGATCTCGTCATCTACCTTCAGGGGAGCGTCGAGACGCTGCACAAGAGGGTCAGGAAGCGTGGGAAAGCCTACGAGAAGTCGATCTCGCCGACGTATCTCAAGGAAGTGAGCGAGGCGTACGCCCACTACTTCTATCACTACCAGGAAACGCCGCTCCTGGTCGTGAATACCAACGAGATCGACTTTGTTCACAACGAGACCGATTTCGATGCGCTGGTCGAGCAGATCCGCGTGGCGAAGAAGGGAACGCAGTACTACGTACCGCTTGGATCCTGAAGCGATCGGGACCGGGACGGGAAGGTGATGCGATTGTCATTTGCCGCGCCTGCGGCGCGACGGAACCCGTCCTCTGACGACTCCGATCGCTCCCTCCTCCGGTTTACCCCGCTCCGGCGATCCGTAGAGGAAGGGAGCTCGACGATGACGCAGCAGGAGACCCAGGCAGTGACCGTTCCCGCCATCCGCCGGATGAAGGGGGAGCGCAGAATCGCGATGCTGACGGCGTACGACTACCCGTCGGCTCGGCTCGCGGATCAGGCGGGAGCAGACGTCATCCTCGTCGGCGACTCGCTCGCCATGGTCGTTCTCGGCCAGCCTGACACGCTGAGTGTCACGATCGACGAGATGGTGCACCACACGCGTGCCGTCGCCCGCGGCGTCAAAAGAGCCCTGATCGTCGGGGACATGCCGTGGCTGTCGTACCACCTCTCACCCGAGGAGACGATCCGGAGCGCGGCGGCATTCATTCGGGCCGGAGCCCGTGCAGTGAAGATCGAAGGGGGAAGTCCTTCGCGAATCCGGATGGTCGAGGCGCTGCGCGAGACGGAGATTCCGGTGATGGGCCACGTCGGGCTGACACCGCA
>DATLEY010000115.1:0-9562 GCA_035525215.1 Thermoanaerobaculia bacterium | reverse complement strand
TCCACCCTCGTTGCCGGAGCTCATCGCGCGACAGTTTCCATTGGCCCGGCGCTCCTGGCGGATCGAAGGAGGAATTGACCAGGGCCGGCGGATTCATTTCGTCGATCAGGGCGATGCGAGCGCGCCTCCCGTTCTGATGGTTCACGGGAATCCGACGTGGAGCTTCCTCTGGAGGAGGGTGATCGCGCTGTTGCCCGAGCTCCGGTGCGTCGCGCCCGACCTTCTCGGATTCGGGCTGTCCGATCCGCTGCCGGCTTCGGAGGACCACACGCCCGCGCGTCATGCCGATGCGATCGCCGCGCTGGCCGTCGCGCTCGATCTGCGCGACGTGACGCTCATCGGGCAGGACTGGGGCGGTCCGATGGTCCTTTCCGTGGCCGCGCGCATACCGGATCGCGTTTCCGCCATCCTGCTTGCGAATACCGCGGTTCTCGCGCCGTCACGCGGTCTGAAATCCCGCTTTCATCGTCTTGCGCGGATGCCGCTCGCCGGCCCGCTCGCGTTCCGCGGTCTCGGGTTTCCACTCCGTTCGCTCCACCGCGCGCAGGGTGATTCTTCGGGGTCGATCCGGGGCGACGTCGCGAAGGCCTATCGGTGGCCGCTCCGCAGCTGGAAGAAGCGGCTCGCGCCGCTGGCGCTCGCGCGCGCGGTCCCGGACGGGCCGGACCACGCGAACGTTCCTGAGCTCGAGAGAGGGGAAGCGTGGCTCCGGAGCTTCGACGGTCCGCTCACCTTCGTCTGGGGGATGCGCGATCCGATCCTCGGGCGCGCCCTCGCGCGGCACGAGCGCGAGTTTCCGCGGGCGCGCGTCGTTCGCACGGAGGCGGGGCATTTTCTGCAGGAGGAAGTCCCGGAGGTGCTGGCGGAGGAGATCCGGAAGATCGTTGCTCGTTGATCGGTGGGCGAAGGCTTTGCCGATCGTGGAGGGAGCGCGGCGCCGGGAAATTTCAAACCCCTCTCCCCCGTAACAGCGGATCGCGGCTTGAACGTGCCGGAGAGATCAACAAAGTCCGCGCCGGGGAGAGGGGTTCTGATCCTCCCGGTGGTCCCGATCCTACGGCCCCTCGACCACGGGCAGCTCGACGAAGCTCGCGTTCCCCGGCGCATGCCAGACGCGCTGGGTCGCCTTCACGTAGTCGTCCGGCTTCGCGAAGAAGATGCTCGGTACGAACGTCTGCGGGTTGCGGTCGTAGAGCGGGAACCAGCTCGACTGGACCTGCACCATGATCCGGTGCCCCGGGAGAAATACGTGGTTCGCCGTCGGAAGCGCGAAGCGGTAGAGAAGCGGTTCGTTCGATGCAAGCGCCTTCGGCGACTCGAAGCTCTCGCGGTAGCGGCCGCGGAAGATATCCCCCGCGACCATCAGCTGATATCCGCCCATCTCCGGCTGCGCGGCCACCTCCGGCGGGTAGACGTCGATCAGCTTCACGACCCAGTCGGAGTCGCTTCCGCTCGTGGAGGCGACGAGGTTCGCGACCGGTCTTCCCGCGATCTTCACCGGCGCGGCGAGAACCTCGGAGACGAACGTGAGGACGTCCGTGCGGCCGGATGCCTCCCGCTGATCCGACGTGAGCCACGTCCGCCACGCGCGCCCGTCGGCATAAATGGGCCTCGCGATGTAGGGGACGGGCTTCGCCGGATCGGAGACGTATTCCGCGAACTTCGCATCGCTTCCGGCCGGCGCGGTGAATCCCGCTCTCATTCCCTCGCGCAAATAGAGGGGCGTGAGTCGCGGCGCGCACGCCGCCGGGCATCCGGAGGGCCATGACTCGAGCCGCTGCCATCGGTTCGTTCCCGTCTCGAACATCGTGACGGGAGCAACGTCGTGCTTCGGCGCGTCTTCCTTGAGGTAGTAGTCGAGGAAAGGGCGGAGGACGTTGCGCCGGAACCAGAGGCTCGTGTCCGCGTCGAAACGGATCGCGCCGAGGGAGCTTCCTTCGCGCGTCTGCTGACCGTGGTACCACGGGCCGGAGACGAGATACACCATGTCGTTCCGTGTGTCCTTCGGCTCGATCGCCTCGTAGACCGCGATCGCGCCGTAGATGTCCTCCTGATCCCAGAAGCTGTGCACGAGCATCACGGGAACCTTCAGCGGATGCCGGGCGAGGATCCTGTCGACGGCCTGGTCCTGCCAGAACGCGTCGTACGTCGGGTGCTCGACGATCTTCCGCCAGAACCCCGTCTGTTCGAGGCCGCGGCGTCGCGCGAGCTCACCGGCCGATCCGGCGCGCATGAACGTGTCGTATTCATCGAAGTCTTCCGTGACCCACTTCACGGTCGACTTCCGGGTCGCCTGCTGAGCGTGAACGAACGGAAGCGTGAACTGCCGGAACGCGCCGTAGTGGAACCAGTCGTCCCCCATCCACCCGTCGACCATCGGGTTCATCGGCACGGCGACCCTCAGGGCGGGATGCGGATCGGTCAGCGGCATGAGGGAGAGAAATCCCGGATACGAAACGCCCGTGATCCCGACTCTCCCGTTCGTTTCGGGGACGTTCCGGATCAGCCACTCGATCGTGTCGTACGTGTCGGTCGCATGGTCGACGGGGGTCGGATTCTGTGGTCCGCGCGGCGGCCGGTTCATGACGTAATCGCCCTGCGAGCCGTGCTTTCCGCGGACGTCCTGGACGACGCGGATGTAGCCTCCCTCCACGACGATGTCGTCGAAAGCGCGAAGCATCAGCGCGAGATGCGCGCTGGGAGAATCGGACGGTATGCGCTCCGCGTCGTACGGCGTGCGCGTCAGGAGGATCGGTGCGTTTTTCGCCCCCTTCGGCACGAAGATCACGGTGTGGAGCGTCACGCCGTCGCGCGCCGGGATGTCGACGATGCGGCGCTCGTACTCGAGCGAGTCCGGCGGGCGCTCGAATGTCGCGGGGATCTCGCTCGGAAGCGCGGGGTACGTCGCGGGCTCTTTCCGGTGTTGCGCGGCGACCGGAAGGGCGACGATCGATCCGAGAAGCGCTGCGGCGAGCGCCGTTGAGATTCTGCGGGCAGCCATGAGTCCTCCGGGAGCTCTCGAGATCGGCAGAGTCTATCGTGGCGGCCGCGCGAAGTCGCATGAGATTCCCCCCTCCTGCTCGTGTAAGGAAATGGAATCGCGAGTAGGAAAGTCGGAAGACCTCGAGTATGTCAACTCCGTCGCCACCAGTGCGGCCGCACGGGAGGACTAGGTTGAGAGACGCTTGGTCTCGCGGCCGAAGAATCTCAGAATGCGCAGACCGTCATCGGGTTCTTGTTCCGGTGCACTCGCATCGTACGAACGCGTCTGGACGTGCATAAGAACCCGACAGCGATCATCGCGGCTGAGATTCTTCGGCCGCGAGACCAACTCGTATTCTGCGCGGCTGGCGCGTGCGGCCTCTGAATGACCCGCCTTCCCCGGCACGCGCTCGGCAATGAGCTGCCGCGTTGCCGCTGACGTTGCCGTCGCCGTCGTCGGGTTTTGAGCGCGCCTCCCAGGATGAACCGAAGTCACAAGCTCGAGACTTGAAATCATGACGGTGACGCGAGCCGCGCAGCGGCGCCTCAGGTGACGCGGGTCAGGTGCTGGAGCCAGGTCCGGGCCGGAGGTCGCGACTGATTGCGCTCCGCTGGCGAATCGGGTATAGAGATCATTCTTCCCCTACAATTCGCTTTCGATGGGAGGCCCCATGCCCGAAACGTCTTTTTTTCGTTTCGCCGTTCTAATCGCAATGCTGCTGGCTGCTCCGATCAGAGCGGAGCTGGTGCCCGATCAGGAGCAGCCCCACTTCGACGTCGAGCTCGGCGACATCGCCATCGGAGGGAACGTACAGCAGCGGCTCGCGCAGTCCGTGACGGCCGGCGTGGATGGGCGGCTAGCCCAGATCCATCTTCCCATCGCGTGTTTTCCCGCACCGGCGGCCGGGACGCTCGTGCTCGAAATCGTGGAGCTCGACGGCGGCGTGCCGAGCGATCGGGTGATGGCTCGGGTCGAGGTGCCGGGAACCACGTTTCCGGAGCTGCTCGCGCCGGAGTTCCGGTCGATCGCGCTCCCCTCGCCGGTGCGGATGTCGCGAGGTCAGCAGTTCGCATTCACGCTCGCCAACCCAACGGGGGAATGCTGGCTCATCCGGGCGATTGCCGGGGATTCCTACGGCGGCGGGGAGGGATTCTTCACGAACCTCAATGACGATCCCAACTGGATCGCGATGAAGGGAAGGCCGGAGCCGTCGCAGGACCTCGCGTTCAAGACGTTCGTCGACGTCCCGGGCGGCGGGGGCGGCGGCAGCGGCGGGCTCTGCTCGGTGCGTGGGCTGAGGGATCCCGTTCCCATCCCCTCGTTCGTCCCGTTGTGCCGCTGCCTTCAGGATGACTTCCTGCGGGAGCAGCGGTGCACGCTGATGCATCCGTCGTTTCTCCTGTTCAGGAGAATCCCCTGGCCGATTCAGCCGGGCGCGGCGATCAAAGTTCGCTGGACCCTCGTTCCGTTCGAGCGGCTTGGACCGGTCCGGATCGAGGACAATCTCCCCGAGGGTTTTTTCTCTCCCTCGACCGAGCTTCTCTTCGACGGTGCGGGGCTCGAGGTGGGGCAGTCGCTCACGCTCCAGTACGATGCGCTCGGGGGATCGCGACCCGGTTCGTTCCGGATGGAGACCGACATCGCCTTCGGCCAGACTGAAGGCGTCATGAGCACGCGTGTGGAGGTCGCCGGAAAAAAGAGGTGAGCCCGAGGTGGAGCGGGGATGACCATCGAGCACGAAAACTCGCAGCGGCGCCGGGGTCATTCAGAGTGGGGGGAACGGCGCGAGCGCCGGTGGAGCGGAGATGACCCTGTCTGAATCGCGAGCGGGTGAGTCAAACCGTTCACGTTCACGGGCACGTTCGCGGGAAGGAAGCCCGCGAAGGCGGGCGGCAGATCAAGGCTCGCGCCTGAGCAGGGTCTTTGCTCGACGCTCGAAGGCTTGCCATTGCCCCTCATCCCCGACCATCCCCGATCCTTCTCCCCGAATGCGATTTTATTCGGATCGCGATCCGGACGGGGAGAAGGGGGCCCGCCCTCCCCGCGGTGTCATTAGAACGGCCGCCCAGGCTCGAGTCGGACCGATCTTTGAATGGAGACGCGCATGACGACGAGCGCCCGTCCTTCCGCAGACAAGCCCGAGAGCGGCTGGTTTCGCCGCTTTCTCGACGTAATCGAGTGGCTGGGAAACCTCCTCCCGCATCCGGTCACGCTCTTCGCCCTCTTCGCGCTCGGCGTCGTTCTGCTCAGCGGTCTGTTCGGCTGGATGGGATTGACGGTCGAGGATCCGCGCCCCGAGGGAGCTCGCGGGAGGAGCGCCGACGGAGTGATCAGCGCCGTGAGCCTCATGAATGCCGACGGCGCCCGCCGGATCATGGAGAATCTGGTGACGAACTTCACCGGCTTCGTCCCGCTCGGGACCGTGCTCGTCGCAATGCTCGGAGTTGGTGTTGCCGAGCGCTCCGGCCTGATCAGCGCCGCGATCCGCGCAGTCGTCCTTCGCGCGCCCCCGAGCCTCGTCACCGTCGCCGTCGTCTTTGCGGGTGTGATGTCCAACACCGCGTCCGAAATGGGATACGTCGTTCTCGTTCCGCTCGCGGGCGTCGTTTTCTACGCTCTCGGGCGGCACCCGATCGCCGGAATGGCGGCGGGATTCGCCGGGGTCTCCGGTGGGTACAGCGCCAATCTGCTGCTCGGAACCGTCGACCCTCTGCTCGCCGGGATCACTGAGGAGGCGGCTCAGTTGATCGATCCCGGGTACACGGTCCATCCGGCGGTGAACTGGTACTTCATGATTGCGAGCACGTTTCTGGTGACGGGGCTCGGCACATGGGTCACGAGCCGGATCGTGGAGCCGAAGCTCGGCGCGTACGATCCGTCGCACGCCGAGGTGTCGCTGGAGGAGTCGGTGTCGCTCGAGCCGCTGACTCCGGCCGAGAAAAAGGGACTGCTCGGAGCGGCGATCGCGGTCGGCCTGCTGGCCGCCGGCGTCGCGCTCATGACCGTCCCTGCCGGCGGCATTCTGCGGAATCCCGAGACGGGAGAGCTGCTGAACTCGCCGTTTCTCCGCGGGGTGGTCGTTCTGATCTTCATCTTCTTTCTCGTTCCAGGCTTCATCTACGGCCGCATCTCGGGATCGATGAGGAACGACCGCGACATCATCGATGGGATGGCGGGTGCCATGAGCACCCTCGGGCTCTACATCGTTCTCGTCTTCTTCGCGGCGCAGTTCGTCGCGTTCTTCGGCTGGACGAACCTCGGGTCGATCGTCGCGGTCAAGGGCGCCGACCTGCTCCAGGCGATCGGGCTGACCGGACCGCTCGTGTTCGTCCCGTTCATCCTGATGTGCTGCTTCGTGAACCTGATGCTGGGAAGCGCATCGGCGCAGTGGGCCATCACCGCGCCGATCTTCGTTCCGATGCTCATGCTGACGGGCTACTCGCCGGAGGTGATCCAGGCGGCGTATCGCATCGGCGATTCGACGACGAACATCATCACGCCGATGATGAGCTACTTCGGCCTGATCCTCGCGTTCGCCGCGCGGTACGACAAGCGCCTCGGAATCGGTACGATCATCGCGACGATGCTTCCGTACACGCTGACGTTCATCGTCGGATGGACGGCGCTCTTCTACGTCTGGGTATTCCTGCTTGGCCTGCCGGTGGGGCCGCAGGCGCCGACGTACTACACGCCGTGAGGGGCCGCCCTGCTCCCCGAGGAAAGCTCGCGGGCTCGTGATAAGAATGGGTTCACGGGAGCTGACATGCGTCTTCTGTTCATCTTCGCGCTCGTCATCGCATCCTGCTCGGTCGCGAATCCGCCACCGCAGCGAAACGCGCCGGCAGGCTTGACGGAGAACCCTTTCCTCGCAGCCGAACCGGAGATCATCCTCGACGAGCACGACGTCGTCCTTCTGGCGTGGGAGATCGAGGACGATCGGATCCTTCGGGAATCGGGACCTTTCGCGCTCCGGCATCTCGACGCGTGGCGCGCGGCCATCGCCGAGGTCGTTGGTAGCACCGAGCCGGACTTCCTGATGCGTCGCAATCGGGAGTTGTACCCGTGGCTCGAATCGGAGCACCCGGGGCAGGAAGAGATCAATCGACGGGTCGAACGGGGAGAGCTTGGGCGGCTACGCTCGATGAACGGGCTCGAATCCTTTCTGCTGGACTTCCACGCCGCGCGCTATCCGCTCTTCGAGGAGCCGAGTGAGCTGGGTGTCCTGGTTCTCTCCCGCGCGACCCGCGACGGAACGAGACTTCGCGTTTACTACGTGACCGACGGTCGGGGGCTGCCGCCCAGGGAGGGAGCCCGGATCGTTCTCGAGAGAGCCGAGGCGGACGTCCGCGCGGGGTGGGACGCCCGGGTGTTTCTGCATAACCACACGTTCGACCTGGAGAGCGAACGAGGGATGCTCGCGATCGCGGCACCGAGCGAGAGCGATCTGCAGTTCATCCGCGCTCTCGCAACGCGCCTCGGGATCGACGAAGCCTGGATCATCGACGGGTTCAACTCGTTCGAGCTGGACGCAGACCGTCCAATCAGATCTCGTCGCGATGCCGGTACATCGCCCATCCGATGAGGTGAAACACGTAGAGCGTTCCCCAGACGACGACCAGGACCGTCAGCAGCGCGCCCACGTTCGCCGGAAGCGTGCTGGCGAAGAGGCTTAGTACGATGAGGAGGCCGAGAACGCCCAGCCCGGCTCCGATCGCGAGTGCGTAGTCGGCCCCGAGGGTCGTGATGAAGCCCCAGATCAGCGACACCGAGAGTGCCGGCCGGATCGTCTTGTACTTCGCCAGGATCGCGATGCACGCCGGGTAGTAGAGGACCATCGCGATCATCGCGGCGATGGCCAGCGTGAACGCGGCGCCGGGGAGGAGGAACGAAAGAATCATCGCGAGGATCAGTGGCCACGCGCTGAGCAGCGAAATCGCAATCGCTTTCAAGGCGGTCATCACCATCTCGCCGAGGCTGCCGAACGCGGCCAGCGCCGGCATGCGCGTCGATCCCTCGCTCGAGACACGCACGATCGCCACACTCACCAGCGGCATCGCAATGGCGCTCGCGAGGAAACCGAAGGGAAGGAGTTGCAGAAGCGCCAGGCCGAAGACCACGACGGCGCCGAAGCCGGTCAGCGGATAGATCAATCCCGGAATGAGCCGCGCGCCGACCGAAGTCGCCGGTGCCACCGAGTCCGCGGGGACATAGGTCGACGCCTCGACCGGTCTCGGGGCGCTCGAGATGAGTGAAAAGTAACGCGCGAGCTCCGGAAAATCGGCCGCAGGCCTGTACTCGTCCGTGCCTTCGAGCGCGACCTCGGTCCCTGCCAGCAGCGAACCGTTCCGGATCCGGTTGCGCAGGTCGTTCCGCGAGTAGAGATCCTTGCCCTCACCGGCGATCCGATACCGCTCGGTCTGGAGGGGTTGGTCGGTCATCGCCGCCTCCTCAATTAGTTTTTGGAATGAACCTAGAAAAACACCATTTTCAGGTGGTGGCAACCCTCAAGAAGGGAAAATCGGCGGTCGATCTGACGCGACCCTAATGGCTAGGACAACGTTCGCGAAGATGAAGGGAATGAAGAGGATGAAAAGCGGCTGCCCGTTCAGAACGTGCGCTCAATAGCCGGCAACGGCGACGGTCCGGCTATTGTCTGGGACCGCTTCGCGGTCCCCGGCATCGACCACACACCGGAAGCCGAGGTGATTGGTTCCGGTGTCGATCGCTCCCGCTCCACGCATCCCCGGCTCATATCGGGAGCAGTACTGATCGGTGCAGAGAAACGATCCCCCCTTCTGCACTCGCTTCGGGATCCCCGGCTCGGCCGGATCGTAACTCTCCATCGGTCCTCGGGGGTTCTCGACGGCGTTCGCGCTGGCGTGATGCGCGTGCGTGTCCGGCCGGTACCAGTCCGCCGTCCACTCCCAGACATTGCCGGCCATGTCGTAAAGGCCGTAGCCGTTCGGAGGGAACGACCGAACCGGCGCGGTCGCGGCGAATCCGTCCTCGACGAGATTCCGATGAGGAAATGTCCCCTGAAAGGTGTTCGCCATGAAACGACCCTCCGGCTGAAAGACGTCGCCCCATGCATAGCGCCGCCCGGCCAGTCCCCCCCGCGCCGCCCGCTCCCACTCCGCCTCGGTCGGAAGTCGCTTCCCCGCCCATCGCGCATACGCGGCGGCGTCCTCCCAGGCCACGTGAACGACTGGATGATTCATCCGCTCCGAGAGATCGCTGCCGGGACCCTCCGGATGACGCCAGCTCGCCCCCGGGACGAAGCTCCACCAGCGCGGCGGCGCGTCGAGCGGCACCGCCTCCGCGGGAGGGGTGAAGACGACCGAGCCAGCGACCAGTTGATCCGGCGGCACGCCGGGAAAATCCTCCGCCGCGGGAACGCGCTCGGCGACGGTGACGTATCCGGTTGCATCGACGAACTTCGCGAACTCGGCGTTGATCACTTCCGTCTCGTCCATGAAGAAACCGTCGACCCGGACTTCGTGGACCGGTCGCGATTCAGGCGAGGCCGCTGAGCCCATGGCAAAGGTGCCCGCTGGGATCCAGACCATGCCGGGGGGAGGG
>DATLEY010000143.1:0-82007 GCA_035525215.1 Thermoanaerobaculia bacterium | reverse complement strand
CGCTTCCGCCCCGCGGTCACGGTCCCGATCGGGACGAAGCTGTAAAGCCCTCCGAGGATCGAGACCATCTGTCCGAAATTTCCGCTTCGCACCAGATCGGCGGCAAGGGTGCCGAACGTCGTGGCCACGATCTGATCGAGCGAGTCAGGGGCACCCGACCGCATCAGGTAACCGAGCTGCTGGTAGATCGTCCGCTCGCCGGAAGACCTCTCGATGTACTCCTTGAGAAGAATGCCGATCCCGCCGAGCTTTCTCCTTCCGACGTCATCGGGGAGGCCGGTCTCGAACGTCTGGCCCCCGATCATCTGAGCCCCCTCGGAGATTGCCACCACCGCGTAGTTGCTCGGATTCGACGTCTTGTCCTGGAGAAGCATCCGGCAGAGGCGTTCCGGATCGAACGGGACTTCCGCGATGATCGCGCGGTCGGGAGACGCAACGTACGACGTGAGCAGGCAGGTCTCTCCCGAATAACGCCCGAACAGTTCGACGATGAGAATCCTCTCGCTCGAGCCCGCGGCCGTCCGCAAGTCGGAGATGAAATGCACCGACCTGGTGATCGCGGTCGAGAATCCAATGCAGTAGTCCGTCCCATGCACGTCGTTGTCCATCGTCTTCGGGATCGCGACGATCGGCACGCCCTCTTCTTGAAGGCGGACCGCGAACTGGAGCGTCCCATCTCCACCGACCGCGATGATGGTCTCCAGTCCCAGATGCTCGATCGCCCGGAGAGCCTCGGCCGTGAGATCGACCCGCCCCTCTCCGGACGGAACGCCTTTCCCCTTCAGATGAAAGGGCACGCGGTCCGCGGGAACGATCGCCGGATTGATCCGCGAGCTGTGCAGGATGGTTCCGCCGGTGCGGTCGATCGTCCGCGTATTGGCGCGGTCGAGCGGCATCGTCCAGCGCGCCTGTTCGCCTGGTATCTCGGGCTGCAGGTGGAGAAGCGCAGCCCATCCGCGGCGCAGACCCACGACCTCGAAATCTTCTCCCGCGAGGTTCCAGACCACGGACTTGATCACCGAGTTGAGCCCCGGCACGTCCCCCCCGCCGGTCAGAAGTCCAATTCTTTTCTTTCCCATCGAGTTAGTTGTTGGATGTTGGTTGTGCGCGTCGTCAGGGCGCAGTTGCCTGCTAGCCATGCTGCAGGATGTTGATCAGTTTTCCCAATGGATCACGGACATAGAATCTGCGCACTCCCCAAGGCTCGGTCGTCGGCCCGTATTCGATCGGGATGTTCGCCTTTTGGACTCTCCTTAGAGCTTCCTCAATGTCATCTACCTCGATCGATATATCCGGGACAGCAGTGCCAGATCCTCCCTCGGACATCACACTGATCTGGATCGTCATCTTGGACTCTGAGCCGTAGGTTCGTATCCAGCCAAGGTCCATCAGGATTTTCAGACCAAGAATCTTCTCATAGAAGGCGCTTGCCTTCTCGACGTCAGACGCTGGAACATTTGAGACGATGCGCTTGACTTTCACCCGACGCTCCTGCGTCTCACGTTCCTCGGTTACCGGCGCGAACCGCACGCCGAGTAGTATAGAAGCTGGAGACACGAACTTCGCTCTTCGTATCCGGTGCAACCGCTAGTTGGGGAGCGAACAACGAACAACGGACACATCACAACTAACAACTAACCAGAGCGGACCTCTTTCTCGAGAGCCTCCAGTGCATGGAGCATGCGCGTGCGTGTCCGCTCGATGAGCGAGTCGATCGGCTCGTCCGCCGTGGAGTCGATTGCGTCGAGGACCTCGATGACGACCCGCACTTCGTCGTCGAGATGAAGACGACTGGCGTCGAACCATCCCGGACTCACCGCACAGACGGTTGGAACGATCGGGATCCCCGTGTTTCTGGCGAGATGGAATGCACCTTTCTTGAACGGCCGCATCGTCCCGTAGTTGCGGGTCCCCTCCGGAAAGATGAAGACCGAGAGGCCATCGTCCCGGATCCGCTTCTCCGCGATCTCCATTCCGGCTCTCGCCGCGACCGGATCCTTTCTATCGATCGCCACGTTTCCGCCACGTACGAAAATCTTCCCGAAGAACGGCACCCTGGTCACTTCGCGCTTCCCGATGACGATCGAGCTCGGAGGAAAGAGCTCACTCATGACGATCAGGTCGAGATTGCTTCGGTGATTCGCGAGGTAAACGCAGGGCTGGTTCTGGAGCAGACGCTCGCGGTTCCTGATCTCGTGGCGGAGATGAAACGCTTTCGTCCAGCTCTCTGACAGGCGGGACGCGTAGCGGTGACTGAGCTCGAAATCGATTCGCTCGGGGCGGCTTTCCGCGAGGGTCCGGGCGCTGATCGCGAGAAAGGCCCACGTCGCCCGGGCGCACCGAAAGACGAAACGGAAGGGTCTCATGGTTCAGCCGCTCTCGCGGGCTTCATTTCTGGTGGCGGGTCGGGCGCGATGCCGAGCTCCGAATCCGATTCTCCCGTGATCAGCCTGGCCCCGCGCCGTCGAGTCAGATAGGCCCACGCCCATTCGGTGACGACCATGACGCGGTTCCGGAAGCCAATCAGGAAGAAGATGTGGATGACCAGCCACGCCATCCAGGCGATCCATCCCGAAAGATGAAACCGTCCCAGATCGGCTACGGCTGCGGCGCGGCCAATCGTCGCCAAGGATCCCTTATCGCGGTAACGGAATGGCGTGCGGGCCTGGCCCCGCAAGTCGCGCCGGATCGTCCGACCGGCGTGCTTCCCTTCCTGAATCGCCGCGGAAGCCACACCCGGAACTTTCGACCCATCCTCGTTGGAAACGGACGCGAGATCTCCGGCGACGAAGATCTCGGGATGATCCGGAACGGATAAATCAGACTCGACGATGACCCGGCCGGCCTTGTCGAGCGGCGCTCCGAGCGAACGCGCGAGCGAAGAGGCCTGAACTCCCGCGGCCCAGACCACGGTTCGAGCGCTGATCCGCTCCTCGCCCAGAGTCACGCCGCCCGCATCGACGGACGTCACCATGGACGAAGTCCGGATCCGCACGTTCATCCCCTCGAGCTGGAGCCTCGCCTTGTCGGACAGATCCTCGGGATAAGAGGGAAGCACTCGCGGCAGTCCTTCGACCAGGATGATCTTCGCCTGGCTCGGGTCGATTCTCCGGAAATCGCGATTCATCGCATGAAGGGCGATCTCGGCGAATGCGCCGGCGAGCTCCACGCCGGTGGGCCCTGCTCCGATCACGACGAACGTCAGGAACTCCTGCCGTATCGCGGGATCGTCCTCCCGCTCCGCCGACTCGTAGGCCAGCAGCACCCTTCGGCGGATCTCCAGTGCATCTTCGATGGTCTTCAGGCCGGGCGCCCACTGCGACCACTCCGGGTGCCCGAAATACGAATGAGTGGCTCCGGTGGCGATGATCAGGTAGTCGTAGGGCTCGACTGAGCCTCTCCTGAAATGCACCTTTCTGCCGACTGGATCGATGGAGGTGGCCTCACCGAGGAAAACGGAGACGTTCCTCTGCTGCCTCAGGATCGAGCGGATCGGGGTCGCGATGTCGGAGGGGTTCAGGGCCGCCGAGGCGACCTGATACAGAAGAGGCTGAAAGAGGTGATGGTTGCGGCGATCGAAGAGGGTGACGCGGAGAGGAACTCCATCCAGAGCGCGCACGGCATAGAGACCCGCAAATCCTCCCCCCAGAATCACGACGCGGGGATGCTTCGTCGATTCCACGGACCCAACCTATCGCGCTTTCCGTGAAGAAGGAAGGCGGAGTTCACCGTTCTCCGGCAGCGCTGGATGTACACTGAGCACCACGCCGCCAGGAGATGAACTGATGAGTCGCCTTGCTCCCATGTTCGCGGATTACGCGTCCCACCATCAGACGGTGGGGAACAAGTGGTGTCACCGGGCGGGAATTCCGCTCATCATGTTTTCCCTCATCGGCCTTCTCGAAGCTGTCGTCGTGATCAGCCGGCCCGAATTCCGGCTCGACGCCGCCCTGATCCTCATCGCTTTTTCCACGATCTACTACTTCGCTCTCGACTGGCGGTTCGGCTTTCTGATGCTCGTGGTTGCTCTGGCGATGTGGGCTGCGGCGCGGCAGATTCCTCTCACGGCCCACCTCGTTCTCTTCGTCGCCGGCTGGATTCTTCAGTTCATTGGACACGGGGTTTACGAAAAGCGACAACCCGCCTTTCTGAAGAATCTCGCGCATCTGCTCATCGGTCCCCTCTGGCTCCTCAACGACGCCGTGCACTGGGTCGACGCCCCGCCTGCCGGCTTTGATGCACGCGCAGCGAGCGACAAAATCTGATGATCTTCAAAGAGGCAAATCCCCATGTCACAGTAGTTTGCGGTTATTGACTCCACATGGGGCCGCTGCTATGGTCCGTTCGATACAACTCTACATGATGACCGCGAGGCTCCACGCCCCGCGGTGAAGGAGATCATTCGATGTTGACTCGCCGCATCCAGCTACGCTTCCTTTTTCTGATCCTGGTCGCCTCGCTCTCCTTCGCCCAGTCGTCCGGCCGGATTGCCGGACGAGTGACCAATGCCTCGGGCGCCGGAGTGGGCGGCGTTGCCGTCATCATCAACGAGCTCTCCCGCGCGACAACGACTGACTCGCAGGGCTCCTACCGTTTCGACGCCGTCCCGGCCGGGACCTACTCGCTCACCTTCACCGCCGCGGAAGAGACGGAAGTGCGGAGCGGCGTGACGGTCGCCGGGGGCCAGACCACGCCGGTCGATCAGTCGGTCACCTGGACGCTGACCTTCGCTGACGCGATCACGGTCTATTCGGCATCGCGCCGCACCGAGCGGATCGTCGAAGCGCCGGCGGCCGTCACCGTCGTCAGCGAGGACGAGCTCGAGCTGGTCTCCGCGACCGGTCAGCTTCCGAAGGTGCTCGAATACGCCCCTGGCGTCGATTTCACGCAGAGCGGTCTTTACGATTTCAACTTCAACACCCGCGGATTCAACTCCTCGCTCAACCGCCGGATCCTCACGCTCATCGACGGACGCGATCCCTCGGTGGCCTTCCTCGGCGCGCAGGAATGGGCGGCTCTCTCGTATCCGATCGACGAGATGGCGACGGTCGAGCTGGTGCGCGGACCGGGCGCGGCCCTCTACGGCCCGAACGCCTTCAACGGCGTCCTCAACATGGTCACGAAGCGTCCCTCGCAGGAACCGGGCGGCAAGCTCCAACTCTCCGGCGGCGAGCTCGGAACCCTGCGCCTCGACGCCCGGCATGCCGGGATGTTCGGCGATGCCTGGTCCTACCGCGTGCTCGGAGGCTACCAGCAGGGCGACGACTTCACGCGCCCGAGGAATGCTGGAAATCCGCGTGAGTATGGACTTCAGATCCCCTGCACCTCGGGGACCTACAACTGCCTTCCGATCGAAGCGGTTCCCCTGGCGCTCCGAGACGTTCAGATCGGTTACGGCGGTCTGCGCGTCGATCGGGAATTCGACCTCGGCCGGCTCCTCACGTTCGAAGTCGGAGGAGCGACGCTCGAGGGACCGACCTTTCTCACGGGCATCGGCCGCGTTCAGGTGACCGACGTGACCCGGCCCTGGGCCCGCGTCAACTTCAACACGGCCCGCATGAACGTCATGGCCTACTACGACGCGCGCGACGCAAACACTCAGGTCGCCCTCGCTTCAGGCGCGGGGCTCTTCGAGGACTCCAGCAACATCCGGGGCGAGATTCAGGTCAATGATTCGTTCGCGAACGACCGCATCCGCCTGGTCGGTGGTCTTTCGGCGAACCAGCAGAAGGTCGATACCGCGAATCCGCAGGGAGTCCACACCCTGATGTCGGAAGCTAAAACCGAAGACCAGCAGGCCGTATTCGGCCAGGCCGAGATCGCGATCACGGACGACCTGAAGTTAGTCGCGGCGGCACGCTGGGACGACAGCACGCTGCATGAAGCTCAGTTCTCGCCGAAAGCGGCGCTGGTCTATACGTTCAACAACAACCACGCCATTCGCGCGAACTACAATCAGGCCTTCCAGGTTCCGAACTATTCCGAGTTCTTTCTGGCCGCGTTCGCCGGCGCTCCCATCAACCTCTCCGCGATCGAGAACGCCCTCCGGCCGGCTCTCGGGGGGGTTCCGCTGAACTTCTCCGTGGTTCCGCTGCTGGCCCGCGGAAATCCCAACCTGGAGGTCGAGACCATCGACAGCTGGGAGCTCGGATACAGCGGCATCCTGGGCGGCAAGCTGTACTTCACCGCGGATTACTACCAGAACAAGGTCGAGAACTTCGTGACCGATCTCCTTCCCGGCGTCGACCCCTTGACGTATCCCGCGTACCGGCCGCCGGCAGCCCTGTCGCCGGCGATCCAGAGCCTCGTCATCTCCACACTTCGGGCGAATCTCCCCGCGGTGGTTTTCGCCGGCCTGAGCAACCTTCCCAATGGAAATCCGGCGGTCTTTTTCACCTACACGAACGCCGGAAAGGTGGAAACGGAGGGTGTCGAGCTCGGGCTCAATTTCTACGTGACCAACAACTGGATCGTCGATGCGAGCTACTCGTGGTTCGACTTCGAGGTTCAGCAGCAACTGACCGGTGACCGTCTCCTCCCGAACGCCCCCGAGAACAAGTACAACGTCGGCGTCACCTACAGGAACCCGCGCTTCGACGTCAGCCTCAAAAACCGCTGGGTCGAAGGGTTTGAATGGGCGACGGGCGTGTTCGTCGGACCGATTCCGGACTACCAGGTCGCCAGCCTCTCCGGCGGCTGGAACGTGAGTGAGGACTGGAAGGTCGGCCTGAACATCAGCAACGCCTTCAATGACGAGCACTACGAGGCCTTCGGCGGCGATCTTCTTTCCCGTCGCGCGCTGGGCTTCGTTTCCTACTCCTGGTAGTTGCTGAGTCAGTTCCGAGTTCTCAGTTCCGAGTTGCCAGTTGTTAGTTGTCGGTTGTCAGTGAGTTGCCAGTTCACGGTGACGGACCGGGGGCGGGGTCATTCAGAGGCCGCACGGGAGAACGAAGTACCGCCACGATTGGTCTCGCGGCCGAAGAATCTCAGTATGCGCTAACCGTCATCGGGTTCTTATGCCGGTGCAGTCGCATCGCACGGACTCGTCTGGACGTGGATTAGGACCCGACAGCGATCGTCGCGGCTGAGATTCTTCGGCCGCGACGCTACTTCATATTCTGATCGGCCGGCGCGTGCGGCCTCTGAATGACCCCCGCGCCGCTGCGCGTTTCGTGCTCGAGGGTCATCTCGGCTCCACCGGCGCTCGCGACGTTCCCCCACTCTGAATGACCCCACCCGCCGTCATCCTGAACTGGGAACTCGCAACTGGGAACTCGCAACTGGGAACTCGGAACAACTAACAACTGCTTCTCTCACGCCTCGATCCCCATCGCTTCGCAGATCAGCTGCGCGAAATGGCGTGATAGCTCGAGATGCAGCAGGGGGACCTGAAGGTCCGCCATGACGAAGAGACAGAGATCGCTGCCGAGAGCCAGGATGTTGGTATAGAAGTCGTACATCACGGTCTGGTCCAGCGACTCGCTCGGGTGGCGATATAGATGCGCTCTCGAGGCATAGGCCTCGCGCCGGAGATACCAGAGATCGGAGATCCGGGCACTGGCCCGCTCCAGTTCGACCTCCCCCGCCGTGAGATGTCCGATGACCGCATCGAGCATCCTCGCGTTGAAGGCGTCGCGATGGTAAGGAGAGATCAGAGCCTCATCGAGAAAGACGAGCGAGCTTTTCTTCGCGATGAATAGGTAGAGACATACCGTCTCTTCCAGGGCGCGGCGCGCAGCGAGGGGATCGATTTCCAGAAGGGTCTCGCGAAGATTTCCGCTCGTGCCGTCGGCGGCCATGCGGACGATGGTCCTCGCCAGCTCATCGGCTTTCGACTCGATCGCCGCGTCGAGATCAATGGCACGGCACACGGGGCGAAACGGGATCGTGGTTGGGGACAAAGGGCACCTCCGAGGGCGCGAGACTATCGAAAATCCCGTCAGTGCCCCGTTACATCTCGCGTTATGAGATCGTCAAACGCGAGGCCATGCCCGGGTCATCGCGCCGAGCGAGTCGACCACCAGAGCGCATTGAACAGTAGAGGAAAGGTCCCATGAGTCTGTCCGCGATGCTGAGGGCGAAAGCCGAAGAGGACCACGTTCCCTTTCCCGCGCGAGATGGCGACCGCGGCGGCCTTTCTTTCGAGGCGGTCCACCCCGTGCGTCCACCCCGACAGCAGGATGTCACGACTCTCCTCGGGATACGTCAGCAGAATGGACCTGCGGATGTCCATGGATGCGGGAATCGTCTCGAAAGCGATCGCGTCGTCATGAAAGATCGCCAGCTCGGAGGGGAGCCCCACGGTCAGAGGATGGTTGCGCTCGACGTGAGCTCGAAAGAGCGATCCCGGATTGTCGAAGTCGGCGGAGCGGGCCCCGGCGAGCGTATTCCGAACCGGAAGGCCGAGGGCTTCGATCAGGTACTCGCTCGCGCTGTCCAGCCCGATGATGAGGCCGCCCCCGTCGACGAATCCGCCGAGAGCCGTAACCCCTTCCTTCTCGAGGCCTCCTTCGTATCCCGGCGGAAGCGCCTGCTGGTAAACGGAGCCGGGTCTCTTTCCGGTCGCGATGATCGAGGGATGGACATCAGGAAGAATGATCGTGTCGAAGCGATCCAGGAGCAGTTTGCCGTTCGTCGGGGCGGCGCGCCGAATCGTCGCGTTGTCCAGGGTCTCCGGCTGAAATCCGTATTCGTCCAGCAGCCAGCGGGTCCAGCCTTCGTCCATTGACGCAACCCACGGTTTGTAGATCGCGACCCGCGGCCGCTTCTGCTGCACCGCGTCCAGAGGCTTTCCGGTCGCCCCCACCAGATCAACGCCCAGCCGCGCCGCCAGGGGGGCGGCTGCAAGGGCAGCATTCCGATCGAGCCAGAACGTTCCTGCCGGAAACTCGACCGGCACCGGCGCCTGCGCCAGATCGTGGGCCGCCTGCGTGCTCACGAACACGGAGCCTCCGCGGAGAGCGACATTGATGACCTTCGCGTTCTCCGCGGATCGCGGCATCACCGCGAACCAGGGTGCGTCGGTGAGCGCCGTCGGCTCCGCGGCCGGCAGCCGCTCGCCGAGCGTGATCGGAGCGACGAGCTCAGTCCCTTCGACGAACGCGGGCATCCGTCCCTTCTCCACGACGACGCCCATCATGGCCGGCAGCGTCCAGCTCGCGACGTCGTAAGGACGAAGAATCCCTCCTCCCTCGACGGGGCGGATCTCCGGATAGCGCTGCGGCTCGAGCATCTCGCGTGCGAAGCGCGCATAGGGCTGGGCCAGCGGGATCCAGTAGTCGCCGTTTTTCGCGCCGATCACCTCGACGCCGTGATCCGCCAGCAGATGGGCCAGGCGTCGCGCGGTCGCGTAGTCCTGCTGCAGGGCTGGAATCCGGTAAGCCTCGCGCGGAGTCGCCAAGGCGACCGTGTCCCGGGCCCTCACCGCGATGTTTCGCAGAAAATCCTCCCGCCGCTCCGAAACGATCTCGAGCAGCGCGTCGGAAGCGATGCGCTCGTAATCCATGATGTCGCGCATCGTCCAGATTCCGCCGGGCCATGGGTTGGGGTGATTGACCTGCGGCTTGTACTCGATCAATCCCTTCCTTCCCCCCTGGAGCTCGCTCGCGTGAATCTCGACGGGCGAGGCAATCCGCGCGGAGGCGACTTCCAGGAGCAGTCCGGTGATGTTCTTCCACCACCCCGTGTTCCGAGTTCCGCCGATCCAGTAGGCATCGAAGCCGTAGCCGTAGATCACGCCCGACTTCTCTGCCTGCTCCAGGCGGAACGCCATGTTCGACCCGATCAGATTGATCTCGCGCCAGATCAGCGGATGAATATCCGGGTCGACCGGATCCGCGAACGGAGGGATGAACATCCGCGGTCCATTCGCTCCCATCTGGTGTTCGTCGACGAAGACCTGAGGGAACCACTCGTGGTACAGCGCGCGCGTCAGATGCCGGGTCTCCAGCTGGGTGAGCATGAACCAGTCGCGATTGTTGTCGTGCCCGACGTAGTGATGGTAGAGCCAGGGGAGGCGCCCTCCCTCGTAGCGCGTGCCGAGCCACTTGCGATACCACTCGGTCTCCATGATCTGACCGTCGGGATTGAGTGAAGGGACGAGAAGAAGGACCACGTTCTCCAGCCGGCTCTTCGTCTCCTCGTCTTCCGCCGAGGCCAGCGCCCACGCCCATTCCATCGCCATCTGACTGGAGGCGATCTCGGTCGAGTGGATGTTGCAGGTCACCAGGACCACGGCCTTCCCTTCATCGATCAGAGCCTCGACCTCCGCGTCGCTGAGGCCACGCGGATCCGCGAGTCCCCTGGCGATCTCCCGGATCCGGGAAAGGTTCGCGATGTTCGATTCCGAGGAGATGACCGCCATGAGCATCTCTTCGCCGAGCGTGGTTTTTCCGAGACTGATCACCTCGACCCTCGGCGATTGGGCATCCAGCATCCTGAAGTACGACCCGATCTGGCGGTAATCGGCCAGCTGCCGGTCGGCGCCGACTTCGAATCCGAGGTGCTGAGAAGGAGAGGGAATCGCGGCCGCCGCGGGGAGCGAAAGAGCGGCGAGCAGGATGGCCAGAGCGAATCGACGGAATTTCAACGGAATCCCTCCATGAGAAACGCCAGCGAATTATAGGTCGCCGGCGGTTTTGCACGGACACCTTCGACCCTTTTCCCACGTGCCGCGCTTCGTTTGAGCCTCTTTTTTCAAGCTTTCGGCCTTTGACGACCGGCTAACGCAGGCATAACGAGAGGGTGACGAGCCGCGTTCAGGATGGCGTCACCGTCGGCTACTGGACGGAGACGAAAATGACCACACCGAACCAAAGCTCGCATCGAGTCCTGCTCGTGTCCGGCGATCCTGCTTCGCGCAATTCCCTGAAGCCGACGCTGGAGAGCGTCCTTCTGGAGGTCGAGCTCGTCTCGCAGGCCGACGCGGCGCTCGAGCTCCTGAAGAACGAATCCTTTGGCCTGGTGATCGTCGACGCATCGCTCCCCCGGCTCGATGCGCTCGAGCTCCTTCGGGAGATGCGCCGCTCCCACGCATCGATTCTTCGACGGACCATCGTGCTGGTCAATCCGCACGATCCGATCTGCGAAAAAATTCTGCCGCTCGAGCCTTGCCACATGCTCGAGCGGCTGCCCCTTCGCCATCAACTCATCCACGCCGTGTCGGACTGCCTTCGCCAGCAGGAGTCGTCATGAATCGCGCTCCCCATGCCCTTCGCCTCCTCGGTGGATTTCAGCTCTCGACCGCCGAAGGCGTACCCATCGCCATCCCCTCGAAAAAAGCCCAGGCCATGATTGCCTACCTCGCCAATCGCGGAGAGGAAGGAGTGTCGCGCAGCAAGATCGCGTCGATGATCTGGTCGGATTCCGATCCTCAGGAAGCGCGCCACTCGCTCCGCCAGTGCCTCCTGATGCTCCGGAAGTCCCTCCCCGACGCGACCGCACTGCTGACGATCGAGCCCGACCGGATCGCGGTGACCCGCGACTCTCTCGAGATCGACGTGGCCACGTTCGAGCGTCTGGTCAACGAGGGATCGGAATCAGCATTTCGCTCCGCCATCGACCTCTATCGAGGCGAGTTTCTCGAAGGATTGAGCCTTTCCGGCGAAATGCTGGACGAGTGGCTCGTCTTCGAAAGGAGGCGTCTCGCTCACCTGATGAAAAAAGCGCTCTCTGCGCTGCTCGAGATCACTCGCAGCGAAGGAGAGAGCGATGAAGCGATCGCCATGGCCACGCGTCTCCTCGCGATCGATCCGAGACAGTCGGACGTGCAGCGTGCGCTGGCCGCTCTCTACGGAGATCCCGGGGAAGTCGAGCCCGACGGACCGGATGCGATCCTCGTGGTGTGCGCCGATGCTCTCGAGTCGGCGAGGATCGTTGGCTCGTTGACCGCAGCAGCCAGTGTCCCAGCCAGAGCCGCGATCGATGCGGTCGACGCGCTCCTGGCCGCGGGGGCGGGAGGACTGGCACTGGCGATCGTCGACCTCGACCTCGAGCCGCTCGGGAGAGTGACTCTGGCAGAATCACTCCTTACACGATGTCCTCATTTGCCGGTGCTCTGCATCGGCCGTCCGCTGCCGGATCAGGAGGCGCGATTCCTCGGACTGGGAGCTACGGATTTTCTGATGAGGCCGATCGATCCCGAGATCCTGCTTCTTCGCGTGGAGAGGGCCCTCTCCGGCCGCCGGCCGCCCAGTCGGATGAAGGGCTGACCGAGGTCAGCGCCGGCGCGGGGCTCCGACTTCTCTCGCAGGTCGGTCCTTCGTTCGGATCACGAACTTCAGGCCCGACCAGACTTCATCCACCGCGCAGACCTTCACGTCGACCAGCCTCTTCGAGAGTCCGATCCTCCGAATCACATCCTCCGTCAGCTCCGTCGGAACCCCGCTTGCCCGCTTCGGCCATGCGATCCAGATCATTCCATTCGGCGCGAGCTTCGGCCCGACCCGCCTGAACGCGTCCTCGACCTCCTTCGTCGTCGTCGAGAACCAGATCGCGAAATCGACCGGCGCGAAGATCTTCTTCAACCGGATCATTCCCTCGGGAACGGGAATGAGCTCCCGCTGGACCGCTTCCGGGATGGCCGTGAAAACCGCCCGGGCGCCCGGCTTCAGACCGAGTTTCGCGACCAGCGGAGTCCCCGAGTAGCCCGCCATCGATCTACACCCGCCCGGCCGGAGCCGCCTGTTCCATCGCCTGCCGAATCATGCCGAGGCCGCGATCCACATCGGAGAGGTGTACGCGCAACGCACGCCTTCCCTTCGTCGAGAGCGCTTCGAAATCTCCCTGTGCTTGTGCCGCCGAAAGGACCCGGAATCCAAAAGGCTCGCCGGGAATCGCGACATCTTCCCCTTCATCCGCCGTGATCTGGAGAAAAACGCCATTCGCGGATCCACCCTTGTGGAGCTGCCCGGTCGAGTGGAGGAAGCGCGGACCAAACCCGGCTGTGGTCGCGACCTGAAAGCGGCTCATCAATGCGGCGCGGATCTGCCGGACAGCCTCGTTCCGCTCCGGGGTTTCCCGAATATAAAGAAGGAGAGCCACGTAATCTCCCGCGCCAGCCGCGGAGAGGATCGCGGCGACCGAATCGGCAGGCGAGCCGCCCACTCCCCACTGCGCATCACCGGAGACGGTCATCACATCATCGGCAGCCAGCTTCTGAGGGCCAGGCAGAGCCTTCTCCTTCCGCCAGGTCTCCAGCAGCCGTTTGGTGTTGTCCTTCGATTCCTGAACATTCGGCTGATCGAACGGATTGATCTGGAGAAGATGTCCGGCGATCGCCGTGGCCATCTCCCAGACGTAAAACTCGTCACCGAGATCGAGAGGATCGCGCAGCACTCGCTCCATGGTCGGATGCCCTTCCGCGGAAAGCTCCCGGAGCCGCGATCCCTCCGCCTCGTCGTCATCGTTGGCCACGCGGATCCGGACGAAGATCCGGTCCGATCCATAAACGGCCGGCCCGCTCAATGGCTCCTGGGCGATGGGAAGGATTCCCTTCCCTTCCTTCCCTGTGCTCTCAGCCACGAGCTGTTCGATCCAGAGTCCCAGCGCCGCGAGGGGGGGCGATGCGACGATGGTCACTTTGTCTCTCCCCTGCCTGGCGAGAGCTCCGAGCGCCGCACCCAGCCGGGCGGCCGGATTGTCTTCGGGGGGGACCGCGTCGGAGCAGGCGCGCGCTGCCGCGATCGCGCGACGCAGGAACTCCGTCACGTCGATCCCCGCCAGAGCCGCCGGGACGATCCCGAAAAGAGAAAGGGCGGAGTACCGCCCCCCGATGTCCGCGGGATTCACGAACGTCATGCGATAGCGATCGCGACCCGCCTCGTCGAACAGGGCCGTTCCCTTGTCCGTGATCGCGATGAACTGGGAACCGGCTTCCTTTCCCCGGATTTCCTGGATGCGGCCCCAGAAGTAACGCTGAAACATGACCGGCTCGGTGGTGGTCCCCGATTTCGAGGCGACGATGAACAACGTCTTCCTCGGATCGAGAGCTTCTTCCAGGGCCTTCACCGCGGCGGGCACCGTCGAATCGAGCACATGCAGGACGGGCCATCCGGCGCGACGCCCGAACGTCGTCCGCAAAACCTCGGCGCAGAGACTCGAGCCTCCCATGCCGAGAACCACGACATGATCGAACTCCTTGCGGACCTCGTCCGCGAAGGCGAGAACCGCCGGAAGCTGACCGAGCGACCACTCCGGCACGGCGATCCAGCCGAGAGAGCTCTCGATGATCTTCCGGTTCTCGGGATCGCTCTTCCAGACCGATGCATCCCGCCGATGAATCTTCGAGAGAATCGAGCCTGACTTCAGCCCGGCCAGGGCCTCATCGACGGCCGGCTGGTACGTTCCCAATGATTCGGTCTCCCTTCCCGACGCTGCCCGCATCGTGGCCTCGCGCCGCGCCTCGATCGTATTCATCAGAGATTCGAACGAGTCCGCGAACGACTTCACCCCTTCCCGCGTCAGCTCGGCGGTGATCGCGTCGAGAGAGACGCCAGCTGCCTCGAGCGCCTCGAGAGTTTTTCGGGCTTGCTCGACATCGGCGGTGAGCGTCTCGCGGACCACGCCATGATCCCTGAAGGCGTCGTAGGTCTTCGGCGGGATGGTGTTGACGGTGTGCGGACCGATCAGCGAGTCGATGTAGAGCACGTCGCTGTAAGCAGGATCCTTGGTCCCGGTGGAAGCCCAGAGCGGACGCTGAACGCGAGCGCCCCTGGCGCGAAGAGCCTCCCATCGCGGGCCGGAGAACTTCTCGAGGAAGAGCTGATAGGCGAGCTTGGCATTCGCGATGGCCGCCTTGCCGAGCAGGGCCTGGAGCTTCGTTTTCTCGCCTGAATCGGACGCCGCGGCGATTTTTTCCCTGAGGCGGGCGTCGGCCTTGGTGTCGATCCGGCTGACGAAGAAGCTGGCAACCGAGGCCACTCGATCGATCGCCCCCCCGCTCGCGGCGCGCCGCTCCAGACCCTTCAGATAGGCCTCGATCACCTCGCCGTAGACCGCGCGCGAGAAAATCAGCGTGACGTTCACGTTGACTCCCGCGGCGATCAACTCCTCGATCGCCGGGATTCCCGCGGGCGTGGCGGGGACTTTGATCATCCCGTTGCGCCGGCCGAGCTCCGCGAAGAGGCGGAGCCCCTCTTCGATCGTGGCGGCCGTGTCGTTCGCGAGCAGAGGGCTGACCTCGAGGGACACGAATCCGTCATGTCCCGAGGTGCGCTCCCAGACCGGATCGAAGAGGTCGGCCGCCCGCCCGATATCGTCGAGCACGATCGCCTCGTAGACGGCGTCGCGATCCGCCCCTTTCCTGGCCAGCGCCTCGAGCGCCTCATCGTAATCATGGCTCCCGCCGATCGCCTTCTCGAAGATCGTCGGGTTCGATGTCAGTCCGCGGAGATCATCCCGCTCGATCATCGCGCTCAGCGACCCGGTGGTCAGCAGCGCGCGCTCCATCTGGTCGTACCAGATGCTCTGCCCTGCTTTTCCGAGCTCCACGAGGGGATTGGCCATGACTTTCTCCTTGGTGAGTCCTGAGTGCTGAGTGCTGAGTCCTGAGTCCTGAGTCCTGAGTGCTGACGGCGACTGACGCGAGTGCATTCTATCGCTCGACCCGCCGCTGAACCCGCCGCGAAACGAGCCGCGTTCCCATGACCAGAACCGCGAGCAGAAGACCGGCCAGGAGGACGCGCCCGAAAGCATCACGCGGGCTGGAGAGTCCGGCCGCGATCGCATCGGCCAGATAAGTGAAGATGAAGATCCCGGGGATCGTTCCCAGCGCGGTCGCCGCCACGTAATCCCGCGGCGGGACGCCCGCGAGTCCAGCCGCATAGTTGAGGACGTTATAGGGAAACAAGGGAACGAGACGAAGGAGAAGGAGCGTGACGAACCCTTCCCTCTTCAAAAGGTCCTGAAGCCTCTCCCACCGTCCGCCCCTTCTCGAGAGAAGACCGCGCGCGCCGCTCCTCCCGATCAGGAAGGGAACGAAGGATCCGACGGTCGACGCGGCGAGAACCCAGAGGCCTCCAACCTGCCACCCCCAGATCACTCCGGCGCTCAGCGTGAGGATCGTGGCCGGCAGCAGCAGGACGTTGAATGCCGTGTAGAGGAGGATGAACGCCAGCGGAGCCCACCAGACGCCGCCGATTGAGGCGAGCCAGTCGGGGATCCGTCTGAGGTCCAGCCAGCCGGCGCGCGCGGAAAGCCAGCCGACCAGAGCGAGAATCGAGACGACGGCAAGGACCGTCAGAACGCGCTTCGCTGCGGGAGACACCGGGATCAGTGTAGCGCGGGAGCCTGCCAGATCATCTGGACGCGTGCTTCGCGCGTTGCGGCCCGGAGGCCTAAGACTCACCGTGGGGAGTCCTCCCCCTCCCCTTTTCCTCCGCTCCCGATTGAACCTGCGTGAACTCGGCGCCGAAAAAGAAGATGACCGACGAGTAGTAGATCCAGACGAGAAGAATGAGGAACGAAGCCGCGGCCCCATAGGTCGACTCGAAGGATCCCCTCCCGATCCATAGCGCGAGGCCGAGCTTTCCAATCACGAAGAGGAGCGCGGTGAAGAAAGCCCCCGTCCAGACATGCCGCCAGTCGATTCGACGGTCGGGAAGATACTTGAAGAGGAGAGCGAAGAGCAGCGTGATCACGGCGACCGAGAGGACCACATCGAGAACCTGCCACATGAACTGGCCGCCGCGCAGCCTGTCCGTCACGTTGCGGCCGACCGCCGCGACGCCAGCGCTCACGACGAGGGAGGTCAGAAGAAGCAGGCCGATCGTGAGGACGACTGCCAGCGAGAAGAAGCGGATTCGGACCGTTCCGAGAATTCCTTCTTTTCGCCTTGGAGGAAGATCCCAGATGATGTTGAGGGATTCCTTGAGATGGGATGAGGCGGTGGAAGCTCCCAGGATCAGTCCCACGATGCCGACGATCAGCGCAATGCGCCCCGCCTCGCGGTCGACGGAGTTGCTGAGCATCTGCTGGACCGCGCCGGCCCCCGCTTCTCCGACGAACTCGCGAGCCGCGACGAGCACTTCGCCCCGGGCGGCCTCCTCTCCCCAGACGATCGAGCCGACGGCGACGAGAACGAGAAGGAGAGGAGCGAGGGAGAAGATCGTGTAGTAAGCGAGCGCCGCGGCCACACGGGGTGCCCGATCCTCGTTGAATTCGCGAAATGCTTCTTTCAGGAGCTCGATCGCTCCCGGCCGCGCCTCGTTCATCACGGTCATCCGGAGCAACGCCCATGCCGTCGTTAGTTGTTAGTTGTTGGTTGTTAGTTGTTAGTGTTCCCAGTTCGTGAGGCAGTTCCCAGTTCCGTGTTCCGATTTTCCAGTTCCGAGTTCCGAGTTCCCAGTTGTTGGTGAGAGGGTCCCAGTTGCGACTGGCGTGCGAACCGAACCCGGCGGCGGCGACGGCAACGGGAACGGGAGGGCAACGATGGCGAGAGCCGAGCTGCGGTGTTTCAGTCGATCGTCGTCCCTGATCGGGAACCATCCTTATCCGAATCCCCTCTCCGTATCGGTATCCGTATTCGATCCGTATCGGTATCCGTATTCGATCCGTATCGGGTATCGGTATCAGCATCCGTATCCGTCGCCGTTTCCGTTGACGTTGACGTGGCCGTTTCCGTCGCCGTCGCCGTCGCCGGAAGTTCTCCCGGGCTCAAATCGGCTGAGCCCAACAAACGAACAACTGGGAACTGTGAACTCGGAACTCGGAACTCGGAACAACTAACAACCAACAACTAACGAGCACCCATCCACTCGATACACCGCTGCAACTCCTCCCTCATCCGCGGAGCCGGCAGATGGATGGGGCGGCCGTGGCCGGGCAGAACGCTCTCGAAACGGTAGTCGAGCAGCCGCTCCATCGAGCGGATCTGCTCGCGCCACGAATACCAGCAGGCATCCCGGAACGCGTAGAGCCGGCCTCGGGTGGGATGCCAGGCCAGATGATCTCCAGTGAACAGCACTCGCTCCTCGAAGAGAAAGACCGCATGACCCCGCGTATGTCCGGGCGTCGGAATCATCAGGAGATCCGGCGCGACTTCGTAGGGCTCCTCACCTTCGGGTTTGATCTCCACGTCGCGTGTCCCCACGGTCACGTCGGCAGCATGGAGAACTCGATCCGCTCCGAGCTCCGCGGCCCAGACGACGTGGTCGGCGACGTCATCCCGGTGCGTGAGCGCGATCCGCCGCGCTCCGCCGAGCGCGGCGATTCCCCTGGCCAGACCGCGATGAAAGCGAGGAGAGTCGATCATCACGTTGCCATGAACGCTGAGGGCGAGATAACTGAAGGCGCCGAAACTCGATTCGCTCGTGAAGCCGTTGAAGTAGACCCGATCCGCGACCTGATCGGGAAAGGCGCTGACGGCTTCCGCCACGGAGACTCCGCCGGAACCGATCGAGGCCGTCGGACAGGCCACCAGCGCCATTCCCGCTCTTCGAATCTCCTCCGAGCCCGCCGGCTGGCGCCGGACCGCGGATCGGCCGCCCACCGCGTCGAACGTAGCAGGGGCGATCTGGCGGCATGCGTCGCAGTCGATGCACGTCTCGTCGACGAAAAACTCCCCTTCGACGTTCGTAGGCAGACGTTTCGAGAGATCAGCCATGGGATATGAGCGTGGAAACGCTCGTAGAGCCTCCATTCCTTTCAAATTGCCGGAAGGCCGAAAAGTCGTACCCGCCAACCCTTCCTGGATCTCTGTATTTTTCGCCCCGCTCTCCTCGACGTATGCGCATGGAAAGGCCAATGAGACCCGATCGTTCGTCACTGGTGCTCGTGCGCAAGGGGGATCTGGGGAAAGCCTGGGTCGACTCCGGAGCCATTGTCATGAGCAATTACGCCCTTCTCGAGGGAGCGCTCTACTCCGGCGTTCTCGAGCATTCGCGCGCGATCTCCCATGTGATCCTGGACCGCTCGGCAGATCCCACGACGTTTCTCAAGTTCCTTTCGGGCCTGCCCGAGGAATTCAGGGGCGACGTGCTTCTCATTCTCGACAAAGGAGAGGGTTATCTCAGCAGCATCTCCCGAGGTGACGGCCGTCATCTCTACGGGCTCACGGCGCTGGACATTGATTTCTACCGGCTGGCAGCACTCAGGATGGAACAATCGGAAGTCCTCGCTCCGATCATTCCGATCCGGGCCGTTCGCGTCACTTCCCCTGCGGCCACGGGTGCGCAACGCAGCGCCTTTGCCTGAAGATCGATGGCGGCCTGAAGTTTGCTAGTCATGATGGGCTGGAGTCCGATCATGAGCCTGGTGAATGCAGTCTGTGCAGAAATCGCGGTCTATCAGGGAATCGGTGAGCCCACCGGAACGGTCGTCGAGCGAAGCGCGGTTCGAGGCAAGGCCGGGCTTTGCAAGAGCATGCGCGACCTGGCCATCAAGTCCCGCGTTCTCGGCGATGGCTACTACTACATCCCCGAGGATCTCTGGCCCTCGAAGAAGGAACCGGTGACCATCCACAAGACCGAGTGGACCGTCATCGGGTCGCTCTCCCGCTCGAGCGGGAAGCGGCGCAAAGGGGCTGAGCAGGCCGACTGAAGTCCCGTGAGAGTTCCGGTCATGATGAAATCCTGCGGCGCGCTTCTCCTCATCTCCCTCTTCGCCCTCCCTCTTCTCGCTCAAAGCGAAGACTTCACGCATTCGATTCTTCTGGAACCGACCACCTGGACGGTGATCGAGCAGAAGAATGCCGCGCAGGCGGCGCCCATCGCGTCGATGACCAAGATGATGACGACGCTGATCGCGCTGGAGATGATCCGCGACGGAAAACTGAAATGGGACGAGCCCGTGTCGGTCTCCGCGCGCGCGAGTCTCATGGGCGGCTCTCAGGTCTATCTGCGGCACCGCGAGGTCATGCCGGTGCGCGAGATGGTCGCGGCGGTGTCGATTCACTCCGCCAACGATGCCGCGCTCGCCCTGGCGGAGCACATCGCGGGCGACGAAGCGAAGTTCGTTCAGATGATGAACCAGCGGGCGCGTGAGCTCGAGTTGCGCGAGACCCGATTCTATTCGCCTCACGGGCTTCCCGGTGAGGGGGAAAAGCCCGACGACGTCTCTTCTCCCCACGATCTCGCCAGGCTCGCCTGGACCCTGATGCAGTTCGAAGAAGCGATGCAGATGGCGGTGGTCCGGACTCAGCCCTTCCGCAACGGTCAGTTCATCCTCTACAACCCCAACGCGCTGCTCGCCACTTACGAGCACGCCACGGGGCTGAAGACCGGCACGCACAACCGGGCGGGCTCGTGCGTCACCGCCACCGCCGAGAAAGATGGGATGACGCTCATCGCCGTCTACCTGGGAGCGACGCAGCGACGGCAGCTCTTTCAGACGGTCCGCAGCGCGTTCGAGAATGCCTTCGATACCTACCGGGTCCTCCAGCCGGTGCGCAAGGGAGCCGGCCTCTCCGACGCCCTTCCTGTCGCCGGCGGCCGCATCCCGGCAATCAACGCGGTCACGGCGGCCAGCGCGCATGTCCTCATCAAAAAGGACGAAGAGGCTTCGATCTCGACCCAGGTCCAGGCCTCGAATCCGCCGGCACCCATCGAAAAAGGCGAACGTGTCGGATGGATCATGGTGAAAAAGAACGGCCGCGACATCGGCAGGGTTCCGCTGGTAGCGGTGGCGGACGTGCCGAAGGAAAGCTGGCTGCAGGTCTTCTGGGATCACGTCTGGCCGTGGTGAGAAAGGACCGGCATGACACTCTACCGATCGCGTCACAACAGAATGATCGCCGGCGTTTGCGGCGGGCTGGCGGAAGCGCTCGGGTGGACCCCGACGCGCGTTCGAATCCTCTACGTTCTGATCTCGATTCTCTCCGCGGCCTTCCCGGGAATCCTCGTCTATCTGATTCTCTGGCTGATCATTCCGACTTCACCGTCGTGATGACGCGCCGCCCTTCGATCCGGTAGCTTCCCGAGGCGATGATGCCCAGCGCGTCGACGTAGGCGCGATGCTCCTGCTCCAGAATCCGCGCCGCCAGCGACTCGGCGGTATCCGAGGGCTCGACGATGACGGCCCGCTGCACGATGATCGGTCCGCCGTCGAGAGTGCTGTCGACGAAGTGCACCGTGCAGCCGGCGATCTTGACGCCATGCGCGATCGCCTGTGCCTGCGCATCGGTTCCAGGAAACGCCGGAAGCAGGGACGGATGGATGTTCAGGATCCGGTTTGGAAAGCGCTCGATGAACGCGTCGGACAGGAGGCGCATGTAGCCGGCCAGAACGACCAGGTCCGCCGTCGAGCGCTCGATCTCGGCGATCACGGCCGCTTCGTGAGCCTCTCGGCTCGGAAACGCGCGATGCGAGAGTGAGATCGCCGGATAGCCCCAGGAACGGGCCAGCTCCAGGCCGGGGGCATCCTCCCGGTTCGAGATCACCACCGCGATTGAAGCGGCGAGCTCCCCGGACCGGATCGCCTCGTGGATCGCCGCGAAGTTCGACCCCCGTCCCGACAGCAGAACGGCGATGCGGGAGCCGGACCCGGACATCGCTCAGCCGATCCAGCTCGGAAAGCCCGCGGGCGGATGGTCGTAAGCGACCTTTCCGTTTCCGCGGATCACGTTTCCGATGAAGTAGAACTTCTGACGCACCGCTTCCAGGCGCCGGACCACCCGCTCGACCATGTCCGGCGCGATGACCAGCGCCATCCCAATGCCCATGTTGAAGACCCGGAGCATCTCCTGCGGATCGATGTTTCCCTTCGCCTGCAGGTAACGGAAGACCGGCGGAATCTCCCACGATCCGAGCTTGATCGCGGCGTCGCAATGTTCGGGCAGAATGCGGGGGAGATTGTCGGTGAGCCCGCCGCCGGTGATGTGCGCCATCCCGTGAATGGCTCCCGCTTCGACCAGGGGAAGAATCGGCCGGAGGTAGGAAAGATGCGGCGCCAGCAGAACCTCGCCCACCTTTCCTCCGATCTCGGGGACGATCGACTGAGCGTCCATCCCTTCCTGCTCGAAGAGAATCTTCCGCGCCAGAGAGTAGCCGTTGGTATGAAGCCCGGCCGACGGAAGTCCGAGGATGATGTCGCCTTCGCGAATTTTCTTCCCGTCGATGAGCTGCGGCTCGTCGACGACCCCGATGATGAACCCGGCCACGTCGTACTCGCCAGGGCGGTAGAAGCCGGGCATCTCCGCGGTCTCGCCGCCGATGAGGGCAAGCCCGTTCTCCTTGCACCCTCGCGCCATTCCCCGGATCACATCGACCATCGTGTCGGGATGAAGCTTTCCCGTGGCAAAGTAGTCGAGAAAGAAGAGAGGGCGAGCTCCCTGGACCAGGATGTCGTTCACGCAGTGGCAGACCAGGTCGTAGCCGACCGTGTCGTGAATCTTCATCTCCTGCGCGACCCGCAGCTTGGTTCCGACTCCATCGGCCGAGGAGACCAGAATTGGAGCGATCATTCCGTCGAAGCGCGCCCGGAAGAGCCCTCCGAAAAGGCCGATGTCCGACACGACGTCGGGGCCGTAAGTATCGCGGACGATCGTGCGAACCTTCCGCAGAGCTTCATCCTGCGCATCGATGTCGACGCCGGCGTCGCGGTAGGTCTGCTTCGGCTCCATGGACGGCGAGTTTATCACCGCGACACGTCGCTCCTTTTTCCCTGCCGACCGGGCGGTCGTTGACTCGAATACACTAGCGCAGTGGCCAACGCGCTCCTTTTTCTGACCATGCTCTCGATCGGCGGCATCGTCGCGACCTCGCTCAGCGGCTTTCGCGCGATCCCCGGCGCCTCGACCGGCATGCACATCATCCTCGCGCTGGGAACCGTTCTCATCGCACTCTTCTCTCAGTCGATGATCATGTTCTTCTTCATCGGCACCGGAAAAGAGATCCGCACCAAGGCCAAGGGAGTCGCCGACGAGCGTGAAGTCCTCGGAAGAATCCGCGCCTATCGCGCCGCCGTTTTTCCAGCCGCCATGTGGGCGATCCTCGCGGTGATGGTCACCTTCATTCTCGGAGGGGGCGTGCACCGGGGAAGCTTTCCTCCCTGGATGCACACGGTCACCGCTGTCATCTCGGCTTACTATCTCGGGCGCGCCTACTGGATCGAAGCGAAAGCCATGAACTCGAACGCCGAGCTGATGGACCGCTTTCTCAGGGAAGAAATCCCGTAGCGGCGCGCAATGCGCGCGGATTCCGCAGTCGCCTTCCGCACGTCGCCGGAGGCGACGCAGAACGTAGCCAGTGGTTGCGAGGCAGCGAGCCACCACCGGATTGCGTCCGCGGTTCTCGTCGCGGTCTCAGTGCCGGTAGACCGCCGCGCCCCAGTGAAGGCCTGATCCGAGGGCGGTGAATGCGATGAGAGACCCCTCCGTGATTTTTCCCGCCTCCATGCACTCGTGCAGGAGGATCGCGAGCGTCGCCGCGGTCGTGTTTCCGTAACGCTCGATGTTGTGCGGAACGCGCGCGGCGTTGAATCCGAGCTGCTTTTGAACTCCCTCGATGATGCGCAGATTGGCCTGGTGAATCAGCAGAAGGTCGATGTCATCCAGCGTCAGCCCCGCCTCGGAAACGACGTCGCGGACTGCCTGCGGCATCAGCGTAACGGCCTGGCGAAAAACTTCCCGCCCTTCCATCACGGGAACCGTCTCGAATGCGTCGATCTGCTCGTGAGTGACGAAGGGACGATTCGAAAAGCCGGCCCCGGTCTGGGAAAGACACTTCCACGCGCTGCCGTCGGTGTAGAGGCGTGAATGAAGGAAGCCGCGCTTCGGATCGTCGTTCGCCTCCAGGACGGCGGCCCCGGCGCCGTCGCCGAAAAGGACGATGCGGTCGCGCAGCTTCGTGTTGATCGCGCGCTCCTCCTCGGTGACTTCGCGGTCGCTCCGGCCGATCGTCGTGTCCCATCCCAGCGACCAGGGCATGAACGGCGTGTGCACCTCGGATCCGATCAGGAGGACCTTCTTGTATTTGCCGCCACGGATCAGAGAGTCAGCGAGCTCGAGGCCGTAAAGAAAGCCGGAGCACTGTTGGCGGATGTCGAATGTTGGAATCGCTCGAAGTCCCAGGTCACGCTGGAGAAGGGGTCCGTTGCCAGGAATGAAGTAGTCGGGAGTCATCGTCGCGAAGACGACCGCGTCGATCTCCTCCGGTTTCCGGCCGGCTTTCTCGAGAGCCTGCCGCGCCGCGGCCGTTCCCAGGGATGCCGAGGTCTCTCCCGGATCGGTGTAGTAGCGCGTTTCGATTCCGCTGCGCGTCCGGATCCACTCGTCCGAGGTGTCCATGATCCGCGCGAGTTTTTCGTTCGGGACGATGTTGGACGGAAGGCCGATGCCCGTCCCTGTGATGATCGAGTTCATTCGCTCACTCCCGCGAGCCGCGTTCGTCCTGGGAGCGCAGCTGCTCGCGTGAGCCCAGACTGCGCCGGCGTTGCGTTCAAAGGATGACCGGCATCATGCGTCAGCGGCGGGCGAGAGTGCAAGAAGCTCATCGTCGCTGATCTGATACGCGGTGCCACAGAACTGGCAGACCACCTCGGCTCCCTCCCCCTTCGCCAGAAGCTCGCTGATGTCGGATGGAGAGAGAAACTGGAGCTGGTAGAGCGCCCGCTCACGCGAGCAGGAACAGGAGAATCGAATCGGAACGTCGAAGCTCGGGTCGATCGTCTTGTAATCGCTCCCCTTCAGAACTTCCTGGACCGCGTCCTCGAGCTTCATCCTGTCGAGCAGCGTGCTGAGAGGAGGCGCGTTGCGGATTCGTTCCTCCATCCGCTCGATCGCGGCCGGCGTGGTGTGGGGAAACGCCTGGACCACCAGTCCTCCCGCCGCCTCGATCCCGGCCGGCCGGACGACCTGCCCGAGCATGATCGCCGAGGCGATCTGCTCGGAGTGATCGAGATAGTGAGCGAGATCCCGGGCGATCTCGCCGCTCACCAGGGCGACCTGCGACGTCCAGGGAGTTCCTTCCGGAGGTATCGCGCGCACCACGGTCAGCTTTCCGTTCGATCCGATGGCGGATCCGACGTCGACGCGGGAGTCATCGTCGACATGAGGATTCGCGACGAAGGCCCGCACTTCCCCCTTGACCGTTCCCTCGGCGACGAGAAGACCGAGGGGCCCGCCACCATCGAAGCGCAGGGTGACGCGCTGATAGGGAACATCTTTATCCAGCAGCCTCGCGAGCAGCACGGCGCCGGTCATGCCGCGGGCAGCGGCGGCGGCCGCGACCGGGGAGAGATCCATCCGTATCCTGGCTTCTTCCGCGGCGACCGTCGTCTGGGCCGCGATGACCCGGAAGTCCCCGCTCCAGGCCATCCCCTGAATCAACCGATCCCGATCTTCCATGGGAGCGGAAACGGCGGAGGATTGACGATTTATTACAGGAAAGGGCCCGATCGCGAAGTCCATTCAAGCGAGCAGAACCGATGTGGCAGGCCTTTTGAAACCCGCAACACCCCGGAGGGACTTGATCATGAAACGAAAAGCACTGACTCTGATTGCCGCGCTGGCGCTGATGCTTCCAATTGCGGCGTGTGACGTGGAGAAGACAGGCGACGATACCTACCAGGTCGAAGTGCCGACGGACGAGGCCGAGGCGGCCGCCGCGAGAACTGAGGAGAATCTCGAGGCAGCCGGAGCCGAGGTCGCCGAGGAAGCTCGCGAGGCCGGCGATGCCATCGAAGAGGGAGCGCGTGACGCGGCGCATGCCACGGGAACCGCTCTCGAGAAGGCCGGCAAGGAAGTGCAGGAGCACTCCAAGCCTAACGACCCGAACTAAAGGCAACGGATGTTCATCATGCGGCGCGGGAAGCGGATGCTTCCTGCGCCGCATTCGTTATCCCCGGCCGGACCGAGGATAGAATGCCGCGAGTTTCTTCGAAGCTGCGGCCGTGGACGCCGCCGAGATTCCAAGGAGGTTTCAATGGCAGTCAACGTTGGAAGGACTTCGAAGTCCTCCGAGACGACGACGCTCAAAGTCGGAAGCAAGGCTCCCGATTTCGAGCTTCCGTCGCACCGGGGTGACGAGAAAGTCCGCCTGAGTAGTTTTCAGGGAAAGAAGAATGTCGTCCTCGTCTTCTATCCCCTCGACTGGACCCCCGTCTGAACGGTCCAGATGCCCTCGTACGAGGCGGATTACGCCGAGTTCGAGCGGTACGATGCCCAGGTTCTGGGCATCTCAGTCGATAGCGTTCCAAGCCATGTCGCATTCGCCAGGTCTCTCGGCGGGATCGAGAAGTATCCGCTCCTGGCCGACTTTCACCCCAAAGGTGAAGTATCGAAGAAGTACGGAGTCTGGATCGACGAAAAGGGCATCTGCGAGCGCGCGATCGTCGTGGTCGACAAGAAGGGCGTCGTCCAATACGTCGATGTTCACGACATCGGAGAACAGCCCGACAACGCGCAGATCCTCGAGACTCTTCGGGAGCTCGATTAGCCGGGTTGGCGCGGGGCGGGCCGTCCACGGGTCCGCTCCTCGCCGTTTCTCGAAGCACGGCGGTTTCTCCGCCGCCCGCCCCCGCGCTCACACTTCCAGGAGGAGCTCCTCATGCTGAACATCTCCCGCCGGGCCATTCCCTTCACCCCGTTCGACAAAGAGCTGTCGTCGGCGACCGTGACCCTTGCCAGCGCCACGGGAGTCTTCATGCCCGATCAGGAGCCGTTTCCGTCTGAGGATCCGGGTGACACGAGTTACCGGATCATTCCCGCGGACGCCGATACCGCCAGCATGAAGATCGTCCACGGTCACTATGATCACAGCGAGGCGGATACCGACCCGAACATCGTCTTCCCGCTCCAGACGCTGCGCGAGCTCGCGGATGAGGGTTTCATCGGCGCGGTCAACGACAAGCATTTCAGCGTGGGCTTCACCACCAAACTGCGGGAGCTGTACGAGCAGACCTATCCCGCGATCGCGGATCAGATCGAGCGTTCCCGCACGAAGCTGGTCCTGCTGACCGCCGGCTGCCCCGAGACCTGCCACCGCTCGGTGGCGAATCTCGCTCGCGAGATCGAGGCGCGAGGCGTGCCGACGATCATCATCTCGGCGAGTCCGGCGGCCACCGAGTCCATCCGTCCGCCTCGCGCCATGACCTTCGACGGCTGCGAGATCGGACGCGTGATCGGACGAGCCAATGATCGGGAGATGCACCGGCGCGTGGTGAAGGCGGCGCTCTCGATGTTCACGCACGACGTCCCCCCGGGTCGCGTGGTCCGAAAAAGCGTCTGACCCCTACACGGCTCTAGTGAATTACCCGTTACAGTCCACCAGGGGTCGGCGGTTGCGGTCGCGTGCGGGGGGCCTCAGAATGAGGATCCGCCGCTGCTGGAGGCGCCGAAGTCAAACGAGGGGGATCCGACACGTTGGGCGCGCACGTCACCACCGAAGAGAAGAAAGCCTGGGTCACCGATGACGCGCACGAGGTCTACCGCATCGACCGCTGGGGGTCCGGCTATTTCGACGTCGATGCCGCGGGAAATCTCACCGTCGCCCCCCTTCAGGAACAGGGTCCCAGCATCCCGATCCCCGCGGTCGTCCGCGAAGCTCTCGAGCAGGGACTGAAGACTCCGCTCCTCCTCCGCTTCCAGGACCTGCTGCGCCACCGCGTGGAACGGATCAACCAGGCATTCCAACGTGCGATCCAGGAGAACCGCTACAAGAATGACTACCGGGGCGTCTTCCCGATCAAGGTGAACCAGCTTCGCGAAGTGGCCGAGGAGATCCTGGATGCCGGGAAGCCGTATCACTTCGGAGTCGAGGTGGGCTCGAAGCCAGAGCTCTTCGCGGGTCTGGCCATCCACACCGATCCCGAATCGCTGATCATCTGCAACGGATACAAAGACTCGAAGTTCATCCGCCAGGCACTGATCGGACGGAAGCTCGACAAGAAGATCATTCTCGTGGCCGAGAAGCTCTCGGAGGTCCGCGCCATCATCCGCATTGCGCGCGACCTCGGCGTGGATCCGTGGGTCGGCATGCGGGTTCGTCTCCTGGCCAAGGGCGCCGGGATCTGGGCCACCTCGGGAGGAGAGCACGCCAAGTTCGGCCTTTCCACCTCCGAGATCCTCGAGGCGACGGAGCTTCTGCGCGAGGCCGGCATGGACCAGGCCTTCAAGCTTCTCCACTTCCACATCGGATCCCAGATCCCCGACATCCTGACCATCAAGCGTGCCGTGCGCGAGGCCGCGCGGTACTACGCGAAACTCCATAAGATGGGGAACCCCCTCGAGTACCTCGACGTCGGCGGCGGTCTGGCCATCGATTACGACGGCTCCCGCTCCACCTTCCACTCCTCGATGAACTACAGCATCCAGGAGTACGCCAACGACATCGTCTACAACATCATGGATATCTGCGATGAGGAAGGCGTGGTCCATCCGACCATCGTCTCCGAATCGGGTCGCGCCATCGTCGCCCATCACTCGGTTCTGGTCGTCGAGGCCTTCGGCTCCATCGAGAAGACGCCTTCCGCCGGGATCGAGGAGCGAGCCGCTCACCACAAGCTGATCGACGAGCTTCTCTATATTCGCGACCACCTCAGCTCGCGCAATCTCACCGAGTCGTACCACGATCTGATTCAGATCAAGGAGCGCGCGCAGAACATGTTCGAGCTCGGCATCCTCGAGCTCGACGTCAAAGCCCGCCTGGAGTCTCTCTTCTGGGACATCGCCGAGGCCATCTACGGACGGGCTCAGACCCTCGATCCCTCCGAGGTGCCGGAGGATCTCCAGGCACTCCGCTCCGAGCTCGCCGATCAGCACATCTGCAACTTCTCCGTCTTCCAGTCGCTTCTCGATCACTGGGCGGTCGGACAGCTCTTTCCGATCGTCCCAATTCACCGGCTCGACGAAAGACCGACCGCGGAGAGCACCCTGGTGGACATCACCTGCGACTCGGAAGGAAAGGTCTCGAAGTTCATCGATCAGGATGATGTGCGCGACACCCTCCCCCTTCACCAGATCACGGAGGGTCCCTACTGGCTCGGGATCTTCCTGACCGGCGCCTACCAGGACATCATGGGCGACATCCACAACCTCTTCGGCCGTGTCAACGAGGCCCACATCTTCCTCGATGACGATGAAGAGAGCGGCTACTACATCGAGGAAACCATCGCCGGCAACACCATCGGCGAGGTTCTCGCGCTCACCCAGTACGAGGTCAACGATCTCGGCAAGCGGATGAAGGCGCAGTTCGACGTCGCGATCAAGCAGGATCGTCTGCGCCCGAACGAGGGCATGCGTCTGCTGGCCGACTACGAAAAGGGACTGCAGGACCAGACTTATCTCGATCTGGAAGAGTGATCTTTCTTTGCGGGCTCGACCGGAGGGTCGGCGAGCTCGAAGTGAGGCGGGCAGCGGGCAATTGGCGGCCTAAACCAATGAAATAGCGGTTCTTATGGCTGCAGACCTTTATTACAATAATTCACTGTTTTTCGGAATGTAGACACCCCTGCAGCCGTTGTTCAGAACGTAACCAATCATCAGGAGACCAGACGATGCGTAAATTCTTCATGGCAGTCCTTCTGTCGGGATTCGCGACCAGTGCGCTCGCGATCGGTGAGGCCCGAATGACCGGAAAGGTCATCGACGCCGAGGGGAATCCGATTCCAGACGTCACGATCACCGCCGAAGCGATCGCGGGGAAAACGATCAAGGAAACCCTCAAGACCAACAAGGAGGGGAGGTTCACGCTCTTCGTCCTCGATGGAACCCTGCGTTACCGGCTCACTTACGAGAAGGAAGGCTTTGCGATTCATCAGGAAGAAGTGAAGATGAGGCTCCTTCCGAATCGCAATGACGTCGAGATCCGGCTCCTCTCCGCACAAGCGGCCCAGGAGCTTGCAGTGGGTCGCGGCGAAGCCGATCCTGCCATCCTTCTCTACAACGAGGGCGTGGACCTGGCGAACCAGAAGATGATTCCCGAGGCCATCGCGAAGATGGAAGAGGCAGTCGCGCTCAAGAATGATTTTACGGCCGCGCACATGGCGCTCGCCAAGCTCTATTCGCGCTCGGAGAACTGGCCGAAGGCGATCTCCTGCGCGAATGCCGCTCTCGAAATCGCCATCGAAGATGACGCCATGTTTTCCATCCTCGCCCAGGCGTATGAAAAGACCGGCGACCAGGCCAAGGCGAAGGAATTCAAGATGAAGGCGCCGGCCGATCCGGTCTCCCTTTTCAATGAAGCCGCTCGTCTGATCAACGACGGCAAGGACACCGATGCCCAGCCCCTGCTCGCTCGCGCCATCGGCGCCGATGACAAGTTCGCGCCGGCTCATTACGAGATGGGAATGATCTATGTTCGCTCTGGTGACAACCCGAATGCGAAGAAACATCTCCAGCGGTACCTGGCGATCGAGCCCAACGGCAAGGATGCCGAGCTGGCGAAGGAAATGCTGAAGTACGTCCAGTAAACCGATTCCATTCGACACTCCACGACCCCCCGGCCCGCCGGGGGGTTTTTTTTATGCGTTGCGGTAGAAGCTCATGGCGACCGGCGGAACGCCGGCGGTACGGTGGACTCGCGTGAGCCTGCTCGGTCATGGCGACCGCGGGACGCCGGCGGTACGGTGGACTCGCGTGAGCCTGCCCGCTCATGGCGACCGGCGGGACGCCGGCGGTACGGTGGACTCGCGTGAGCCTGCTCGGTCATGGCGACCGGCGGGACGCCGGCGGTACATTGGACTCGCGTGAACCTGCTCGGTCATGGCGACCGGCGGGACGCCGGCGGTACATTGGACTCGCGTGAGCCACGAACAACTAACAACTAAAAAATAGAGCCTCGGGATCCTTTGCACCCCGAGGCCATTCTCAGCGCGTTAACATCCGCAAAGGGGCATTCGCGCCAACTGCCCGGAAGACTCATCGCCTCTTCCCGGCCGCTCCGGTTCGTTGTCATCTGCGACGCAGCATTCCAACCAGAGCAGGTCCCAATCTAGGCTTTAACATCAGGGAAAGCAACAGGATCCGCTGTGAACATTGAACGCGTTTTCCACAGCCTTCCACATCCCCCTGCCCATTGAGTTGGGCACCGCCCTGAAGAGCGCGTGGCTGTGCGCTTTTGCCGAAGGGGCCCCTGTCGAAATTCGCCCGGTGCCTGAGCCCGGTGCGGCGTCCGAGCTCAACGGTTCGCCGAGTCGGGCCGCTGCCTCCGCTGCAGCCATTCGTCGACCGCGGGCTTCCCGGGACCATGAATCAGCAGAGCGATCGAGGAGAAAAGCATGACGAATGCGAGAGCGGCGGGAGGGTACCCGCCGGTGCGGTGAGCGATGCCCAGCGCCGCGATGAAATTGATGATCATGATTGCCGCCGCTGGACGCGTCGCGGCGCCGAGAATGAACAGCAGACCGCAGATGGCCTGAGCCCAGACGGAGACGATGGCGCCCGCGAGCGGCCAGGGAACGCCGTGGCCGGAGAGAAAGTCGCGGAACTCGAGCATCCTTTCCCAGCTGGCCACGTTGTCGAGCGTGCCATACATCAGATGAAAGCCGATGATCAGCCGGACGAACAGCATTCCGTATTCGCGACGATCCTCGAGCCAGTCGATTCGCATGCGCGACATCGTAGCCGCGGCGATTCAATGGCGATACGGGCTCACGGAGGTCGTGACCGGGAATTGACCGAATCGACTTCGGCCGATCACTCTCCGCGCATCGCGGGAAGAGCGGTGCCGACTCTGAACCAGCGATATCCGTAGGCGTCGAGCCTGATCCGGTGCACGCCGTCCTCGCCGGCGTCATTGTGCTCGGTCCCCCGGAGATCGAGAAGGCGATCGCCTCCCTCGCCGTTGATTCGAAGCCGGATTTCGCGCGGCTCCCGATCGAAGCTGTGAATGGTGACTACTTTCGCCCCGCGCCATTCGTACTGAAGGCCGAGAACGTGAGGGGAGCGGATCGGAAGGACGCGCCACTCGCCCAGACTGATCTCCGGACACTCCTTCCGCATGCGGATCATTCGCGCGGTCCAGCGAAGCAGCGAACCGCGCTCGCGTTTCTGTCTTTCGACATTGACGTCGCGATAATCGTAGACGCCTCTGGAGATCACCGGATGAATGAGCTTCGAGGCCGTGGAGAAGCCCGCATTCTCGTCTTCGGACCACTGCATGGGCGTGCGGACCGCATCGCGCTCCTTCAGCGAGAGGTCATCCCCCATCGCGATCTCGTCTCCATAGCGGAGAACCGGCGTGCCGGGGAGCGCGAAGAGCATGCTGTACGCGAGCTCGACGTGCGCGCGGTCCCCCAGCATCGGGGACAGCCTTCGCCGGATCCCACGGTCGTAGAGCTGCATCCGCTTCTCGGGACCGAACTTCGAGAAGACAGTCTCTCTCTGTTTTTTCGTGAGCCTGCCGAGATCGAGCTCGTCGTGATTCCGGAGGAAATGGACCCACTGAGCCGTCTCCGGGATGTTTTTTGTCTCCCGCAGCGCCTGAGTCAAGGGACCGGCATCTCCGCTGGCCAGAGCATAGAAGAGGTGCTGATTGACCCAGAAGTTGAACATCATGTGGATGCCGCGTCCATCCGCGAAGTACGGCCTCGTCTCCTTCGGAAGGACGTTCGCTTCACCGAGAAAGATCGCCTTTCCCGAGCGCCACTGCAGAAATGCGCGGAGCTCTTCGAGGACTTCGAATTGCATCTCCGCTTTTCCGCCGGCGATGGAAGGTTTTTCGATCAGGAAAGGAACCGCGTCCACGCGAAAGCCCTCCACGCCGAGCTCGAGCCAGTAACCGATGATCCTCATGATCTCGGAACGGACGGCCGGATTGTCGAGGTTCAGGTCCGGCTGGAAATCGTGAAAGCGATGAAAGTAGTAAGCGCCAGCCTGCTTGTCGCGCGTCCACGTCCTGTCCTGGACTCCCGGAAACACCATCCCCTCATTCCAGTCCGGCGGGCGCTTTTTCGACCAGACGTACCAGTCGTAGAAAGAGGAGGAAGGTCCTTTTCGCGCTTCCTGGAACCATCGATGCTGATCGGAGGTGTGATTGACCACGAGATCGATCAGAACCTTCAGCCCCCTGTTCCTCGCCTGATGCATGAACTCCACGAAATTTCCCGAGGATCCATGGCGAGGATCGACGCCGTAGTAATCGGAGATGTCGTATCCGTTGTCGCGATTGGGCGAAGGTTGAAACGGAGCGAGCCAGATCGCGTCCACTCCGAGGGCGTCGAGATAATCGAGGCGGCGGATCAATCCATCGAAATCGCCGATTCCGTCGCCGTTCCCGTCCTGAAAGGTCTCCAGATCGAGGCTGTAAATGATGGCGGTCTTGAACCAGAGGTCGTCGATCACGAAAAATCCTCCCCGGAGCCGGATTGCAAGACGAACTCCACTCCCCGAACCATGCAATCGATCTCGAAGGCAGGCTTGCTGCAAAAGGACTAGCTCTCGTCCGGGACCGCGGGGCGCTCCGGCGCTTCGATCGAGACCTTCAGGCGGCGGCGCACGCGCGCCGCGAAAACATCGGGAGCGAGATCCGGCTCCGGCTCCTCGAAGATCACATCCTCGTAAGGCGGGTTGAAGCGGACCACTGCCCCCTCCGTCGCGGGGGAGTCCTCCACGCAGGCGATCAGCTCACGATAGTCATGCCCCAGGATCAGGAGCTCTTCCCTCACCACATCGTCGAGCCGCTTCGCAAAATCACTGGCCATGGCGAAGAAGCCTTTCGAGGATCATGCCGTGCGGCGGTCTACGGAGCCTTCGTCATGATGGGCTGGGCGGCGAAACGCCGCCCGCCACTCTCTGAGGTTTGAGCCGGCTGGGCGGCGAGACGCCGCCCGCCACTCTTCGCTACTCGCTTACGATCGCCGTCGCGCCGCGGCCAGATGCTCCCGGCCGCAGGGACAGAGGGCCTCCGGCGCTGCAGGTTCCGGGTCGTAATTGAGCAGCGGCCCGAGCCACCGCTCCACTGCCTGCAGCGGAAGATTCTTTCGGAGGTGGTAATCGAAGACCTGATCCTTGCCGATCCGTCCGACAGAAAAATACTTCGCCTCGGGGTGCGCGAAATAAAGGCCGGTCACCGATGAGGGAGGCCAGACCGCGAAGGTCTCGGTGAGCTGCATTCCGGTGTGCTCCTCGACCCCGAGGAGCTCGAAGATCAGCCGTTTCTCCGTGTGATCCGGTTGCGCTGGATAGCCGGGAGCGGGCCGGATGCCGCGATACTCCTCGCGGATCAGCTGCTCTGCGGTGAGCTCCTCATGACGGCCGTAACCCCACGCGACGCGCGCTTCCCGGTGCAGCCACTCGGCGAACGCCTCGGCCAGCCGGTCGGCGAGTGCCTTGGCCATGATGGAGCCGTAATCGTCGTGATCCTTTTCGAAACGATCCACCAGCTCCTGAAGTCCACCACCGGACGTCACCGCGAACATCCCGACGTAATCGATGCTGCCGCTCTTCGGAGCCACGAAGTCGGCCAGCGCAAGATTCGGCTCCCCGGCGGCCTTCGCCTGCTGCTGCCTCAGCGTGTGAAGCGTCGTCAGCACGCTGCCACGGCCGACATCGTCATACAACTCGATGTCGTCTCCCACCCGGTTCGCCGGAAAAATTCCCCAGACACCTTCCGCGCGAAGGAGCTGTTTCGAGACGATTTCGTCGAGAAGGCGCCGCGCGTCGTCGTAGAGCTCCTTCGCCCTGGCTCCATAGACCTCGTTCTGGAAGATGCGCGGATAGAGGCCCTTCATCTCCCAGGCGTGAAAGAAAGGACTCCAGTCGATCAGCTCGACGAGCGGGGCCAGCGGAACGTTGGAAAGAATCCTGGTTCCCCTGAATGACGGCGCGTCGCCCTGATCAAACCGCAGCGATGGCGCGTTCTCCCGCGCGCTCTCGATCGAGAGCAGCGTTCGATCGTCCTTTGCGGCAGCATGCTGGCGTCGCAGCTTTTCCTGATCCGCCCGCTGCTTCTCCTCGAACTGCAGGCGTCCCTCGCCGAGCATGCTGGAAACGGTGGTCACCGCCCGGGAAGCATCGAGAACGTGCACCGTGGGACCCGCGTACGACGGAGCGATCTTCAGGGCGGTATGCAGTTTCGAGGTCGTCGCGCCGCCGATGAGAAGGGGCTTGTCGAACTCGAGACGGGTCATCTCTTTCGCCACGTGGACCATCTCATCGAGCGAAGGGGTGATCAGCCCGCTCAAGCCGATGGCGTCGACGTTCCGTTCCCGCGCCGTCTCGAGAATCCTCTCCGCCGACACCATGACTCCGAGATCGATGACCTCGTAGTTGTTGCACCCGAGGACGACGCCGACGATGTTCTTTCCGATGTCGTGAACGTCTCCCTTGACCGTGGCCAGCAGGATCTTCCCCTGCGCGGAGCGATCGCCCGCGCGCGCTTTCTCCTCCTCCATGAAAGGGAGAAGCCACGCCACCGCCTTCTTCATGACGCGCGCGCTCTTGACGACCTGGGGAAGGAACATCTTTCCGGCTCCGAAGAGATCGCCGACGACGTTCATCCCGTCCATGAGCGGCCCTTCGATGATCGACAGGGCTGATGGGTATTTCGCGCGCGCTTCGATCAGGTCCGGCTCCAGATGATCGACGTTTCCTTTCACCAGGGCATGGGAGAGACGCTCTTCCAGCGGCGCCTGCCGCCACGCCTCCTCCTTCACCTCGGAGCTCTTCTCCTTCTGCTTGACCGTGTCGGCGAAGGTCAGGAGCCTCTCCGTCGCGTCTTCCCGCCGGTTCAGCAGAACGTCCTCGACCAGATCGCGAAGCTGGGGCTCGATCTCTTCATAGATGGCGAGCTGCCCGGCATTCACGATTCCCATGTCGAGCCCGGCCTGAATGGAGTGATAGAGAAATGCGGCGTGCATCGCCTCCCGCACGATGTTGTTGCCGCGAAAGGAGAAGGAGACGTTGCTGATGCCGCCCGAGGTCTTCGACAGCGGGAACCGCTTTTTCAGCTCGCGCACTGCCTCGATGAACGCGAGCCCGTAGCCGGCGTGCTCCTCGATCCCTGTTCCGACCGTGAGGACGTTCGGATCGAAGATGATGTCCTGGGGCTCGAATCCGATCTCCTCGGTCAGGATGCGATGGGAGCGCGAGAGGATCTCGACCTTTCTCTCCACCGTATCGGCCTGCCCCTGCTCGTCGAACGCCATGATCACGACCGCGGCCCCGTATCGGCGCACCAGCCGCGCCTGTTCACGGAAGGTGTCTTCTCCCTCCTTGAGGCTGATCGAGTTGACCACCGACTTCCCCTGAAGCCGCTTCAATCCTTCCTCGATCACCGACCAGCGCGACGAATCGATCATCACCGGAAGTTTTGCGATCTCGGGCTCCGAGCCGACCAGGTTGAGAAAGTCGACCATCACTTTCTCCGAGTCGAGCAGGCCTTCGTCCATGTTCACATCGAGGATGTTCGCGCCTCCCTCGACCTGCTGCCTGGCCACGGCGAGCCCGCTCTCCAGATTTCCTTCGAAGATCAGCTTCTTGAACTTTGGCGAGCCGGTGACATTGGTTCTCTCGCCGACGACGATGAAGTTCGAGTCTTCGCGGACGGTGAGGGGCTCGAGGCCGGAGAGCCGCAGATACGGTGTGGGCGTTGCGGGCTTTCGAGGCGGGAGATCGCTCACCGCTTCGACGATCGCCTCGATATGCGCCGGCGTGGTGCCGCAACAACCGCCCACCACGTTGACCCATCCGGCCTCCGCGAACTCGCGGATCACCGCCGCCATGGCCTCCGGCGTCTCATCGTAGCCGCCGAGCTCATTCGGAAGCCCCGCGTTCGGATAACAGCTGAGATAGACCGGAGCGAGGCTCGACAACTCCTCGACGTACGGACGCATCTCTTTCCCGCCGAGCGCGCAGTTGATTCCTACGCTCAGCATTGGCGCGTGGGATACCGCCGCCCAGAACGCCTCGACGGTCTGCCCCGACAGCGTGCGTCCGGAGAGATCCGTGATCGTGACCGACAGCATCAGCGGAAGCCGCGCTTTCCGCTCGTGAAAGAGCTGCTCGATCGCAAAGATCGCGGCCTTCAGGTTGAGCGTGTCGAACGTCGTCTCGGCGAGAAGGAGGTCGGATCCTCCATCGACCAGCCCGCGGGCCTGCTCGTAGTAGGCCTCGCGCAGCTGGTCGAACGTGACGGCGCGGAAGCCCGGATCGTTGACGTCGGGAGAGAGTGATGCCGTTCGAGTGGAGGGGCCGAGTGAACCCGCGACGAACCGGGGGCGGGACGGATCCCGGGAAATGAAGTCGTCAGCCGCCGCGCGCGCGATCCGGGCCGCAGCGAGATTGATCTCGTATCCGCGATCCTGCAGACCGTACTCCGCGAGAGAGACGGCGTTGGCGTTGAAGGTGTTCGTCTCGATGATGTCGGCGCCGGCCGCGAAGTACTGGCGATGGATCTCCTCGATGATCCGCGGCTGCGTGAGGCAGAGGAGGTCGTTCGCTCCCCGGAGATCGGAGGGGTGATCGCGGAAGACGTCCCCACGGTAGGCGGCTTCGTCCAGCCCGTACTGCTGGATCATCGTCCCCATGGCGCCATCGAGGACGGCAATCCGACGATGCAGGATCGCCAGCAGCTCCTCGGTTCGTCGGTTCCCAGTCATGTTCACTCCGTCCGCGCCGGGAAGCCGATCCGCTCAAAAACAAAAACCCCACGACTTCGTGGGGCGCGAATCGGCAAAAGACGAATCTTCCGCGGCGACTTTAGCTTTTTTTAAGCTGGTTGCAAGCGGCCCCCAAATCAATCCAGCGGCTCACACTGTAGCGGAGGGAGAGGGAAAGGGTCAATGTTTAGGGGGGAGAGTCAAAAGCTGAACGCAGAACGCAGAACGATGAATTTAGAATTTAGAAAGAGAAACGAGAGTCAAGGGCAGAACGCAGAACGCTGAATGTAGAAAGAACGAAACCACCGGCCATCATCCGAGCGCGAGCCACGTCATTCTGAGCGAGGGCCGCGTCATCCTTGCATTCTGCATTCTGCATTCAGCCTTGATCCCCGGTCTCTTTCTAAATTCATCGTTCTGCGTTCTGCGTTCTGCGTTCGGCTTTTGACTCTCTCACGATAAAGTACCCCCCAACATGACCTCCCCCACCACCTCCCATACCGATCCCATCAATGCGCGGATTCTCGCAATTTCCGAGGATCGGATTGCGGGGTTCGAGAGAGATCCGTTCGGGGAGATCGCCCGCCGCTCCGAAGTCGAGTTGCCGGTGGTGCTGGAACGAATCCGCGCGATGCTCGAGGCGGGAACGATCCGGAGAGTCCGTCAGACGCTGATGGCGACGAATCTCGCGGAGGGGGCGCTGGTCGCCTGGCAAGTGCCCAACGATCGGATCGACGAGATCTTCGACTTCATGTTCCAGCAGGATCCGTTCTCGGGACACGTCGTCACCCGCTCGACTGACGTCGCAACCCCGGGCTCGACCTATCGTTTATGGACGACGGTGAAAGTTCCTCAGGGATACTCGATCGAGAAGCACTGTGATCTTCTCGCCCTCCTGACCGGCGCCGAGAAGTTTCGGGTGATGCCGGCCAGGAGAATTTTTGCTCTCGGTGTCGGCCACGTTCGAAGAAAAGGGATGGAGCCCGGGTCGAAGAGCGAGGACCTCGCGGTGGCGAAGGATACGGAGAAGGTCGAGCTCACCGACGCCGAGTGGCGCGTCCTCGTCGCGCTCAAGCGGGAGCTGGTGCCGGAAGAGATTCGCGCGACGGTCTGGGAGGATCGCGCCGCGGAAGCCGGGATTCCACTCGAGCAGTTCCTCGCCATCGCCACGGCGCTGAACCAGAGAGGTGTGATCGGCCGTTTCTCCACGTTCCTCGAGCACGTCAAGCCAGTGGGAGGCGAGCGAGTCACGCGCTTCAACGCCCTTTTCCACTGGGCCGTGCCTTCTGGGCGGGAGATCGAAGCAGGGCGCGAGGTCGGCCGCCATCACATCCTGACTCATTGCTACTGGCGTGAGGGGGGCCCGGAATTTCGCGACGTGAACATCATGGCGGTGGCCCACGGAACGGAAAAGCAGCTCGTGCTCGCGCACAAGAAGGCCATCGATGAACATCTCGAGTCGGCCGGCATCCCCGTCGTCTACACCAATGTCTTCTGGGGCGGGCGCAGCGAGATCAAGCCCTCGGAGATCTCACCGTTCGCCTATGTTGAGTGGTGCCGGAGCCAGGCGATCGATCCCGAGACGATGCTCGTCTCTTGACTCTTATCGTTCTGCGTACGTCTCCACCGACATGACGCGAATTCAGAAGAGAGTCAAAGACGAACGCAGAACGCAGAACGCAGAACGATGAATTTAGAAAGAGAGTCAAAGACGAACACAGAACGCTGAGACCCGCTGAACGAGAACGATTGGGACGAACGTCGATTCTCGGCTCGACGTATAAATACATCGTTCTGCGTTCTGCGCTGTTCTGCGATCTCCATGCCTTTTGACTCTTTCTAAATTCTAAATTCATCGTTCTGCGTTCTGCGTTGGTTTTTGACTCTCCGAAATTCGTCGTTCACTCTGCATCCTTGGAGCCTCAGCGGCGCCGGACTCCTCCCATAAAAAAAGGCAGCCCTTTCAGGCTGCCTTTTTCTTCTCTCGCAGGAACTCAGTACTCGTCTTCGTCGTACTCGGTCTCGATGGTCTCGCGGCCGTACGGTTCCGTTTCGTCTTCCTCGTCGTAATCCTCGTCGTCGTCGTTGCCGAATGTGCGGGCGGCTCCGGGACGGGCGGGCGTGACTTCCTCTTCGTCCCCCGCCTCCTCCGGCTCTTCGTCCCACGCGCTCTGCTTGGCGTCGTTGAACTCCCGTTCGCGGACCGGAGCAGGGGCGGGCCCACGGCGCGACTCGGAAGCCGCGGGAGTTCTGGAGGGTGAACCGGCGGCGGCGCTGGTGGTGCCGCGGCTGGCTGAAGTCCCGGCTGGCTTCGAGGAAGCCGGAGTGGGAGCTGGCGGCTTCGGCGGGACGGCGATCCTCTCATTCATCCCGCTCTTCGAAACCGTCTGAGGAGATCGGGAAGCTGTCGAGCCACTGCTGCCCTTCGCCGAAGAGCCAACGGTTCCGCGATTCGAGGGTCCCTTGCTGGTCCCCGTTCGCGCCTTGCCAGCAGCCGATGTCGTTTTGCGCGCCGCGGACTTCTTCTTCGCCGCAGGCTTCCTGCTGGCTGATTTTTTCGCGGCCCGACCCGAAGTCTTCTTCGCGGCGGAGCGTCGCGCAGTCGACTTCTTCGCCGTTCCCTTGCGGCTCGAAGTTTTTTTCGCGGTCGAGCGGCGAGCCGGGGACTTCTTCTTCTTCTTCTTCGCGGCTTTCCGCTTGACGGCTCCGGCGCGGCCCTTCGCGGTCCGCTTTTTTCCCTTCGTTTTCTTCGCGCTCTTCGCGCCCGGGGATTTCCGCGTGGTCTTCGTGGCTTTCTTGGATTTCTTCGTTTTCCGCGTCGCCATTCAGGGCTCCTTTTCTCGAACGGCGCCGTGATGCCGCCGTCTGACCGCTGAGCATCGAACCATCGTCACCGCAAGAGATTTTTATACCACAACGGATTCGGCCGGGCGGAAGCATCTGAGGGTGCCTGCGAATCCTTTCCCGGTCCACTATCATCCGTCCGGTGACGACGCCGCTCAGGGTCGCGTATTTGCTCGAGGACACCACCCTTTCGGGAGGGAACCGGGTGGTGATCGCCCAGGCGGACTCCCTGATCGACCGGGGGCATACTGTCCACATCTTCACCCGGGGGGAGGCCCTGAGCTGGCGAGCCAGCCGCGCGGAATGGGTCCATCTGGCCGACTTCGCTTCGGCCGATCTCAGCTCCTTCGACGCGGTGGTCGCGACCTTCTGGACGACGGTCGAACCTGCCTGGAGGAAGGCTCCCGGGCGCGTCCTGCATCTCTGCCAGGGACTCGAGTTCACCTTCGAGGTCTACGCCACGGCCGCTCCGCGAATCGAGGCCGTCTACCGGCTGCCGATCCCGAAGCTCACCGTCAGCCCTCACCTTCGCGCGCCGCTCGAACGGTTCGGCAGCGAGGTCCTGGCCGTCTCCCAGATCGTGGATGAAGAGTTCTATCGCTCCGGCCGCGGGGTCGAGCACGATCCTCTTCGCGTCCTTCTCCCCGGCGCCTCGCAGATCGACATCAAGGGGATCGATGTCGGGTACGACGCGGCTCTGCATGCGCGGGCGATGGGGTCGGCGTTCGAGCTGGTCCGGGTTTCCCCCTGGGCTCCCTCCCCGGCCGAGCCGAAGGAGGCCGCCGCGGAGTTCCACGTCGAGCTGAACACGGCTGCGATGGTCAGGCTCATCCATTCCTGCGACCTCGCCATCGTCCCGTCGCGAAAGGAAGAAGGATTCGGACTGCCGGCCGCCGAGGCCATGGCGGCGGGGCTCCCGGTGATTCTTTCGGAGATTCCGTCGTTTCTCGCCTTCGACTCTGCGAGCCGCGACTATGCGCTCTGGGCCAAAGAAGACGATGGAATCGGGATGGGGGAAGAGCTGATGCGACTTCTCGAAGATCCGGAGCTTCGAAATGATCTGAGCAGGCGCGGACGCGAAGTCGTCGAGCAGTACCGGGGAGCGAACGCGGGACGCCAGCTCGAGGAACATCTTCGCCGGGCATCCGGTGGGTGATGCGAGGGCGCAGAAAAAAAGGGATCAGGGTAGACGAGCGAGGGTAAAGGGAGAACCAATGCAGAGTGGCGGGCGGCGTCTCGCCGCCCAGCCGTTAAGTTCGTGAGTGCTCCAGGAACGAGACCGGAAGGATGAAGTGGTTTTCCCTCGACCCTCGCTCCTCTACCCTGATCCCTGCTTTCGGAATCCCCGCCCTCCCTTTCCCGTTCTACTCGATGCTGTTCTTTGACAAGTGGGGGCGTACCGGCTTCGACGGGGATTCGTCGGTGCCGCGGCTGCATGCCGAGCTGGGCTGTACTCGTAAATCCGGTCCAAACTAATAACTGCGAATAACGAACTCGCACTGGCGGCCTAATCTCCGTCACGCTCTCCGCGGAAGGCTCACGTCCGCGGAACCGGCGTCATGCTGTGAGCTAAGAGTTTCCGGGTGTCTCGACGGGAACTTCGAAAATTAATTGAGGCTGGTCCGAATCCGTTCCACGCTTTCCCGGGAGGATAGGACGAGATCAATGGGAAAGATAAGCATGTAGAGGCTCGTCGCCTCGGTCTTCGGACGCGGGTTCAACTCCCGCCGCCTCCACCAACGTAACTCCATTACGATCAGCTATTTAGCTGGATGCGACGCCGAACTGCGTACACGTGGTCACCCACTCAGCCTACCATCGAGGCCAGATCATCAGTCACATCCGTGCCGCCGGGCAGGAGCCTCCCTACATCGACTTCATTCAGGCGGCGAGAACGGGAATGCTGGCCGAAAAGGACTAGGCATGAGGGCATACGTCGCCAAGCCGGCACGAGGTCCACGAGGTCTTTTCATCGTCGGTTCGGCGGAGCTCCCGCAGATTCTCGGTTTGATTCTGATCGCTACCGGCCTGGGTTGGCTGAGCTTCCTTTGGCCATCACTTGTAAATGGTCTCTCTCCGGTCGTCGAGCGCTTCGGGTTTCTGGCGAAGCTGCTGCTCATGTTCTGAGCTCGCCTGAAGCAACAAAAGGTGCACTGAGGAGAAAAGCCGATGATCTCTTTTTCCGCGAGTCTCATCGTGGCATTCGTCATCATGGTGGGCGATCCTCCTGCCGAGAGCCGGACGGCAGCGACGATGGTCGCGGAGATCCGGCGAGCCGACTACGAGGGTGATCGCGCTGCGCTTCGCCGCCTTCACGCCGAGCTCGCGTCTCTCGTCGGCGACGACGACTCTTCGTCGCGCATCCTCTACTGGCGCGGCTTCGCACTCTGGCGCAGCGCTTTGAATGGTTTCAACGACGCTGCAGATCCAACCGAGATCGATGCAGATCTCGAACAGGCCGCGACCGACTTCCGCGAGGCGATTGTCAGGGATCCCGGGTTCGTCGACGCCATGGCCGGTGCGGTTTCGGTGCTCGTCAATCGATCGTTCCTGCTCCGCCAACGGAACGCGTCACTCGCACGCACCTTGTGGGAGGAGTCAGGCACTCTGCTCGAAGCTGCGCGCACTGCCGGCCCCGAGAATCCTCGACAGCTCTGGGTGCTCGGAGCCAACCAGTGGTACGCACCGGCGGAGCGCGGCGGCGGTCAGAACGTCGCCGTCGCCACCTACGAGAAGGGGCTGCAGCTCGCGCGAAAGGAAACGGGGGCGGGACCGCTCAATCCCGCGTGGGGAGAACCGGAACTGCTCATGAACCTCGCCTTCGCGAAACTGAATCACGCCACGCCCGACCTCGACGCGGCCGAATGCCATGCGCGGAGCGCCCTCGCACTCGTGCCCTATTGGCACTACGTCGGAGACATCCTCTTACCGCAGATTCTCGAGGCGAAGAAGAAGCAGAAAGATCGACGCGAGGCCAGTGAGGCACGACCGCACCTGAGCGACGGGGAGCATCTGGTCGAGATCGACGGCCGGCCCGTGCGCGTTCAGGTTGCCCGCTTGCGGGAGCGAGAGCCAGGGTCACCGATCGTGGTCTTCGAAGCAGGAGCAACCCAGTCGCTCGACGCCTGGAAAGAAATTCTGCCTCGAATGACTCCACGCACTCCTGCCCTGGCCTATGACCGGGCGGGGCTCGGAAGCTCTGCCTGGGATGAGACGAGCCCGACGCCGCGTCACGTCTGGCTGCGCCTGTCCACGCTGTTGAGGCAAGTCGGCGCGGAGCCGCCCTATCTGTTCGTCGGCCACTCGTGGGGCGGGATGCTGGTCCGCTACTTTTCCGGCTTCGAGCCGTCTGCCGTGGCAGGTCTTGTGCTCGTCGATCCCGGCCCGATTCTGACGCAGACACTCGAAGAGCGCCTCGCTCCGTTTCACGCGATCGGCACCGATCAGGCGTCCTACGAGGCGCACTGGAAGACGTTCGAAGATCTGTTTCGTAATATCCGCTCCTCGGCAAGAGCCGAGTTCGACGTGTACCGCAAGCTGCTCGACACCGATCCTGAAGAGCGGGACCTCGAGCCAATGCCGGCAGTGCCGCTTATGATCCTCGTCGCAGCCCGATATGAACCGTTGCCATTGCAGCTGCCGTTCGACCAGAAGCGGCATTTCGAAGCGGATCTTCGCCATCGCGTCAGGCTTCTCCAGGAGTGGGCACTGAGCTCTCCTCGAGGAACTCTCGTCGTTACACAGACGAGCGGTCACAGGATGATGAAGGACGACCCCGATCTCGTCGTCTGGGCCATCACCCGCGCGCTCGATGAGATCGCATACCATCGAGAGACTCAGCAGCGGCAGCGGAACGACAGTCAAACGGAGGAGAAACCCAGATGAGCCTGTGGATTGCGAGAGTCGCTCAGAGGCCGATGTACGCATACTCAGTACGCGCACTCCTGGGGATTCTCCTTTTCGTCCTCGTCGGAGGACGACTCTTCGCTCAGCAGCAGATCGCCGATCCCGATTTCGAGGCATCAGTTGCCCGCCCCGCCTATGCGAAACATCCGCCCACGGTCGCCATCGATGCGGCACACGCGAACACCCACACCGCCTCGGGTCAGTTCAAGCCATTCGCCGAGCTGTTGCGCGCGGATGGATACCACGTCGTCGAGTGGACGCGGACGTTCGACGCAAAGGCTCTGGCGGAGATCGAGGTCCTGGTCATCGCGAACGCGCGCGATCTCGAGGCGCTCATGAGGGGAGTGCTGGAGAGTCCTGCTTTCACCGAGGAGGAGTGCGATGCGGTGCGGGATTGGGTGCGCGCTGGCGGAGCCCTGCTTCTGATCGCCGATCACGCTCCGTTCGGTCATGCCATGGAGTCGCTCGGCGCGCGCTTCGGCCTGTCCATGGGAAAGGGATGGGCCTTCGACCACGCCGCCGAAGGCGGAATCACGACCCAGCTCGTCTTCTCGCGGGAGAATGGGCTGCTCGGCGATCACCCGATCGTTCAGGGGCGCGATTCGGAGGAGACGATCACGAGCGTGAGGTCGTTCACCGGACAGTCGATCGGAGCAGACGACGATGTCACGATTCTGATGAAGCTGAGCGACACCGCGCGCGAGGCGGCGACACCCGACGATCTGAACGCTTCCGATGCCGCGGTGCGGGGCGGTGACACCGACCGGCTGGCCGCCAGCTCGACCTCGGTCGCCGGCCGCGCCCAGGGCGTGGCCATGACGTTCGGTCGCGGAAGAGTCGTCGCTCTCGGTGAGGCCGGAATGTTCTCGGCGCAGATCGTCCGCTATCCCGACGGAAGCGAGAGACGATTCGGGATGAACATCGACGGGTATGACAACAGACAGCTCGCCCTCAACGTCGTCCGCTGGCTGTCGGGCGCGCTGGAATGAAAGTCACTGCAGGAAGGAGCTGATCAGCGTACTTCGCCTCGACGCCAACATGTCGGAAAGCATGAATGACTTCACACGATCTCTGCGAGAGATCGGTCACCTTGGACGGCGAGAGGAGAATGACAATGAAGACAGGTCTGGCAACCGTGGTGCTGCTGGTGGCGCTGTGGTCGTGCGTCGGTTGTGGCTATTCTGCAACGCGCCAGAGCAGGCAAGATCGCTTCCTCGAGTTCGATGGCGTCCGGATTCGATTCCATGTGCTTGGACAGGGTCTTCCAGACGTTTCGATGCATCGACCGCAGCCCGAAGTTCCCGCAGTAACCGGCGCGGGTTTCGCGTACGAAATACGTACGCGATTGTGGGGGAACGGGAGCTTCCTGAGCCTCGCGAGCCTCAGCATTTCGTGTAAGTAACTGAAAATACATGCTGTTGAGCAGTTCAACTCCCGCCGCCTCCACCAATTCGATTTCCTGAAGAGTCACCGACACCAGAGTCGATCCCCTGGTCCAACTCCCAGCTGTAATTAGCCCAACTAATGCCTCCGCTGGCTCACAGCCAACGCCCAGGCTGCGGCTGCTGTGCGCGTTTCGACGCCAAGCTTCTCGTAGATGTGAATCAGATGCGTCTGTACGGTTCGTGACGAGATCCCCATGATCTCGCCGATCACGGGATTCGTCTTTCCCTCCGTCACCCACGCCAGTACATCGCTCTCCCGGCGGGTGAGTCCGCCAGCGTGGCGAAGCGTGTCGATGGAGATCGCACGCTGCTCCACCTCGAGAAGGAGCATCCGTTCGCTCAGGCTCCCGAATCTGGAGATCGTCAGGCGGGCGTCGTCACGATGGATGACCAAAGGCATGGTGGCAGCATCGTGTGCGGCCAAAGCCCACGACAGCAGCGGCTCGGGCAGACGTCCGATTTGAAGAGGGCGGAAGTACTCCTTCAGCGCGCGTACCGCCGGCTCGTTCGCCTCCATGACACGGCCGTCGGGGCTGAGGAGAATGACGCCCTGCAACATCTGATGCTGTCCCTGGAGCAGGAGCGCGAGCTGTCCGCGCAGACGCGCTTCGGTGATGAGACCGCGATGGGCCTGGATCAGGTGCGGGCGGACGAGGTTGAGCAGCCGTCGCTCGTCTTCAGTGAAGTCGTCCTCCTCGCGGTGCAGTGCGATGATGAGCGGCTTTGCCAGCGGCAGGATCACCGCCAGGAACGGCCGCGCCGCCAACGCATTCCGCTCGCGCGGCGACAGCGGCAGGGTCACGTTGCGAAGCCGGCCGGTGAAGTCGGAGGTCTTTCGCGCGTTTCCATCGCCTTCGATCAGGTAGTAGCCGGCCACCGCCTGCAGCGCGCTGTCCCAACGTTTCACCCGGGAGGGAGTCTTCAGCGTGGATGGACGCACCCATTGCAGATGGGCCTTATTCGCGGCCGTCAGTTCCGCGCAGAGCGTAGCGTCACACGGGATGAGAGCCGGCAGCGCAGACAGCTCATGGCGGACGAGTGCCTCCGCATCCGGCGCCGCATGCGCTCCACGGATGATCTCGAGCAGCCGGAAGAAGGCGGGCTTGTCCGGCTCAGCCATCGACGGTCTCTGTCCGGAGTGGATAGTGGATCCCTCTGGCGCAATACGCAACACGATCCTTTCACGGCCGCCAGCGCTTTACCAGCGCAAATGGAGGCCCCCGCCATCCGCCGATTGGCGGATGGCGGGATGGGGCCCGTGAACCCATTCTGCTCGTTGTCTGAACATCGATCACGCGATAGACTCGGGATTCTCGAAAAACCAGCGAAGCGCAGATTGGTGACGCGACCCGCGCCTTAACACGCGGCGGTGAGGTATCCATGAGCCTCCTGCAGGAGGGCAGCATCATCCGCGGGACCTACGAGGTTGAGCGATTCCTCGGAGAGGGCGCCTTCGCTGAGGTGTACCGCGTCAAGCACCGCTTCCTCGGCCGCCAGGCCATGAAGGTTTTCAAGATGGTCGGCATGACCATCGAGGAGACCGAGCAGATGCTCGGCGAGGCCATCATGCTCTCGCGAATGGGTCATCCCAACATCGTGAGGGTCTTCGACGCCAACGTGACCGAGACATCCAAGGGGATGTGCGGCTTCTTCACGATGGAGTACGTCGCCGGAGGAAGCCTCGAGCAGTTCTGGCGCTCGCACGGCACCTCGTTCGTGCCGGTCCCGGTCGCGGTGGACGTGCTGCGCCAGGTCTGCAGGGGACTGGCGGTCGCACACTGCGAAACGCCGCCGGTCGTCCACCGCGACATCAAGCCGCAGAACATCCTGGTCGGCTACGACGCTGCCGGCCTGCGCGCGCGCGTCAGCGATTTCGGCCTGGCCAAACGGGTAAACCCGCTGACCCTGCTGGCGACGGTACGCGGCACCCGCTCCTTTAAGGCCCCCGAAGCGCTGCACGATCTGAAGGCCGACTCGTGCGCGGGCGACGTCTGGGCGCTCGGATCAACGCTCTACCTGCTGCTGACCGATCGTCTGCCATTCTCCGAGGCAGGCGACACGGACGGCTTCGACGCCTCGATGTTCGCGCGACCGATGATTCCCACCAGCCGTTTGAACATGCAAGTGGATCCGGTCCTCGATCAGATTCTGCTGAAATCTCTCTCCATCGACCCGGCGCATCGCCACTTGAACGCGAAGGAGCTCCTCGATGATCTGATGCTCTGGGTTCCGAGCAGTGACGCCGCGCCGGCAATGGGAAAGCGGATGTCGAGCGATGCCTCGAAGAGCGCTCTCGGCGATCACTCGCCGGCCAATCAGGAGCAGTCGCGGAAGATGGCCCGTCAGGCCGTGAAACTCTCGCGTCAGTCAGGACAGTTGAGCGAGGCCGCGGATCTGATGGAAGAGGCGTTCAACAAATGGCCGGCCCTGCGTGAAGAGTACGAGAGCCGCCTCCGTCTCTGGCGTCGCGGCATAGCAATGTAGGAGAACCATGCACTGCGAGAGTTGCGAGTCCGACGTTGCCGAGCCCCGCATGGTGCCGCGGACGACCCTGAGCGCCGCGGTCGAGAAGGGCTTCGGGCCGTGGGGCAACACGCCGCCGTCCATGGAGTGGCCGCGGTACGTGCGAGCGCTCTGGTGGAAGGGATCGGCGGCGGACGACCCCCAGCCCACGCTTTGCGCGTCGTGCGACGCGCTGCTGGCGAGCTTCACTCCCCTCCCCTACGAGCACGAATGGCTGACGGGACTGCGGGCCAGCATCGCGGCGTCGAGATTGCGGACTCCGGAGATGCCGCCGATCGGCGGATCGAGTGAGATCGACGCACTGGCGCACCAGATCGCGCGGGATCTCGCCGCAGTGCCGGCGGGCGAGGGCGCATCGCTCAAGAGCGGCTTCGCCAAACATGGAGAAAAGTACGGTCTCGCCGCGGCCACGATTCTTCTCACGGGCGAGATCAAGAGCGAGACGCTCAGCTTCAGGAGCCGCGCGGCGGAGCTGCTCGCGACGTGGGATGACGCGCGCGCCACGGCCGTTCTCGTGCGCGCCGTGCAGAACCCGCTGTACGTCACCTTCGTCGCTCCGAACATCATCAGACGTAGCGATCCGAATGCGCTTCCTGAGCTGGTCGAGCTGCTCTCGACCTACCTTCGCCTCGATGATAGGTGTGCCGCCGTGGGCGAGCCGCCTTTCAAGACGCCCTTCCTGATCGATCTGGAGCCGATCAAAGCCAGGCATCCCGACCTCGAGCCAATCGACCTGATGCGGATCTCGCAGGCTTCCGTGTCGATCGGACATCTGCTCCGCGCGATTACCACCCTGGGCGAGCGGGAGTGGGGACTCGATGCCGCACGTGAGATCCATGCGCACTCACTTTTTCACGACGATGTGATGTACGCGTCCGGCGCCCTCCTTCAACTCGCCGATTCTGCCGACCAGGAAGCCGTCGCCCTGGCAGTCGCTGGACAAGGCTTTGAAATCGGGATCGGCGACTCCTTCGAGCAAGGCATTGAGCTCCTCGTCCGTCAGCAGGCCTCCGCCGGATGGTGGGCGATGGACCGCTTCTGCCGCACCGCCGAGCACTGGCACGAGCGCGCCGGAATGGTCCGTTCGAAGATGGCGAAAATCCCAAGGCCGTCCGAAGAAGCGTTGCGCAGGTACGAGCGCCGCTACGGGCGTTTTCTCGACTTCAAGCGCACCGGAAAAGTCAGTCCGCCGAGCAGCGGCTGCTTCATCGCCACCGCGGCGTACGGGAGCGCAGATCACGCCGAAGTCGCGCGACTGCGCACGTTCAGAGATGACGTACTGCGCCGCACGAACGCCGGACGCGCGGCGATCGGGGTCTACGAACGTGTCTCGCCGCCGATCGCGCGCGTGGTGGCGCGCTCGGCGGCCTCTCGCGCCGTCGTGCGGCTGCTCATCCGGGCCTCGATGTTCGGGCGACCGATGATTCCCGCCAGTCGTTCGAACATGCAAGTGGATCCGGTCCTCGATCAGATTCTGCTGAAATCTCTTTCCCCGGCCCTGCGTGAAGAGTACGAGAGCCGCCTCCGTCTCTGGCGTCGCGGAATAGCAATGTAGGTGGAACATGCACTGCGAGAGTTGCGAGTCCGACGTTGCCGAGCCCCGCATGGTGCCGCGGACGACGCTGAGCGCCGCGGTCGAGAAGGGCTTCGGGCCGTGGGGCAACACGCCGCCGGCCATGGAGTGGCCGCGACTCATCCGCCATCTCTGGTGGATGAACGCCGGCCGCGAAGGCGACGCCGCGCTCTGCGCCGCATGCGCGGAAGGCTGCGTCGGATTCGACGGCACTCCCACGCCTCAACCCGAGTGGCTGAAGGATCTCCGGGAAGCGCTGACGCGGGCGGGGCTGCAACTCGTCCCGGCGGAGCTGCGCCACTCGGATGAGATTGACGGGATCGCGCAGCGATTGGCGCCCGAACTGTCGACCTACGGCTCTCTCAAGCCCGGCGTGTCCTTCAAGGAAGGCTTTGAGAAACACGGCGAGCCGTATGCCCTCGCCGTGGCCAGCCTTCTCCTGTCCACCGGCCCGGAGATCGGAGTGACGATGCGAATGCACGCGGCCGATCTCCTCGCGGAGTGGGACGATCCGCGCGCCACGTCATTTCTCGTCCAGGCGATGTGGCACCCGCTCAATACGTTCTGGATCACCCGCCAGATCAGCAAGCGGGGAGACCTGGCCGCACTCCCGTCCGTGCTCGAGCTCCTCGGCCGCTACTTGACGGCACGGCATCGATACGCCGGGAATTCCCCACCGCACCGCCTCGACTTCGAGAATTTCGATGAAGCCAAGAAGGCGTTTCCCGGGATTCCCTCCGATGACGCGGCCATCATCGTTACCGGAGGCGTGACGGTACCGAACCTGCTGCGAACCGCGGCGCGCCTGGGCGGACCGGATGCAGGACGGCTGGCGATGGTTGAAGTGTTTTCCCATTCGTTGTTCCTGGACGATCTGGAATACGCGGCGGAGAGCATCGTCGAATTCGACCGTCCGGAAGATGCTGATCTCCTTGTGCCGATCCACTTTGGTTCCGGTCACGACGATTTCGTCAGGAAGTCCGCACACGCATGGGCGCAAAAGCCGACGGCCGCGTCCTGGTGGGCGATGGATCGGTTCTGCCGCACGAAGACGGAGCGAGATGCCGCCCCCGCCGTCCTCGAGGAATTGGGCAGGATGCCGAGACCGGACGGGCCAACGCTTCGCCGATTCGAGCGCAGCTACGGCCGATACCTCGACGAAGTAAACAAGCCGAAGAAGTCCCCTTCGGCCCCGCAGGCGAAGAGCGGCTGCTTCATCGCCACCGCGGCATACGGAAGTGAAGACCACGCCGAAGTGGCGCGACTGCGCACGTTCAGAGAAGACGTACTGCGCCGCACGCACGCCGGACGCGCGGCGATCCGGGTCTACGAGCGGGTTTCGCCGCCGATCGCGCGTGTCGTGACGCGTTCCGAGACCGCTCGTGCGGCCGTGCGGCTGCTGATCCGGTCGATGGTGAGGTGTCGTCAGAAGGAGCAAGCATGAACGGCTGTCCCTATTGCGGTCACGACGAGTTCCGAATCGAGATCAGCCTCAGTGGCGGAGCGGCCGCCGATGCAGGCATCACCTGCGGAAAGTGCGGCCGCAAACTGACGCGCGAACAGATCATGCCCGCCGAGCCGCCAGCGCCGCCACCGCCTCCTCCTCCCGCCGTTGCCGCCGCTCTCCGCGAACCGGTCCCGGAGCGCGAGCGGTCCGACGTCCTGCTTTCGATGGCGACGCCCGACATCTACCGCCGCAATCCCTTTCGCGTGACCGGCCTGAACGTCACGGCCTCTCAGCGCGAGATGGCCCGGCAGGCGGACAAGCTCAAGATGTTCGAGAGACTCGGCACGGCCCCCACTTCCAGCGCTTCCGGCCTGCCGCTCGATCCGCCGCCGGACACGGAAACGATTCGCGAAGCCATGCAGCGCCTCCAGGATCCCGAGAAGCGCCTGGTCGACGAAATCTTCTGGATCTGGCCGCTGCCCGGCGGGAGCGACGAGGCGCTCGACTCCTTCAACAGCGGCGATGCGAAAAAAGCCGAGGATCTCTGGCGGCGTGAGGACGACGGCCCGAATCGCGATGTGGCCCGCCACAATCTCGCTGTCCTGCACCACGCGCGTCTCGTGGAGAGCGACTCCGCTTCCGAGCGTGATTGGAAGGAAGTCCTGGATCACTGGCGGACACTGATCACCCAGGAGGCGCTCTGGAGCCGGCTCACGATCCGCACGCGCGAGATCGACGATCCGCGACTGACCACCGGCACCGTGCGCCGGCTCCGTCTCACGCTTCCGCTGGCGCTCCTTTCCTTCAATGCGAGACTGGCCGCGGAGGCGGCGGAGCGTGGCGACTTCGATCGCGCGAAGCGGCACCGGGACATCGTCCTTGCCTCCGGGTTCGATCAGGAGACGATCGATGAGGCGCTCTCGATGTCGGTCGCCTCACTGCGCGAACGGCTGCAGACACTCTGCAATGCCGCCGGCGCGGAGTCCGACGCCGAGCCCGCTCGCGGCCACAAGATTGCCAAGAAGCTGCTCGAACAGACCCTGCCTCTCCGTCTAGCCATCATGGCGGTCCTCCCTTCGGACAATCCAACGCGGATCGGCGCTCTCGACGAGGTGGCGCTCAAAGCACTCGGCTGCGAGATCATCTTCGGCAACAAGACCGAACAGTGGCAGCCCTGCGCCGAGCTCCTGCCGAAGGTCCTCGAGATCGCCGTCAGCGAATCGGCGCGGACTCGCATCCAGCGGGAGGTCGATGCCGTCAAGACCAACAACGAGCTCTCGAAGTGCTGGTTCTGCGGCGTCGGAAAAGCCAGGTCGGAACACGCAGCCGAGGTCAAGATGTACGGAAACGTACAGCACACCCAGACCTGGGAAGGGACGCGGACCACCTGGAATCACGGCGCCATCCCGGTCCCGCGCTGTGAGGCGTGCAAGTCGCGGCATCTGAGCGCGGCGGACAAGGCGATGTCTACGGGATGCCTCGGCAGCTTGCTTGGCGTCGGGTCATGCATCGGAATGGTGAATGTCGACGCGCTCTCCAATACTCCCCTTCCCGGCGTCGTGGGCATCACTATCATCACCGTCAGCATCGTCGCCGGATTGGTGTGGAAGCGTGCGGCGCTCGCGGGAGTGAAGGGGGAGGGGGCCGCGAAAAAACACTCCTCCGTCCTCGCGAAAAAGAAAGAGGGCTGGGTGATTGGAGAGTACGGGCAGTGAACGGCGGCGCCATCCTCGGCACTCTTCGCCAGCTGCGCCATCCGAGCGAGTTTCGCATCGCGCCGCCCGCACTGGAGACCGCGGATGTGGAGGCGCTGGAGAGGATCGCCGCTCTGCTGCAGACGCCTCCCGCCAGCGCGGCCGGCTCCGCCTCGATCGTCAAGCCGGTGATCCCGCCAGCGATCGTTACCGGCGTGGCCACGAGTCTGTGGCGTCTGCGCCAGAAGATGGTCGAGCCGGGAACCGATCGTCCGCTGGAGGAAATGAGGCGCGCCTTCCGGCATCTGCAATCGGCCTGGGACGCTCTCGCGGACTCGGGCGTCGAGATCCAGGATCACACCGGCGCCGCGTTCGACATCGGCCAGAGCCTGCACGTCATCGCCTTTCAGCCAACGCCCGGGTTGCATGGCGAGCAGGTCATCGAAACGATCAAACCGTCGGTCTACTACGGCGGCCGGATGGTTCAAATGGGTGAAGTCATCGTCGGAACACCGCCGCGGGAGGAATGATGCGGACCACAATCGATTTCGGGATCGACCTCGGCACGACCAACAGCGCCATCGCCGTCCGGCGGGGCACGGACGTCGACGTCTTCAAGAACAACGACCGCGACGAATGCACGCCCTCCGCGGTCTACATGCACAAAGGCGGCGCGCTCTACGTCGGCAAGCGCGCGAAGTCGAAACTGGAAGAGGAGCCGGACAACGCCCACGCCGAGTTCAAGCTGAAGATGGGGCAGAACGAGTTGTACACGTTCAGCCGCACCGGGCAGCAGATGAAGCCCGAGGATCTGTCGGCGGAGGTGCTCAAGTCGCTGCGGGCGGACGTGAAGACCGAGGCCGGTGAAGAGGTCGACGCCGCGGTCATCACCGTTCCGGCGGCGTTCGAGCTGCCGCAGTGCGAGGCCACGCGCCGCGCGGCGCTGCAGGCGGGCATCGTTTCCAGCCCGCTGTTGCAGGAGCCGGTCGCCGCCGCGCTGGCTTATGGGTTTCAGAGCGATGCCGACAAGGTTTTCTGGCTCGTGTTCGATTTCGGCGGCGGGACCTTCGATGCCGCGGTGATTCAGGTGCGCGACGGCGACATCTCCGTGGTCAATCACGAGGGGGACAACTACCTCGGTGGAAAGCTCATCGACTGGGACATCGTGAACACGCTGCTCATCCCGGAGCTGACACGGCAGTACCGGCTCACCGACTTCCGCAAAGGAAACCCGAAGTGGAAAGCGGCCATCGCCAAGCTCAAAGGAAAGGCAGAGGATGCAAAGATCGCCCTCTCTCGTAATTCCGTGGCGGAGATCGATGGGGACAATCTCTGCGTCGATGATGACGGCAACCGCGTCGACTTCGTCTATGAGTTGAAGCGATCCGAGGTCGAGGCGATCATGGAGCCGTACGTGGCGCGCGCCCTCGGCCTTTGCCGCAAGGCGCTCTCGGCCAAACATCTGTCGCCGGGGGATGTCGAGCGCCTTCTTCTGGTCGGCGGGCCGACCGTTACGCCCTACCTCCGGGAGCGGCTGGCGGACCCGAAAGAGGGACTGGGCATTCCCCTGGAGTTTCGCATCGACCCGCTGACGGTAGTGGCGCGCGGCGCCGCGATCTTCGCTGCGACGCAGCAACGTGAGAAAGCGACCGGACCGAAAGCGGAGTCCGGGCAGTACTCGATCGATCTGGAGTACAAGCCGGTCGGTTCGGATCCCGAACCGCTGGTCGGTGGAACGGTTCGCGCGCCCGGCGGCGCGGATCTGGCCGGACACACGATCGAGTTCGTCAACGCCGAGGCGCAGCCGCCATGGCGCAGCGGCCGGATCGGCCTCGCGGCGAACGGCGTCTTCATGACCAATCTTCGCGTCGACAAAGCGAAGGTCCACACGTTCATGATCGAGCTGCGCAATGCCACGGGAGCACAATGCGACGCCGTCCCCGACCGCCTGACCTATACCATCGGGCTGACCATCACCGATCCGCCGCTGATTCACTCCGTGGGCATCGCCCTGGCGAATAACGAGATGGAGTTTCTTCTGCAGAAAGGCTCTCCGCTGCCGGTGCGGCGGCGCGCGATTCTGCGCACTGCCGTGGACACCAGACGCGGCCAGAGCCACAGCATCTCCATTCCGGTGATGGAAGGGGAGAGCCGCCGCGCCGATCGCAACCAGCACATCGGCACGCTGCGGATCGAATCGAAGAACATGAAGCGCGACGTGCCTGCAGGAAGCGAAGTCGAGGTGACCATCGAGGTGGATGCATCGAGAATCGTTCGCACGAAGGCCTTCATCCCGCTCCTCGATGAAGAGTTCGAGCACGTCATCGACTACAAGGAGTACGGCCAGACTTCGCAGCGTCCCGAGGAGCTGCGCGCCGACCTTGATCAACAGAAAGAGCGGCTGGAGAAGGCCCGCGAGAAGGCGTCGGAGACCGGCGACATGAAGACCGAGGAACTGCTGCAGCGCATCGAGTCCGAGAAGATCGTGAACGACGTCGAAACGGGGCTGGCTCACGGTGCCGATTCCGAGGATGCGGACAAGGTCCACAAGCGGCTGCTGGCGCTCAAAAGGGCGATCGACGATCTCGATGACGCTCTGGAATGGCCGGCTCTGGTCGCCGATACGGAGCGGGAGATCGAAGTGGAGCGGCGCATCATGAATGAGGCGAATTACCAGGCGACGGCGGAGGAGAAGGCCCGTTTCGCCGCGCTGGAGCGGGAGATCCGCGCCGCCATGAAAACTCGCGACGCCGATCTGCTGCGCCACAAGATGGGGGAGATGGACACGCTCGGACTCGGCATCGTGCTGCGACAGCCCGGCTGGTGGATCGGGCAGCTCGATCAACTCGAAAAGAAGAAGAGCACTATGACCGATCCATCGGCTGCCGAGACCTACATCGGCCAGGCGCGCCGGGCGATCAACAACGACGACCTGGAAGGATTGAAGTCGGCCGTCCGCCAACTGGTCGGATTGCTTCCGGCCGGAGACACCGACCGCGACAAGCTGGGCGCGAGTCTGATCCGATGAGATCTTCCAGGGACAACCCCTCATCCGGCCTTCGACTCGCTGGGGCATGCCGTCGCGGTTTTCGTGTCCTCGCTTCCAGAAAGCACTGCCATGACTGAATCGCGAGCGGCACCGGACGAAGCGGGAGAGGCGATGACGACCCAGGCGTCGCGGCTGCTGTCCGCGGCGTTCGTCGCGCGTGCCACGACGATGGCGCGCGACGGCCGCCTCGACGCCGCGGAAAGTCTGCTCCGCGAGGCGCTGCAAGCGGATCGGAGCCTCGAAGCGCTCGATGTGCTGGCGCGGATTCGCGCGCAGCAGGGCCGGCTCGCAGAGGCGGAAGCGCTCTGGAGCGAGGTGCTCGGGCGTGAGTCGACACTCGAAGCGGCGCAGGCCGGACTGCGCAGGATCCACGCGATACAGACGCGACGCGCCGCCCTGTGGCCATTCGCCGTCGCGGTTGTGTTGCTGATCGCCGTGTTCGCCATAGGGCTCCGGCGCGCTCCGACTCCGGCGGCGGGCCACCTCGCGCCGGCCGCCGTTCTGGCGCCGCCGACCTCAGCGCCTGCGACAGCCTCGTCGCGCCCGCCCGCCGGCGCGTCCAGCGCCGGCTTCCCCTCGATCCCCGGCGTCGTCATCCGAGAGCAGGCCGGCGAGCTCGTGGCGACGTTCGAAGCGGGTCTCTTCTCGCACGGCGTGTCGCTTTCGAGCGAGGGCCGCGCGCTGTTGGAGCAACTCGGCCAGCAGATCGAGCGCCACGCTCCCGCGGCGCATGTGATCATCGAGGGGCATTGCGACCGCGTGCCTCTCCGCAGCCGCGGCACATACAAGGACGACTTCGCCCTCGGCCTGGCGCGCTCCGGCACTGTCTTTCATTACCTGAAGCAAACGGCTGGCCTGCCGGCCGAGGCGTTCTCATTGCGCAGCTTCGGCAGTGACGCGCCACCGTTTGCGGAAACCGGGTACGGGGCTGAGACCCGGAATCGCACCGTCGTGATTCGCATCCGTCCATGACGGGAGAAGTCGAGTGAAAAAGCTTGTCACCGATCCTGCTGTCCGCCTGGCATGGCGCATCGCCGGCCACCTCGCGGCGAATGCCGGCAACAGCGAGATCGAGCCGCTCCACCTTTTCGCTGGTGTCCTCAAGATCCTCGACGACGCGTTTCAGTACGACGCCGTCCACGCAGGGGCGAGTCCGGAGGAGATCGCCGAGATCGCCCAAGCGGCGCGCGTGGCGCGAGCTGGCACCGGAATCGACGAAGACGCCATCACGCGCATGCGCCGAGCCGCGACTCACAGCATTCCCGAACGGGAGTGTCACGTGACGAAGTCGATGCACCGTTCCGCCGAGTGCCTGGCGGTTTTCGATCAGGCCACCAGCCTCGCACTCGAGGAGCGCAGCCCGTCAATGACACTCCTTCATCTGTGGCGCTCCTTCGCCTCGGATCCGCCCGTGGACGTGGCGGCGTTCATCGCCCGCAAACCTGCGGTGCAGTGGGAGACCCGCGTCGACGATTTCGTCTCGCAGTTTCAACTGAACCGCATCACCTTCGTCCTCACCGATGTCGAGGGATCGACGTCGATCAAGCGTACGTACGGCGACGTCGAGAGCGCGAAGATCTTTCGTGCACACGACAATCTGTTCCGCGAGGAGTTGAAGGAGACCCGGGATGGACGCGAGATCAAGACCATTGGCGACGCCTTCCTTCTCGCCTTCGGCAGCGAGGCCGAGGCCGTGCGGTTCTGCGTCCGGGTACAGTCGCGGCTGCGGGCAGACCCGGTGCTCGCCGCCATCCCGGTCCGCGTCCGGATGGGCATCTTCAGCGGACCGGTGCTGACCAAGGGGACGGCCGGGAGCGGACTCTCCGACCCGGTCTTCGGCATCACCATCGATACGACGTCGCGCATCTCGTCGCTGGCTGTCGGCGGCCAGATCCTGACCACGTCGAGCGTATTCGAAGCGGCGCACGAGGAGATCGGGCAGTGGAACGGCCTCGTCGAATGGCGCAGTCATGGCGAATTTCATCTCAAAGGATTGGACGAGCCTGTCGAGATCTACGAGGCCGGCGAGAGAGGCGTTTCGTCGTTCGTCCGTCCGTCCGGCTCGGAGAAAGCAGTGGCAGCGGTCCCCCCGCCAGCGTCGAAACGGGGACTGCTCGCCACTGTTGGCCGCGATCTCACGGCGCTGGCGCGCCAGGGCCGGCATCCGCCCGTCGTCGCACGGCGCCAGGAGATGAAAACGATCGCCCGTCACCTGACCCGCACGTCGAAGCGCAACGTGCTGCTCGTCGGCGAGCCGGGCGTGGGCAAGACGGTACTGGTCCAGGGGTTGGCCGCACTGGCTGCCGCGCCGGAGGCTCCCGAATGGATGCGTCGGCTCCGCTTCGTCGAAATCGACCTCGGCGAGCTGGTGGCCGGGACGAAGCATCGCGGCGATCTCGAGGCGAGAGTCGCCGAGCTGGTCGCCGAGGCCGAGAGCGATCCGGACCTGGTTCTTTTCTTCGACGAAGTGCATCGCGCTCTCAGCGGCGAAGCGTCCGACGCCGCGTCGTTGCTCAAGCCGTCGCTGTCCGCCGGCACACTGCGCTGCATCGCCGCGACGACGAACGAAGAGCTCGAGCGCCACGTGCAGCGCGATCCGGCGTTCATCCGCCGCTTCCACCTGCTGCGGCTGGCCGAGCCTGGGCGCGAGGAAGCGATCGGGATGTGCCGTGCCTGGGCGGAATGGATCGAGCGGCGGCAGGAAGTGCGCTTCGCGCCGGAGGCGGTGGAGACGGCGGTCGACCTGGCGCGCCGTTCGATTCCGTCACGACGCCTTCCCGACGCTGCGATCGATCTGCTCGAAGGAGCCGCGGCCGCGGTGAAGACCCCGTCGCTCACGGTGCAGGCGCGCCCTCCTTCGAAGGAGCTGCCGCTCGTCGACGGCGCGGCGATCGCCACGACCCTGCGCGAGCAGTACGGCGCCTTCGTGGTATCCGCGGAGGTGCTGGACCTCGGGAAACTGGAAATCGCGCTGCCCTCCCGGCTCGGGCCCGAGGTGGCGGCGACGCTTCTTTCGATCCTCCGGCGCAACGGTGACAATCCGCGCCGGCGGCCACTGGCAGTGCTGCTCGTGCGCGGCAACGCCGCGCCGATGATCGATGCACTCGTCAGCGGCTTCGACGCGGGCGGAGGGACGACGGTGTTTCACATGAATCAGTTCTCCGACCGGCACGAGTTGTCACGGCTGACCGGGGCGCCGCCGGGGTTCGTCGGCCACGAGGAAGGCGGCGCTTTGTTCCGGTTCACGCAGGCTCATCCAAGGGGAGTGATCGTCCTCGACGGCATCGAGTCGGCCCATCCGGCCGTACGCGACTTCTTCCAGCAGATATTCGTCTCCGGCGAGGCTCTGGACGCGCGGGGCCGCAGCGTCGACTTCCGCCCCTATGTGTTTGCTTTGACCGGTGGCGCGTCCGCCGGCCACGTACCTGCCGTGATCGGCTTCAACGCTCCCGGCGAAACGTCGTACCGAACCGAAACGCTCCCGCCGTACATCGACGGCATCATCGAGATGGACGCGTGACTTCATGACGCTGAATGTCGCGTGGTCTTCGTCCTGGCGAAACACCGGATCGCGCCGCCGGCGTGATCCGGATCAGCGAGGAGAGCGGCGATGAGATACACGAAGATCTGCGGCAACTGCCATGAGTCGTACACGGCCGATGAAGGGGAGATCCGGAGTCTGTCGCAGGCGGAACAGCTGCTCTGCGAGAAGAACGGGCTCGACTGGCCGCAGATGGTGAAGGTGATCTGCCCGAGATGCGGTACGGAGTCGCTCGTGCAGAGAGCAACGCTCCGGCCGCTCGCCTCTCCATCCTCGGCGCCGGCAAGGGCGACCTCACCTCCGTCGCGGCCTGACACGGCGCTGCACATGCCGTCGGCCATGAAGTTGACGAAACGATGTCGCGATTGCGCGGAAGAGATTCAGTTCGAGGCCCGCATCTGCCGCTACTGCCGCTACGAGTACGACCAGGCCGACCTCGAGGCGACCATCGGGAAGATCGACTCGGCGGTCGCCGGGCTGATGGTTGCACAGGAGCAGAGACGTCAAATCCGTCGGGTGGAAAACGCCCGGGTGATGGTCATCCTCCTCATCCACATCGGCCTCATCGCTCCCGCCGGTGTCCTCGTTCCTTTCGTGGAACAGGAGCGAATGACCGGTTCTGAAGTGTCCCCGGTCGTCCCTTTCCTCATGCTTGCCATTTACGCCATTTTCGGTGCTCTCGCTGTCCGCCAGTGGCGGAAGGCCAGCCGAATGGAGGCCGATCTCGCCGCCCGGGCGCAGGCCGAAGGCATCGACTATCTCTGCGCATGTGGCCGGCCGAAGAAGCACTACTCGCGACTTCACTATGGCCTCTGCCTGATCGTGCTTCCGTACGGTTACATCTCACTCCTCTTTCCATTGAAGAAATGCCGGGACTGTGGACGCCCTTATCTAGCCGGGCCGGCTGCCGCGCTGCAGCCAGGACCGGTGTGACATTGCGAGGAGCGCCTCGTTGATTGCGCGAGAGCGCATGCACTCGCCTCCTGCATGTTCCCCCGCCCGCCACTCCGGCGGACGCGGGTTCAACTCCCGCCGCCTCCACCAATTCGATTTCACGGAAGTTCAAAGGCCGGGATCCATCAAGGATCCCGGCCTTTTGTTTCCCGACATGGTCAGGCCTCCATAGTCCGGTCGGGCTCGTGGCAAGCTCTCGCCGGGCGAGGAATGCTGCGGATCGTCTCGGCGGCCAGACCGCCCCCCAGGCCGGCGAGGCCGAACGCCACCACCAATTCGAAGTCGGCCAGTGCGGTCCACTCAATGAGTGACTTGACCCGTGACGCGAGGACCATTCCGAGGACGATCATCAGATATCCTCCGACCCCGAATCCGATGCCGCCCGCTGCGGCATGAAGGAGGCGGCGGGGCCTAAAAGGCAAAGATCCAAACAGTTCGCCAATTGCTCCGATCAAACCCACGCCGAAGAGAATCCATAGGGGCCTGTTCAGATCTCCCCCGAGAGTCGCCACCTTGACTCCCAGAAAAGCAGCGGCTCCCCAAATGGCGAATCTCACTGCTCGCGTTTCCGGCGCGGATTCCAATGCTCCGGCCAGCGCAATCAGCAGGACGACGAGGGCGATGACGAGCGGCATACCGATGTACGGCTCGATCGAGAACACCATCGCCAGCAGGCTCCAGGCGATCACCCAGATGCACGATCCTTCCCATTTAGCCAAGGCCTCACCTCTTCATCGAGAAGAAGACATCATCAAGGAGCAACGGCCTGCTTCGTAGGAGGTGTAACTTTCGAGCACCACTTCCCTACCCGCCAATCTATGGGGTGACGGCAGGTTCTTCCTCATCATCACTTCCGGTCGATGCGCATCGAGATATCGAGTGCGCGCAGCGAGTGCGTGAGGGCGCCGACGGAGATCCGATCGACGCCGGTCTCGGCGATCGCGCGCACGCTCTGCAGCGTGATGCCTCCCGACGCTTCGAGCGGAACCCGACCCGCCGTGATCCGGACCGCCGCGGCCATCCCCTCCACGCTCATGTTGTCGAGCAGGATGAAGTCGGCGCCGGCGGCGAGCGCCTGTTCGAGCTCGGCGTGGTCGCGCACCTCGACCATCACCTTCTCGATCCGGCCACTCTCCCGGCAGGCCGCCACCGCCTTCGCGATCGAGCCGGCCCGGTCGATGTGATTGTTCTTGATGAGAAAGAGGTCGTGCAGCGCGTAGCGGTGGTTGCGCCCTCCGCCCGCCGTGACCGCGTACTTGTCGAGGGCGCGAAGTCCCGGCGCCGTCTTCCGCGTGTCGTAGATCCCGGCCGCCGTCCCGGCCACCGCATCGACGAAGCGGCGCGTCAGCGTGGCGATCCCGCTGGCGCGCTGCAGAAGGTTGAGCGCGGTCCGCTCCGCCGAGAGAAGCGTGCGGACGTTCCCCTCGACCGTCGCGATCACCGTTCCGCTCTCCACCCACTCTCCGTCGCGCATCGACGGCTCGAACCGGGTCGATCCGTCGATCGAAAAGAAGACCGCGCCGGCGAAGCGGAGGCCGGCGAGAACACCAGCCTCCTTCACCAGAAATCGAGCCGATCCTTCTTCCTCCGGGCCGAAGATCGCGTCGGAAGTGATGTCCGGAAGATCCTCTTCGAGCGCTCGCTCGACGATCGACTCGATCTCGGCCGTGCTGATCACGGGACCGTTGTATCGGAAGAGGATGGAAGAAGGAAGGGAGCCCGGCTCTCTGGGCTCCCTCGATCAGCGCCCGGCGATGGCCCCATCGGAAGCGCCCGCTCAGTCGACAGCCCGGGATGGCACTCGCCTCCCTGCCCGGTGGCACCGACTTTGCGGCGGCCCTCCAATCCGGAGGCCCCGCCCCGGACGGATCGCAACAATGTCGAACCAGGAAACTCCGCATACCGTTGCGATCGTCGACGACGATCGCGCCATCCGAAACCTCGTCCGCCTTTTCCTCAAGCGGGGGGGATACTCCCTCGTCGAGTGCACGACCGGGGAAGAGGCGAGAAGCATGCTGATGGACAAGGCGTGGGACGTTGCGATCCTGGACCGCCGGCTCCCCGACATGGACGGGGTGGTCCTGGCGCAGGAGCTCAAGCGGGACTTCGACCTCCGGAACCGCTACGTGATCATGCTCACCGGCGAGGACGAGCCCGCCGATAAGATCGAGGGGCTCGACCTCGGTGCCGACGACTACATGACCAAGCCGTTTCACATGCCGGAGCTCATGGCGCGCATCCGGGCCGGGCTGCGGATCGTCGAGCTTCAGAAAGAGCTGATCGTCGCCAACCGACGGCTGGAACGCCTGTCGATCACCGACGGACTGACGCAGCTCTACAACCATCGCCATTTTCAGGACGAGCTCGCGAGGTACTTCAACGAGGCGCAGCGATACGATCGCCCGCTCTCTCTCGCCCTGATCGACATCGACTTCTTCAAGAAGGTGAACGACACGCATGGTCATGCAGTGGGGGATGCCGTGCTGAAGGCGGTGGCGCGCCTCTTCAGCGAATCGATCCGCGCCACCGATCTCGCCGCCCGTTACGGCGGAGAGGAGTTCGCGGTGATCATGCCCGAGACCGAGCTGGCAGATGCGCTTCTTTTCGCCGAGCAGATCCGCGCCGCGATCGAGCGGTCGCCCGTCCAGACCGAGGATACGGAAGTTCGTGTCACGGTGAGCATCGGCGTCTCGGCGGCGCCGCATCCTCAGATTCCAACTCCGATGCGGCTCATCGAGGACGCCGACGAAGCTCTCTACCACGCGAAAGAAAACGGCAGGAACCAGGTGCAGGCGGAGCGTCGCAAGAGCCATGAACCTTTCCCCTCGGCTCAACTGCAGTGACTCAGGAGGTCGTCAGCTCCTGGCGCCGGGCCGCGATGTCCTCGCGCAGACGGCTCACGCGCCCCTCGACGCCGGACACGTCGACCCCTCCATCCCGCGCTCTCTCGATATCTGTTTCCAGCGCGGCAGCCTCGGTCGAAATATTGGGAAAGCCGTAGCTTCCGCCGGCACCCTTGAGCTGATGGGCGAGGTAGAGCGCGCGGTCGCATGAGGGCTCGGTCGAGAGCGATCCCGACTTCAGAATCGTCTCGATCTCCTGCACTTTCTCCTCGGCTTCGTCGAGAAACTCGCGCTTCAAATCATCGAACTCAGCATCCATGGGGCGGCGTCCTGTCTTGCACGGGATATGCCGGAGACCTTCGCGGCCAGGCTCGAGCGCGGGTGCGGTACCATCCGCCTCCCATGAGCTCACGGGCAGCAGTTCAGGTACCCGTTCGCGAGTTCGATCTCACCGAGCCCTGGAACATTCCGGAAGGATGTCCTCCCCTCGTCATGGTCCGCGCGACCGACGGTACCCCTCCCCGGCTCGCCACCCTCCTCCATCTCTATCGCGACTCCACCACCCTCTACCTCCTCTACTCGGGAGTCGATGCTTCGATGCAGGCGACCAAGTACGACCATGACGATTCCCTCTGGGAAGAGGACGTCCTCGAGGCGTTCCTCGCTCCCGAGAAGAGAGAGCGCTACTTCGAGGTGGAGATCAGTCCGCTGGGAACGCTCTTCGACGCCCGGATCGACTCCCCCGACCTCGACCGGCGCACCATGACGACCGACGTGGCCTGGCACTCGGGTGGTGCGGGGATGATTCGGCAGGTCCGCCGCGATCCGGAAGGGCTCTGGCGGTTCGAGACGCTCCTGACGATTCCGTTCGCGAGCCTCACATCGGGGCCTCCCCGCGAAGGAGAGGAGTGGTTCGCCAATTTCTATCGCATCGACCGCGATTCCGAGCTCGGCGACGAGTTTTCGGCGTGGCAGCCGACCCTGCGGAGCCCGGTCGACTTTCACGTCCCCGAGGCGTTCGGCCTTCTCCGCTTCTGAGGGGAGGAGGGAATCGTCCGGGCGCCTTTTCCACTTCTGTAACGCAGGAGCCCTTCCTGTCGCGTGAATGCAGGCTATAAGGGATCTGCCGCCCCCATGAACCGTCGAATCCCGATTCTCATCCTGACCCTCCTCGCGCTGGCCGTGCCGGCGAGCGGTGGAGGGAAGCATTGCAAGGCGGCCCCGCGGGAGTGCGAGATGCAGATCCGCGAGATGCTCCGTGGAAAGCACTATCTGGGAGTCCGCTTCGAGGAGACGCAGTACGGGATCCGGATCCGCGACGTCCGCGAGGAGAGTCCCGCCGCGGCCGGGGGGCTGGGCGATGGCGATCTGGTTCTCGCCGTCAATGGGCGGGATATGACGCGGGCCGCGGCCAAGGAGTTCAAGGCGGCGATCCTGGAAACCCGGAAGAAGAGCGACGGACGGCTGAATCTTCTGGTCAACCGCGCGGGTCAGATCCGGCGCGTCTACGTGCACCTCGGGGAGATGCCGAAAGCCGAGGTCGACAAGGTCGTTGCCGCGCATCTCCGCGAGGCTCATGCCGAGACTTCGCCGGGAAATTGATAACCGCCACGCTTCCGGTTCGTATTACGGAACGGTGAACCTCTTCCGCTGATGGCCCTCGACTCGACCCGTTCCACCATCCGGTCTCTTTTTTCGGGACCGAGCTCGATTCTCCGCCCGTACATCGTCATTCCGTTTCTTCTCGTGGCGGGCGCGCTCGCCGCGCTCTCTTACCATTCGTATCAGCTCTCGGTGCGAACGGAGCGGACTCTCGGCACTCTCTCGGTGCAGTACCTCCATCATGCCGCCGAGATCTCGGCGAGCCGCGCGGACGCTGTCATCAAATCGGAGATCTTCCAGGCCGCCGATGAATGGCAGCAGATCGAGCGCGCGTCGAATCCGACGCGAGAGTCGCTCGAAGAATGGTTGCGTCGCAATCCCTGGATCGTCTCCGCGCTCTACGTTCCGGACCTGGATCCGGCGGCCGCGCTGTTCGTGACTCTCGAGCTGGAGAACGAGCCGACCCGGACGTTCCGGAACGAGTTCGTCACGGCCACCGGAACCATCCGCTACTCCTATGACCCCTCCCGACTCCTCCTGGTGGTCCGCGGAGCGATCGAAGCTGAATCGCAGATTCACATGGCCCATCTGCCGGAAGCGATGGAGGTCCGCCGGGAGACTCAGATCGGGGTGGTGCGCCGCCCGCGTCAGATCGGATTCGTGAGCACGGGGATCGGACCCGCGGTGATCGTGCCGCTCAGCCCCCCGCTTCACGACTATGCGATTCAGGCCATCATCAACGCGAGCTTCGTCGGATCCGGCTGGCAGAACCCGCGGATCGTCAGCGTGGTCTACGTGATCCTGGCGCTGATCGTGGTCATCGTGGGGGTGGCATTCGCGATCCGTGGTCTGCAGCGCGAAGCCGAAGCGATCCAGCTGCGAACCGCTCTCATCGCGAACATTTCGCACGAGCTCCGGACGCCGCTCTCGATGATCCGCATGGGCGCGGAGACGCTCAAGCGAGGGAGCGGAATCCTGCCCGATCGCGACCGCCGCGACATCGAGGAGTCGATCCTGAGAGAGGTCGTTCATCTCAGCCACCTCGTGGAAAACGTTCTCGACGTCGCGCGGCTCGCGAAAGGGGCGAGGCCCCTGGTCTTCAACCCCGTCGATCCGGTGGACCTGGTTCAGACCCTGGTCAGCTCCTACGAGAGCTGGATCCGCAGCAAGGGATTCGATCTTCAGCTCGAGATCGAGAACGTCCCGGAGGAGCAGCTCTGGGACCGCGAAGGGGTCTCGCGCGCGCTGCTCAACCTCATCGACAACGCCATCAAGTACTCCGCCGAGCGCAAAACGCTGACGGTCCGGTTATCGGAAGATGACGAATTCGTCACGATTGCGGTTCAGGACCAGGGATTGGGGATCAATACCCAGGATCTTCAGCGTATCTTCGAACCCTACTATCGTGCGCAATTCTCGGATACCCAGACGCGCCGGGGGGCAGGACTCGGGCTCACCCTGGTTCAACAGATCGTCCACAGCCATGGTGGCCGCATCGAGGTTGATTCCGTCTACGGCAAGGGATCCACGTTCAAGCTTCTCTTTCCGCGAACTGGAACGAAGGCACCCGACGCCGTCCGCAACTTTCAAACGAGCGAAGCGTAGTAGGTACCAAATGCCCGTGGGGCGCCGGGGTCCAGCTGCGTCCGCTCGTCGCCGGCTCGCGATTCAATGGAGAGCTCGATCATGTCGGAACCAATCCTCGGTAACCTCAACACTTCCACTTTTGGCGGTACACTGGGCTCGCCCCGCCTTAGGAGTGACAAGCGTATGAGCAAGATCCTGATCGTCGAGGACGATGCCGGCCTCCGGCAAGGGCTCGACATCAACCTCCGGCTCGAAAATCACGAAACGGTCCAGGCCGCGGATGGCGAACAGGCCATCGAGCTGTTCCACGCCGAATCTCCCGATCTGATCCTGCTGGACCTCATGCTTCCCAAGAAGAGCGGATTCGAAGTCCTCGATCACGTCCGCAAATACTCGAAAGTCCCGGTCATCCTCCTCACGGCGCGCGGCGCCGAGACGGACAAGGTTCGCGGCCTTCGCGGCGGCGCCGATGACTACGTGACCAAGCCGTTCGGCCTGCAGGAGCTGTTCGCCAGGATCGACGCCGTGATGCGGAGGACCGAGGTCCAGCAGAAGACGGTGTTCGAGGACGACATGATCCGCCTCGACCCTTCCACGCGCGAAGCGAAGGCGAACGAGCAGGATCTCAAGCTCTCACCCAAGGAATTCGATCTCCTGATGTACCTCTTCCGCAACCGCGAGCGCGTCGTTCCGCGCGACGAGCTTCTGTCGCGCGTCTGGAACTACCGGGTGGACCTGAATCTCAACAGCCGGACGGTCGACACCCACGTGACGCGCCTGCGCAGAAAGCTCCAGAAGGCCATCGGCACCGAGGCGGAGCTCATCATCGGCGTCGCCAAGATCGGATACCGCTACATCGGTGTGCCGGCTCCGCGCTGAGCGGAGTCGCGATTTTCTGATTCGACTTCCGCGGACTCAACGCGGAAGGAGGCGAACGATCTCCTCGATCGCCTTCGGCACTTTCGCTCTCTCTTCTTCCTTCTCGCTCGACATGAGGGCCTCCGCTTCCCGCAGGCGGGCCACCAGGGTGGCCAGCGGAATCGAGGCGACATCCGGGAAGAGCCTCCGCTCGAGCCGGGCGATCTCCAGATCGACCGTCAACGGTTCCGGAGAAGCCTGCAGAAGCTTCAGCGTATCGACGATCTCTGCATGCGGGCTGGTTGGATCATCGCGGGAAACGGCCTGTCGGAAGTGAATCTCGATCAGGGACTCTCCAGCCGTGGAACCCGACGTCGCGGTCTGGACCGTGACCTGCGCCCGGTCGGCGATCTCTCCGAGATCGAAGCTCTTCGACGAATTGGGCCTGAGCCATTCGTTCACGCCTTTGTCGATCGTCTGGACCTCTCCCTCGCTCCAGTACCGGATCTGTACTGAGCCCACCCAGACGGGATGGTTCGCGCGGATCAGCGAGCGCTTCCTCGGAACGACCACCCGGACGGCGTAGGGGGCTGTCGCGGCGGCCTCGAAGGTCTCGACCTCACCCCGCTGCTGATTCGACCGGACCACGTGCTCGCGCTTGACGAGCGGACCCTCTCCGACGGGACGCACCCATTGCACCCATCGATATCCCCCGCCCGGGAGTGGCTCACGCAGCGCTTCCAGCTGTCGTTCCAGGCGGCGCGAGATCTCCCAGCTCGAAGAGCGCTCATGAACCATCGCGTCACGAACATCGTAGAGCGCGCGAAGCGCCGCGAGCTCCGGGCAGTCAACCTGCGCGGTGGCTGGCAGGGAAATCAGCAATATTGCGCATGCGAGAAGAAGGAATCGGTTCATGGGATCTCTCCGTCTGAATTTCTGCTTCTTCATTCTCCTGCCAAAGTGACCGGAGGACAACGCGGGTGAGTCGTCACGCGTCCCGGGCTTTTCATCCTGTCAACGGGGAGGGCGGGTCATTCAGAGGCCGCACGGGAGGACGAGGTCGAGAGACGATTGGTCTCGCGGCCGAAGAATCTCAGGATGCGCAAACCGTCTTCGGGTTCTTATGCCGGTGCAATCGCATCGCATAAACGAGCCTGAACGTGCATAAGAACCCGAGAGCGATCATCGCGGCTGAGATTCTTCGGCCGCGGCACCATTTCATATTCTGCGCGGCTGGCGCGTGCGGCCTCTGAATGACCCCGCGGGAAGGGTGGGCCCCCTTCTCGCCGTCCGGATCGCGATCCGAATGAAATCGCATTCGGGGAGAAGGGTCGGGGATGAGGGGCAATGGCAAGCCTTCGAGCGTAGAGAGAAGATCTGGCTCATGCGCGACCTTCTGCCGCCCGCCTTCGCGGGCTCTCTCTTTCCGCATGGCCCCTCGGACCGGGGGCTCACCGCCCCCGGCTGTCACATCTGACGCCCGCCTTCGCGGGCTTCTGTCCGGTGAACGTGAACGTGCCCGTGCCCGTGAACGGTTTTTGACTCACCCTCTCGCGATTCAGACAGGGTCATCTCAGCCCCACCGGGCTCGCGCCGTCCCCCGCTCTGCATGACCCTCGCCCGCTCGCTTCTCAACATCCTCTCATTCCCTCCTCCGCCCCCATCCCTTGATCCCGAACCAGAGATCGCGGGCGCGCCAGAATCGACTCTGGCGCATGGCAGCGATGGACGCTTCCAGCTCGGTGTTCCGCCGATCGAGATCGTCCGCGCGCGATCGCAGCTCCAGAATCACCGCATCGCGCCTCTGCACCTGCTCATCCCACGCGCGATCGCGCTGGCGGGCGAGTGCACCTTCGATCGAATCGACCGGACCGAGAAAGAGAATCTTCTCGAAGCCCTCGGTGGAAAACGCCGAGACCGTGAGGACCTGGTAGCGAAAGGATTGAACTGCCGCGTGGGGGATCAGACAATTCCATGCGGAGCGTGCATCGGCGGCAAGCCCCAGTACCTCGTTCACATCCGGGCGAACCGTGAAGTCGCGCGTGACGACCACCGGCTCGTCATCGATCCTGACCTCGATGCGGTCGGCCTCGCCTCCCTCGGGGCTGCGCGCCCATCCCGACAGCCGAAGCCCCTCGGAGGCGTTCACGAAGTGGTCGAGGAATCCCTTCGGAACGAGCCACGGCCTCGCCTCTTTCAGACTTACCGGCGACACGACGTAGACGTCCTGCCAGTCTCCGAGCGCTCTCGGAAGGCGGACCGACTGAAGGCTTCCGCCGATCCGCGAGATCTGGTCCTTCACATAAGACTCGGTGACCCAGGTCGAGCCGTAGCTCTCCCGGTCCAGGACTCTGCTCTCGCTGTGCGCTGCGAAGCTGATTCCCTCCTCGACACCGCCGCCGGCGATCGCCTCATCGTGAACGCTGAAGACGAGCAGCCCGTCTGGCTCGAGCAGCGAGACGAGCCGGGCCAGCCATTCCTGGAAGAGTGCGGGCGGCAGATGCGTGAAGAGTGATGCCACGAAAATGAAATCGTAACGGTCGCCAGGGTTGAAATCCCCAGGCGCCATGGTCGAGAGAACTGTCCTCACTCCGAACTGCTGCGCCTGGAACTCCATCCCTCCCTCGAGGATGTCCGAGACCGTGAGATCGGCGGCGAAGGCTTCGTGCACAAGAAAGCGCGTGAGCCGGCCGTATCCGCTCGCGAAGTCGAGGAACTTTCCGACTGGTCCGCGCCACGACGCGATGCGGCGCACCAGGGCGAACTGCTCCAGACCGTTCTGAAAGTAGCTGGTGACGGCCATGTCGCGATCGTGCTCGAAGAAGCCGAGCGCGAAATCGAGCATGTCGTCCCGCTCGTCGATCGCCCGGTTCAACTCGCGCCAGCGCGGAAGGCGCTGCCGGAGAAGCGTATCGACCATCGGATGAAGCTCATCGGAACCAAAGGCCAGCGCCATGAAGGGGTGCAAAGTAGCAGAGGGTCCCGGCGCTGGCTAGTCCGCCGGAGAGACTCCGGACTGAATCCATCGCGTATGACGCGGCGGTCGACTGACTCATGGATTACGGTCACTCACACCGGGAAGGCTGGCGGATCGGGATCACCCTCGCGATGGCGTGGTGTTCCGGATCCGAGAGCAGGAGCACTCACTGCGGCGACGAAGTGGTCACGTGCTGGCTCGAGTTGTTCGTCACGCTGACGAACGCCCACAACGGGACGAGCGGAACGACGGGCGTGATCTCGACTCGGATCCGGTCGTCGTGACGCGTGTCGGAAGGGAACGGGCCGTCCAGCGGCATCACGAACGCCGCCGGCTCGGGTATCCAGCAGGGCTCCGTGACACAACGGCCGAAAGTCCGGAGCGTGATCCGCATCTGAAGCAGCACTCTCGAATCGCGCTCTCGAATGACGCGCAGATCGGCCTGCAGTCCATCCTCGGCCAGAAGGTCATAAACGCGGAGGGTTCGCCGGAATCGCCCGTCAGTAGGAATGTCGACCAGCACGACGCGTCCCGAGCGGGTCTTCCAGTCTCTGACCACGTCGATTTCGGTGCCGAACGCTTCCGCCTGGCGCGTCAGGTCCCGGATGTGGAGCCCGTAGCGCAGCTCGGGGGCGATCTCGCGCGGAACGGCGAGCAGATACCCCTGGTGCCACTGGCCCAGGTCGGCCGGCTGGAAGCGGAGAGTCGCGTCTGCCGGAATCTCGGGCGGACAGCCGCCGTCCGCGGGTGGACATGAACCCGGCAGGACATTCACCACTTCAATGCCGAAGGTGGCGTCGTTGTAGATCGTGGCCTCGGTGGTCCACAACGACCCGACCGCTCCGGGTCCCTCGAACATCACCGGCAGAAGAACACGCTCGAAAACCGAGGGATCGGGATCGGCCGCCGGATCGTAGTAAAAGAACCCTTTCGGAAAGGCAATCACCGAGCCGCCTGGGGGGACGACTTCGACATCCACCAGTCCGGCAGCGTGAGGTGGCGCGACCGCGTCAATACGATTCGCGTCCAGGATTGAGACGCGAAGGGCCGGGACCCCTCCGAATCGCACCGTAGGTGCTGCGCAGGGGATTGAAGAGCAGGGAGCAATCGACTGCCCGGTGATCCGCACCGTGGTTCCCCCTTCCTTCGCGGCGGTCGCCGGCTGAACCACGAAAGGACCCGCGGCTGGACGGACGACGAGACTCCGCTGCGCGATCACGCTTCGATCGCCGTCGTGCTCCTCCGCGATCATGCGCAAGGTCCAGACTCCGGCTTCGAGGGCGCCAATCTCCACGGTGCGCGTCCACGGTGTAATGACTGTGAGACAGACGCTGGCAGGAATTGCGGAGACCAGGTTGATGCGATTACCGTCGCGCTCTACACGGGGTGGCTGGGGGACGCAGGCATCCCGCCAGATTCCACTCACCGTGACCTCGATGACCTCGCCGGATGCGGGAGAGAGCGGATCGGTCATGATCCGATCACTCGACCCGGCGGCCACGGAAGAGAAGAGCAGGATGGCGAGCGAGAAGCGGGCTTTCACGAAAACCTCCAGGAGGATTTTCGCATTTTGTTCATTCCCTGGGCGACAGTGCTGGTTTCTCTTTCAAAACAAGAAGACCACGCGCGCGGAGAGTGGCGGGCGGCGTCCCGCCGCTTCGTAAGGACAATGCTGATGCCCAGATTACCGGCCGGAGGCCGGCGCACTGCGGGGCGCCGGCTTTCAGCCGGCTGGCGCGCGAAGCGCGCTGGGTTTAAGAACGTTTTCGGCACCGCGGGCTGGGCGGCGAGACGCCGCCCGCCACTTTTAGCCTCGTGGCCCCGGCTTCCCCGGCTGGTTATCACGCCGGAACCGGGGTCGTCTTGCCGGCGGGGGTCTTCAAAACGCGGCGCAGATACTCGGCGGTCGCGCTCTCGGCGACCTCCGCGACATCCTCGGGGGTTCCGGTGGCGAGAATGAGTCCGCCGCCGTCGCCTCCCTCAGGACCGAGGTCGATCACCCAGTCCGCCGTCTTGATCACGTCGAGATTGTGCTCGATGACGACGACGGTGTTCCCCTTCTCCACCAGCCCGTGAAGAAGATGGAGGAGCTTGGAGACGTCGTCGAAATGAAGTCCGGTGGTCGGCTCGTCGAGAATGTAGAGCGTCTTGCCGGTCGAGCGCTTGGCCAGCTCACGAGCGAGCTTGACGCGCTGCGCTTCGCCGCCGGAGAGAGTCGTCGATGATTGTCCGAGCGTGATGTAACCGAGTCCGACCTCCCCGAGGGTCCGAAGGATGTTGGCAATCTTGGGAACGTTCCTGAAGACGTCGTAGGCCTGCTCGACCGTCATGTCGAGGATCTGTGCGATGGAGAAGCCCTTGTAGGTGACCTCGAGAGTCTCTCGGTTGTAGCGCTTTCCGGCGCAGACGTCACAAGTGACGTAGATGTCCGGAAGAAAATGCATCTCGATCTTGATCTGGCCGTCTCCCTTGCAGGCCTCGCATCGCCCTCCCTTGACGTTGAACGAGAAGCGGCCCGGCCCGTAGCCTCTCATCCGGGCTTCCTGCGTCATGGCCATGAGGCTTCTGACTTCGCCGAAGACCTGTGTGTACGTCGCCGGGTTGGATCGCGGAGTCCTGCCGATCGGCGACTGATCGATGTCGATCACCTTGTCGATGTTCTCGAGCCCCTTGATCGCCTTGTGATCGCCGGGAAGATCGACGGACTCGTAGAGATGGCGCGAGGCGGCCTTGTAGAGGATCTCGTTCACGAGCGTCGATTTTCCAGACCCTGAAACGCCGGTCACGGCGACCAGGACGCCGAGCGGAAAGCGGACGTCGATGTCCTGGAGATTGTTCGCGCGCGCTCCCAGAATCTGGACGGCTTTGCCGTTCGGCTTCCGGCGCTGCGCGGGAATCTCGATCTTCTTTTCGCCGCGGAGATAGCGGCCGGTGAGCGACCTCTCGTAGCGGCCGATCTGCTCCACGCGACCCTCGGCAACGACTTCGCCGCCGTGGACGCCCGCGCCCGGTCCGAGATCGATCACATGGTCCGCCGCGTCGATGGTCTCCTGGTCGTGCTCGACGACGATCACCGTGTTCCCCAGCTCACAGAGCCCGCGGAGCGAATCGATCAGCCGCCGGTTGTCGCGCTGATGAAGCCCGATCGACGGCTCGTCGAGCACGTAGAGGACTCCCATCAGTTTCGATCCGATCTGCGTGGCCAGCCGGATGCGCTGAGCCTCGCCGCCCGAGAGGGTCGCAGCGGCGCGGTCGAGAGTCAGGTAGCCGACGCCGACATCATTGAGAAAATGCAGCCGCTCACGCACTTCCTTCAGGATCTTCCCGGCGATCTGCTCGTCGCGCGACGTCAGCGCAATCTCGCGGAAAAAGACTTCCGCGTCCTTGAGCTGAAGACGCACCACCTCGTCGATCGGGTGATCGGCGACGGTAACCGCGAGCGCTTCCGGCTTGAGCCGCCGCCCGCTGCACTCCGGGCAGGTGGTCGCCGTCATGAACTTCTCGATTTCCTCGCGCGCGTCGTCATCCTCCAGCTCGCGGTAGCGGCGCGTGAGCATCGGCACCAGGCCCTCGAAGGCGCCGTCGTACGCGTACCCTCCGTCTCCCCCCCAGACGAACCGGATCTCCTTCTCGGTTCCATGGAGAATCAGGTGCCTGGTGGCGTCGGAAAGGCTTTTCCAGGCCACGGTCAGCTTGAAACGGAACGGCTTCGCGAGCTGCCGGATCTGCTGGAGTCTCCAGGTCTCGGAGTTCGCTTTCCATACCGCGATCGCTCCGTCTTCAATCGACTTCTCTTCGTCCGGGATCAGCTTTCGCGGATCGACCTCGAGAAGGACGCCGAGCCCCGAGCACTTCGGGCAGGCGCCGTAGGGGGAATTGAAGGAGAAGAGACGGGGGGCGATCTCGCCGACGGAGATGCCGCAGTCCGGGCAGGCGTAGTTCTGCGAGAGGAGCTCTTCACGGCCGTCCTCGGCGTATAGGATTTTCACCAGACCCTCGGCGACTCGAGCCGCCACCTCGAGTGAATCCGCGAGCCTCTGCTCCATTCCTTCCTTCACGACCAGCCGGTCGATCACGACATCGATGGTGTGCTTCTTCTGCTTGTCGAGCACGGGAGGATCGGCGAGCTCGATCATCTGCCCGTCGACGATGGCCCGGGTGAATCCCTCCTTGACCATCTGCTGCATCTGCTTCCTGTACTCCCCCTTTTTTCCGCGGATATAGGGAGCGAGGACCGTGAACTTCGTTCCGGCCGGAAGCTTCATCAGGCGGTCGACCATCTGCTGGATGGTCTGAGGGCGGATCTCCTGACCGCACTTCGTGCAGTGAGGGGTGCCGACGGAGGCCCACAGAAGGCGAAGGTAGTCATAGATCTCGGTGACCGTGCCGACGGTGGAGCGAGGATTCTTGGAGGTGGTCTTCTGCTCGATCGAGATCGCGGGCGAGAGTCCCTCGATCGAATCGACGTCCGGCTTCTCCATCTGCTCGAGGAACTGACGCGCATACGCCGAGAGAGACTCGACGTACCGGCGCTGTCCCTCGGCGAAAATCGTGTCGAACGCCAGCGACGACTTTCCCGATCCGCTCACGCCCGTGATCACCACGAACGCGTTGCGCGGAATGACCACGTCGATGTTCTTCAGATTGTGCTGGCGCGCGCCGCGAATGATGATCGAATCCATGGAATCTCCGGAACTGCCCGAGGCCACGCAGCGAGCCCCCGCGTGTCCAGCGGAGAGATCGGCACGGGCGCGAATGGGGTGGACGGCACGCCCGGTCGCGCGCGAAACAAGCGTGCATCCAGGCAGTGCATCAGGGCAAACGGAAGCGAAGGAACCCGCATTTCCCCTCGGCGTTGCGCGGCGGGCTCTACCGGTCGTAGGGTTCTGCCCTCACCGACTCCCGGATCCAGAGGCCGTACGCCTCCGAGACCTCTTCGGGCGCCTGGACCACCCATTCCGGCAGCTCATAGGGATGAATCTCGTGAAGACGAGCCCGGAGCCGGGCCAGATTCCCCCGCACCGATTTGATGATGAGGAGCGACTCCCGCTCATCCGAGATGGCTCCCTCCCACCGGTAAATCGAGCGCGCGGGGAGGAGAGTGACGCACGCGGCGAGGCGCTCCTCGACGAGGATCCGCCCGATCCGGGCGCCCTCTTCCTCGGTGGCCACGGTCGTGGTCGCGATCCGAGGCGCCTCATCGCCAGAGCTTTCCTGCAGGTTGCTCGAGGTGAGCTGAGTCGAAACTTGCATATCCATCCTTCCGCGACCCCGCGGCAGAGCTGGATTCCGGATCTGCGCGCGGGCGGCCCGCAATGGTATCCCCCTCATGCCGGAAGAAACAGCGACTCGCCGCTCCAGCCCGCTCCGCAAAATCCTGCTCGCGCTGGTGATCCTCCTTGCCGCGTGGCTCGCGTGGGAAGCGATCACCTTTCCGGACGTCGAGGAGCTTCGCGATCAGAACCCGGAGACGACGGCGTTCATGGAGCATCGCCGCCGCGAGCTGCGGCGCGCCGGGAAGGACGCGGATCTGCAGTACCGCTTCGTCCCCTATGACCGCATTTCGCGCCATCTGCGCCGCGGCGTCCTCGTCTCCGAGGACAACAGTTTCTACGAGCACGAGGGAGTCGATGTCGAAGGAATGAAGGAGGCGATGCGCCGCAACTGGGAAGAGCGGCGTCTGACCGCCGGCGGATCGACGATCACGCAGCAGCTCGCGAAGAACCTCTATCTTTCGCCCAGCAGGAACCCGGTCCGCAAGCTCAAGGAGTTCCTCATCGCGCGGTCGATGGAGCGGAACCTGTCGAAGAAGCGGATTCTCGAGCTCTATCTGAATGTGGTCGAGATGGGCGAGCGCGTCTATGGCGCCGAGGCCGCGGCGCGCCACTACTTCGGAAAATCGGCGGCCGGTCTGACTCCTTCGCAGGCGGCGCTGCTGGCGGGATGCCTCCCCAATCCGCGCGTGATGAACCCTGCCGATCCGAACTCACGGCTTCGCGCGCGCCAGCGAATCATCCTCTCGCGGATGGAGCGGTGGGGCCACCTGGTCGAGGAAGAGATGCTGACGGAGAGGCGGAAACCTGACGCAGCGCCGCCCACTCCGACGGAAGCCGTGGAACCTGACATCGAGATGACGGATACGATCAACCCGGCCGACAGTCCCGCGCCCATCGACCCGGCTTCCGAGGAACCGACAGAGACCGCGCAAGAGGAACCACCGGAGGGCGCGCCAACGTCGCAGTCGCCGCCCGAAGCGGAGCCGGAGCCCCCGCCGGAGGGCGATCCACCGACAGAAGAGGAGGCCATTTGAGACAACTCTATCTGGTGATCGGATGGGCGATCGTCCTGTTGGGGATGACGCACATGTTTGCGACCACACGGCTGTTCGACGGAGTGACTCAGAGCGCGCTCTGGTTCTTCAGCGCCGGAATTGCGATGTCCCTGAACGGCGCTCTCAACCTGCTCAACCGTTCGTACGGAGCGGAGGCGCCCGGTCTGAGGATGGTCTGTCTCGGAGCGAATCTCGTGATGACCTGTTTCGCGGCCGTAGCCGGTGTGGTCTCGGATCCCACGGTCATCGAACTGGTCCTCGTCGTCGGCCTCCACGTCTTCGCCACGATGCTCTCGATCCTCGCCGTCCTGATGCCACCGGAGGTCGAGCCTCAGGAGAGGAGCGAGACGCAACCGCGGGTGACATGGCCCGGTTTCGGATCGAGGGTGCGCCACCCGCTCAGTCAGAAACCGCGCGAGAGGAAGCCGTAAAGGTCACGCCGAGAGGAAAGGCGTCGACCGGCTTTTTTCAGCCGGCAGGCGCTTGTGCCAGTCAGAGAGACACCTTACCGGACCGCGAAAGTAGGGCGAAGTGGGCCCCGTCTCACTCCGCGGCCGCAGGCTTCACACGCCTGTACCGGAAAACTTCTTCGCGAACCGTGCCGTCCCTCTGTCCGCTGGCCAGAAAAATAGTCAGCGTGTCCCCCTCGGGCTGAAACGTCACCCCTTCGAAGTAGATCTTCCCGTCGCGTTTGGCGGCGAGACGGAATTCCACGACCTCGTTCTTCTCCTCCCAGCCGGTCATGTCGCGGTTGAAATGTTTGAGCCGGATGACCAGCGAGCCTTTTTCTTCACCGAGAGTCAGAAGCTCGTAAAAGATCGGGACGCCGTCTTTGACGAGCCGGTACATGCCGAGCATCGTTCCGTGATCGGGCGCCGTCCAGATCTCTTCGGTCTTCCCGCCCAGCGCTTCGCCCTTCCAGTGGCCGGCGAGCCAGGCCATGTCCGCGACCGTCCCCGTCGCTGGCTTCTGGCCCTCACTCAACCGAAGAGTGTTTTCGGTCTGAGGCTCCTGAGCCTTTGCCGCGGCGGCGTGAAGAGAGAGGACGATGACTCCGAGAAGAACGATTCGCGATTTCATGTGCACCTCGAAAGAAGAAAACGATAACACCAGCGGCAGCGATGGTCAGAAGGGGACGGCGATTCGTCTCCTTCCGAGCATAATATGGTTGCGCATTTCCGCGGCGTTCAGCCGCTGGACTCTCCATGAATCTTGCGATCTTCGACCTGGACGGGACGCTCACCGACACCAACGTGGTGGACTCGGTCTGTTTCCTTCAGGCCTGGAAAGAGACGCACGGGGAGTGCTCGGAGCGCGACTGGTCATCATTCGCCGACGTGTCGGATCGAGGCATCGCGAAAGCGCTCTGTGAGCGCTATCTCCCGCCCGAGGAGCGCGAGACGGGTTACGAACGGTTCAAGTCGGCATTTCTCACACGGCTCGCCTCGGCGATCGATCGGCCTGAATCGTGTCGGGCCATCCCGGGCGCCAGAGAGTTGCTCGCGGTTCTCCCTTCTCGCGGCTGGCACGCCGTGGTCGCAACCGGCGCCTGGAAAGCCTCCGCCGAGATCAAGCTGCAGGCCGCCGGCTTTCCGCGCGACGTGCCTCTCACCGCGAGCGACGACCTGGCCGCTCGATGCGACATCGTCCGTGCCGCGATCCGTCTGGCAAGCCAGATCCATGGCGGCGCCTTCGAGAGGCTCGTCCTGCTCGGCGATGCGCCGTGGGACGTGGCTGCCGCCGCGGAGCTGCGCCTTCCTTTCGTGGGACGGGCTGCGGGGCCCGCGCGAGACCGACTGATCACGGCGGGCGTGGAAACGATTCTCGGCGACTACTCGGACGTCGACGCCGTGGAGGGTTTCCTGAGAACAGCCCCGGTACCGGATCGCGCGGTATAGTGCCCCACCATGTTCAAGATCACCGAAATCTTCGCTCGTGAAATTCTCGATTCGCGCGGCAACCCGACGATCGAGGTCGACGTGCTGCTCGACTCGGGGGCTCTGGGACGCGCCGCTGTCCCCTCCGGCGCGTCGACCGGATCGCGGGAGGCCCTGGAGCTGCGCGACGGCGACAAGAAGCGCTACCTCGGAAAGGGAGTCCTGGCCGCGGTCGAGAACGTGAACGACCGCATCGCGAAAGAGCTCGAGGGAATGGATGCGCGCGAGCAGGCCATGATCGACCTGCTGATGAAGCAGCTCGATGGAAGTCCGGAAAAGAAGAACCTCGGTGCGAATGCGATCCTCGGCGTCTCCCTGGCGGTCGCTCGCGCCGCCGCCGAGGCTGCCGGGTTGCCTCTCTTTCTCTATCTCGGCGGACCCGGGGCCCGGACCCTCCCCGTTCCCATGATGAACGTGATCAACGGAGGAGCGCACGCCGACAACAACCTCGATGTTCAGGAGTTCATGATCATCCCCGCGGGATTCCCTTCGTTCAGCGAAGCTCTGCGGGCGGGAGTGGAGACCTTTCATCAGCTGCGAAAGCTGCTTCAGGAGAAGTCCCTCACGACTGCCGTCGGCGATGAAGGGGGATTCGCTCCGAACCTCGCCTCGAATGGCGAAGCGCTGAGCTTCATCATGAAAGCGATCGAGAAAGCCGGATATCGCGCCGGAGAGCAGATCTGGCTGGGACTCGACGTCGCGTCGTCGGAGTTCTTCGAGAAGGGTGCGTACGCGATGGCCGGCGAGGGAAAACGATTTTCCAGCGACGAGCTGATCCGGTACTACGAAGGTCTGCTCAAGGACTACCCGATCATCTCGATCGAGGATGGGATGGCGGAAGGAGATTGGGATGGGTGGGCAGCCATGACCAGGGCTCTCGGCTCCCGAATTCAGATCGTGGGGGACGATCTCTTCGTCACGAACCCCGAGATTCTGGCCCGAGGCATCGAGAAAGAGGTCGCCAACGCGATCCTGATCAAGGTGAACCAGATCGGGACCCTGACCGAGACCCTGGATGCCATCGAGATGGCGAAACGGGCCGGCTACCGGTCGGTCATCTCGCATCGATCCGGCGAAACCGAAGACTCCACGATCGCGGATCTGGCCGTGGCGACGAACGCGGGTCAGATCAAGACGGGATCGGCATCGCGAAGCGACCGGATGGCCAAGTACAACCAGCTTCTCAGGATCGAGGAAGAGCTGTGCGACGCCGCGGTCTTCGCGGGAAAAGCGATCTACCGGAAGCTCTAAGCCGCCTGCTCAGCCCATCTTCGACACCGCTTCGGCGACCTGCTCCGGAGTCGGCATGATCCCTTCGACCAGGTCGCCCTCGAGCCACTGGTATTCGCCTTTCAGGAACTTCGAGGCGATGCGGTAGGCGAAATCATCGTGATTGTCGAAGAGGGTTGCGAAGTTCTGTTCGATCCGCAGCCTCGCCTCGCGGCAGAAGAGATCCGCGATCTCCGGCGCATTCTTCTCCGCGCCACCTTTCTTCGCGAGCGAGGTCGCGTACGTGATGGACGCGGCCATGGCGAAGAGGTCGACGCCGATGTCGACGATGCGGAAGAGGACTCGCTGCTTTCGCTCGAGTTTGGCCTGATGGCGCATCATGGCGTGAAAAATCGACCGCGCCAGCTTGCGTGACGTCCGGTCGACGTACGCCATATGCGGAGCGAGCCGGCCGAACTCCGAATACGACGGCTTCCTCGACCAGCCGGTGTAGAGACCGGGATACCAGACCGCGTAATGAGCTCCCGCCTTCGCCCCGGCCGTGGCCTTGGCAGAAGCCGGTGCGTCAGGCTTGAGAATCACTCCTGCCCGCTTCATGTGAGGATCGACGGCTTCGCGGGCGATGAAGAGGTGCTGGATTTCGCTGGTCCCTTCGAAGATCCGGTTGATCCTCATGTCGCGCAGCATTCGCTCCACCGGCCACGGCTTCTCGCCGCGTGCCTCGAGCGACCGCGCGGTCTCGTACCCGCGGCCGCCTCGGATCTGCACCAGCTTGTCCACGATGGTCCAGGTCACCTCCGTGTTGAAAAGCTTCGCCATCGCGGCTTCGAGCCGCAGATCCACGTCTCCGCGGTCCGCGAGCCCCGAGCTCAGCCAGACGATCGACTCCATCGCGAACGTGTGCGCCGTCATCCACGCCAGTTCGCCTGCGATCGCATCATGCTTGCCGATCGGCTGGCCCCACTGAACTCTCTCGTTGGACCAGTCGCGCGCGATCTCCAGAGCGCGCCGCGCTCCCGCGGAGCATCCCGCCGGGATGGTCAGACGGCCCGTGTTCAGAGTGATGAGCGCGAGCTTCAGCCCGAGGCCTTCGCCCCACAGGAGGTTCTCGTCCGGAACGAAGACGTCCTTGAAATGGATGAGGCCATTGCCGATGCCGCGCAGCCCCATGAACTGGCAGCGATGCACCAGTTCCACGCCCGGGGTGCTCGTTTCGACGATGAACGCCGTGATCTGCTTCCGCTCCTTGCCGTCCACGATCTTCGGTGCCGTCTGCGCCATGACCACGAGCAACTCGGCTTCAGTTCCGTTGGTGCACCAGAGCTTCTCGCCGTTGATGAGCCATCCCTTGCCGTCGGGGCTGCGCGTCGCCGTGGTCTCCATCTTCGCCGGATCGGATCCGACCCCCGGCTCCGTCAGCGCGAAAGCGGAGATGGCTCCTTTCGCCAGGCGAGGAAGGAATTTCTTCTTCTGTTCGGGCGTGCCGAACAGCTTCAGCGGCTGCGGCACGCCGATCGACTGATGCGCTGAAAGCCAGGCGACCGAGGATCCGCACCAGGTGGCCACGATGGAGATCGCACGGTTGTAATTGGTCTGGCTGAATCCGAGGCCTCCATACTCCTTCGGAATCTTCATCCCCCACGCGCCGAGCTCCTTGAATCCCTCGAAGATCTCGCGGGGATACTCCCCCGTCGCATCGATCTCGTCAGGGTCGACGTTGTCCGTCAGGAAACGTTCGAGCCGCTCGACGTAGTCGTCTCCGATTTTTCGATCCTCCGGGCTTTGATCCGGAAAGGGATGGATCAGATCGAGCCGAAGGTCTCCCATGAAGAGCCCGCCGACGAAGGATGGTTTTTCCCATTCCGTCTCGCGGCTCGCCTCGGCCACTTCCATGGCCTCATCGGCACCTTTGCTTCGAATCGGCTTCATCGTGGGGCCTCCTTGACGGGACAAAAGGTCATTTTCCGACGCCGTCGTCCCTCGTCTGATCCGGATTCTGAATGAATGCTCATTCAGCTGTCAACGCGATCTTCTTCTCATTCACGAGTGGGACCAGGGGGGTTCAGGGATCAGGGTAGAGGAGCGAATGAGGCAGGGAGGAGGGTAGAGGAGCGGGGGGAGAGGGAGAAGCAGGCCTGCCGATCCGAGCGGCCTCAGTGCGTGGCCGTAAATTTCTTGCTGGAGTTCCAGGTCACG
>DATLEY010000092.1:0-2521 GCA_035525215.1 Thermoanaerobaculia bacterium | reverse complement strand
TTCGACATCCCGCCCGACGTAACCGACTTCGGTGAACTTCGAAGCCTCGATCTTCAGAAACGGCGAGCCGGTGAGCCGCGCCAGGCGCCGCGCGATCTCGGTCTTTCCGACCCCGGTGGGCCCGATCATGATGATGTTCTTCGGCGCGATCTCCTCGCGCAGCTCCGCCGGAAGCTGCTGCCGTCGCCAGCGGTTGCGCAACGCGATCGCGACTGCGCGCTTCGCCGCGTTCTGTCCGACGATGTAGCGGTCCAGCTCCTCGACGATCGTCTTCGGTGTTAGGGAGTCGCGATTGTCGTCTGCCGTCTCGCCTGAAAGATGGATGACCATGCTCAAATCATTTCCACGGTGATGTTGTCGTTGGTGTAGATGCAGATACCCGCGGCGATGCGCAGGCTCTCGCGTGCGATCTCCTCGGCGGAGAGCGTCGTGTGCTTCATCAGCGCCTGGGCGGATGCGAGTGCAAAGGCTCCGCCGGAGCCGATCGCGAGGATTCCATCCTCGTCCGGCTGGATCAGATCGCCCGTTCCCGAGATCAGGAACGACCGGTCGTGGTTCGCGACGATGAGAAACGCCTGCAACTGGCGGAGATACTTGTCGAGACGCCAGTCCTTCGCGAGCTCCACGACGGCGCGCTCGATATTACCGGAGTACTCCTCGAGCTTTGCCTCGAAACGCGAGAAGAGGGCGAAGGCATCCGCGGCGGATCCGGCAAATCCCGCGATCACGGCTCCGTCGTACAGCCGCCGGACTTTTGAGGCCCCCTGCTTCATCACGGTGTTCCCAATCGTCACCTGGCCATCTCCCGCCATCGCGACACGCCCGTCGCGCCGCACGCAGATCACTGTCGTAGCATGAATCGTCTGATCACTCATCGGGCGAATCCTAACATCGGAGGGGGGTCGGGAGTCAGGAGCCAGGAGCCAGGGGAATCCGCTCGGAGCGCCGGCACCCTTGCCGGCGGCGCGGAGGCTCCCCAGTCTCCGCCGGGAGGATGGTGAGGAAAAGCGAGCATTCCGGTGAACCGGCGACGTGATGGAGAAATGGTCGAGACCGTGGGAGATGATGCCTCGTGGAGAGGGGAGATGAGGCTGGAAGCCATCATCGCCGCCGCCTGGAAGGCGGCGCGCCGAGGGGAGCGCCGTCTGTCTCCCGACTCCTGACTCCCGTCTCCCGTCTTCTTCTATACACTACGCGCGATGACACGCGACGAGGGCCCGCGATGGGTCGTGATGAAGTTCGGCGGCAAGAGCGTCTCGACGGCCCATCACTGGAAGACGATCGCCGCGCAGATCCGGGAACGCCAGCAGGAGGGACTGCGGCCGTTCGTCGTCTGCGGCGCGATCCGCCGGGTCACGCGGTTGCTCAACGAGACGATCCAGCGGGCTGCGAGTGGCGAGGCGGAGCCGCTTCTCCAGCAGGTCGCAGCGATCCACGACGAGCTTGGCGACGCCCTCGGGCTCGACCAGAGTCACGCGATCGTGGCCGAGGAGATCGATGAGCTGGAGCGGCTCGTAGGCCGGATCGAATTCAGCCATGAGGTGAGTCCTGCGATCCGTGCCCGCATCCTCGCCGCGGGAGAGTTGATGCTCACCAGAGTAGGCGGCGCCTTTCTCGAACAGGAGGGTCTCGAGCCGGTTTCACTCGATGCGCGGGAGGTCCTTCGCTCCGTCGATTCGTTCGACACCACGCAGCGCCGCAGGTACCTGGTCGCCGAATGCGATTCCGCCCCCGATCCGGCGCTGCAGAAGACGCTTCGGCGGCTCGATGCGGGAGTCGTGCTGACTCAGGGCTTCATCGCCGGGAACCGTGACGGAGAGACTGTCCTGCTCGGTTGGGGAGGCTCCGACAAGTCCGCGGCCTGCTTCGCGGCGAAGCTCGAGGCGGAGCGGATGGAGCTGTGGAGCGACGTCCCCGGCATCTTCACGACGGATCCTCACCGCGTCCCTTCCGCACGTCTCCTGCGTGTGCTCGATTACGCGGAAGCGCAGGAGCTCGCGTCGACCGGCGCGGAAGTGATCTACCCCGGTGCGATCGAGCCGCTGCGCAACGCCGGCGTTCCCCTCCACATCCGATCGATCAACCAGCCGGACGTCGATCGAACCGTGATCGGGGCGCAGCAGTCCCCGGGACAACAGGTCAAGGCGATCTCGGTGCGCCGCGGAATCACGCTCATCTCGATCGATACGGTCCTGATGTGGCATCAGGTCGGCTTCCTCGCGCGGCTCTTCGAGGTCCTGGCGCGACACGATCTTTCGGTCGATCTGGTCGCCACGGCCGAGACGAACGTCACGGTCACGATCGATCCGATCGGCGAGGTGGAGCCGGAGACGATCGAAGCGGCTCTCGAGGAGCTCGGCGGCTTCTGTGATGCGCGCCAGATCCCGTCCTGCGCCGTCATCAGTCTCGTGGGACGCGATCTGCGATCGATTCTTCCCGACCTCGCCCCCGCTCTCGAAGTGATGGAAGAGCAGCGCGTGCATCTGGTGTCGCAGTCGGCGAGCGATCTCGATTTCTCCTT
>DATLEY010000085.1:0-9322 GCA_035525215.1 Thermoanaerobaculia bacterium | reverse complement strand
AATTATCGTTCTCTTCACGGTGATGAATCTCGGAGGAGAACATCTTCCCGCGGTCCTCATAGTATCGGGCGCGAATTCCATCATTCTTGTCGTGATTTTCTATCGAGTCGGCACATTCTCATTGGCGTCAGCCATCTTCACGGCCTACTTCGCGTTCTATCTGTTCAGCTGGAGCGACCCGCGAGCTCTCCTCGCGCTCTGCCTGCTCCTCGGACTCGGGCTCATTACCTTCTACCTTTCCCTCGGCGGTAAGCCGGTGTTCGGAACGCTCCCCTTAGACGACGACGTCGGTCTCGAGACCTGAAACACTCACCGAAACGTCCCCGGCGTCGGCCTGCGGTTCTGACCGCAAACCACTCAGGGATAACTTCGACGGTCAGATTCGCGCGACTGAACCGAATAACGAAGGTGTGCCCCTTATCCCCCTCATCAGTCGGAGAAAATGCTCTTGCGCATGTGCATCGTGACCAGCATATGTGGCAGGTCGACCACTTCCGCGATCCGGAGATCACCCGCGATCGAGCAGAGCATATATGCATCTTCGCGCGACAGCCCCTTTGTCGCCATCAGGTGCTCGACCATATAGCGGGTCGCTTTCCGGGCGGCTTCATCGATGGTCGTGGCGAATCCAGTCGTGGCATAGTAGTCGTCCGTCTCGTACTGCACCTCTTCGATCGGACGGCGATCCTCGAGGACACTGATCCTGTAGACGATCCTCATGGGAGTCTCGAGTGCGGTTCCGGAGACTTCTCCGTATCCCTGCACGGCATGCGTGTCGCCGATGGAGAAGAGCGCACCCTGGACCAGCACTGGAAAATAAACGGTGGTTCCGACGGTCAGACTGGGATCATCGAGATTCCCACCATTCGCTCTCGGAGGAATCGTACTGAGCAATTCGTCCGTATCGGGAGCAACGCCCATCACGCCCGCAAAAGGTGCCAGAGGAACCCGCACTCCCTCGGCGAACTCGAACGAGCGCTGCTCGAGGTCGATCTCGAATGTCCGCAAGACCATGGTGCCTTCGAATTCATCGGCCAGAAAGCCGAAACCGGGGATGATCGCCATCCAGCCCCAGCCAGCGGGCTCGATCTCGAGCAGCTCGACCGCAAGCACATCTCCGGGCTCGGCGCCCTCGACGTACACCGGACCCGTCAGGGCGTGAATGCGGTTCATGTCCAGGGCCGCAAGATCTGCGGTGCTCGAGTCGATATCGAGCTGTCCTCCGGTAGCCTCGTGAGTAAACACCTCGATCACACTGCCTGACGGAACCGTGATGGCTGGCTCGATTCGACGACTGAACTTGCTGTGGATCTTGTCGGCCCCCAACGTGAAATCCGGAGTCGGCGTGACCGGGGTGCTTCGACTCTCCGTCGGGGTGTGCGTACAAGCTATGGCGCCGGTCAACACGGAACCCGACAGCAGAATGAGGACAGCCAGTCGTTCGTGCTCGTGCAGGAACTGCATCGCCCCTCCTCCTTCCGAAGCGTACGGTCGTCGAAATCGCTTTTCGGATCTGACGAACCACGGTTTGTACGGATCTTCGAAATGATGTTATCAGAGCGGTAGACGCATTCACCTCGAGTCGGCCTCCGGGGGCACGTCTTTGCTTGCTCCGAGCGTTTCTACGTCCTGTAGATTTCCGACGCTAAATCCCCGCGCGACCTCAGGGCTGCTTGTCAGACCATACGGCCAGCTCGTAGCCGGATGGGTCCCGGAAATGAAAGCGCCTGCCCCCGGGAAACTCGAAGCTCTCCTTGACAATGGTGCCACCATGGGTCGCGATTTCCTCCTCGACCTGCTCGAGATCGAGGGCATAGATGACGACCAGTGGCCCTCCTGGCTGAACGGTTTCGGCCTTGAAAAAGCCCCCTGAGAGGCGACCATCGGCAAAGCTGGTGTAGTCGGGGCCGTAGTCCGTAAACGACCAGTTGAAGACTGTCCCGTAGAAACGCTTGGCCTGCTCGAGGTCGGCTACTGGAAACTCGATGTAGTCAATCCGGCGATCCTGGTCTTCCTGCGGCATGATGGTCCTCCTGTTTGGAAGGTATCAGAAGTTTTTCAGTGAAACTCCAGCGACGTGGGGAATTGGGAGTCACACCTACAACTCCGGAAATGGGGGTCACACCTCGTGCACTCGCTTGCAATGCGGGCACTCGATCTTTTTCCCCCGATACGCCGGCGGGATCTTCAGCTTCGTCTCGCAGAGGCAGCTGATGAAGATATAGTCGTTCAGGGCCCAGAGGATGTCGGTGGTCTGGCGGACGCGGTCGGCGTGCATGAAGGGGGCGGTGGCCATCGGCAGCGGCGGCGGGGTCTGGACCTGCACGTCGGCGATCTCGCGCATGGCTTTGAAGGGGACCACGCCGACCGGACGCCCGGTGACCCGGCGGAAGGCCTGATCATAACTCTGCACCCCGGCGCTTCCTCCCATGGAGCGGAGGATGCTGACCCGCTGCGCGATGGGAGGGTGGGTGGAGCCGAGGGCGGACACCTTCTTCGCGGCGGCGCGGAGAGGGGCGACGATGTACATCGGCGCCACCGCGGCGCTGGCTTTCCGCATCGGCGTTCGCGAGCCACCGAGCTTCTCCAGGGCGCGGGCCAATCCTTCCGGGTAGCGCGTGTAGAGCGCGCCGGAGGCGTCGGCCAGGTACTCCCGCCGGCGGGAAACGGCAAGGTAAACCAGGCGCGCCAGCAGGGGGGCGAAGATCATCAGCAGCAGGGCGATGACCACCAGCGCTGCTCCACCGGAGCCGCCGCTGCGGCTGGTTCGGGTCCCGGAGATGAAGCGCATCCTGATCCCGATCTCGGCCAGGAGAAGGATGGCCATCAGCATCACCCCGAGCATCGTCATGTAGAGCACGTCGCGGTTCCTCACGTGGGAGATCTCATGCGCGAGCACGCCCTGCAGCTCGTCGCGATCGAGCTCCTTGAGCAGTCCGGCCGTCACGGCCACGGCGGCGTGCTCGGGATCGCGGCCGGTGGCGAATGCGTTCAGCGCGTCGTCGTCGATGATGTAGATGTCCGGCACCGTGGAGGTGCCGGAGGCGACGCACATCTCCTCGACGATGTTGAACAGGACGGGGTGGTCCTTCTTCTCGATTTTCCGGGCCCCGGCCATGCCCAGGAGAATGCGCCGCCCGGCGAAGTAGCTGATGAGCGCCTGAATTCCCCAGACCAGCAGGGCCAGCACGATTCCCAGGCGCCCCGCGCCCGGCCTGGCCAGCTCCGCCAGCGCGTACCCGACGGCCATGAGGAGAAAGGCCATGAAGGCGACCAGGACCGCGGTGCGGCGCTGGTTGGCACGGACGAGCTCGTGCATCTCAGAACTTGACGGCCACCGGCTTCCGGACGTCGGCCGATTCCACCTCGAAGAACGCCGCCTTCTTGAAGTTGAACATGGTGGCGAAGAGGTTCGTGGGGAACATCTCCACCTTGTTGTTCAGCCGCAGCGCGGAGTCGTTGTAGTACTGCCGGGAGAAGCTGATCTTGTTCTCGGTCGAGGCCAGCTCCTCCTGCAGGGCCAGGAAGTTCTCGTTGGCGCGGAGCTGCGGGTAATTTTCCGACAGGGCGAACAGCGATTTCAGCGTCTGCGAGAGCGCGTTCTCGACCCGGGCCTTGTCCTCGATCGAGCCCCCGGTGATCTGCACGGCCTGCTGCCGCGCCTTGACCACCGCCTCCAGCGTCTCCCGCTCGTGGGTCATGTAGCCCTTCACCGTCTCCACCAGGTTCGGGATCAGGTCGTGCCGCCGGTTGAGCTGCACGTCGATCTGGCTCCAGGCATTCCCCACGTCGTTCCGCGCCCGGACCAGGCCGTTGTACATCCCCACGGCGAACAGGACCACGACAGCGATGATGGCCAGCAGGATGATCGTTCCAGTCATTGAAACCTCCTTGTCGAGGGCTCGGGGCTCGGATCGCTACGACCTGCGACCCCCGAGCCGCGGTCAGCTACTGTCCTTTCCGAAGACTTCCCCGAGAAAATGCCCCACCGGCCGGCTGCCTCCCCGGGCCGCCGCGGCGTGATCGATGAGTGTACCGAGCTCGCGCGCGTCGAACCAGATACCGTGGTCCTCCGGGCAGTGATCGGTGATCATGCTGAGGTCCTCGGTGAGCGCGACCTGCTCCATCTTCTTCGTGCAGCGCGGGCACTTCCGGAGCCGCTCGTTCGACACGGCGGGGGTGAACAGCGCCGCGGAATCAATGGCTGTCCCGGTTCTCTCGCAGAGCAGGTCGAGCTCTCCATGGTCGAACCAGAGGCCATGACAGGAGATGCAGGAGTCGACCTCGATCCGGTCGCGCTCCACGGCAATCAGCGGCACGTGGCAGACAGGGCAGTTCATCAGTCCAGTTCATTCAGGGAAATTGTGGAAATTGTCGAAATTGGGGCCACACCTTCGTTTTTCGATTCCTCGCACATTTTCGCGCGGAGGCATTCTACTCCTGTGTGACCCTCTATCCGAAAAGGTGGGGAGTGGACAGAGGATGTTGCAGGCGCCAGGTCAGATATGATTTCAGACTTCAGGAAAGGGAGCGTCACATGAGACACGGGATCGTGGACAAATTCGTGGAATTCGCCATCGCTCATCCTGTAATCGGTGGAGTAGCCTTCGTCATCATGGGCGCGTGGATGGCGTTCGACGGCATCAACGAGGGGACGGCTTACGCGCAGTTCACCGATGGAGCCACCGTCATCGGCAGAGTCTCGGAGCTGATCAACCACAACAGCATTCCGATGAAGTACCAGATGGTCGCGACCTGGCGTGATGAAAGCGGGAAGAGCTTCACCGGGACGGTCGACCTCGGAAGCAACGACTTCGAAACTCTTAGCGTGGGCCACGAGATCCCGCTCCTGATTTCGAAGCTCGATCACTCCAGGGCGATGGTGGCCAAGTACTACGAGAACAACAAGCCGGTCACGATCGGCGGCGTGTCGGCCACGGGGATTGTATTCTTCGGGATCGGCACGGCGTTGACCGGCGTTGGCTTAGCCGTCTTCGGCAGGCGCAAGAAGGAGGCGCCGGCGCCGCCAGGCGATCATCTGCGCATGCACTGCCCGGTCTGCGGCACGCCACTCCTCGTGGTCGAACGAGACTCGATCAAGGTGGACTACTGCATCAATTGCCACGGGATCTGGTTCGATCAGACGGAGATCGAGCTTCTGGGCGAGAAGGCCGGCGTGGCGATCGGTACGGGGGAGCTCGAGAAGTCGGCGCCATCGTCGAGCAACGAGCGTTATCTGCGATGCCCTCGCTGCGGGAAAAAGATGCGCAAGGCGGACCTGTATGGCGAGGGCCAGTTTCTGATCGTCGACTTCTGCAGGTTGCAGCACGGATTGTGGTTCGACCGCGGCGAGACGGGGCCTTTCGTGCGAAGCGGGGAGCGGATGCAGCATCGTACAGCCGAACTGATCACCGGCTTTCTCGGTGAGACCTTCGATGACCAGCAGCGAGAAAACGTGGAGAAAGTGTGATGGAGTTTCTGATTTTCGCGATCGTGATTGCGGCGCTCGCTTTTGTCCTGATCGGGTTGTACAACTCGCTGGTACGTGCGCGAAACGAGGTGCGGAACGCGTGGAGCCAGATCGATGTCCAGCTCAATCGCCGGCACGACCTGATCCCGAACCTCGTGGAGACGGTCAAGGGATACATGACCCACGAGCGGGAGACTCTCGAGGCGGTGACCAGGGCACGGCAGCAGGCGGTCGAGGTGAGCGGGAACCTACTGCTCGGAAATTGGGGTCACACCTTCGTTTTTCGATTCCTCCACATTTTCGCGCGGAGGCATTCTACTCCTGTGTGACCCTAAGGTGGACAGAGGAGTGGACAGAAGAGTGGACGACTGAGTGGACGATGGTGGCGGTCCACTTCTTGTCCACTCCTTTGTCCATTCCTCTGTCCACTCCCCGGGAGTCCCTTCGCCGAGTCTGCCGCAGTAGAGTCCTCGAGTCGTGTTACTGTCGAGAGTGGGAAAAGGACTCCCTGTCCCTTGCCATGACCAGTTCGGGAACCCGACTCGGACCGTATCGGATCGTCGACTCGCTCGGGGCGGGCGGCATGGGCGAGGTGTGGCGGGCCGTGGATACACGCCTCGGCCGCGACGTGGCGATCAAGGTGCTGCCGGAACGCTTCGCCGCGGACCAGCGCTTCGTCGAGCGATTCGATCGCGAAGCGCGGGCGATCTCCTCGCTGAACCACCCCAACATCTGCGCTCTCTACGACGTCGGATCCGACGCCGGAGCGCACTACCTCGTGATGGAGATCCTCGAGGGAGAGTCGCTGGCGGAGCGGCTGCGGAAAGGACCTCTCCCCCTCCCCGAGGTGCTGCGCTACGGAGCAGAGATCGCGTCCGCGCTGCACGCCGCTCACCGTCGCGGCATCACGCATCGCGACCTCAAGCCCGGCAACGTCATCCTGACCGCATCGGGAGCGAAGCTCGTCGACTTCGGACTGGCGAAGCCCCTCGCCGATGCCGCCTGGGATGTCGAGGGATTGACGGACATGCCGACCGAGGATAAACCGCCGCCTCTGACGCGCGAAGGGTCGATCGTCGGAACGCCGCCCTACATGGCGCCCGAACAGCTCCAAGGGGGTCAGGCCGACGCGCGCACCGACATCTTCGCGCTCGGGGCCGTTCTCTACGAGATGGCTACGGGATACCGCCCGTTCGAGGGAAAGTCGGCGGCGGCGCTGACCGCATCGATCCTGGCGGCGGATCCGGAGCCGATCGCGAACCGGGTGCCGGGAACACCGCCGGCGCTCGACCACCTCGTCCGCACCTGTCTTCAAAGAGATCCCGACCGGCGGTGGCAGTCGGCCCGGGACATCGCGACGCAGCTCGAGTGGATCGGCGAACGAGGCGGACGGACGGAAGCGGCCGTTGCAACGCCGCCGCGGACGTGGCGCGAATGGCTCCCGTGGGGTGTGGCCGCCGTGCTCCTGGCGGTCGTGATCGGTGCCGCCCTCCGGCAGGAAGATGGGAGCGTCGGCGCGCGCCCGCTCGCGCGACTCTCGATCCTTCCGCCGGAGGGAATGACGATTGACTTCGCGCGCGGCATGTCCATCTCTCCGGATGGGAGCCGCGTGATCTTCTTCGCCGGGGACGAACGGTCGGGTCGCCTCTACCTGCGCTCGCTCGACGAGCTGGACGCGACTCCGGTCACCGGAAGCGAGGGAGCGGTGATGCCGTTCTGGTCGCCCGACTCCCGTCACATCGGCTTTTTCGTCGATGGAAAGCTGAAGCGCATCGCCGCGTCGGGTGGCCTCGCGCAGACAGTGTGTGTGGTGGAATCTCCGAGAGGTGGAGCGTGGGGAGCGAATGGGACGATCGTGTTCGGCGCCGGCTCGTCCGGCAGTCTCAGGCGCGTCTCCGCCGGTGGTGGAACGCCCGAGCCTTTGACCTTCCTCGACGAAAGCCGGGGCGAGGTCAGCCATCGATGGCCGTCGTTCCTTTCCGACGGTGAGCACCTGCTCTTCTGTTCCCAGACGGCCGAGGGAACGGCGGTCGACGACGAGAGCTCGATTGAGGTCGTATCGCTGAAGACGCGCGAGCGAAGGCGCCTGCTCGGCGCGAATTCTTCCGTGCAGTACGTCCCCTCGGGGCACATTCTCTTCTGGCGCGACGGCGCTCTGGTCGCCCAGCGCTTCGATGCCGGAACGCTGACGGTCTCGGGGACGCCGATCCGGCTCGTCGACGGCGTCGGATACTCCCGCTACGAGCTTGGCGCCTTTTCGGCATCGCGCGAAGGAACGCTCGTCTATCAGGGGGGAGGCCTCGTCAAACACAGCCTCGTCTGGACGAGTTTCGAGGGCGAGCGCCTCGGGACCGTCGGGGAATCGGGGTTCAACGTGCGGGACCCCGCTCTCTCCTCGGACGGGACGCGCGTCGCCTACGTCTCGTCCGGAGACGTCTGGGTCACCGATCTGCGATCGGGTGAATCGAGACGGCTGAACGACGCACCCGGCGATCAGCGCGACCTCGTCTGGTCTCCGGGAGACGTCTGGATCGCGTTTTCGACCGCCCTGACCGAGGTCACCACGCACCGCCAGAGGTCGAGTGGCGTCGGCGATCCGGAGCTCCTGTACGCCGATCCGGACGGAGCCGGGCTTTTCCCGGCGGCGTGGACGCCGGACGGGGCGGGTCTGATCGGGTCACTCGAGGCGGGATCCCACATCAGCGCGGTCCGGCTCGACCTGGCGACGGGAGATCTCGAGACGCTGATCGATTCGCCGTTCCGGATCGTGCCGACGGATCTGTCGCCCGACGGGAGGTGGCTGGCCGGCGAATCGGACGAGACGGGACGATGGGAGGTCTACGTCTGGTCGCTCGCGGATCCACGCTACCGCCGGCAGATCTCGACCGGGGGAGGAACCGATGCGCAGTGGAGCCGGGACGGGAAGACGATCTACTATCTCGAGCCCGCATCAGGGCGCGTCCGGCTCATGGCGGTGGCGGTCGCGACGCCGTCGCTCGAGATCGGGTCTCCCGTCGGATTGATGACGACGACGCGCGAGTCCGGCGATCCGTTCGCGGTCAGCGACGACGAAACGCGGGTCCTCTGGATCATGCGCCCGGAGGGCTTCGCCGATTCGCCGCCGCTGACCGTCGTCCGGAACTGGGAGCTGCTTCTCGAGCGCTGATCTCAAACCAGATCCCGCCGTTACAGCGAACTACGTGGTGCGGTCGATCAGTTTCGCCGCCGCGGCGTTCGCCTGGACCGAGCGAATACCGTTCTCCATCGATGATTTCGAAGCGTACATTTCGCTCTTCCCGATGACCTCAGCGTTCGCGGCAGTCAACACGAAATATGCGCTGCCATCCTTCGCGGTCTTCCGCGTGAAGCGGGAATCGTCGGCCGCGTTCTTGCGGACGGACTCGACTCCATTGAGCGCGCCCGCCTTCGCAGCGTACATCCCGCTCGTGAGAATGACCTGGTTGTTCCCAGCTCGGAGGTTGAACCTGAATTTCCCGTTCCTGGACTTCTCGACTACGAATGTTCCTGCCATGGAGTCCTCCTTTCGCCCACATGTCGCGGGCGGAGTCGAGTCTCTCACGAAGCCGGGTGCAGGACAACGTGAAACGCCGCCTGGAATCCCAAACGTCCGCTTCGTGGTGCCGCCGAGCCGAACCGCGACCATGCCGGCACGAATCGCATCATGGTCTGCGGCTTGCGTACTAGTGTAGTGTTTCATGAATCTCTATGTTTTCGTTGGGGCGGAAAATGGTCGATTTCGAGAAGCGACGACGAGTCGATGTGGACCATCGGCGAGGAGAAGCGACGAAGAAAGTGGCCGTTTTCCGCCCCAACCCGTAGGGCGGCGAGGAG
>DATLEY010000075.1:0-37016 GCA_035525215.1 Thermoanaerobaculia bacterium | reverse complement strand
AACCACGAGCATCGCGGCGATCTGCCACCAGCGCGCGCCGACGGCGGAGCGGTTCGACGGCTGGGCGAGAACCGAAAGGTCTTCGGGGATCTCCGCCTGAATCCGGTCGAGCAGATCGGGTGGGGCTTCGGGAGCAGACATCGACTCGAGTCTGCGGATCATTTCCTGTTCGTTCATGAGGACACCTCGGTCATCGTGGCGGCGAGAAGGCGCGTCGCTTTCGCCAGTCGCTTGCGCACCGCGACGCTCGTGATCGATTCGATCTCGGCGATGTCACGGACGCTCATCTCGCCCCAGTAGTGCGCGGTCACCGTGAATCGCAGATCCGCGGGGAGTTGAAGGACAGCCCGCCGAATCGCGTCGTCCTCCTGGGCTTTGGCGACGATCTCGTCAGCGCGTGGCGACAGGTCTGAAATCTCATTCGCGGCGTCGATCGCTTCGACGCGGCGAGGAGTGCGGATTGAATTGAGAAACGTCGTGTAGGCGATCCGGTGAAGCCATGTGGAGAGCGTCGAGCGGCCGTCGAACGACGAGAGCGACTGCCACGCTTTGCGGTAGGTTTCCTGGGTGAGGTCGGCGGCGTCTTCGGGTCTCCCCGACAGGCGGATCAGGTAGGCGTAGATTCTCTGATAGGTCGAAGAGACGAGGTCTTCGGCGGCGGCACGGTCCCCCGCGCGGATGCGGGACAGCATCGCCTGGTCCGACCCCTGAATCCCGGGCCCCGGTTCCTGCAGCGATTGGGTCATCGTCGCTCTCGCAATCGTGTTCACATTCCATTCGACACAGCGGACAGCGAAAAAGAAACCGCGATGCCGGGGGGAGGTGGATTCCCTGCGGGCCGCGTTACACTCCCGCTCACCATGAAAGTATTACTGCTGAGCAATTCCACGATCCATGGCGAGGGGTATCTGGACTGGGCGATCGAGGAGATCCGCTCCTTCCTTCCCGCCGGATCGAAAATCGCCTTCATTCCGTATGCCCTTCATGATCTCGACTCCTACGGGCGCACCGCGTCCGAGCGGCTGGAGAAGGAAGGATTCTCCTGTCGTTCTGTGCACGAAAACGAGGATCCCCGCGCGGCTGCTCACGAGGCCGATGCGATCTTCGTGGGAGGGGGAAACACATTTCGGCTGCTGACGCGGCTGTATGAGACGGGCCTCATCGAAGCAATCCGTGAGCGGACTCGCCGCGGAACGCCGTACATCGGATCGAGCGCGGGGACGAACCTGGCGTGTCCCACGATCAAGACCACGAACGACATGCCGATCGTGGAGCCGCCGCGATTCGAAGCGCTGAACCTCGTCCCATTCCAGATCAACCCTCACTACATCGATCCTCAGCCGGGCTCGACGCACATGGGAGAGACGCGCGAGCAGAGAATCCGTGAGTTTCACGAGATGAACGAGGTGCCGGTGGTCGGTCTTCGCGAAGGAGCGTGGCTTCGTCTGGATGGTCGCGAGCTGACTCTCGGAGGTCGCGCGGGTGCCCGGCTCTTTCGCAGGAACGAACCGGCCACCGAGCATGCTTCCGGAGATTCGCTCGCGTTTCTGATGAAGTGAGGCGAGTCATCTTTCGAGCCCGGACGGGAGCCGGGGCGACGAAAGGAGCTCCTCGAAGATTTCCCAGCGCCGCTGCGGGCGGCTCGCGGTGCCTCCGAGAGCCTCGACGTGGCGGCGGACCAGATCTTTTCCGAGGTTGTAGTTGATCACGTACGCGCGGTATTGATCGATGAAGCGGACGCGCTGCTTCGCGCGCTCCGGCGAATAAAGCGCGTAGCGGACCAGCCAGTCCGCAGCTTCCGCCGCCGTGATCCGGCCGTCCAGATAGCGGCGGGCTGCTTCGTTTCCGGCATAGCCCAGTCGCTCGACCATGGCCATGACTTCGTAGTATTCGTCTGCTCCGGCGGGATCGAGGCCCGCGAGAGGAAAGAGGACTGACTTCTCGTACTGGACGCGTTCCGCGGCCGGGAACGCGACCTCGATCCCGAAGTTCGCCGTTCCTTCGGCGATCAGCGACTGCCCGGAGAAAAGCGCGTAAACCGAGAATTCCACCCATCCGCGATCGCGGACGAGGTTCTTTTCCAGCAGAACGTTGTAAACGTGGTGACCCGGATACCCCTCATGGCAGGCCAGGTCGATCGCGCGGTCGATGAAGATCGGCAGATCGGTGTTGACCTGGATGAGGCTCTGATAGTTCCCCTGATACCAGTTGTATCCGCTCCACGATTTATCCGTTACGTACTCGATCCGGAAGCTCTCGTTCTCAGGAAGCTCGATCTGGGCCTCGGTGCGCTCGCGGCATGCTTCGACGGCAGTGCGGAAAACGGTATCGAGTTTTTCTTTCGGGATGACGAACCGGCTGCGGAATCTCTCGAGGCGATCCGTCACCGATCCTTCGCCCGGAAGGCGCGCATCGAGCTGCTCGATCACGTTCTGGAACTCCGTTTCGGTCCGGCGTGGAGGTTCCACGTCGTAGAGGGCGCGCGCTTCCTCATCGAACGTCATTTTCTTACCCGACAGCATGTCGGCCCGGGCGATGAGGGCCTGGAGCTGTCTGGTCAGGTAGACATGGCGCAGGGCGATCATCTCCTCGTCGAATTGAAGCGGGGCGAATGTGGAAAGGAGATTCGTCGCTCGAGCGCGGATCACGTCGAGGGAAGGCTTCGCGAGCCGGACCTCGTCACGCCACTCGGGCGGGCCGTAGTAGGCGTCCACGTAATCCGCGTCGTGCTCACCCATGGCGAGAACGAGCCGGACATACTGGGAGGCGACCGAATCGAGCGCGGCCGTGGGGGGAGGAGGGGGCGGGGAAGGGACTGACATGCAGGAAAACGCGAAAATCGCGAGAACGGGAGCGAGTCGCATCGGCGGATTATAGGGGGAGGTGCGGAAAGGTGTCCCGAAGTTCCGGATTCAGCTACAATTCAGGCATGTCCCCTGAATCCAAATGGTTCAGGGCGGGCGCTCTGGCTCGCCGAAGGGGGAGGCTCTGAGCGGCCCCGCCACAGACACGGTTCGCGCGCGTACATCGGAGGAGATCGAGGACGTCTACCGTCTTCATTTCAATCTTCTCCGTTATCTCGCATCGCAGAAGTTCCGAATTCCGGTCGGCGACGCGGAGAACCTGATTCACGAGGTCTTCGTCGCCTATCTCTCGTCCAGCGCGGAGATCCGGGATCCACGCTCCTGGCTCGTCGGCGCCGTCTGCAACGCTTCGCGGAACTACTGGCGGACCCACGGCCGCACCGAGGCTCTTCCGGCCGGTTACGGTCTGAGGGAGGATCCGGCGTCAGCCGATCTCGACGAAAGTGTCGCGCTCCGGATCACCATCCGCGAGACGCTGTCCAGGCTCCATCAGAAGTGTCAGGATACGCTGAGGTTGCGGTATTTCGAGGGGTGCAGTGCGATCGAGGTCGCGCGCCAGCTGGACACCACGAATCGATATGCGGAGAAGCTGATTTCGAAGTGTCTCAAGCGGGCACATGAGATTTATGTCCGTCTAACATCAGGAAAGGTGGTTCCATGACTTCCTGTGATCGCGATCGGATCTACGCCTTCGTTGAAGATCCTCTGACCTCCAGCCCCGACATCGAGATCCATCTCGAGGAGTGTGCTTCCTGCATGGAGCTCTACGGGTCGCTCCAGGAACTGACCCTGGCCCTTTCCGATCCGGAAGCCTGGTCCAACGAAGAGCCGCAGCTCCACGACGCGATTCCAACCCCTTCCCTCGATCGTCTGGTCGGAACCTCCATCCGTCTGAGAGAAGAAGGCGAGCGGGGGGCGGCCCTGGTGGCGAGAATGGCCGCGGAGCCCCTCCCTCAGTGGCACAGAACGCTGAGAGAACTGGCCGGGGTCTGCACGGTCGGTCTTGCCCGGGCCCTTTTGGGCGAGGCGCGATCGCGGATTTTCACGACACCCACCGAAGCCGTGCAGATCGCCGATCTCGCCATCGAGGTGACCGAAAATCTCGACCCGAACGATTACGAAGCCGGGGTCGTTCATCAGGCCCGGGGGCTCGCCTGGAAAGATCGGGCCAATGCACTCCGCTTCACGGGACAGGTTCAGGACGCGCTCTGGTCTCTGGACGAGGCCGCTCGTCAGTTTTCCCGGCAACCGGTGCCGGACTTTGATCTCGCTACCGTCGACTACGTGCGCGCCACCGTCCTCGCGGAGACGGACCATCTCGAACAGGCCGTCAATTCCGCCCGACGAGCCAGTGAAGTGTTCATGGACTACGGCGACATTCGCAGGCAGAACCATTCCCTTCTCGCCGAAGCCAATGCGCTGGGCGCCATGGGGCGTAAGCGGGAAGCGCGGGAAACGTACATGGCATTGCTCAAGCCGACTCAGCAGATGGGCGATTCGGTGACCCTGGCGATGCTTTTTCTGAACATCGCGAACTGCTCGGTCGACCTCGAAGACGGGGACACGGCCTCCATCTACTTCCTTCAGGCCTCCGCCCTCTGCGATGAAATGGGCCTCCAGACAGAAGCGATTCGAGCCCGATGGGGCCTGGGACGGCTCCTGCTGTCGCAGGGAAAATGCGAGGAGGCCGTCGAGCGGCTGCGGCGGGCTGAGCGTGACTACCGGGAGAAAGGGATGGCGGGTGAAGCGGCCATCATCAGCCTCGAGATGATCGAGGCCCTCGCCGTGCTCGAGCGATTCGAGGAAGTTCAGTTGAGATGCCGCGAGCTGATCGACCGGTTTACCCGCGAAGGCGTCAGCCGCAGAGCCATTGCCGCGCTCGCCTTTCTCCGGGAAGCTGCGGAGGCCCGAAAGGCCACGCCGGTCATCGTGCAGCACGTCCGTAAATACATGGAACGACTGCCGAAAGATCCCGAGCTTCTCTTCCTCCCACCGCCGGTCTGAAAATATTTTTCGGACAGGGGGGTAGGGAATTACCCCTCTCGCGCCACTCCTCTAATGAACCCCGGCGATCAACGCCGGGCATCGGAGGAGATAAATCATGCGCAAGGCTCAGGGACTCTACGTTTCACTCTTCGTTCTCATGGTGACCACCGTTCAGCCCAATCCGAGCAATGAGCTCAGCGGCTCAAACGATTGGAGCCTCGTGGAGCAAATCTTCGAGACCACCAGGCGTCTGATGGAAGTGCTCCAGGCCCCAATCGGCTGAGGATCGTTCTCCGCCCAACACCGTCGATACTTCGGAGGGAACGATGATTCGTTCGGAATCGCGCCGACCGCTGCTCGAGGACTATCTGATCCGGCTCGAGCTCGCGTTGGCGGCCATCGGAAAAGAGCCGCTGGCGGAGATCGTGACGTCGCGGGATCCACGCCTCGCGGGGCAGGCCTCGGCCTTGTCCTCCCTCGCCGACGAAGTCCGGGGGTGGACCCCCCCCTTCAGCGGCGATGACGAGATGCAGACCTGCGTCACGATCACCGGGCCGGGAGGGGATATCGGGCCGACGCTTCATCTCGATGGGGACGCCGTTCGCTTCATCCTCAGCGGATCGACGTGGTTTGGGGGAGTCGAGCTCACACCCGGCGACTGGATGTTCATCCCCGCGGGATGCGCATACAGGCTGCGGGTCGGGCATCGGGGGGTGATCAGCCTCAGCGCGATCTACCGTCCGGAAATCGCCCTTCCGCGGCTCGACCTCCCGAAGGAGAGCCTCCTTCAGTGGGTCGAATGACCGGTATGCCCCTGGGGTGAAACCGTCTCGGGACGGGCCCGGAAAGCGACCGCGACAGGCCAGCCTGAACTTTTTTTTACAGGGTGGGTAGGAAAAGGTGCGTCTTCTGTTACTCCCTCGTTGGAGGAGAGGAGACTTGTCGGCTGGAATGCGAGAGCGGTTCGAGAAAGAAGTCGTCGAGCGGGCCACGGTTCTCCTCCTGGATGAGGACCCCGTCGCCGCTCGAATCGTCGCGGCAGCGCTTCCCCCCCCTGCCTTCCACGTAGTCTGCGCGACGACGATCGGCCGCGCCTGCGACTTTCTCGCGACCGAGGTCCCCCACGTCGTCCTGATCCGGGTCGATGCCTCGAAACAGACCGGATGGGATTTCCTGGCCTATCTCCGTTCCACGCCGCGCGGAAGGCGGATGCCGGCGGTGATGCTCACCGGCGTTTGTGGAGAGGCTGAGAGACTGCGATCCTTCGAAGGGGGGGCGGACCGTCTGATGTCCGGCCCGCTCGAGCCGAGGCAGATCCGGCGCGTCGTCGGTGAGCTGCTCCGGTCGAGGGACGAGGGATGGGGCGAGATTTCGCTGACGGCGGCTCCCTCCCGCTGGAGCGAGGTTCTCTTCGACCCCACCACCCGCGTCGCTTCCCTGGCGCTCGTGTTCGGTGAATATCGGGAGATGCTCTCAAGAGGCGAGAGCGTGACCGTGTTCTGTATCGAGATCGAGCCGCTGTTCACGCTCGGCGAGCGGGAGTCGTGGGATGCTTTCGACCGGATCCGGCGCGAGTTCGTTCGCGGCCTCCAGATCATCCTTTCGGGAGTCCTCGGCAATGACGTGGTGATCGCGACTTCACACCCCGGCTCGAACGATTTTTTCTGTTTCACCCGCGAGATTCTTCCGCCGAGCACTCCCGAGTTTTCACGCCGCCTCGAAGTCGAAGCACGCCGGCTTCTTCAGCAGCTCGAGGCCACCACGCTTCCGATCGAGGAGATCGCGGTCTTCGTGGGAGGTGCGATCTCGGACGGAACGCGGGGCGGAACGACCGGTGCGCTCTACAACGCAGTCCGCGAGGCGAAGGACGTTGCGAGCCGTCGCGAGACTCGTTATCTCCACGGTCTCGGCGAGCGGCTGAGCCGCCTGATTCGCGAGGAAGGGCTGGTCACGCATTTCCAGCCGATCATCGACCTGGAATCCGGCCGCGTCGTCGGCCACGAGGCGCTCTCCAGAGGACCGGCCGGTACGGAGATCGAGAGCCCGGACGTGATCTTCGACCTGGCCAGGGACTTCAGAATGGTCTGGGATCTCCAGGCTCTCTGTATCCGGAATGTTCAACCCATGCTGCGTGAGCTGTGCGATCAGGGGCTGTTGTTCTTCAACCTCGAGGCGGGGTTCATTCAGCAGATCGCGCAACGCGGAACGGATGTTCTGCTTCCGTTCCTGGACTGCGGCCAGAAGGTCGTCCTCGAAGTCACCGAGCGGAGCGCCATTCGAGACTTCAAGACGTTCCGTAAAGCCCTGCACGAGCTCAAAGAGGCGGGATTCCGGATCGCGATCGACGACTGCGGATCCGGCTATGCCACTCTCGAGGCGGTCGCCGAGCTTCGTCCCGATTATCTGAAGGTCGGTCATTCGCTCTTTCATGGCGTCGAGAACGACCCGATCCGGCGACGGATCGTGGAGCTAGTCGCGCGCTGTGCCGACACGATCGGAGCGACGACCATCGCCGAGGCCATCGAGACGGAGGAGCAGCTGGCCGTCTGTCGCGATCTCGACATCGAGCTTGGCCAGGGTTACATCTTCGCCCGCCCCGCCCCCTGGAGCGTGTTCCGGTCGGCGCCTGCCCGGGAAGGGCTCGCGTAGTCCCCCGAGACGGATGGCCGGAATGACGCCGCGGTCCGCGCGGTTCCCGCGCCCATGTCCTCGATGGCGGCTCTGGGCGGGCTTTTCCTCTGGAGCTTCCTCGCCGCTACGATCGTCCCGATCGGCTCCGAGCCGGCTCTCATCGCCATCGTTCTCAGTCAGGGCGGATTGATCGTTCCCGTCGCGGTGGCCACGGCAGGAAACGTTCTGGGGGCCCTGACGACGTGGTGGATCGGCCGCGGGCTCGCATCCGTGATCGAGACCAGAGTTCCAGGTCGTTGGGAGGAGAGAGCCACGCGCACCTTCGACCGGTTCGGCCGTCCGGCGCTCCTCCTGTCGTGGGTGCCGTTCCTCGGTGACGCAATCGTTCTGGTGTCCGGATTCGCGCGAGTTCCCCTCCTCCCGTTCACGGGTTGGGTCACGGTGGGAAAGCTTCTCCGCTATCTGCTCGTCGCGTGGACGGCGCTGCGGGTGGGCGGAGTGGCGTGAGGCTCAGCGGAAGCTGATCGGGATGTCGTCCATGGTGAGGACCCCCGGTCTCGCCGCGACCACTCTGGGGATGCAGTTCACCGCCATCGCCGCCGTGGCCCGGTCGCCGTGGACACCCCCCTCGATGCGCGCCCGCACGTCGGGCGTTCCCCGGATGATCACCTCGTCGCGCGGATCAACAGCTCCGACGAACATCCTGATGTCGAGATCGAGGGTAAGGACGCCGCGCTTTTCTCCCCGGATGGTCTGGTGGACTCCAGCCACCTGCCCCGGCTCGACGCGCAGATACTCGGTGACGATCGGAGCCTCTGCCATGACCGGGAGAATCTGTTCTTCGCCCACCTGGTCGAGCTCTACGGCCAGACCGTTCGCCAGGATCATCAGCGATTCCTTGAGACCCATATGCTTGATCCGCCCCGCGCGTACGTAATCTTCGAATTGCTCCCGGCTCATGCCGGCTCCGACTTTTCGCTGCAGGGGCTCTCTTCGCTTCGATGCGTCGACCACCCGGATCACCTCGACCGATCGGAGATCCTGACATATCGAAGTCAGTGTGAGCGGCAGCTTGTCCATGACGAAACCGGGATTGACTCCCGTTCCCAGAAGAGTGACGTTGTTTGCTCGGGCGACCCGTTGGAGCTCCTCGCGGATTCCGCCATCGAGGGGGAATGAAAGCTCCTCGCAGGTAGAAACCACGTGACACCCCGCGGCGAGGAGGGAGAGGAGCTGATCTTTCACATCCTTCAGTCGCGAGCCCGTGGAATGGACGACGACGTCGGCCTTGCGATCGAGCGTGGAGGTGATCGGGACATCCAAGCTCCGTCCGATTCCGATGACCTCACCCGCGTCGCGGCCGACTTTCGCGGGATCGATGTCGATTGCCGCGACCATCCGCGCCCAGGCTTTCGTCATCAGGAGCCGGGCGATCTCCGACCCGATGGGGCCCAGACCATACTGCGCCACGGTGATGGGTTGAAACGAAACCATTGCGCCTCCGTCGATCCGCGAGCGCATTGTAGGGCTTCACTCCCGCGTCGGGCTACAGCCGGAGAGTCTGCTCATTGAGTTCGAGGCCGCTCATCCCCAGAATGAGGGAATGGTCATCGAGGAAATCCCTACGCCCGCGCTCCTGGTCGATCTCGAGCGGTTTCGTTCGAACTGCGATCGGATGCGCCGGAGAGCCGCGGATTCCGGGGTTTCCTTTCGCCCGCACGTCAAAACACACAAGACGCTCGAGGGAGCTCGAATCCAGTTCGGCGGGAAAGCGGGCCCGATTACGGTCTCCACGCTTGCTGAAGCTGAGTTCTATGCTGCTGCCGGCTTCGATGACATCACATACGCGGTGCCCATCGACGGGGCGAAACTGGAGCGCGCCGCGGCCCTGGCTTCGAAGGTACGGACTCTGAATCTGCTTTTCGATCACGTGCAGACGCTCGAGGCGATCGAGGAGTTCGCCCGCGCACACAGCTTCATCCCTCTTCTTTTTCTGAAAGTCGATTCGGGCGCTCACCGGGCCGGAGTCGATCCGGCTGGCCCCGACGGACTGGAGCTCGCCTATCGAGCGCACGAATCCAGGTTCGTCCGACTGGTGGGACTCCTGACTCACGCCGGCCACTCCTATGTTCAGACGGAATCCGGGGAGATCCGGCAGGTTGCGATCGAGGAAGCCGCCGTGCTCACCAGGATGCGACAGCAGCTGGGATTGTTCGACCTGGGGCGAAGCATCGGTTCGACGCCCACGGCCTCGGTCGTGGACCGGTTTCCCGATGCGGAAGAGGTGCGACCTGGAAACTATGTCTTCTATGACGCCCATCAGGCGGCGATTGGTTCATGTTCCCTCGAGGACTGCGCCGCGACCGTCCTGGTCACCGTCATCGGTGTCTATCCCGAACAGAGCAAGATCATCGTCGACGGAGGAGCGCTCGCCTTCTCGAAGGATCCCGGACCCGTGCACATCGCTCCTGATTGCGGCTATGGAATCGTCTGCAGCCCGGACCTGAAGCCGCTGCCCGCTCACTTTTTCTCGATGTCCCAGGAGCACGGTCAGATTCACCTGGCCGGGAAGGTGGCGCCGGGAGCAATCCGCATCGGCTCGCGGTTGCGGGTGATCCCGAACCATTCCTGTCTGACCGCGGCGATGTTCGACCGTTACTACGTGGTCGAGAGAAACAGCGTGATCGGCGAGTGGAAGCCAGTCAGAGGGTGGTAACGGAATTAGTCGTAATCGCGGGAACGGAAAAAGCTCTGTCGCGTCCCGTTGCTTTCCGCGACTTTTTTTCCGCTCCGCACCAGAGGAACCGAGGAGGAGTCGAGCGATCTCATGGACTTCTCCTCACCAGCATCAGGCGCCGCTTCGGTCGGTTCCTCCTCGTGCCGGTTGTCGTAGAACGACTCGTCATGCCGCGAGGTCCGGGAGGGAGTGTCCTCGACAGTCTGATCGGTCTTTCCTTCGAGCCAGTCCTTCTCACTTCCATAGCTCTGCGGTTCCCTGGCCCTGCCGGTTCCCTTTTTTTCATCGCTCATGGGGCTCTCCGCTGCAACCCGGATGCCGGTAAAGTCTCGTCGCGCGGCTCCCGCTGACGAGAAATCGGAGGACAATGGGGTGCTGTAGCAAGCGCCATGAGCCTGATTCCCGACATGGGCGACTATTCGCTCACCGCAGCAGGTTTGCCGATGCTCCTGACCTCGATCGGGATTCTTCTGCTCGGAGTGGTCACCGCAATCAGAGAGCGGTTCTCGCCCATTGCCCGGACCTTCTTTCTGCTCAATGTGGCCGTGGCCCTGTGGCTCTTTTCATTTGCCTGGATGTTGTGGGCGAATGTCGAGACCCGGGGCTTCTTCTGGGCGCGCCTCGGATTCCTCGGGATTTCTTTCATTCCGGCCGCTCTCTATCACTTCAGTCTGACCCTGCATGGCCTGGCCCGGGGACGCGCAGTGCGGATCACGACGGCCTGGGCGACCGGGGGCGTCTTTGCACTTCTATTCATCACCACGGACTGGCTGATTCCGGGCCTGTATCTCTACTCGTGGGGCTACTACCCCCGGTATGACTACCGGATCCTCCCGTTCCTCCTCTACTTTTTTCTGACGATTGCCGCGAGCCTTCGCCAGTTTTTCGGAGGGATTTCATCGCGCATGTCTTCGGTGGAACGGGGACGGATCCGGCTGCTCCTGCTCGCGATGCTGTTCGGCACGATCGGCGTGATCGACTTTCTGCCATCGCTCGGCGTAAAGGTCTATCCGGTCGGTTTCCTCGGAATTGCGATCTACCTCGGCCTCGCGTGGCTGGCCATCCGGCGCTATCACCTGGGTGAGATGGCTCCCGGCTTCGCGGCGAGCGAGATCCTTTCCACCATGCAGGGAGCAGTGCTCGTCCTCGACCTCGAGCAGCGTGTTCGCTTCGCCAACCGCGCCACCTTCGACCTTCTCAAGTACACCCCTTCGGAGCTTCTCGGTCTGCCGATCTCGGATGTGGTGGGGGATCAGTGGACCGACCCCGGTGCCGGTCCCGTTCACCGTTGGAAATTCCGGGAGCGCGGGATGCGGTGGCGACGCAGCGACGGGACGCTCGTCTCCGTGAATGTCTCGGGATCGGTGGTCAATGAGTGGGACCGCCATCCGGCGGGTATCGTGCTCACTGCCGTCGATGTCTCCGACCGCGCCATGTCGGAGCTGAGGCTGGTTGAGAGCGAGCGGCGCTACCGTGAGCTCGTGCAGCGCTCCCCCGATCTGATCGCATCACACCGCGACGGCACCATCGCGTTCATCAACGACACCGGGGTGCATCTGCTCGGCGCGGACTCCGCTGATCAGATCGTCGGGCGAAGCATCCTCGACTTCACTCATCCATCCGGCGGCACGATTGCGGCCGAGCGCATGCGACGAGTCCTTGACGGCGAGCCCATCGATCGCCTGCAGGAAAGATTGCAGCGCACCGATGGATCCATCCTCGAGGTGGAACTCTCCGCGCTTCCCTACCAGATTGGATCGAGCGATCCCGCGGTCCTTCTCATTGCCCGCGACATCTCGGAGCGGCGGCGCGCGGAGAGTGAGCTCAAGCTCACGCTGTCGCTGGTCAAGTCGACACTCGAATCGACCGGTGACGGAATCCTGGTCGTCGACCGGTTGGGGAAGATCGTCTCATTCAACCAGCGATTCGCCCGCATGTGGGGCATCGACCCGGAGCTGCTGGAGTCGGGGAATGACGACGCAGCCATCGCGGCAGTTCTCCATCAGGTGAAGAATCCCGAGGAGTTTCAAGCCAAAATCCGGGATCTCTACAACGACCCGGAATCGGAGAGCCGGGACATCATCGAGTTCAGGGATGGACGGCTCTTCGAACGTTTCTCCACGCCCCAATGGCTCGACGGCATTCCGGTGGGAAGGGCGTGGAGCTTCCGGGATGTGACCGAAGCAAAGCGATCCGAGGAGACTCTGGCGCGGCGTGATCGCATCCTGGAAGCCGTCGCATTCGCCTCGGAAGGCTTCCTGAGATCCAGCAGTTGGAAGGGGAACATCGACGATGTTCTCGGCCGGTTCGGAAACGCCACAGGCGTCTCCCGGGTCCGAATCCTCCAGATGATCGGTGACGCCCTGGTCCCTGCGGCGGAGTGGCGCAATGGTCGGGATTCGTTAGTTCTTCTGCCGGAATACGTGCCGGATAGCCTGAAGCTCGCAGCCGGCGAGGTCGTCCAGCTGGTGATTCCGCCGGCGGAGGAGCTTTCGGGATGTTCGATCGTCCTGGTCCCGATCGTCCCCGAGGGAAAGCTCTGGGGGGCGATGGAGTGGGCGGACTGCGACGTCGACCGCGCGTGGTTCATGGCCGAGGTGGAGGCTTTGCGCGCCGCGGCGGGCGCGCTCGCGGCCACCGTGCAGAGGGAAGCGACGGCGGCGGCTCTCGCCGAGTCCGAGCGGCGGTACAGGCTGCTGTTCGAGAGAAATCTCGCGGGTGTCTACCGGAACTCGATCGATGGCAGGGTCCTGGACTGCAACGAGGCCTGCGCACGCATCTTCGGCTACTCGTCACCTGAAGAGCTGATGGGGCATAGCGCCCGGAAAGTCTATTTCGATCCCGGGGAGCGTGATCGCCTGTTCCGCGACCTACGCGAGCGGGGGACGATCGTCAACCGGGAAGTGCGCTACCGCCGGAAGGACGGATCGGCCGTCTGGGTGCTGGAGACGATCTCGCTGGTCGAAGGCTCCGGTGATGAGGAGCCCTTCGTACAGGGCACCATCGTCGACATCAGCGACCGGAAGGAGGCCGAGCGGCAAATCGAGTATCAGGCCTATCACGACGCGTTGACCGATCTTCCCAATCGCCTGCTTCTCCTGGACCGCGTTTCCATGGCCATCGCCCAGGCCGGCCGGTCCGGCAAGGGCATCGGCGTGATGTTTCTGGATCTCGATCATTTCAAGTTCATCAACGACACGCTCGGTCACTCGGTGGGGGACATGCTTCTCCGCGCCGTGGCCAGGCGGCTCACGGACTCTCTCAGGGGAGAGGACACCGTGGCCCGCATCGGAGGAGATGAGTTCACGATTCTTCTGGGCGACCTCGGTTCGCCGGAGGATGCGTCGACAGTCGCGCAGAAGATCCTCGAAGCCGTGGCAAGACCGGTCCGTGTCGAGGGTCACGAGCTCTTCGTCACGACCAGCATCGGGATCGCCATCTACCCGGGAGACGGCCGCGAGGCGGAAACGCTTCTCAAGAATGCCGACAGCGCCATGTACCGCGCAAAAGAGCTCGGACGCAACAACTACGAGCTCTGCACCCCGGAGCTGAACGCCCGGGCCCGCGAGCGGCTGACCATGGAGAACGATCTCCGCCGCGCCATCGACCGGCAGGAGCTGGTCGTCCATTTCCAGCCTCAGGTCAACCTGGCCAGCGGAAAGATCACCGCCGTCGAGGCGCTGATCCGGTGGAAGCATCCCGAGAAGGGGATGATTCTTCCCGGCGAGTTCATCGCCATCGCCGAGGACTCGCGGCTCATTTTCCCCATCGGTGATTTCGTGTTTCTGGAGGCTTGCCGGCAGATCAAGAAAATCCGGAGCAGTGGGCATCCCTCGCTCCGCGTCGCGGTGAACCTCTCAGCGCGCCAGTTTCAGCAGCGCGATCTTCCCGGTCAGCTTCGCCGCGTGCTGGAAGAAACACGGCTGGAGCCTCACGCGGTCGATATCGAGATCACGGAGCGGATCGCGATGCAGAACACCGAATGGAGCCTTGGGGTGCTCAACGAGTTGAAGAACCTCGGTGTGGGAATCGTTCTCGATGACTTCGGGACCGGCTATTCCTCTCTGGCCTATTTGCGGCGATTTCCCATCGACGGCCTGAAGATCGACCAGTCCTTCGTCCGGGAGCTGGGGCGTCACTCGAGCGATCGAGCCATCGTCTCGGCGGTGATCACGATGGCCAAGGGGCTCGGGATGCGGATCGTGGCCGAGGGTGTGGAAACCGAGGAGCAGCGACGATTCCTTAACGAACGGGAGTGCGATGAGCTTCAGGGGTTTCTCTTCAGTCCCGCGGTGCCCGCCGCCGAGCTGTTGGCGCTTCTTCCGCTCGCGCCCGACGAGCTGATGGGAGGGCTCTCGAACCGCCTCCCTTCGTAGTTGTTAGTTGTTAGTTGTTAGTTTTTAGTTTTTAGTTGTGTCCAGTTCCCAGTTCCCAGTTCCCAGCAGCGGTTGATCATCAGGAAATACGCCCGCACGACCGGCATCGAAAGCTCGCGGGGCAACTGGGAGCACTGGGAACTCGGAACTGGGAACTGTCGAACTAACAACCAACAACTAACAACTAACAACCTCCCCCCCTACGCTTCCATCTCGGCGAGCTTCTTCGACGAGGTCTTGCGCGTCGCGTGATCGAGAATCTTCTTCCGGATGCGAATCGATTTCGGAGTCACCTCGACCAGCTCATCTTCGTCGATCCACTCGAGGCACTGTTCGAGCGTCAGCTGACGCGGAGGCTCGAGCTGAATGGCGATGTCAGCGCCGGAGGCGCGCATGTTCGTGAGGTGTTTTTTCCGGCAGACCTGAACGACCAGGTCCGAGTCGCGGGAGTTCTCGCCGACCACCTGCCCTCCGTAGACTTTCACACCGGGCGCGAGAAAGAAGACTGAGCGTTCCTGGAGCTGTTCGATCGCATAGGCGGTGGTGTCGCCGCCTTCCTTGGAGACGAGCGCACCGCGGCCACGGGTTGCCAGCTCTCCCTTGTGCGGTCCGTACTCCAGGAAGGTGTGATAGAGGAGGCCGGTGCCGCGGGTCTCGGTCAGAAACTCGGTTCGCAAACCGAACAGCCCGCGAGTGGGGATCTTGAACTCGATCCGCACCCGGCCCGTGCCGGGGTTGACCATGTCCGTCATTTCGCCGCGGCGCAGCTGCAGTTTGTCCATGACCGTGCCTACGTGCGGTTCCTCGATGTCGACGACCAGGGCTTCGTACGGTTCGCTGAGCCGGCCATCGATCCGTTTGGTGATGACCTGCGGTCGCGACAGCGCGAACTCGTAGCCTTCCCGCCGCATGTTCTCGGCCAGGATCGAGAGATGGAGCTCACCCCGGCCGGCGACCTCGAACCGGTCGGCGTACTGGGTCTCCAGCACGCGTAGCGCGACGTCCTTGCGCAGCTCCCGCTCCAGACGCTCGCGGATATGGCGGGAGGTGACGAACTTTCCTTCCAATCCAGCGAACGGTGAGTCGTTGACCAGCCAGTACATGGACACCGTCGGCTCGTCGATCGCGATCGGCTGAATCTGCTCGGGCGAAGCAGCCGCCGCGATCGTCTCACCGATCTCGATGTCCTCGAAGCCGGCGATCGCGACGATCTCGCCGGCGGTGACGGTCAGCGCTTCCTCCCGCTTGAGACCCTCGAATAGAAAGAGCTTGGTGATTCGCCCCTTTTTCATCGTTCCATCGTGGAGGATCAGCGTTACGTCCTCGCCATGGCGGATCGAGCCGCGATGAATACGCCCGATTCCGAGCCGGCCGAGATATTCGTTGTAGTCGATCGAGCTGATGAGGAGTTGAAGAGGCGATTCGGCGTTTCCAGTCGGCGGGGGGATCCGCTTGAGGACCGCGTCGAGGAGGGGACGGACGTCCTGATTGCCGTCGTCGGGATCCAGCCGCACGTAACCGGCACGGCCCGATGCATAGAGCGTCGGAAAGTCGAGCTGCTCGTCCGAGGCTCCGAGCTCGATCATCAGATCGAACACTTCGTTGAGCACCTGCTGGCAGCGGGCGTCGGGACGATCGATCTTATTGATGACCACGATCGGCAGAAGTCCGAGAATCAAAGCCTTCCGGAGGACGAACCGGGTCTGGGGCATCGGTCCCTCGGCCGCATCGACCAAAAGGATGACGCCGTCGACCATGGAGAGAACGCGCTCGACTTCTCCTCCGAAATCGGCGTGACCCGGCGTGTCGACGATGTTGATCTTCACTTCGCTGGGGTGAACGAAATCGGCCGGGAGCGCGTGGCCGGAACGGGTTGGGGTCGGCTCGTGATGCACGGGGTTTCCGAGCGCGTCCCGCTCGTCGACCTGATAGCGGATCGAGGTGTTCTTGGCCAGGATCGTGATGCCGCGCTCGCGCTCGAGGTCGTTCGAGTCCATGACCCGTTCGTTGACGTTCTGGTTCGAACGGATGGCCCCGGTCTGTCGGAGAAGGGCATCGACCAGAGTCGTTTTCCCATGGTCGACGTGCGCGATGATCGCGACGTTGCGGATGTCGTAGCGGAATTCCATACGGTTCAGCGAGCCTCGGAGGCTGAGAACGCCTTCAAGGGTGGGACATTCCCCCCGCCGGCATCAGAATGTGTCGGCGATGCGGCGCGCGATCAGGGCATAGGCCTCGTCTCCCGGATGGAACCGGTCCGCCGAAAGCCGGTCGGCCGCGACGAAGAGATCGGCTGTCGGAACGACGGTGATCCCCGGATCATCCGCGAAAGCCGCCGCCAGGTCCCCGTTCCAGGCCGTGACGTACCCGCCCAGATTCTGACCGCGATGCCTGAACGGATCGTAGAGGCCCACCAGATAGATGCGCGACTCCGGCGCGCTTTCCCGAAGGTCGGTGACGATTCCGATCACGCGGTCGAGGACGTTCTGGTAGTGGGCGCGCGGCTCATCGCCGGGTGGAGCAAAGGAGCCGTCAGGCTCGATGGAGAGTCCAAACAAATCGTTTCCCCCGATCGAGACGATGATCGCCTCACTCTGCGCGGACAGATCCCTGATGCTGGAGCGCTCGATCTTGGCGGCGAGGTCGCGGGTACGGGCCCCGTTCACGGCGAGATTCACGACTTCGATCTTCCTGGACCCGTCTTCGCCGAGGACCTCAGCGAGATTCCCTCCGACACCGCGTCCCGTCGAGTCGCCGGTTCCGCGGGCGAGAGAATCGCCGAGCAGGAGGATTCGAAGAGGCCGGACAGTCGCCTGTTCAGCGGGGACGGCGACGGGTGCCGGCTCGCCCACGGGCTCGCCGGCTCCGCCTCGCAGGGCGGCGCCGAAGCCGAACAGGAAGAGGATCGCGGAGAGGGTTCCAACGACGAGGGGGAGGGTCCATCGCAATACGCGGCGGGTCTTCATGCATTCTATGCAACGCATGACGATGCCTCCCGTACTCCTGGCGCGCAATCTCAGCAAACAATTCGGCAAGCGCGTCGCCGTGGACGACGTCTCTCTCGAGCTTCAGAGGGGCGAAATTCTCGGATTCCTCGGACCGAACGGAGCGGGAAAGACGACGACGATCCGGATGCTGGTCGGCCTGATCCGTCCGACGCGCGGGAGTGTTCAGATCGGCGGACACGACCTGGAACGCGAGTTCGAGCCCGCGATGCGGAAGGTCGGCTGCATCGTGGAGAGCCCCGACCTCTACCGCTTTCTGACCGGCCGTGAGAATCTCGAGCACTTCGGGCGGATGCTCGGCACGGTCTCGGACCAGGAGATCGACGAAGTCGCGGGGATCGTCGGGCTCTCGCAGCGTCTCGACGATCTGGTGAAGACCTATTCTCTCGGAATGCGTCAGCGGCTGGGGATCGCGCAGGCCCTGCTGGGGTCTCCGGAGCTGCTCATTCTCGACGAGCCGGCCAATGGTCTCGATCCGGCTGGGATCCGGGAGATCCGGCAGCTCCTCCGATCCCTGGCGCGGGAGAGGGGATTGGGAATTCTCGTTTCATCGCATCTTCTCGGCGAGATCGAACAGATGTGCGACAGGGTGACCATCATTCATCGGGGAAAAACGCTCGCGGGAGGAACGGTCGCGGAGCTGATCGCTCATCGCAGCCGGTGGCGGCTGCTCGTCGATCTCCCGGGAGAAGCTCAGGAGCTTCTGGCGGTGCATGGCGTCGAGTCAGTTCGCAACGATGGCTGGCTCGAGTTCGGCGCCGAACAGAGCTCCATTCCTTCACTGATGGCCGCGCTGGTGGCGGGCGGAATCGGGCTCGAGACGGTCCAGCCTCACCGGCAGTCCCTCGAAGAGCGATTCCTCGACGAGACCCATGGAGAGTCGGTGTGATGTCCTTGTTTCCGCTGATCGAAAATGAAGCGCTGAAGATTCTGAGGCGACGCCGGTTCACGATCATCATCGGGATCCTGGTGGCGATCCTCGGACTGGTTGCGTGGTCGCAGGCTCGCGAGCTGGCGCGACGGGAGAATCCGAACTGGCGGGTCGACCTGGAGCGCAGGGTGGCGAGGTACGAGAACATCCTGCGACGGGACAATGTGAATCCTTCGTGGGAAAGAGCGGTCAGGACCGAAGTGAGCCGGTTGCGGTATCACCTGGACCGCGACATCGATCCCGACCGGCCGACCGCGCCCTTCTTCGCGCGGGGCTTCGCGAACGTGGGTGGATTTCTGCTGCTCCCCCTCCTGGTGTCGGTCCTGGCGAGCGACATCGTCTCCGCGGAGTCGGCTGAAGGAACAGAGCGATTGCTTCTGACGAGGGGGCGGCGGCGATGGAAAGTCCTTGCCGCGAAGGGGGTGGCTCTGGCCCTCTTCGTGACGCTGACTCTGCTCGCCGGAGGGCTCATCGCCTACGGCGCGTCCGCTCTGTTTCTCGAGCCGGGAGGTTGGGACGCTCCGGTCTTCACCGGGTTCTCGGTTCGCGACGGCGAGCTCGATATCGCGAACGTGCGAGAGCTGCCGCTGTGGGTGGATACCGTTCTGGCCTACGGTCTGGAATGGTTCGCGCTGCTCTGCGTCGCCTCGATCGCGCTCCTTCTCTCCGTGGTGTTCCGGTCGAGCGCGGCTTCGATCGGCACGATGATGGCCGCGCTGGTCACCGGAACGATTCTCACGCGCATCAGTCCGGAGTGGACCGCGGGCAAGTACCTGTTCGTCTCGGCGCTCCCCCTGGCCGACTACTACTCGGGTCAGGCGCCGCCCTACGACGGGATGACGCTCGCATTCTGCACGGCTGTGCTCGCAACGTGGGCCGCGGCCTCACTGATCCTGGCGTTCGTGATCTTCACGCGCCGGGATGTGATCTAGTACGTCACGCGATGCTCGTAGATGAAGGTGCGGCGTCGTCCATCGACGACCATCGGATAGAAGCTGGCACGGCGCAGCTCCAGCATGTTCTTCGCCTCGAGGTCGGCGCGGCCGGTCGTGTTGCGGATCGTCTTCACGTCGATCACCTCGCCGTTCGTGTTCACGGTCGCTTCGAGGACGACTTCTCCGCGGATGCTGCCCGGGGTGAAGACGGGAGAGGGAGGGACGCGAAAGCGGGGGGTGGAAGTGCCGTCCACGGTCTCTTTTTCAGGAGGCGTGGCGGAGAGACTCTGGCGAAGGGCCCAGCCGCTGCGATCGAACGCGATCCGGATCTCGGCCCATTCGCCCTGTTCGGCCAGAACGGAGACGGATTCGCCGCGCGCGAAGGTGGCGAGAATCGGCGCCGAAGGATTGGCCGACTCCCGGATCTCGAGCTCCTCCGCGGAGACGAATCGCATCGCGACCGGCTCGCGGGCAGTGACCGGCTCGGACGGCTCGGCGCAGGCGAGCGTGAGCAGTGCGAGCAGCGCCGCGAACGAGATTCGATTCAAGGTTCCTCCGATCCGGTTCCGGAGCGGAGTAGAACCCATGCTGCCGGCCATGTCCAGAAGTGGAGTCGAGGCGCCTTGCGGCGCCCCGTCAGTGGAGATGTTACTGAACGTGGATGTTGTTGATCACCCGCCGGACGCCTTCGACATCCCTGGCCGCCTGGGCGATCTCGTTGCGCTGAGCGCTGCTCGCGGCATGACCCGAGAGCGTGACCACGCCGTCGTTCACGGAGATCCCGACCTCAAAGGTCTTTTCCGTAACGTCTGCGGCGATCCGCGCCCGGATCTCGGCTTCGATCGCTGCATCGTCCCACTCCTTGGGAGTCAGCTGGTTGAGGGATGAACAGGCCGTGGCTCCCACGATGAGAATCAGCATCAGAAACAGGACATTCGTCTTCCGTCGCATAAGAGTTACCTCTCCTTTCGGCAGGCTGAAGAGCAATCCCCATACCCGGCGACTGCCCGGGTTCGCGGGGCACGAGGCTTGCGGTTTCCGCTCGAGCGGCGGCTCGCTGTCTGAGTGATCGGCAGCCCCCTTGCTTGTTCATTCAGGGCGGACGATTCGCCACCGGGCGGGTTGCTCGAAAACGATTTTTACGAGGAGTTCTCCATGGCATTCGCAACCTACAAACCGAAACAATTCAACCTCAGCGGGCTCTCCGGGATCTCGGACGAGACGCTGGAGATGCATTTCACGCTCTACGAGGGGTACGTCACGAACACGAACGAACTGAATGAGCGGGTTGCCGAGCTCGTCCGAGGCGGCAAGGTGGACGACGAGCGGACGATCGTCTTCTCCGAGCTGAAAAGGCGACTCGGGTTCGAGTACAACGGGATGATCCTTCACGAGTATTACTTCGAGAACATGAAGAAGCAGGGCGGGGGTGACGCAGCCGGTGAGTTTCGCTCAGCGGTGGAGGAGGCCTACGGCGGCTACGAGAACTGGAAGGCCGATTTCACGGCGGTGGGAATGATGCGGGGAATCGGCTGGGCGATCTGCTATCAGGATCCCACGAGCGGTACGCCGGTCAACGTCTGGGTCGATGAGCATCACGTGAACAACCTGGCCGGATACACGCCGCTTCTGGTGATGGACGTCTGGGAGCACGCGTTCCTGCGCGACTACGCACCCGCGGAGAAGGGGAAGTACATCGACTCCTTCTTCTCGAACATCAACTGGACGGCCGTGGAGAAGCGGATCGAGGACTCCCGCCAGCTGGTGACCTCGCGCTGATCACGATCTCGAGGTGCGCACACGAAAAGGCCGGCGTCAGCCGGCCTTTTGCATGGTGCCTGACTCGGCGAGCTAGCGGCGCGCGCCCATGAGGCGGAGCAGTGCCAGAAAGAGGTTGATGAAGTCCAGATAGAGCGCCAGCGCGCCGATGACGGCGAAGTTGGTCACCCGGTCCGGCGGCGCGACCATCGCGTACGTTTTCAGCTTCTGCGTGTCGTAGGCCGTCAGCCCCACGAACACGATCACCGCGATGAAGCTCACGGCCATCTCGAGCGCGGATGAGCGAAGGAAAATATTGACGACCGAGGCGATGATCACGCCGATCAGTCCCATGAAGAAGAATGAGCCCCAGGAGGTCAGGTCACGCTTGGTGACCATGCCGTAGATGCTCATCGCGCCGAACATGGCCGCCGCGGTGAGGAAGGCCTGGCCGATCGACCCGATCTGGTAGACCATGAACACGACGCTCAAGGTCAGGCCGTTCAGGAACGAGTAGACGAAGAAGGCCGATGCCGCCGTGGCGGGGCTCATCTTCTGGATCCGGAACGAGAGGAAGAGCACCAGGCCGAACTCCACGGCGATCAGGAAAAGCATCATCCCCGGCCGGAGCACGATCTGCTGCATCGGGACTGAAAGGAAGACCCAGAGGGCCGCGGCCGTGGTCAACGCCAGACCACCGAACATCCAGCCGTAGGCCGCCCGGATGAAGTCCTGGACTCGCGCCGCGTTTTCGGGGCTCGAGGCCGAGATCCAGGCTGGATTCTGGGGGGAGATGCGGTTCAGCATGGGGGCTTTTCTCCTTTTTTAGCCCCCGACTGACCGGGAGCCGCGAGCAGGATAACAGGCTGGCCCGGCAAAAATTCGAATTTGGAGCAGGCCGGTCGCCTTTCAGGAGAGCGACTTGCATGGAATTAACTATGGGAGACTCAAGTTTCATTCGACGTTGATATTGATGGCATCACGCTAAGATTACGTAGCTTCGGACGGGATTTCGAAGCCAAGGAGTATCAGATGGCAAAAATCATTGGAATCGACCTCGGGACGACGAACTCTGTCGTCGCTGTGATGGAAGGCGGCGAGCCGAAGGTCATCGTCAATGCCGAGGGGAGCCGGATCACCCCCTCTGTGGTCGGGTTCGCCAAGAACGGCGAGCGGCTGGTCGGACAGGTCGCCAAGCGGCAGGCCGTCACCAACCCCGAGAACACGGTCTTCTCGATCAAGCGCTTCATGGGACGGAAGTTTGATGAAGTCAACGAAGAAATGAAGATGGTTCCCTACAAGGTCGAGCGCGCCTCGAACGGAGACGTCCGGGTGGCGGTCGAAGGGAAGCTTCTCTCGCCGCCGGAAATCTCGGCGATGATTCTTCAGAAGCTCAAGCAGGCGGCCGAGGATTATCTCGGCGAGAAAGTCGACCGCGCCGTGATCACGGTGCCGGCGTACTTCAACGACTCGCAGCGTCAGGCCACCAAGGACGCGGGCGAGATCGCCGGGCTGAAAGTCGAGCGTCTCGTGAACGAGCCGACCGCCGCGGCCCTCGCCTATGGGCTGGACAAGAAAAAGGACGAGACCATCGCCGTCTATGACTTCGGCGGCGGCACGTTCGACATCTCGGTCCTCGAGGTCGGCGAGGGAGTGGTCGAGGTCAAATCGACCAACGGCGACACCCACCTCGGTGGCGACAACATCGACCAGCGTCTGATCGACTGGATCATCGAGGAGTTCCGCAAGGATCAGGGCATCGATCTCTCCAAGGACAAGATGGCCCTTCAGCGCCTGCGCGAGGCGGCGGAGAAAGCGAAGATCGAACTGTCGTCGACGATGTCCACGGACATCAACCTTCCGTTCATCACCGCGGACCAGAACGGTCCGAAGCACCTCAACATGCAGCTCAGCCGCGCCAAGTTCGAGCAGCTGATCGGCGACATCGTCACGAAGACGATGGGCCCCCTGAAGCAGGCTCTCTCGGACGCGGGCATCAAGCCGACCGATATCGACGAGGTCGTTCTGGTCGGGGGATCGACGCGCATTCCGATGGTGCAGAAGATCGTCACCGAGTTCTTCGGGAAGGAGCCGCACAAGGGAGTGAACCCCGACGAAGTCGTCGCGATCGGCGCCGCGGTTCAGGGAGGAGTTCTGGGCGGAGACGTCAAGGACGTGCTTCTTCTCGATGTCACGCCGCTCTCTCTCGGCATCGAAACGCTGGGCGGTGTGATGACCCGGCTGATCGAGCGCAACACGACGATCCCGACCAAGAAGTCGGAGACGTTCTCGACCGCCGCGGACAATCAGACCTCCGTGGAGATCAAGGTCCTTCAGGGCGAGCGCGAGATGGCTCGCGACAACAAGCTCCTCGGAGTCTTTCACCTGCAGGGGATTCCGCCGGCGCCGCGAGGCATGCCTCAGATCGAGGTCATGTTCGACATCGACGCGAATGGGATCATGCACGTGTCGGCGAAGGATCTCGGCACGGGCAAGGAACAGAAGATCACGATCACCAGCTCCTCGGGACTCTCGAAGGATGACGTCGAGAAGCTGGTCAAGGATGCCGAGGTCCATGCCGGCGAGGACAAGAAGCGGCGTGAGGAGATCGAGGTCAAGAACCAGCTCGATTCCCTCGTCTACAACGTCGAGAAGATGCTGAACGAGAACCGCGAGAAGCTGTCCGGCGGAGACGTGGGCGGTCTCGAGAGCGCGATCGCGGACGCCAGGAAAGCGATGGAGCAGGGCGGCGTCGACGAGATGCGGTCGGCCACGGACAATCTCCAGAAGGCGTCGCACAAGATGGCTGAGCTCATGTACAAGCAGGAGTCGGCCGGTCAGGCAGACGCCACGCAGGCAGACAGTGGCGAGAGCGCGGCGTCCGGCAGCGACGACGTGATCGAAGCCGAAGTGGTGGAAGACGAAAAGAAATAAGCGAACGTGACGGCGGGGGAGACGGATTGCGTCTCCCCTGCGGTCGGGACGGGAGGTCGAAGAGCCATGCCGAGACGAAAGCTCGACGGTTACGTCATGATCTCGATCATCTCCGAGCGATACAACATCCATCCGCAGACTCTCCGCCTCTATGAGCGAGAGGGGCTGCTGAAGCCCGCACGCACCGGCGGAAACACACGCCTCTACGGGCCGGACCAGATCCGCCGGCTCGAAATGATTCTCCGGCTGACTCGCGATCTGGGAGTGAATCTGGCCGGCGTCGATGTGATCCTCAACATGCTCAAGAATCTCGAGGATCAGTCCGTCGACATGGAGCAGATGCTGCTGGCGGTGCGCCAGGCGATTCTGGACCGGCGCTGCGGCGTGAATCGCGAGCGCGCTCTGGTCAAGTCCCCTCCGGCCGGTTTCTCACGCCGCGTTGGCTGAGCGATTTTTCATGCCGTCGCTCGTGGCCGCGTCGATTGACCTTTCGACATGGTGGCGACACACTGGTCGCTTCCATCATGGCCAGACGCGAAGAGCACCGCGATGATTCGTTCGACCTGCTGAATCAGTATCTCCAGGACATCGCGAAAATCCGCAGACTCACTCCCGAGGAGGAGCGCGAGCTCGGGAAGATGATCCGGCAGTACGACGATGAGGAAGCCCTTCAGCGGCTGGTCCAGGCCAACCTTCGGTTCGTCGTCTCCTACGCCAAACGCTTCCGCAACGCGCACGTCCTCTTTCTCGATCTCATCAACGAAGGAAACCTCGGCCTCATCCAGGCTGCAAAGAAATTCGATCCCGACAAGAACGTCAAATTCATCACCTACGCCGTCTGGTGGATCCGGCAGTCCATTCTTCACGCGCTTTCGGAGCAGGGAGGAGCGTTCCGGCTTCCCCCCAAGCGCGCCAACCTCATGTACCGCCTGGAGAAGGCGATCGCGGCGACCATCACCGAGGACCAGCGGATACCCACCGCCGAGGAGCTGGCCGAAGAGCTCGGGGTTTCCGTCAAGGAAGTGCGGACGCTTCTGCAGGCGAGCAAGGAGAACTTCTCACTGTCATCCGAGCTCGATGACGAGTCCCACACCGAGCTCGGAGACATTCTCGAGCAGACCACGATCCGCTCCGCCGAGGAGGAGATGGCGGAGCGCTCTCTCCGTGACGAGCTCCTCGAGCAGATGGACGGCCTGACGCCGAAGGAACGGCTCGTCCTAACGCTTCGCCATGGGATCACCGATTATCGGCCGAAGTCGCACGAGGAGATCTCGGCTCTCATCGGAAGGCCGGTGGAAGAGATTGCCAGCCTGGTGCGAGACGCCATCCACGCGGTCTGCCTGATCCTCGGGATCGAGCCGGAGGAGCTCGCGAAGATCCTTCTCTGGACCAGCCCCGATCTGGACGCGGAGCGGCGGTACAGCGAGTTGCCCGACGCGGAATTCCAGCCTCGAATTCGAGAGGACCGCGTCACCTGCCTCGAGGATCTGGCCAAGCACGCGTCGGTTCAGGAGGCCGTCGACCAGCTTCCGCTCGATCAGAGGACGGTACTGAAACTTCGGTTCGGCACACTTCAGGACGAGGAGCTGACTCTCCGCGACATCGGCCAGCTCCTGGGGCTCTCGCGGGAGCGCGTCCGGCAGATCGAGGCGCGCGCCGAGGCGAAGTGCCGGCGCGTCATCCGCAAGCGCTGACAGGCCGGCGTGCGGCTTCGCCCGCGCCATCACGCCGGGATGCCGGTATCATCTCTCCATGCCCGACAACGCAATGGGACGGCTCGACGCGATCGAGGTGGGCGGCCGGAAGCTCACCATCCAGACCGAGTTCTTTCCGGGACCGAATCCCAGAATCGAAACGAAGGTCTACCTCGGCGGTACGCTCAAGAAGACCTACACTGAGGATTTCACCGGCGGCGATGAAGAAGACCTGCAAGGTCTGATTCACCGGACTCACGAGCAGCGGATGAATCAGATCATCGCCGGTCTCGAGGGACTGCAGGCCAAATGAGGCTCGACCGGCTGCGCGGCGATGACGAGAACGTCTGGCGCGCCGAGTTTCGCCGGGAGAACTGGACCTTCGGCGCCCTGGCGCTGAGCATCACCCTTCCGGAGTTCGCTCAGGGCAACGTCGAGACCCGGTCGATGCACTTCGGCTACTACCTGCAGCCGCTTCATCTGAATGCATTCGACCGCGAGGACCTACCGCGGCGGCTCCTTCACGTCCTGGCCCGCCGGCGTCCTCCTCTCGACTTTCTGGAGCTGATCGGAGCGGGTGTGCGGATCCCGCACTGCTTTCCCACCGGTTTCACGATCGACAGCGTGCTCCGGATCACCCTTCTCGAGATGCGAAGGCTTCCACTCAGTGAAGAGGCCGGCGAAACCGGAAGCGCATGAACAGGGAGCCTGGCGAGGGGAGAATGGCATAAATCACGACGCCCTCGATATTGTGTCGGCAATGACCCCGCGTCAGCGTCTGTTCGGTTATTTCGAGCGTTTTCGCGGACCCCTGCTCCTCGGCGGCCTGTGCGTCATCGGATCGGTTTCTTTTTCGCTGGTCAAACCGCTGATCGTCGGAAACGCCGTCGACACCTTGCGGGGAGATCTGAGCAGAGAAGTCCTGGTCCGTTTCGCGTTGTTTTACGTTCTTGCGTCCGCGATCCAGGGAGTCTTCCTTTTCCTTCAGCGGCGCATCGTGATCGGCACTTCCCGTCGCATCGAATACTCCATGCGCGGCGAGTTTTACGATCACCTCCAGGGTCTTCCACTCCGGTTCTTTCATGAGCATCGCACCGGCGACCTGATGTCCCGCGCCACGAACGACCTTTCGTCGGTCCGGATGCTGGTCGGCCCCGCGGTGATGCACGCCTTTTCGTCAATCCTCGTCGTCATCGGCGCATTCGTGATGATGCTGCGCGTCGAGGCAGGCCTCGCTTCCGTGGCTCTGATCGCCATTCCCGTGGTCGCTTTCCTGGCGCAGACCTTCGGCCAGCGGATCCACGACCGCTCTCTCGCGGTTCAGAACTATTTCGGCGATCTCTCCGCGAGAGTTCAGGAGAATCTGGCCGGCGTGCGCGTGGTCCGCGCGTTCGGCCAGGAAGCGAACGAGGTACAGCGGTTCGAGCTGATGAACCGCGAGTACGTCGAGAAAAACCGATCGCTCATCCGGATCACCGCCTTCTTCTATCCGATTCTCCACACGGTGATCGGCGCTCTGTTCATCCTCATCTTCTATCTCGGGTCCCGGAGGATTCTGGCGGGACAGATGAGCGTCGGCGAGTTCGTGGCCTTTCAGCTCTATCTCGCGCGGATGGTCTGGCCCCTGATCGCCATCGGTTGGGTGATCAATCTCTTTCAGCGCGGAATGGCGTCGATGAAGCGGCTTCACGAGATCTGGTCCGTGCCGCTGGCGCCGGAGACCGAGGGGGATCCTTGTGCGCTGGAAGGACCGATCCAGGGGACGATTGACGTCCGGGATCTGACCTTTTCCTATGGCGGAGAACGTTCCGTCCTCAGGAACGTGGATCTGGAGGTCCGCGCCGGAGAGACCATCGGCATCGTCGGAGGCACGGGAAGCGGGAAGTCGACGCTGCTCGCGCTTCTTTCGCGGCAGATGTCGCCGCCCCGCGGGTCGATCCGAATCGACGGCTGTCCGCTCGAGGCGATTCCGGTGAGCAAGCTCCGTTCATCGCTCGCTCTCGTTCCGCAGGAGACCTTTCTCTTTTCGGACTCGATCGCTGAGAACATCCGGTTCGGAAGGGCCGATGCGACGGACGAGGAAGTTGCGGATGCCGCCGATCTGGCGGGGCTGACGTCCGATCTGTCGTCGTTCCCGGCAGGTCTCGACACGGTGATCGGTGAGAGGGGCATCACGCTGTCTGGAGGGCAGAAGCAGAGAACCGCGATCGCGCGAGCGATCATTCGGAATCCCGCCATCCTGCTCCTGGATGACGCGCTCAGCGCGGTCGACACCCAGACCGAGGAGCGCGTTCTCGGAGCGCTGCGAGAGCTGCGCCGCGACCGCACCGTGTTGATCGTCTCCCACCGCGTCTCTTCGGTGAAAGACGCCGACCACATCATCGTCCTCGACGAGGGGAGAGTCGCCGAACGTGGCAGCCACGAGCAGCTCGTGGCGTCCGGCGGAATCTACGCCGATCTCTATCGCCGCCAGACGCTCGAAGAAGAGCTGGAGGAGATCGCTTGATCGAGCGCCACGAAGACGAAGGAACGCGCAAGCTCGATCCCCACCTCACCAGGCGGCTCTTCGGCTACCTCCGCCCGTATCGCGGACGGGCCGCGCTCTCGGTCCTGCTGATCATCGTCTCCTCGCTTCTCGAGCTGGCCGGCCCCGCGATCGTCGGGATCGCGATCGACCTGTTCGTCGTCACTCCGGCGGAGCCCCCCGTGGCGGGAGTGAGCAGGACGCTCTGGGAATGGCTCGATGCGAACGGATGGTCGATCGCTCCGATCACCGGAATCAATCTGGCTGCCGGCGCGTACCTTTTCGCGCTCGTCGGCGGATTCGTCGTTCTCTACTCGCAGATGGTTCTGATGAACATGATGGGGCAGTACGTGATGGCCGACATGAGACGACAGGTCTTCGGCCACCTGCAGAAGCTCGACGTCCAGTACTACGACAAGAATCCGGTCGGCCGGCTGATCACGCGAGTCACCACGGACGTGGATGCGCTCAACGAGATGTTCACCGCCGGGTTCGTGTCGATCTTCGGCGACATCGTCGTTCTGGCCGGCATCGTGGCCGTACTGTTCGTCCTCGACTGGAAGCTCGCACTGGTTCTCTTCTCGATCCTTCCCTTCATCGTGCTGACCTCGGTCTGGTTCCGCAATGGCGCGCGCCGGACCTACCGGATGACCCGCGCGCGAATTGCCGCCATCAACGCCTTCCTGCAGGAGCACATCTCCGGAGTCGGCGTGGTCCAGCTCTTCAACCGGCAGAAGGCCGAGTCGCAGAAGTTCGAGGGACTGAACGCCCGGCACCGCGACGCCAACCTCGAGTCGATCTGGTACTACTCGATCTTCTACCCCGTCATCGAGCTCATTCAGTCGATCGGCATCGCGCTGATCGTTTGGTACGGCGGCGGGCAGGTCGTTCAGGAGACTCTGACTCTCGGAGCTCTCATCGCGTTCTTTTCCTACGCGCAGAGGTTCTACGAGCCGATCTCCGATCTCTCCGAGAAATACAACATCCTTCAGGGAGCCATGGCCGCCAGCGAGCGCATATTCAAGCTCGTGGATACGCCGGTCGGAATCGAGTCGGGCCCCGCTCACGGCCGGCCGGCCCCCGAGGTGAACTCGATCGAGTTCCGCAACGTCTGGTTCGCTTATAACGATGAGGAGTGGGTGCTCAAGGACGTCTCTTTCCGGGTCGCCAGGGGAGAAAAGGTCGCGCTGGTCGGCCATACCGGCGCCGGGAAAACCACCGTCACCAATCTGCTGGTCCGCTTCTACGACATCCAGCGCGGGTCGATTCTGATCAACGGCACCGATATTCGCGAGATCGAGCTCGGAGAGCTCCGTCGTCTCTTCGCCATCGTCCAGCAGGACTTCTTTCTTTTCTCCGGGACGATGGAGGAGAACATCACCCTGGGCGACTCGTCGATCTCGAACGATCGGATGCAGAAGGCGGCGGAAAAGGTCCAGGCTGACCGGTTCATCAGGAAACTGCCGGAGGAGTACGCGACCCAGGTCCGGGAGAGGGGCGCCGGTCTGTCGGTCGGCGAGAAGCAGCTCATCTCGTTCGCCCGGGCTCTCGCATTCGATCCACCCGTTCTCATCCTGGATGAGGCGACCTCGTCGATCGACACCGAGACCGAGCGGCTGATCCAGCAGGGGATCTCCGCGCTGATGGAAGGACGGACGTCGATCGTGATCGCTCATCGCCTCTCCACCATCCGCTCGGCGGATCAGATCCTCGTGTTTCATCACGGAGAGATTCGCGAGCGGGGAACCCACGAAGAGCTGATTCGTCTCGAGGGGCTTTACTGGAAGCTCTACGAGCTTCAGTACCGCGAAGAAGCCCGCCCCCTCGGCACACCCTCCGCGATGCCGGCTGCGAGCGGGTAGGACGCCTCCCGGACGCCGCCCGCCCCCTGCAGGCGCTGACCGCTGGCCGATGCGGTGCTATCATGGCGCTCTTCAGGAGTGGGTAAAGCCGCCGAAAGTGACTCCGAATGGAACACTTTTTGCGATTTAGCTCTTCTGTAGAGCAATGTGAAGGGAGGGCGAGGACATGATGATTCGATTCTGCCCTGGCCGTAAGCGTGAAAAGAGCAATGCTCTCACGCGTTTTCTGAAGACGAATCACGTCGAGTACGAACTGATCCGACAGGATGAGCTTCTCACTCGTGGAACGCGCCTCTACGGCGCCGCGGAAGAGCCGGTGATCGAGATCGATGGAAAGATTTTCGTGAATCCGAACCCGCAGGCGATCCGAAAGCTCCTGGCTGCTGATCCAGCCGCCGAGATCTGACGCGCCGTTCCGATTCGTTCGAGGCCCGAGGTCGTTCGCGACCCCGGGCCTTTTCATTTTTCAGCTCCTACCCGCAGCGGAAATAGGCCTTGTCCAGTGCGCGATACTGAATCGCCTCCGCCAGATGCGGGGGAGCGATCGCCTCGGAGCCGTCGAGATCCGCAATGGTCCTGGCCACTTTGAGAATGCGGTCCCAGGCTCGCGCGGAGAGCCCCAGTTTCTCGAGCGCGCCCTCCAGCAGCCGCTTTCCTTCCGAATCGATTTCGCAGTACTTCCTCAGATGCCGCCCCGCCATCTCGGCGTTGCAGCGGATCGTCGTTCGGCGAAACCGCTCCTGCTGAACCCCACGAGCCTTTTCGACGCGTTCACGGATCGAGGCGGAGCTCTCGCCAGGAGTCAGCGATCCGATCTCTTCCGGGGCGAGCGCAGGCACCTCGACCTGGAGGTCGATCCGGTCGAGCAGGGGCCCTGAGATTCGCGACAGATAGCGCGCGATCTGGATCGGCGTGCAGATGCAGGTCCGCCTCGAGTCGTTGAAGTAGCCGCAGGGACAGGGATTCAGCGCCGCCGCGAGCATGAATCGCGACGGAAACGTCAGGCTCCGGAGCGCGCGCGAGATCGTTACGAATCCATCTTCCAGCGGCTGGCGCATCACCTCGAGGACATCCCGGCGGAACTCGGGGAGCTCATCGAGAAAGAGCACACCGTTGTGGGCCAGACTCACTTCTCCCGGCCGGGGATTCGATCCCCCGCCCACCAGCCCCGCATTCGAAATGGTGTGGTGCGGCGCGCGGAATGGCCGGCGCGCAACCAGCCCGCATCCAGTGGGCAGCATCCCGGCGACCGAATGAATCTTCGTCGTTTCGATCGACTCCGCGACCGAGAGGCGGGGAAGAATCGACGGGAGCCGCCTCGCGAGCATGGTTTTGCCCGATCCGGGTGGCCCGATGAGCATGGCATTGTGGCTACCAGCCGCGGCCACTTCGAGCGCCCGCTTCGCCATTGCCTGTCCCCGAACCTCGGCATAGTCGAATCCGTCCAGAGGCGGTTCGACGAGCGGCTGCGCCTCCTCGGGCTCGATCGGCGACTCGCCGCGAAGATGATCGAGAAGCTCGGGAAGCGTCCGCGCGCCGATTACCTTGACCGTTCCCACCGCGGCAGCTTCGGCGGCATTCAGGAAGGGGACGACGATCTCACGGATGGTCCGGTCCTGACCGAAGGCGGACGAGATCGAGAGTGCTCCCCGAATTGGCGCCAGCGATCCATCCAGCGAAAGCTCGCCGATGAAGACCCGTCCGGCGAGGTGATCGTCCCGGAGCACCGCGTTGTTGTGGAGCATGCCGAGAGCGATGGGGAGGTCGAAGCCGGATCCTTCTTTTTTGACGTCAGCGGGAGAGAGGTTGACCGTCAGATTCTCGTGCCATCCGCCGAGGCCGCAGTTGGCCAGGGCCGCGCAGATGCGGGCGTAGGACTCGCGAACCGACGCGTCGGGAAGGCCAACCAGGGTGAATTTCGGGGTCCCCTGCCGATTGTGGACCTCGATGTTGATGCGTACAGCGTCGATGCCGAATGTCGCGGCACTCTGGACCTTGGAGAGCATCCTTCGTTTTGCGATCGGCGAAAGTTCCAGACCGAGGGTACCTCGGACCCGTTTTGAGGTCTAGGGAGTTCGGAGTTCCCAGTTCGGAGTTCCCAGTTCCGAGTTCTGAGTTGCGAGTCCCCCGTTCCATTTCCAGTCGGTCACGGTGTGCGCCTCAGCGGCTCGTCGGTGAGGGGCGGCAGGCTATCGCGGGGCGGACGTCACCAAAAGGGACTGGCAACCGGCAACCGAGACAATGGGAACTCGGAACTCGGACCTGGGAACCCAAAACTAGCAACGGGGCGGCTGGGACTGGGAACTCGGACCTCGGAACTGGGAACTCGGAACTAGCAACGGGCGGCTGGGACTGGGAACTCGGAACTCGGAACTGGGAACTCGGAACAGGCGGGATGGCCGAGGGAAAACAGGCCTTCTTCCGATGAATAAAGATCGCCGACGCGGTGTTTATTTGGAGGAAAACCCTGCCATTTATTATTGACAAAATCACTATGGCAATCTCTAATAGCAATCGACTCGAACATCGGGCGGGCGAGGTGAGGAGAGAGATGTCCTTCGAGAAATGGGTCCCCCAACCGGACACATCGGTTCCCGCCTCGGCGACGATTGTTCAGTCGAGGTTGATTCGTCTCACCACCGATGTCGCCAATCATCTCCGCCTCCGCGGGAAGACCAACGCCCATCTCTTCTTCGACCGCAAGCGAAAAGTAATCGGAATCCGCGTCTCCGACCGGAAGGACGAGACCAGCGCGAAGATCCGCCAGTCTGCAAAATCGACGTCGATTCACGTACCGACCTTCTTCCGTCATTACGAGATCGAGATCCCCGGGATCAAGCGATTTCATTGCTGGTATGACGAGAAGGAGAAGATGGCGATGATCGACATCTCCCGCCCCTCTCCCCGAGGCCGGCCGGCCGGAACCTGATCACGTTTTCGCGTGCTTCCGCCGCCGATCGGCTACAATTTCTCCTTTCCATTTCTGCCGGAGGAAGATCCATGAAACGTCTTCTGCATGCTGCTGTAATTCTGCTCGTCTGCACACCTGCCTTTGCCGGACTTCGATACGAGTTCTCGAGCGTCACGAGCGGTAAGGGCGGGGGAAACATGATCGGCGCCGCCTCGGTCGAGGGATCGAACATGCGCCTGGAGATCCGCAAGGGGGACAACATTCTCTTCAAGGATTCCTCGGTCGTTCTCTCCAGCGACGGCGGGAAAACGCTGACCATTCTCGATCCGAAGAGCAAGACCTATTACGAGCTTCCGCTCGAGGAGACCTTCAAAGCCGTGGCCGGCGCGTTCAAAGCGATGGGTCCGATGATGAAGATGAGCTTCGACAATCAGAAGGTCGATGTGACGCCTGCAGTCGATGGCGGGGAAATTCAGGGTTATCCGACCCGGAAGCACGTCGTCAACGTCAAGTACGACATGAACGTGAGAGTCATGGGAATGAAGACGTCGTCCACCGTCGACATGACGACCGAATCGTGGATCACGGACAAGATCGCGGCCGACCAGGCGACGTTCGTTCAGGCCAAGACGCTCCGCACCGGAGTCGAGGACATCGACCGTCTCATCGAGACCCAGATGACCGCTGCGACCGGCTTCCCGCTGAAGTCCATCGTCACGACGACGACGACTCAGGGAAAGAAGTCCGAGACCTCGACGACCACGATGGAAGTGAGCAAGATCGAGCAGGCCGCGATTCCGGCTTCCCAGTTCGAAGTTCCGGCCGGCTACTCGAAGACCGATTCGCCCATGGCCGGCCTCGAGAGTCTTCGCTAGTCGCATCCCGGTAGGCCGATGCCTCCGTGGCGCCGGCTTTCATCCAAAGCGAGGACGGCGGAGCCGTCCCAGAAAATAGCCGGGGGTCGCAACGCGACCCCCGGAAACGAATCGACCCGTGATTGATCAGGACCCCGGCAGGGGTCCCAGAGCAATCAGCGTTCGCTTGGTCTTGGGCTGGGCGGCGAGACGCCGCCCGCCACTCTCTAGCCGAGGAGCTCGCGAACGATGCGGCTCGTGATCTCGGGGTTGGCCTTGCCGCCTGTCTTCTTGAGCACCTGGCCGACGAAAAATCCGAGAAGCTGCTGCTTTCCGGCGCGGTAGGCCGCGGCCTGCGAGGCGTGCTGCCCGATCACTTCTTCCGCCGCTGCCCGGATGACTCCCTCGTCATGGATTTGAGCGAGTCCTAGGGATTCGACCAGAGCTTCGGGAGTGCGCGGATCGGTCGGGAGGAGCTCGAAGATCTCCTTTGCGGCACTTCCACTGATCTCCCCCTTTTCGACCATCCGGAGAAGGGAGGCGAGACGATCCGGCGTCACGCTCCAGGCGGCGATGTCCGCTGAACGATCTCCCGTGACCCTGAGCACCTCGTTCCTGACCCAGTTCGCTGCGAGCCTGGGCGACGAGGCGAGCGCCACCGACTCGAAGTAGTCCGCCAGCCCGCGGGTTGCGGCGAGGACTTCCCCATCCGCCGTCGGGACTCCCCAGGTTTTCTCCCATCGGACCACCCGGTCCGCAGGGAGCTCCGGCAGCGCGCCGCGAAGCGCCTCGACCTCGTCCTTCTGCAGAACGAGCGGCAGGAGGTCCGGCTCCTCGAGGTAGCGGTAATCGTGCTCTTCTTCCTTGGATCGCATCGGCCGCGTCTCGCCGGTCTTCGAATCGAAAAGCCTCGTCTCCTGAACGATCGTCTCGCCCGCCGAAAGTCGCGACGCCTGCCTCTCGATCTCGAACGAGATGGCGCGCGAGAAGAAACGAAACGAATTGAGATTCTTGATCTCCACGCGGACTCCAAGAGGCTCGCCCTCGCGATGGAGGGAGACGTTCGCATCCGCGCGGAAGGATCCATCTTCCATGTTGCCGTCGCAGATCCCGCAGTACATCAGGACCTGGCGAAGGCGGGCGAGCCATCCGGCCGCTTCCTCCGGAGTGGTCAGATCGGGATGCGACACGATCTCGATCAGCGGGGCACCGGCGCGGTTGAAATCAATGAGAGAGACGTTGGACGGAACGTCGCTCCAGGGAGTCTCGTGAAGGAGCTTGCCGGCATCCTCCTCGAGATGGATACGCTGAATCCGTACGGACGTCCTCGCCTCGGTGGTACCGACGTTGAGGGAGCCGTCGACGGCCAGTGGCCGGTCGAACTGGGTGATCTGGTAGCCCTTCGGCAGGTCGGGGTAGAAGTAGTGCTTCCGGGCGAATCGTGACTCGAGGGCGATCCGGCAGTTCGTCGCGATTGCGGCGAGAAGCGCGAGCCGCACGGCCTCCGCGTTCAGGACGGGAAGAGCGCCGGGGAGTCCGAGACAGACGGGACAGACCCGCTGGTTCGGCGGGGCTGCAAAGGAGAGCTCGCATCCGCAGAACAGCTTCGTCGCAGTCTCGAGACGGGCATGAACTTCGAGCCCGATGACCGGCTTCCAGGAGTTCGCGGCGTTCATCGATTGATTGGGGACCGCTGCACGATCGGCAGTTCCCGAGGTGGCGGGATTATAAAGGGAGGACCGACGAGGTCACGCGCGCGACGGCGGTTTCTAGGCCTTTTTTCCCGGCACGAGCAGCAGGACGACGCCTGCGACGATGGCCCCGATCCCGGCCCAGAGGGGGACGTTCACGCGTCCCTTCTCCTTCACCTTGAACTCGATCGGCCCCAGGTCGGCCTCGTGAGTCGCTTTGGTGTAGCTGAAGCCGCCGTAGACGAGAGCGAGAATCCCCGCGACGATGAGGACGAGAGCGACGATCTTTAGAATGCCCATTGACGACCCCTTTTCCGGGAAGCAGCTTAGACAGTACCGCAGGAATGGGGTTGCCGACAAAGGAGCCTCAGGCGCAGTCGAGTCTTGCCGGAGCGGCAAGCGCTGAGAGCGGTCGGGTTGACCCTTCGCGGATCGGTCGCTACGCTTCGCCGCCGATGAATCCTTCACCCGGGAGAGGCGGCGGCCTCGATGCAGACGATTTTTCGATCAATCCGAGGACCGATGGCTTTCCGCGGCTCGATTTCGGGGCTCTATTCGGGAACGAAAGACCCGTGGTCGTCGAGATCGGCTCCGGAAAGGGGCGGTTCCTCGTCGAGCACGCGACCGCTCATCCCGAGCTGAACGTGATCGGCATCGAGAAGTCACTCCACTATCACCGCGTCATCGTCGACCGGCTGGTCCGCCGCCAGCTCCCGAACGTCCGGGCCATCAACCATGATGCGTATCTCGTTCTTCGCGAGATGATTCCCGATCGGAGCATCGACGAGATCCATATCTATTTTCCCGATCCCTGGCCGCGGCCGCGCGAGCGGAAACGGCGGATGGTGCGCCCGGAGTCCCTCGTCGAGATGCGGCGGGTGCTGAAGCCCGAGGGACGCGGATGGTACGTCACGGACCATCACGAGTACTACGAGAAGGCGCGTCCCGCATTCGAAGAGTTCTTCGAGGTCGAGGGGGGCGAGGTCTTCCATACGCCTCCGCGAACGAACTACGAAGCGAAGTATCAGGCCGAAGGGCGGCCGATCTACGAAGTTCGATTTCGTCAGCCGCGTTAGCTTGGTCCCAGTTCTCAGTTCCGGGTTGTTAGTTGTGAGCGACGTCATCCTTCGCCCACGCTCAGGATGACGCCCGCTGGGAACTCGGAACTGGGAACTCGGAACTGAACTCGGAACGGCTGACGGCTGTGGAGTCCGTTTCCACGCCGTCCCACGCGCGTAAGCGTGCCTCGTCCGGGGCACGGCTCTTGCTCCCGATCACTATGAAAATCAAGGAGGATCCTGATGGCCAATGAACGAACGGATC
>DATLEY010000066.1:0-22471 GCA_035525215.1 Thermoanaerobaculia bacterium | reverse complement strand
CGCTCCTCTACCCTCTACCCTGGGTTGACGTTCGTCGGGGTGTCCGATGTGACCGCGGCCGGATCGTTCGGGACGAAGATGTCGAGCCGGATCAGGACGTCGTCGCGGATCAGATCGTCCGGCGCTCCTTTGAAGCTGACTCCCCAGTCGTGCCGGTCGATGGTGAACTGCGAGACGACGCCGAGCCCGTCGGTCGTCTCCGCGACCGAGACGGGAAAGCGGATCTCCTGGGAGGTTCCACGCATCTCGAGATTCCCGGTCACCTCATGCGTATGCCCTTCCGCCGATGGGGAAGTGACGGGCTGGATCGAGTTGGAGGTGAAGCGAGCGTTCGGATGGTTGGCCACGTCGAAGAAGTCGGCCGAGCGGAGGTGGTTGTCCAGCCGCTGGCTGTCGGTCTCCAGCGAGGCGACACCGATCGTGAAGTCGACTCCCGTCGCTTCCTCTCCCCGAAAACGAACGCCTCCGTCGAACTCGTGGAAGGTTCCTTCGTGCTGCCCCGTGACCTTGGCGCCGACGAATCCGATCTGGCTACGGCTCTTGTCGATCGGAACGACTCGTTCTTCTCCCGTCGCGGTGGATGTTGCAGCGGTCGATCCGCCACTCACGATCTCCGCGGCTGGCTTCTCGTCGATGTCGGTCTGGCAGGCTGCCAACCCGATCAACAGGACTAGCGAAAAACAGTAGATGGTTTTCAAGCGGATTCCTCCGGTAAATTCTGAAGTCCCGGACTCTGCCGGACAGGCGAGTGGCTAGCGGGTCTGATGCCTGAAGCAGACAGGCTCCATGAACAGCGGCAATTCTGGCAATTCCGTCACAGCAGCGAGGCCAGATGTGCGGCGCCGCGCAATCCCACCCTCGGATTCGCAATGACGTGGACCGGACATTCCAGGACCAGGTCGGCAAATCTCCCCTTCGCCGAGAAGGCGCGCATGAACCGCCCGTCGGTGAGGCGCGCCACGTTCTTCGATGCGATCCCTCCCGCCAGGTAAATCCCACCGCGGGGAAGGTACTTCAGAGCAAGGTTCCCCGCCTCTGCGCCATAGGCATCGATGAAGAGATCGAAAGTGGCCCGCGCCAGCGGATTGCCTTCCCTGTCACGCGCCGCGATCAGCGGCGGGAGGTCATCTTCCCCCTCCGCATCGTTCGTGAAATCGAAGCGTCCGAGCTCCGGTTCGTGGTCGCGCAGAAAGGTCACGATGTTGACTAACCCCATTCCCGAGACGACCCGCTCCGTGCTGACGTGCCCATAGCGGGCCCGCAGGTGACGCAGCAGCGCATCCTGTCTCTCGTCGTTCGGCGCGAAGTCGGCGTGTCCCCCCTCGCTCGGGACGACGATCCAATGCTCCCCGGAAGGAACGACCAGCGCCTCCCCCAGCCCCGTCCCTGCTCCAAGGATGGCGATCGGCGCCCCCGCGAGTGCGGGAACCGGGTGAATCGGAATCAGATCTTCAGGAGCCAGCAGCGGGACGCCCGCCGCGACCGCGTAGAAGTCGTTCACCACGCGTACTGCCCGGATTCCGAAGTCGCGACCGACAGCGGCCGACTCGATGATCCATCCGAGGTTCGTCACCTGGATCTTCGCTTCATCGACCGGCCCTGCTGCGGCCAGACAGGCCGCATCGACGGGCCCCCCGACCGCCAAAAACTCTCGAAGCACCGAATCGAACGAGGGATACACGTCGCTCTCGTAACGGCGCTCCAATACCGGCGACCATCCACCGTCCTTCTTTTCCAGCGTCTGAAGAAAGACCTTCGTCCCGCCGATATCGGCCGCGAGGAGTCGACGAGTCATCGTCTAGAGGTTCTCCACGATTCGAACAGGGAGGGTGGAGAGGGCCCGGGAGGCTCGAAATTGCATGGGGCTACTCTTCGACCGTGACCTCGGCGGTCCGAGCCACCTCGGCCTTGAGAGGCTGAAGAGTCTCCCCGCTCGCCCCCACCGCCTTGAGGAAACGTTCCGTCACCAGCTTCTCGACGTCGAGGCGCGAGGGGGACCCTGCGGAAAGATCGACGTTGCCGCCCGCTCTCATCCCGTGTCCTCCTCCTTTGCCGAACCCTTCGAGAACCTGCTGCATGAGCTCTCCGGCGGAGGCTTCCGGGTCGTTCGAGCGCATCGACACGTACATTCGGAGGTCGTAGTAGCCGTAGGAGAGACTCCAGCGGATCCCCTCCATGCGGACGGCGAAGTCCGCCATCTCCGGGACGAAGTCGGGGTTGGAGATCGTCCCCACCGGGCAGATCGCGACGGTAGGACCGACGAGGATGGAATCGAGGGCGAGCGCGAGCTGGGCGTAATAGCGGCGGGCCAGGGCGGGCTTGGAGATCGCCGCGAGCTTGGTCGGATCGGAGAGAGGAACGAGGTGGTGATACGCCTCCAGATCGAGGGGGTGAACTTCGCGCCCGAGATCCTGAGTCTCCGACCGGATGCCATAGAGAAGCGCGGTGGCAAGATCTCCCGGGATGCTGACGCCGGCGAGCCGGAGGAAATGGGTCATCAGCGTGGCCGAGGCACCGAGGTCGCTGCTCACGACGTGGAAAGGAACTTCCTTGGTCGCTTCTCTCAGCGGGTGATGATCGATGACGATGTCGATCTTCAGATCATCGCGAAGCGCGGTGTTGCCTGTATGAGGCTGGGCATCCATCAGCGCGAAGTGGACGAATTCGTCGAGATTCAACCCGTTCAGATGGTGGATGGGCAGTCCGAGGAGACGAACCATGGCCCGGTTTTCCGCACGTCCGATGATGCCGCTGTAGCCGATGGTCGAGCGGATCGATCGTCGTTCCTCCAGAAGGAGCTTCATTGCGGCAGCGCTCGCCAAAGCGTCCGGATCTGGATTGTCGTGGGTGAGAATCAGCAGCTTTCCGTCTTCCAGCGGGAGCTGGAGCAGCTGGCCGAGCGCCTGTTCGATCGAAGGAAGGTCCAACGGGGGTCTCCTTCCCTATCCTATCAACTTCCTCCCGATCCGCGGCCGAAGCGGAGCTGTTCATCTTGAATCGTCGGCGCGAGGGTGAGATGCTTCGCCGCCTGGGCCACTGTGCCGAGATCTCCGATGACTGAAACCTCTCGAGTTGCCATCGTTCAAGGCCTGCGCACTCCATTCGCGAAAGCAGGTACTGTTTATTCGGGTCTGGATCCTCTCGACCTCGGAAAGCTCGTGGTCAGCGAGCTCATTCGCCGCAGCGGAATTGACCCCGCGACGATCGATGAGGTGATCTTCGGGACGGTCATTCCATCGGTCAAAGCGGCCAACCTCGCGCGGGAGATCATCCTCGGGACCGGGATCTCTCCGACCGTCCCGAGCTACACCGTCACGCGAGCTTGCGCCTCTTCCAGCCAGGCGATCACGAACGCCGCGGACCTCATCCACCGGGGGTACGCGCATACCGTGCTTGCCGGCGGAGCGGAGTCCCTCTCCACCGTTCCGATTCTCTTCTCCCGGAAGTTTTCCGACGCGCTGATGGCTGCGAGCAAGCAGAAGACCCTTCCGGGAAAGCTGTCCGCGTTCACCGGAATCCGACCCAAGGATCTGGCCCCCGACGCTCCGGCGATCGCGGAGTCGACGACGGGACTGACGATGGGGCAGTCGGCCGAAAAGATGGCGAAGGAGAATGGGATCTCCCGCGAGGCGCAGGACCGTTTCGCCCTGCAGAGTCATCATCGAGCCGCCGCGGCCCACCAATCGGGCCGTTTTGCCGGTGAGGTCATGACCGTCATGGTCCCTCCGAAGTACGAAACGGTAGTGGATACGGACAACATCGTGCGGGCGGAGACGACCCTCGATGCACTGGCGAAGCTCAAGCCGGTATTCGACCGGAAGTACGGCACCATCACCGCGGGGAACTCTTCGCCCCTCACCGACGGGGCCGCCGCGGTTCTGCTCATGTCCGAGGCTCGAGCGAAGGAGCTGGGAGTCCAGCCGATCGGGTTCCTCAAGAGTTACGCCTACGCGGCCCTCGATCCGTTCGATCAGCTGCTTCAAGGTCCCGCCTTCGCGGCGCCCATCGCGCTGGACCGCGCGGGATTGAAACTCAGCGACATCGACGTGATCGAGATGCATGAGGCTTTCGCGGCCCAGGTACTCTCGAACATACAATGGCTTGGCTCGGAGAAGTTTGCCAGGGAGCGGCTCGGACGAAGCGAGGCGGTGGGGGAGATCGACCCGGAAGCGATCAACGTCACCGGCGGCTCCATCGCCATCGGCCACCCCTTCGGCGCCACGGGAGCGCGGATCATCACAACGATCTGCAACGAGTTGCAGCGAAGCGGAAAGCAGTACGGCCTCGCGACCGTCTGCGCGGCGGGAGCCCAGGGATCGGCGATCGTGTTGGAGCGGGAGTAGTCTAACAACCAACAACGAACAACCAACAACCGCCTCCATGATGCTATTTAAGAAAATCCTGGTCCCGGTCGACCTCTCGTCATTCTCCGCGCGGGCGGTCGAATTCGCGGCGCGCGTCACCGCCGAGGATGGAGAGATCACCCTGCTCACCGTGATCAGCGACGTCCTTCCTTATTTCGATTTCTTTCCGATCGAATATCCCTCCCCAGATTACTTCGAAGCCATGAAGGAGAAAGCTGAATCCGAGCTGAGAGCGCTCGCCGGCAAGAATGCCGTGGGCGTCCGCGCCACGATCACCATCCGCCGCGGCTACCCCGCTGCCGAGATCATCCAGACCGCCCGTGACGAAAGTTTCGATCTGATCGTCATGGCCACCCACGGCCATTCAGGCCTCGAGCATGCACTGCTGGGCAGCATCACCGAAAAGGTCCTCAGAAAGGCGCACTGTCCCGTGCTGGTGGTTCGCTGAGTGTTCCCACTGACGATTGCCATCTTCCTTTCCCTCGCTCTGACCGGCGCTCTGATCTGGGCCAACGAAAGGCGCGGCCTTCTGGCCACCGACCGGTTCATCTCGCCCGGTGCGCGATGGGGCGCCTATGCCTGGGCGGGATTTTTCACTCTGGTCATGTCGGCGCTCGTGGTTCAGGCCTCGATCGCTTCCGGCTCCGTGGATCTGGCCCGCGTCTCGTTCTGGTCGCTCTTCACGCTTCACCTGCTGCTTCTGGTCTTTCTGACCGGTTGGTGGCTGCTGGTGGGACGCCCTCCGCTGACGTGGTTTCTCAACCTCGGCAGTCACGATTTCGCGAAACATGCCGCGATCGGAGTCGCAGTCGGCATCGGCGGCTGGATGATCACGATCGCCATTGCGCTCCTCGCAGGCGTCATCGCCAACGCGGCGGGTCTGCTTCCCGATGACGTACAGCCTTCGCCGGTCATCCCCTGGATGGCGGCACTGCCGTTCTGGAAAAAGGCGCTGATCGTTTTTTCCGCCATGACCGTGGAGGAGGCATTCTTCCGCGGATGGTTGCAGAAGCGCGTCGGGCTGATCCTCTCGACGATCCTCTTCGCAATCTCGCACGCGGGCTACGGCCAGCCGTTCCTTCTCGTGGGAGTCACGGTCGTCTCACTGGTCATCGGCTACACCTTTTACCGGACGCGTAACCTCTGGCCCTGTATCATCGCGCACGGGATCTTCGACGCGATTCAGCTCTTCGTGATCGTCCCGCTCGTTCTGCAGGTCTCCGGACAGGGATGACGCGAGTCACTGTTCGCTGACCACGACCCCTTCGCCCTCGAATCGGATCCGGAACCCGGGCTCAGCGCCCTCGATCATCAGCCCTTTCACTTCATCGTCCTCCGTCACGCTCGGGATCAGATCTCCGCTCCAGGCGACCAGTGATCGAGAGGAGATCGAGAGGGGGAGCTCACGGGTAACTCGCATCGTCAACGGCTCGACCGACGTCGAAACGGCCACCGAGCCCCTGCCGAAGATCTTGATCACATCGATCTTGCTCTGATAGCCCGGCTCGTACATCGGTTCCAGGCGGTACGACAAAGTCTCCTCGACCGCCATGAGGTTGCTCCCCTCGACGAAGATGAACTCGTCGGCGAGATTGAGAACGATGGTCTTGTGACCCTTCTCGAAGAGGAACATCTTCCCTCCCCCTTCCGCCCGGACCAGTCCCGCAGCGGTTGTCCCCTGGAGATCCTCCTCCACGGAGAATCGGAGATTCCCCGAATAGCTGGAGATCGTTCCCTTCCGGATCCAGACGCTCTTCTCGAAGTTGATCTCCAGAAAACCGTTCTCGTGGAGATGAAAGGCTCGGGCGGGACCGTCCGGTCGCCCCCCAGCCTCGATCTTCAGCTCTTCTCCGAGAGGCGTCTCGTCGACGGCTTCCTGAAGCTTCCTCGCGGCGTTCCGGGCGGAAGCGTCGCCGGGATCCTGGCGCGGTTCCGGAGCGGCCGAAACCGGCTCCTTTCCCTCTTCGCCTTTGCTGCTTTCCCGTCCTCCCGCGGGACGGGTGCCGCCGGTCATTTCCCGCTCGACTTCCTTCGCCGCCTTCTCCGCTCCGGCGAATTTCAGATGCTCGAGCGCGAGCCCCAGCTTTCCCTTCATGCGGTAGAGGAGACCGAGATACAGATGAGATTTGGAGTAGTTCGGCCGGAGCTCGATCGCCTTCCGGAGATGGCGCTCCGCATCGCCCAGCTTCTTCTGCCTGAAGCAGGTCAGCCCGAGGTTGGAGTGGAGGATGAAGACGGAGGGGTTCTCTTCAACCAGCCGTCGATAGATGAACTCGGCTTCCGGATACGCACCCGTCTTGAAGTAAACGAGACCGAGAAGGTTGAGGACATCCGTGTCGTCGGGCCGCATCTTTTGTGCGGTTTCGAGCTCGCGCCGGGCCTCGCCATAGCGACCCTCCTGAAACGCCTCCCGCCCGTGGTTGTAGTGAAGGAGGAAGATCCCCTGATCGAACGGCGGCGGTACTTTCGGATTGATCTCGGGCATGCGGGCGTCCCGGCGCTGGCCGCGTGATTCTAATCGAAGAAACAAGTCGTTCCGCACGGTTGCCGCCACCATCGGCGACATTCACCGCGAAAACTTCGCCCGAGTCGAGCTGGCCGCGGGGGAGGAATGAGGGTGGCTCACCCCTCCCTCAGCGCTGCCGCCACGGGCATCCTCGCAGCACGAATCGCCGGGAAGAGTCCCCCGAAGAACCCGATCAGCATCGCGTACAGAATCCCGTTCAACAGGAGCCTGCCGTCGACCTGGAAGGCGAAGGCGATCTGGCTGAAGCTCTGCCAGTTCATCGTGGCCGCCCGATAGCCATCGAACGCCAGCCAGGCCAGCCCCGCGCCGATCGCCCCTCCGACGGCCGCGAGGAACAGCGACTCGATCAGGATCGAGACGACCACTGGCGACGCTCCGAACCCCAGCGCTTTGAGCGTCGCGATCTCCTTCGCGCGCGAGGCCACGGCGGTGTACATCGTGTTCAAAGCGCCGAATACGGCGCCAAGAGCCATGAGGGTGGCGATCAGCGTGCCGAGTCCCGTGATCAGGAGATAGATGAGCTGCGATTGCTCGGCGTAAAACTCGGACTCACGCACGACCTTGACGTTCAGCCTGGGATCGGCGGTCAGAGCGTCCTTGAACGTCTGAAAGCTTCCTGCCGAAGCGAGCCTGGCGATCGCGACCTGGTAGCTGCTTCCGCGCCGATACGCCGGCGCGAGCACGGTCGCGTCAGCCCAGATCTCCGACTCGACCAGTCCTCCTCCCGCCTCGAAAATGCCGACAACCGTCCAGCCGCTCTGGCCGAGCTCCAGCACCGATCCTGAATCGAGGCCCCTGAACTCGAGCTGCGCTCCCCTCCCCACGATGACTTCGTTCCTTCCCCAGCCGAACATCCGTCCTTCGACGATCTTCACTTCAGGACGCACGCCGAACGCAGCAGCTTCGACGCCGCGCATGGCGATATTCGCATCCGTTCCCGTCGTCTTTTTCGGCAGGTTGATGATCACGAAGAGCTCCGGCGAGACGAGCGCCTTCCCCTCGTTCCGGATCGTCCCGGGCGCGTCCTCGATGATGTCGATCGAGTCACGCATCAGAATGCTCGTCATTTCGGTGTCCGCCCCGGTTCGAAGAACGATCGCGGTGTCCTCGGATCCGTTGACCGTCATCGCTTCCCTGAAACCCTGACCGATGGACAGAACGCCGACCAGAACGGCGACCACGCCCGCGATGCCCGCGGCCGCGGCCGCGGCGGAACCCTTTCGCTGGGGAAGCGTCCGGAGGTTGAATCCAGTGAGGGCCGAAATCTGAGCGAACCAGTTCATCGCTACTCCCTTCGCAACGCCTCGACCGTGTCGAGGCGCATGGCCTGAAGAGCCGGGAGAAGCCCGGATACGAGCCCAAGGAATATGACCAGCACGACGCCGATCACCAGATCCTCGGGTGGAAAGAAAAAGATCGGCAGAGCGCCTCCCGTCGGGTCGCCAAGTGAGACGAGAAACGCGCCGAGAGCGAGGCCGATCCCCCCTCCGACGAGGGCCAGAAGCAGCGATTCGCCCAGGACCAACGCGACGACGAGTGTCTTCGGAAATCCGACGGCCTTCATCACGCCCAGATCGCGCGTGCGCTCTCGAACTGCTTGCGCCATCGTGTTACCCGCCACCAGAAGGATTGTGAAGAAGACGGCAGTGAGAATCGCGGTGACGATCCTGCCGATGTTACCGACCTGATCGGCCCACGCCTTGATGAAGGCGCCTTCGGTTTCGGTCTTGGTCTCGGCGGGCGAGTTCGTGAAGAGAGCATCGACCTGCTGCGCGATCGCGTCCGCACGATCCGGGTCCGCGACCTTGATCACGTACCAGCCGACCTGCCCTTCTCCGTACTGGCGATTCTCGTCGAAGAAATCGTACCGGAAAAGGAGCTGCGTGGTATCCGTTCCCTTCTCCGCGCCGTCGTAGATCCCGACGACATCGAACTCCCACATCGGACCGCTTTTCGCCGGCCAGATCGTGGCCTGAATCGGAATCCTGTCTCCGATCTCGAAACCGAACTTCTCCGCTGTCTTCCGACCGACGATCGCTCCCGTGCGCGTTCGCTTCCAGGCTTCCTTCTGGTCATCCGGAAGGATGAATTCCGGATAGACGGTGAAGAGCTCGTCTGGAACGACCGGAATTTGCGCAAAGAAGTTCTTCGGCTCCTGATAGATGCCCCCAAACCACGTCTGGTGCATCGCCTCGGCGACTCCTGGAATCGCTTCGATGTCGCTCTCGTAGCTCAGCGGCAGAAGTTGGATGATCGAGACCTTGTGCCGGACGATGAGCCGGTCGGCGCCCGCCAGGTCGATTCCCATCTCGAATGCCTTCCGGATCGCGGCGAGATAACTGAAGAGGATGAACGCCACGAGGATCGAGAGCACCGTCAGTGCGATGCGCATTCGGTGACGCCGGAAGTTCGCGAAGAGAAACGGGAGGAACTTCACGAGAGCATCTCCGCTGAAAGCTGTCCGTCGAGAAGATGGAGCGTGCGCGAGGCTCTCGAAGCGGCATGCGGATCGTGAGTCACCATGACGATCGTCTTGCCGTGCTCGCGATTGAGGGCATCGAGAAGATCGAGAATGCCGTCGCCCGTCTTCCGGTCGAGGTCTCCGGTCGGCTCATCGGCGAGAACCAGCGTCGGATCGGTCACGATCGCCCGGGCGATGCCGACCCGCTGCTGCTCTCCGCCCGAAAGCGTTCGGGGCGAATGCGTCGCCCGATGCTCGAGCCCTACGATCTTGAGCGCCGTGGCGACGTGGTCCCGCCGTTCGCTGCGCGAAAGATGGGTGAGCAACAGCGGAAGCTCGATATTCCGCTCCGCGGAAAGGACGGGAAGCAGATTGTAAAACTGAAAAATGAGCCCGACGTGACGCGAACGCCAGAGGGCCAGCTTGCGTTCGCTCATGGTGTCGATCCGGTCGCCCCCGACCTCGATCGTCCCCGCGGTCGGTCGATCGAGTCCGCCGACGAGGTTGAGCAGTGTCGACTTTCCCGATCCCGAGGGTCCCATCAGAGCCAAAAACTCTCCTTTGGGAATTTCGAGGTCGAGGCTCGCCAGGACTTTGATTTCCTCGCTCCCCCGCTTGAAGCGCTTTTCCACTCCGCGCGCCTTCACCAGGGTTCCGTTGCCTTCGTTCATGCACTCTCCCTGTCCGCGACGCGCACCGCAGTTCCGTCATCGAGGTCGGCCGGCCCGCCGACGATTACCCGCTCCCCCGGACTGATCCCTGAAAGGAGGGTGACTCGATCTCCATCCGCGGCGCCCACCGCCACGGCCCGCCGCTCCGCCTTCCCGTCCTTGACGGCGAAGACGAGATCCGTCTCTCCCTCGCGTCGAAGCGCAGCGCGAGGTACAGTCACGCCACCGGAGGTCGCCGACGCGCCCTCGTCCGACAGAAAGGCGACCTTGACTCCCATGTCGGGAAGGATCCGCGCGTCGGGCTCGTCGATGCCGATCCGAACGCGCACCGTCGCTTTCTGGCGATCCGCCGCGGGAACGACGGTGATCACGTGTCCGGCAAAACTCCAGTCTGGATAAGCGTCGAGCGTAGCGCGCACGCGCTGCCCCGGGCTCACGCGATTGATGTAGGCCTCGTTGACGTCGACCTCGACCTCGAGCGAGCTCATATCGACGATGGTGCAGATCCCTGTGCGGGTGAATCCCCCACCGGAGACCGGAGAGATCATCTCTCCCGGCTGCGCATTCTTCGAGACGACTACACCGTCGAACGGAGCCCGAATGATCGTATCCTCGAAGTCGCGCCGACGGACGTCGATATTCCGGCGAGCGACGCCCAGCTCATCACGCTGCGCTTCGAGCCTCGCCCGCAGCGCGTCGAGTTGAGCGCGCGCCGCATCGAGATCGGCCTGGCTGCTCACCTGCTGTCGCGCGAGACTCTCCGCTCGACGCAGCTCCAGCGTCGCCTCCTCAATGCGCACCGTCGTCTCACGGAGCGCGCTCTCCGAGGCGCTGGCCTGCGCCTGTGCGAGCCGGAGGGTCGCGCTCGGCGTCGCAGGGTCGAGCCGCGCGAGAATCTCACCCTCCTTCACCGTCATCCCCTCTTCGACGAGCACTTCAACCACCTTGCCTGTGACCTTGGATGACACCGTCGCCTGCCGGCGAGCCGTCACGTATCCAGTGGCGTTGAGTGCGGTCGCCTCCCCTCGCCGCTGAAGCGCCTGAGCCACGGCCACCTGGACCAGAGGCGCTGCGGGACGCCGAAACCAGAGGACGAGCGCCAGAACAACCACCGCAGCCACCGCGATCGCGAGCCAGGCACGGGTCCGACGCGGAATCACATGCGAGCCGCGATCGATTCTCAGCGCGTCGAGATCATTTCGGTCGACCTTCATCTCATTTCTCGGGGATCCGATTCGGAGTGGGAGTGGCTTCTACCCGGCATTCTCACACCACCTACCCTATCCTGCCAGAGCAGCCAGGATGAGAAGCGAAGAACCTCGAGAAGGAATCCGCAGAACAGGAGAGTAGAGCGCTTAGCGGGATCCGGGCCGCGAGAGAGCCGAGACTGAGGCCACTCCTGCGTAGGGTGGGAGCTTCGGCCCTGGATTCGTGAATCCCCCCTCGAGCTTCGAGCGCCCCGAGGCCGGCCGGATCGTCACGGCGCCGGGGGCGCCCCAGACGCGTCCGTGGTACACGGTCAGCGCCTTCTGCACGTATTCGCGCGTCTCGCGATAAGGAGGGATGCCGCCGTATCGCGACACGGCGCCCTCCCCCGCGTTGTAGGACGCGAGAATGAGCTGAAGATTCCCGGCGTGGAGCACCTGAAGATGAGCGAGGAAGGCGATGCCGCCGCGGATGTTCTGATCCGGATCGTGAATGTCAGTGACCTTGAAGCGCTTGGCGGTGGCCGGCATGAGCTGCATGAGCCCCCGCGCTCCCTTGTCCGATACGCATCGCGGATCGAAGTTCGACTCCACCTGAATCACCGCACGGACCAGAACCGGATCGACGCGATAGAACTCGGCGTGCCGCTCGATGATGTCGTCGAATCGGGACGTCCGGTTCCGCTGATTCGCGAGCCATTGAAGAGTGCTCTCACGGAGTCCGATGCCGCCCCTGGCGGGCCCGCCGTCATTCACGATCGCCTTGGTCCCGTCCGGGCGCTCCACGAGCTTGACGCCCGCTACGGCACCCAGCGGCATCAGAAGAACGATCGTGAGAAGGGCGAGGCGTCTCATCGGTGAACGACCATGGTAGCAGGGTCCGCGGATCCGGCTCCAGCGCGCCTCGAAACTTTACTGCGACACCATGGCGTAGGCTTCGCGGAAGGTGGGATTCTCGATCAGGGCGCGATTCACCTCGAAATACGTGCGGACCACGTCGTTCGTGTGCAGAAGCCGGCGACGGAGATCGAGAGCGAGCGCTCTCCAGAACTTAGCAGCCGTCGCGGGCGAATCTTCCAGCAGCTTGTGGAGGTCCCCCGAGGAGAGCGAGAGGATGACCGTCCGGGGAACGGCGCGCAGGGTCGCGCTGGCCGTCCCCTCGTCGAGGATCGAAAGCTCGCCGAATGTCCGCCCGGCGGAGAGGTCACAGAGGATCAGCTCGCGCTCGTCCACCTTCCGAGTCACCCGGATCCTCCCCTCCCGCACCAGGTGAAGGGCTCGATTGGGCTGTCCCTCTTCGAGAATGAGCTGCCCCGGCTGAAACTCGGTCGAGATGAGTGCTTCCGAAAACTGGTCCAGCTCGGCGGGCAGCAGCGTTCCGAGTAGTTCGACCGACCTCAGAAATTCGCGGTGGTCCGGCATGGCCTCTCCCTCGCGGCGTCGACTTGCCGCTCTCTCGGTTCCCATTCTAGTGTGCGACGTCAAATTCGTCGCTTTCCATTTTCAACCATCAAATCGATCGAGCTGCAAGAAGAGCTACCGAACGTTCGCCCCCCTGCAGAGAGCGGTTCCCGAATAGGCGCGTATAATGGAGCCGACGGTTGACTTTCGTTTAGGTCGCAACCGATTTCGATCTTTACCGATCCTGGGTTTGAGGAGTCTCTTCTTCCTGCCCGTCAACCATCGGCGAGAGGAGTATTGCCATGGATGGGCTAGTCCGTTCCCTGATGAAGATCGTCCGCAGTCGCGTGCGAAACGACGACGATCTGACGGTTGAGGCCGTCTCGCGAGAGCTCGGGTTCACCCGCCAGTACGTCTCCGGTCGGTTCCATCGCGCCACCGGAAAGCTGCTGAGCCAGTTCCTCAAACAGAAGCGGCTCGAAAAAGCAGCGCGGCTTCTCAAGACGGGAAACATGCGCATCACGCAGGTGGCCCGGCTCTGCGGGTTCGATTCCGAAAATTACTTCCGCCAGCAGTTCCGGCGACGCTTCGGAATGTCGCCGAGGCAGTTCCGGATGCAGGGAAGCCTGCGGCAACTCAACCAGAACCGGTGGGCATCCCATTAGCTTCACGCGTTTACCGGAGTTCCTTCTCTCTTAATCTTCTTCGCGGACCGCGACACCTCCGCGATCCCAACCCGCCTCGATCCAGAGATAGCGCACCGTCGCCGGACTTCTGAAGAGCGCGCCCGTCGCCACCGCGGTTCGGACGAATCGAAGCAGGCGCCGCAGGAAAGAATGCGGAACGGCGTTCCGTGCGAGCCACATCTCATGTTCCGAGCTGGAGGCGAAGCGGACATGATCGATCGGCAGCTCGAGCCTGATCACCGCTCCTTCGATCTGCATCTCGCGGCTGCGCGGATCGATCCGCACGTGGCGGCGGTGAAAGAGTCTCAGCTCCGCCGCCCCTTTCTCGATGAGAAGGGGCTCTCCCGAATAGATCGGCCGGATCCTCAGGCGATATCCCCAGGCCCTGGGAGGATCGGAGATAGCCCCCGCCATCTCCGCGGCCAGGGGTTGCGAGATGAACTCCCCGCGACGGACGAGGAAGATCCAGTCGGAGGCGGAACGTGTGACTGCCTCGCGGATCTCAGCGGGCGGCGCCGCGGAACGGCCGTCCGCTGGAGCCGGCAACTCGATCACCGTCGCGATGTCGAAGGAGGCGCGGAGGCCGACCAGATCCGCGGAATCCGCCGCCCCGATCGTGAAGAGCGTGAGCTCGCGGCGTGTGCTCATGATCGAATTGGGGAACGGCACAAGTCGGGATCGAAGGGCCTGAAGACTTTCAATCGTCGAGCTTCTCGCTGAGCCGCCGGATCGCGCTCGCGCGGCCGGTCGCTTCGTCGACGTCGATCAGGGCGCCGACGAGCCGGACGTCCCTTTTCGCCACTTCCATCTTGCGAGGAGTGTTCATGAGGAACTTCTGGAGAATCTCATCGGGACGAAACCCGATGATCGAGTCATAGGCTCCTGTCATCCCGACGTCGGTCTGGAACGCCGTTCCGTTCGGAAGGATCCTCTCGTCCGCGGTCGGCACGTGAGTGTGCGTTCCGAGAACCGCGGATACCCGGCCGTCGAGCAGGCGCCCCATGGCCTGTTTCTCCGACGTCGCCTCGCAATGGATATCGACCATGATGACTTTCACGTCCTGGTCGAAGGCCGCAAGCTCGCGCTCCACGACGTGAAACGGGTTGTCGCACGGCGGCATGAACACTTGCCCCATCACCTGGATGACGCCGATTTTCACACCCCCCGCGGTGACACGGAGGGCCCGGCCTCGGCCCGGATTGCCCGCCGGGTAATTCGCGGGACGGATCACCGAATCGATCTCGTCGAGCCTCTCGACGAACTCCTTCTTGTCCCAGACGTGGTTTCCGGACGTATAGAGATCGATCGGGAGATCTCTCAACTCCTCCAGGATGCTCTCAGTGACGCCGAACCCACCTGCCGCGTTCTCGATGTTCACGGCAGTGAAGTCGACCCGCTCGCGGTCGATGACGGACTCGAGCTTTCCTCGCAGGGCCTTGCGGCCCGGCTGACCGACGACGTCACCGATGTAGAGAAGACGGACCATATTCAGTTCATACCTCTGCTCCCGCCCGGCTACTTCGCGAAGTCGACCGCGCGGGTCTCCCGGATGACGGTCACTTTGATCTGTCCCGGATACTGCAGCTCGGACTCGATTCGACGCGCCACGTCCTTCGACAGCCAGATCGACTGCTCGTCGGTCAGCCGCTCGGCGTTGACGATGATGCGGAGCTCCCGTCCGGCCTGGATCGCGAACGCCTTGTTGACTCCCTCGAAACTGTCTGCGATCGACTCGAGGCGCTCGAGGCGATGCACGTAGTTTTCCAGGATCTCCCGCCGGGCTCCGGGACGCGCCGCCGAGAGGGCGTCGGCCGCGTTGACCAGCACCGCTTCGACCGTCTCGGGATCGTAGTCGCCGTGATGGCACTCCATGGCGTGAATCACCTCGCGGCGCTCGCCGTACTTGTCGAGAACCTGCCGGCCCAGCTCGAGATGCGTTCCTTCCATCTCCCGATCGATCGATTTTCCGATGTCGTGCAGAAGGCCGCCGCGCTTGGCGATCTCCACGTTCGCGCCGAGCTCGGTGGCCATGAGCGCGGCGAGCTGGGCCACCTCCAGGGAGTGCATCAGAACGTTCTGCCCGTAGGACGTCCGATACCGCAGCCGGCCGAGAAGCTTGAGCACCTCGGGATGGATGTCCGTGATGCCGATCGAGAACGCCGCGGCTTCACCCTCTTCGAACAGCTTGTCCTCGAGCTCCACCCTCACCTTCTCGACGATTTCCTCGATGCGCGCCGGATGGATCCGGCCGTCGGCCATGAGCCGCTCGAGAGAAATGCGGGCGACTTCTCTCCGGATCGGATCGAAGCCTGAAAGGATGACCGCCTCCGGCGTGTCATCGACGATCAGATCCACGCCGGTCGCCAGCTCGAGAGCGCGGATGTTGCGCCCCTCGCGACCGATGATCCGTCCCTTCATGTCCTCGGAGGGGAGATCGACCACGGCGACCGTGTTCTCGGCGACGTAGTCGGAGGCCATTCGCTGGATGGCGGTGCCGATGATGCGCTTGGCCTTGATGTTTCCGAGCTCGACGGCCTCGGTCTCGATCCGCTTGACCAGTTGCGCCGCCTCGAGCTTGGTCTCGTTCTCGATGCCGCGCACCAGGTCGCGCTTCGCCTCCTCGACGGTCAGACCGGAGATCTGCTCGAGCCGGTGGCGCTGCTGATCGACGATCTCCTCGAGATGCTTTTCCTTCTGGCCCAGCTGCCCCTCGCGCTCGTTGAGGCGCGTGGCGCGCTGATCGAAGTCTTCTTCCCGCTTCTCGATCTGCTGGGTCTTCCGGTCGACGTTCTCTTCCTTCTGCTGGATGCGCCGTTCGGCCGTTTTCAGCTCGTCGCTCCGTTCGCGCGACTGCTTATCGAACTCGGAGCGAAGCTGAAGAATCTGCCCCTTCGCCTCCAGATCGGCTTCCTTGAGCCTCGCCTCCGCTGCCTTGCGGGCATCCTCGGTGAGACGGCTGGCCGTTCTCCGCGCCTCTTCGATCTGAACTTCGGCGCGTTTCCGGTAGACGACCGACCAGAGCGCGGCCAGGATCACCGCACCGGCGATCCCTGTCACGATTGCAATGATGATTGTGAATTCCACTCGAACCTCCCTGGGAAATCGCTTTGACGCGCGACCCGAACGGAGGCTTGCTTGGAAAAGGATGGGCGGAATGACTTGTCGGAGGCCCCACCTGAGCCGTGTGAGGAATTCCTAATTGAACCTGCAGAAAACAGGTGGGCGCCCTGCGCGAGTCCTACTGGCTTCCCTCATGGCTCCTGTGGAGTGAAGGTTAGCGCCGGTCTCGAGACTCAGGCTCCCGCAACTAGGGAGTTGGTTCAAATAGTGTTGTCTCATCACGAACTCTGCAGGGTCTCCGTCAATCGATATCTTACTCTCAATCCGATGCCTCGATCACCGTGTTCCCGAGGCGCTCGATCAGTTGCTCCGTCTTCCTTTTCCAGCTGCCGACATCAGACTCCCGGCGGCGCCGGTAGCGGGCGAACTCGTCGGCGATGTTCAGCGCGGCGAGTATGGCGATTCTGGTTGGATCACCCGTGGCTACCTCTGGTGCGATCTCGCGCATCCGCGCGTCGACAATTTCTGCAAGCTCCGTTAAATACGCTGGGTCTCCTTCCCCGCGAACATTGTAGGATTGACCGTAGATCTGGACCGTGACTGGCTCTTTTTTCCCCGTCATCGGATCTCTCAGCTGCCTTCGGAGTATATCAAATTGCCCCTCTGCTCCCGGTCGCCTCGCTCATCGGTCCGATTGGCCGAATTCACTGACCCGATTGTGGATCGGAGCGTGAATAAGAATGGAGCGCGCGACGTTGACGCTGCTTGTGAAAAGTTTCTCTACTCAATAGAATTCAGGCTCCTGCCGCCGCTTCTCACCCGAGACCTCCATGGCGATCAAAAAAATCACCGTCGATCACTCGATCATCGATCGTAAAGAGAACCAACTGCCGGGCGAAGGCCCGGAAAAGGGACTTCTGACGCTTCCGGGCGAGGCCGATCGCGTGCTCCCCGGAGATGACGGAGACTCGACCTTCATCACGACCACCGTCGATACCATGGTGGGATGGGCCCGCGGCAACTCCCTCTGGCCGCTCCCCTTCGGAACGGCCTGCTGCGCGATCGAGTTCATGTCGATGGTCTCTTCCCACTACGACGTCGCGCGCTTCGGCGCCGAGGTCGTCCGTTTCTCTCCCAGGCAGGCCGATCTGATGATCGTCGCGGGGACCATCGTCGACAAGATGGCGCCGGTCCTCCGGAAGATCTACGACCAGATGCCCGAGCCGCGTTACGTTCTGGCCATGGGAGCCTGCGCCACCAGCGGGGGCTTCTACCGCGCTTACCACGTCGTGCAGGGAATCGACGAGATCATTCCGGTCGACATGTGGGTTCCCGGCTGCCCGCCCACCCCCGAGGGACTGATGTACGGAATCCTCAAACTGAAGGAACAGATCGAGCGGGGTGAGATTCGCCGATGAGCACACTGACCAGATACAGCTCGATGCCGTACACCGGCCCGGCGCCGACGAACCGGCTGGCTTACGTCCCCGCGGACACGGAGGCCATCGCGAAGCGGCAGGAAGCCATCGGCGCGAAGATCGCCTCCTTTCAGGTCACGCCGGAGACGGGACAGGACCTTCCCACCTTTATCGTGGCCCGGGAATCGATCCTTGAAGTGCTCCGGGCTCTCAAGGAAGATTCCGAGCTGCAGTTCACCCTTCCGCTCGATCTGTTCGGCGTCGATTACCCGGACCGACCGGAGGGTCGCTTCGACGTCGTCTATCAGCTCTACTCCCTGACGAACGAAGACCGGGTCCGGCTCAAGGTTCGGGTTGGAGAAAACGACTCGGTTCCCAGCTGTCTCGCTGTTTTCAAGGGCTTCGACTGGTACGAGCGCGAAGTCTTCGACATGTTCGGAATTCGCTTCGAAGGCCACCACAATCTCCGCCGAATCCTGACTCACGAGGCATTCCGAGGACACGCCCTTCGCAAGGATTACGATGCCGGAAAGCGCTGGCTGCTCAGCGAAAAGGACGTCGCCAGGCTCGAGCCCCGCGTCACCATTCCGCCGGAGCACAATGACTTCGAGCACGTCACCCTCAACCTCGGTCCGTCGCATCCAGCCACGCATGGGACTCTCAGGATCGCGGTCACTCTGGATGGCGAGACGATCGTCGGCGCCGATACCGAGATCGGTTATCTCCACCGCTGCTTCGAGAAAATGTCGGAGACGCACACCTACCAGCAGGTGATTCCATTCACCGACCGGCTCAACTACTGCTCGGGATTCATCAACAACGTCGGCTACTGCATGGCGGTCGAGAAACTTCTGGGCATCGAGGCTCCCCGCCGCGCGCAGCATGTCCGACTCATGCTTTCGGAGTTCATGCGCATCGCCGATCACCTGGTCTGCATCGGCACGAACCTGGTCGACATGGGGGCGCTCACGAACTTCTGGTACCTCTTCCAGGGACGGGAAGAGATCTACGGGCTGATCGAGGCATGCTGCGGCGCGCGGCTTCTTCCATCCTATACCCGGATCGGCGGACTTGCGGTCGACGTGCCGCCGGATTTTCTCGAGAAGTCACAGAAGCTGGTGAGCCGGCTTCCGACGCTCATCAACGACGTCGAGAAGCTGATCACGCGCAACCGTATCTTTCATGAGCGGACCGATGGCATAGGGCCGATCTCCGCCGAGGATGCCATCAACTTCGGCTTCACCGGTCCCTGCCTGCGTGCCTGCGGGGTGCCTTACGACGTCCGGAAGGCCAACCCGTATCTCGGTTACGAGACGTACGACTGGGACATCCCGATCGCCGAGGGGGGCGACACATACGCGCGCTATCTGGTCCGCATGGAAGAGATGAGGCAGTCTCTCCGGATCCTTCAGCAGGCCATCGACCGCGGGCTCCCCGACGGTCCCGTCATCGTCGACGATCCGTACGTTGCCCTTCCTCCGAAGGAGAAGGTCTACAACGAGATGGAGTCGCTGATCTATCACTTCAAGCTGATCATGCACGGGATCACCCCGCCGGTCGGAGAGGTTTACTTTCAGGTCGAGGGAGGCAACGGCGAGCTCGGGTTCTACATCGTCTCCGACGGGACCAAGAACCCGTACCGGGTGCGGGTGCGCCCCCCCTGCTTCTCCATCTACCAAGCGTACGTGCCGATGATCACCGGCCAGACGATCCCGGACGCGATCGCCACCCTCGGATCTCTGAACATCATCGCGGGCGAGCTGGACCACTAGGACCGCTTTCATGGGCGTAATCAAGATCGAACGAAGAAAGCTCTCCATGATGGAGCGCCTCTTTCTACCCGAGGTGATCCGCGGAATGTTCGTGACTCTCGGGCATCTGCTCAAGAATCTCGTGAACATCAAGAATCTGCCGACGATCCTCTACCCGGAAGTGAAGCGGATGTATTCGGAGCGCTTCCGCGGCCGCCACATTCTGACCACCCGTGAAGACGGGACGACGCGTTGCGTGGCCTGTTACATGTGCTCCACGGCGTGCCCGGCTGAGTGCATCACCATCGAAGCGGGAGAGGATGAGAGGACCCGCGAGAAATTTCCGCTTCGCTACGACATCGATCTGCTGCGCTGCGTTTTCTGCGGCTACTGCGTCGACGCATGCCCCGAGGATGCGATCTACATGACGCGCGATTACGAGATGGCGATCGACACGCGAGCGCGGGCGGTGGTCGGACTTCGCGATCTCGTCGTCCCGCCGAACTTCCCAATCGAGCCGATGGGATGGCGGCCCTACTACGGCGCCATGAAGAAAGTCGGGACCGCCGGGGGAACGGGCCTGGGCCAGGCTCTCCGGCAGTCGCCCTATCCCGAGAGCGATCCACCGAACCCCGATCTTTTCCGAGGGGAGAAGCTCGATCGCGCCTCCGAGCCCTCCTGAACGAAGATGAAGCCTCTGGTCACCACGGTGCGCGACGTGCTGGGCGAAGCGATCGAATCGGAGCTCGCCAGCCGGGAGTACTACACGCGCCTCGCCGACCGCGCCTCCGATGCACAGGCCCGCGCCCGACTTCTCGACCTCGCGCACCGCCAGATTGCTCACCGTGCCACCCTCGAGCAGCGATATCGCGAGCTGGTGGGTGAAGAGCCGCCCGTCCCGACCGAGCCCACGGTCGAGTTACCCGACGACCTGCAGAACATCGATGCGGTCCGGGGCCTGCGAATCGCTCTCGAGCTCGAACGCGAATCGGAGAGCAATTACCGCTTCCTGGCCGAGCGGGCCACCGATCCCGATCTGCTCAAGCTCTTTTCCGAGCTCGCCGAGATGGAGTGGAAGCACAAGGCCGAGATTCAACGCGAGTACGACGCCCTCGGGGCGGATCCGGAAGCCCTTCTCTTCGAGTGAGCTTCTCCGGTACAACCCTTCCATGATTCTCAAAGTCGCCCGTCTCGGTCATCCCGTCCTCCGTCAGAAAGCAGCGGATCTCGACCCGGCTGAGATCCGGGCCGGACGATTCGAGCCGCTGATCGAGGACATGTTCGAGACGATGCACGCCTACCAGGGAGTCGGGCTCGCCGGACCCCAGGTTCATCTGCCGTTCCGGATCTTCGTACTGGAGCTTCCCGAGCTGGTGGCCCGCCGGCGTGGCTCGGACCCCATTGCGCGCGATGCGATCTTCAATGCGACGTACGAGCCGGCCTCCGAGGATCGCGTCACCGACTTCGAGGGATGTCTCTCGGTTCCTTTTCTGGCAGGACAGTGCGGCCGCTTTTCAAGGATTCGGGTCCGCGGGGTCGACCGAAGCGGCCAGCAGTTCGACCGGATCGTGGAAGGATATGGAGCGCGCATCTTTCAGCATGAGATCGACCACACGGACGGCCACGTCTACCTCGACCGGATGGACGATCTCCTCTCGCTCGAGTACACGGTGATCCTTTGAGCACCCATCCGGATTCGCCATGAAACTCGTTCTCTTCGACATCGACGGAACGCTGGTCCGGGATGACGGAGCCGCGCGCGAGGCCTTCGCCGAAGGTCTGGACGTCGTTTACGGCTACCAGGACGATCTCGCTCGGTTCGATTTTTCCGGCAAGACGGACCCCGCAATTGCTCACGAAGTTCTCTCCAGCGGAGGATTCGAAAAGGAGGAGATCAACCAGGGTCTCCCCTCGCTCTGGTTCCGCTACGTGGAGGGTCTGCGCCACCGGCTGAATCGCAGCCGGCAGCGCGTTCTCCCGGGCGTCCATGAACTGCTCGCGCGATTGAGCGAACGAAAAGACTTCACCCTCGGACTCGTCACCGGCAACATCGAACCGGGTGCCCGCGTGAAGCTGGCCCCATGGGACCTCAATCGCCATTTCTCATGGGGAGCCTACGGGAGTGACTCGAAGGATCGCACTCTTCTGCCGCCGATCGCCGTGGAGCGCGTCAGGCGCGAGACGGGTCACTGCTTCGCTCCGCGCAACGTGGTGATCATCGGCGATTCGATCTGGGACGTTCGCTGCGGCGTCCCGCACGAGGCAACCACGATCGCCGTCGCCTCCGGCCGGACTCCAGCCGAGGATCTCCTCGCCGAGAACCCCGATCACTTCTTCGAATCGATGGAAGAGACCGACCGCTGGATCGAAGCGATCATCGGTGAGGGATCAGGGTAGACGAGCGATGTCAGGGATCAGGGCAGACGAGCGAGGGAAGGAGGGAGAGGCGAGCTCGCGGAGGGCGGGGGCTCCCTTCTCCCCGTCGGGGCTCTGGTTTGATGAACGATCGCAATTCGGGGAGAAGGGTCGGGGATGAGGGGCAATAGTGGGCATTGCAGCCTGGATGACGCATTTGAACGGTCATGAGAACCCGACTGCGATCATCGCGGCTGAGATTCTTCGGCCGCATCCTCGATTCTCGATCATCGCGTGCGGCCTCTGAATGTCCCCCACCCACGGGAGTGTCGGCGCACGCTGTGCGCCGCTACAGTGCCGCACGCACGTCGCCTCTCCCTCCTCCCTCGCTCGTCTGCCGTCTTCCCTGATCCTCCCTGACCTCGCCTCTCCCTCCTCCCTCGCTCGTCTACCCTCTTCCCTGATCTCCGCTCCTCCACCAACTCCCTGCAATTGAAATCTCCCGTCCGCCCTCCAGGGTTATCGTGTCCCCAATGTCTTCACGGATCGTCATCAGCGGAGTCGGCGTGGTC